>UQYV01000001.1 GCA_900545245.1 uncultured Bacteroidales bacterium
TTTAATACTTTTGTCCATCCAATGCAGGAGACGATAATATGAAAAATAACTTACCGCGTTATCTTTTGGATAGATTCCAGCTCGTTGGGCAGGTGACATTCTCGGTGCTGTTTGCCGTGGTGTTCATGAACCTGTATGTCCCGTTCTCGAAGACGGCATGGTTCGAACTCGGCTATTCCTCTCGTTTTCTTTACACCCTGCTTTTCTTCTGCCTCTGCGTCATTGTGCTGGTGCTCAGTCGGGTGGCGATGTACAAGACTAAGTATCTCTTCGAGATGAAGGTCTGGCATTATGTGCTCTGGTGCATTGCGGAGATTGTGCTGATATGTGGGATATACACCGGTTTTACGGTCCTGATTTCAGAAGTGCCGGACGACATGACGGTTTATGAGGTGTTTCTGAAGGCCCTGCTGTATGGGAGCATCTCTCTGGCGGTGCCTTACGTGATTTCGACCCTCTATTTTGTGCTCGTCGAGAAGGAGAAGATTATACGCCTGATGAACTACAGCAACGTCGTCACGGACGAGCCGGAACCTGAGGACGATGACCAGAAAATTACCCTCTTCGATATCGGGGGAACGTTGCGTTTTTCGGTGCGCCGCCGCAATCTCTACTATATAGAGTCTGACGACAACTACATCAAGGTGTGGTATGATGACGGGAACGGTGAACTCAAGCAGTACATGCTCCGCTGCCGCCTGAAGACTGTCGAGGAGACTTTTCGGGATAGCACCCTTGTCCGTTGCCACAGAAAGTATGTCGTCAACACCGAGCACGTCCGGGTGCTCCGTAAGGAAGGAGACTCATTCGTCCTCGAACTTGACCGCGAAAACATCCAGACCATCCCCGTCACCAAGACCTACGAGAAGGCCGTCCTTGCGAAGTTTTCTTAGGCGTCGATAAGAAGTTGTTTAAATTTTTTGTTCAGTTATTTACGCCGTCTTTTTGATGCACGCAGGCGCGATGCCGACTGCACCATAGCCTCGTCAAGCATAATGTTGCGTGCTGCAAGAATGTCCAGAACCATCGCAACAAGCGGGAAGAGCGCCGTCACCGAGAACACCATCTCGTTCCATCCGCGAACCACGTCCACGATTATCCAGATTTGGAACGCGAGCAGGTTTATCGCCGAGAGAGTGGCGACCCTCATCTGTGGAATCCTTATCTTGAAGGCGAACAGAGAGAACACGTTGCCGATGAGCGTCACGATGAGGAGGAAGCAGTAGGGAACCTTCTCGAAATATTTGATTGTCGCTTCGGCTCCGTCCGGTCCGATGACGGTTGCGAACTTGCAGAAGAACATGGATGTCAGCAGCGCCGTCGCAACAGCAAGATATAGGGTTTGAATCCTTTGCCACATAATTTTATGATTTTATCGTTTCAGTCTTGTTGTCCGTTTAGTGCATCGGTATTCGACGAATTGATGCATAAACGTCCGCAAAAATAATAAAATCCGCTCATTCGGAAAAATCGGACGGCATTAAATTGACTTCGAAAGTAAAAATGACTATATTTGCGGAATCACGCCCGATATTGCGGAGTTTCGTTATGAAATGTAAACTATCGGGAGTAATTTGTTTAATACTAAAAAAATGAGAATTATGCGTATAGCAGAATCAGAACTTATAATCAATGGTGACGGCTCCGTGTTCCACCTGCACCTGAAGCCGGAAGAACTTGCGGACAATGTCATTCTTGTTGGAGACCCTGGCCGTGTCGACATGGTTGCGGAATTCCTTACCGACATTGAGTTCCGTCACGCATCGAGGGAATTTGTGACAACGACCGGAAAGTTTAACGGGAAACGTTTCACCATCGTCTCGACAGGAATCGGCTGTGACAACATCGACATCGTTATGAACGAACTCGATGCCCTTGCAAACATCGATTTCAAGACCCGTGAGGTCAAGGCACAAAAACGTTCTCTGAACGTTCTCAGAATCGGCACCTGTGGTGCAATCCAGAAGGATATTCCGCTTGGCTCGTTCATCTTTTCACACATTTCAGTGGGATGCGACGGGCTTCTCAACTGGTATGCGGACCGCGACAAGATAGCCCTTCCTGGAATTGAGGAGGCTTTCAAGAAGCATGTCGGATGGGCAAAGCATCTTCCTGACCCATATTTTGTTGCTGCAAGCCAGAAACTCATCGACAAGTTCAGCGACTGCACCGTGAAGGGTATGACAATCTCCGCATCAGGCTTTTACGGACCGCAGGGACGTGTTCTTCGCATGCCTCTCGCCATGCCGGACATGGTGGACAAGTTCGAGAGCTTCGAGTATGAGGGCCACCGTATCACCAACTTCGAGATGGAAGGCTCGGCTGTGGCCGGCATAGCAGCTCACCTTGGGCATCACGCCGGCACCGTCTGCTGTGCCATTGCCAACAGGCACATCGGCAGCAGCAATCCGGACTATAAGCCGCAGGTGCGGAAGTTGGTTGAATTGTGTTTGACAAAAATGTCTGAACTATAATTGAAGGGGAGCCTAAAAGGCGACCTGCTTCGTTGCAAAAGCCCTCGAAATCCTCACCCTCTTATTGACCCCTCCCGTCCCCTCGAAGGGGAAGTGGTGCTCCGCGAGACCCTATCCCACAGGCCTGCGCTTCTGTGCGCTACGCACGGCGCTTATGCGCCTTGGGTTGCTGCGGTTTCATCTTCAATGAGCGCCTTGCATCTCATCCTTTTATGCATTCTCTTTCTTTCAACTGTTTGGATTAGTTGTATAACTCGTTGAGGGTGAGGGTTGAGGGCTCGATGCGGGGATCGGTGACGGTGGCGTCTATGCTGCGGGCGATGCCGTCGGAGACATTGACTTCGAGAAATTCCATAATGGCTGGAAGATTCTCAAGTCCGGAGCCTGCAATCTCGTGGCGGGCACCCTCGTAGCGGTAGATACAATGATTGTAGCCGTTTTTGCGGCAGACGGAAGCGATGGTGTTGGAACCGTACCAGCCGATTTTGAAAAACTTCGTCTGCTTATAGTTCACGACCTTGTCGGCCGTGCCATGAAAAAGTAGCATCGGGCATGGAGCCTTTGCATATTTGAGAGCCCCGTTGCGGCTGAGTATCGCCCCGGCGAGTGAGACCACGCCCTTGTAGTTGAACCCTTCGGGGAGAACCTGCGCACACATGCTTCCGTTGCATATTTCATATTCTGCCTGAAGTACGGAAATTGCGCCGGCTGACGAGCCCATGAGCGCGATGTTCCCTGTGTCGATTCCAAGTTCTGCGGCATTGTCGATGATGAAGCCGGTGGCGCTGAAAAGGTCTTCCACAGCGATGTGGATGGCGTTGTCAATGGCATCCACGCTTCCGAGGCCTACATTCTTCTGGCCTTTGAGTCCGAGTCGGTAGTCAATCGCGACCACTCTGAGCCCCTCTCTGAGCATCGCGTTGAAAAGCGGCATGCAGTCCTTGTCATCTCGGCTTCCTCCTACAAAACCACCTCCGAACATGAAGATTACGGTCGGCTTCTCGCGCCCGGTCACGAACTTTGTCGTACCCTTTTCTGGCTCATAGATGTCCATGAAGAGCTTGCATGTATCCCTTTCCGCGAACATGTATGTCCCCTCGGGAATGGGAATATTCGACTTTTTCGTCTGTGCCTTGGTCGGCAGACAGCACAGCGCCACGACGGCGCAGATGAAGATGACTTTCAACGCTTTTCTCATTTGTGTCTGAATTTTGATGGCCCGACAATGCGGAGGCCGTTTTATATGCAGCCCTGATTGCATAATCTGTGCCTTACTTCTTGATTCTCAGGGCATCGCCTCTATTTTCCCGGTCTTGCCTCACTGACTGTTGTGTCGCTTTTGTCCGGAGAGAGCCCGATGTGCAGACGGACTGTTCCTTTCTTGCGGCTCTTTCTGCTCCTGTCGCTGATTATGAACTCGGAGACAGGGTCCTCCACGAATCTCTGTATTACACGGCGAAGCGGGCGTGCCCCGTAGCTGGGGTCAAATCCGGCCACGGCTATGAACTTTTTCACGGCCGGAGCGATGTCGAGACTGTAGCCTGCCTCGAGAATCCGCCTCTGTAGCGCCTTTAGCTCGATGTTTACAATTTTCGCAATGCTCTCCGGCGTCAAGCTGTCGAAAAAGATGACCTCGTCGATGCGGTTTATGAATTCCGGCGGGAATGTGCGCCTGAGTGCCTTGTTCAGCACTGTCCTCCGGTTGTCAACGACATTTCTTCCCGATGTCACGAAACCGACTCCACTGCCGTACTCGTCCAACTCGCGGGAACCGACGTTGGAAGTCATTATAAGGATGGTGTTGCGGAAGTCCACGGTGTTGCCGTCGCTGTCGGTGAGACGTCCGTCGTCAAGCACCTGCAGCAGAAGGCTATACACGTCCGGATGGGCCTTCTCAATCTCATCCAGAAGCACCACGCAGTAGGGTTTGCGGCGCACTTTCTCGCTCAACTGTCCGCCTTCCTCGTAGCCGACATAGCCCGGAGGAGCTCCGATGAGGCGCGAGACGTTGAACTTTTCCGAGTATTCGCTCATGTCGATACGCACCATATTGTCTTCGCTGTCAAACAGATATTCGGCTATGGCCTTTGCAAGCTGGGTTTTTCCGACGCCTGTAGGGCCGACGAACAAGAAGGTTCCTATCGGGCGGGCGGGATCTTTGATCCCGGCGCGATTCCTCCGAATCGCGCGGACGACGCCGGCGACGGCCTCGTCCTGCCCGATTATCCGCTGCTCCAACCGCGACTTCATCCTCATAAGCCTCAGACTTTCAGACTGCGCCACACTGCTCACCGGAATGCCGGTCATCTTCGACACCACCTCGGCGACGTCCTCCCTGCGTACGGCCTTACCCCCGCGCAGCCTCACCATCGACCCGGCCTCGTCCATGATGTCCAGAGCCTTGTCCGGCAGACATCTGTCCGTCACATACCTCGCAGACATCGACACGCAGGCTTCAAGCGCGTCCTCGCTATAGCTCAGTTCGTGGTACTGCTCATATCTCGGGCACATCCGCTCCAAAATCGACAGTGTCTGCGGCGCCGATGTGGGCTCAACCACAATCTTCTGAAAGCGCCTGTCCAGCGCTCCGTCCTTCTCTACAATCTTGCGGAACTCATCCAGGGTCGTCGCCCCGATACACTGAATCTCTCCGCGGGCCAGCGCCGGCTTTAGGATGTTCGCCGCGTCCAGGCTTCCGGAACCGCCTCCTGCCCCGACCATAGTGTGAAACTCGTCAATAAACAGAATCACGTCCGGGTTGGCGGCAATCTCGTTCATGATTCCCTTGAGCCTCTTCTCGAAGTCACCTCGATAGCGAGTTCCTGCGACGACCGAGGCTATGTCGAGAGAAACCAGGCGCTTGCCCTTGAGAGTCGGCGGAATGTTCCCCGTCGAAATCCTTATGGCAATGCCCTCCACGATGGCCGATTTCCCCACTCCAGGGTCACCGATGAGCATAGCGTTGTTCTTTTTTCTCCTGCCCAGAATCTGAATCACTCTCATAATTTCGTCCTCGCGCCCGACTACAGGATCCAGCCTGTGCTCCTGCGCCGCAGCCGTGAGGTCATAGCCGAATTCGTCCAGCAGGCTCTGTTCCTCATGCCGCGCTTCCCCGGGGGCTTTCCTTCCACCGGTCTCTTCCGTGCTTCCTTCAGCCCCGGCCTCTCCGTTTCCTTCCGGAGCGTTCCCGGATTCCGGGGCGGACTCGCCTCCGAGCAGTCCGAGCTTCGAAAACTCGTCCAGAAGAAAGTCGTAGGTGATTCCGTGTTCCCGCAGGTACATTGTCCCATAACTTGCCATTGCCTTGCTCAGCGCCAACAGCAGGTGCTGCGGCCCGACTACGCTGCAGCCGGACTTCGTGGCTTCAAAAACCGCAATGTTGATGATATTCGTCGTACTCCTCGATAGCGTAATGCTGTCGATATCGGAGTAGGGGATATGCCGTCCTTCTGAAATCTTGCTGTCTATAAAATCCTTAAGGTCAGCGAGATCTATTCCGAGAAACCTCATGTGTGCAGCAGCGAGATTTTCTTCGTGGCGAAGTATTCCCAGAAAAAGATGGTCCGTCCTGATCATGTAGCTGCCGGTTCGCATCGCCTCCTCCCTCGCATAATTCACGATGGCATTCAGTGTGTCAGAGATTGATACTTTCATATTATGAATGTTCTTGCTAGAAACGATATTTTGTCGCCCCGCTTTTGCAAAATTACGTAAATCTCCGTATATTTGCAAGCTATGCCGTGCCGCTTGACTGATGCGGTCGGTGCATGTTTTTAGAAGGCATATCCTTACTCAAGTTTCGTAGTGCGAAACACCACTTTTAGGAGAGGGGTAACGTGGACAGAAAAAGTGCGTGGGGTTTGAGAGGTTGATAAATGAGACAAGTTTAATATTCGCAAGAGGTTAGAATACTTGCGAACTTAAGTGAAGAAAGAAATTGTAAAATATGGAAAACAACAACGAAGAAAAGATTACGACCGGCAGGATTGAGCAGGTTGACATCGACCAGCAGATGAGGAGCGCGTACATTGACTACTCTATGTCAGTGATTGTCTCCCGTGCGCTTCCTGATGTCAGGGACGGCCTCAAGCCTGTGCATAGAAGGGTGCTTTTTGGTATGGAGGGACTTGGACTTTCCTATTCCGGACAGACCAAGAAATCCGCCAGAATTGTCGGCGAGGTGCTCGGTAAGTACCATCCGCACGGAGACTCCAGCGTCTATGACGCGATGGCGCGTCTGGCGCAGTGGTGGAGTGTCCGCTACCCGCTCGTTTACGGTCAGGGTAACTTCGGTTCAATGGACGGTGACCCTGTGGCCGCGATGCGTTACACAGAGGCGAAGTTTGAGAAAATTACAGAGGACATTCTCGGCGACCTTGACAAGGACACCGTGGACATGCAGAACAACTTCGATGACTCCCTTCAGGAGCCGACAGTCCTGCCGACCAAGCTTCCTCTTCTTCTGCTGAACGGTTCGTCTGGAATCGCTGTCGGAATGGCGACGAACATGGCACCGCACAACCTCTCGGAGTGTTGCGACGGCATCTGCGCCTACATCGACAATCCTGACATCACAGTTGAGGAACTCATGCACTTCATCAAGGGCCCGGACTTCCCGACAGGCGGCATAATCATGGGTCGTCAAGGCATCAAGGATGCGTTCGAGACCGGCCAGGGCAGGATTGTAATCCGCTCAAAGACTGAAATCGAGGTGAGCGAGAGCGGCCGTGAGACCATTGTCGTCACCGAGATTCCTTATATGGTCAACAAGCGTGAGATGATCGAGAAAATCGCGGAACTCGTTGAGACCAAGAAGATTGACGGAATCTCTTATGTGAACGATGAGACCACTCGCCACGGCGTGCGCGTCATCATCCGGCTCAAGCAGGGTGCGAACTCCAACGTGGTGCTGAACAACCTTTTCAAGTATTCTCCGCTCCAGTCAAGCTTCAGCGTGAATAACGTCGCCCTCGTGAACGGCCGTCCTTACACTCTGAATCTCAAGGATCTCATCCGTCATTTCGTCGAGCATCGTCATCAGGTGATTGTGCGCAGGACAAAGTTCGATCTCAAGAAGGCGCAGGCACGTGCCCACATTCTTGAAGGACTGCTCAAGGCACTCGACGTGATTGACGAAATCATCAACATAATCCGTGCGTCAAAGAGCGTGGACGACGCCAAGTCGCAGCTCATCGAGAAATTCGACTTCACGGACATACAGGCTTCCGCAATCGTGGAGATGCGTTTGAGGCAGCTCACCGGACTCGAAAGGGAGAAGCTTCAGAGCGAATACGACGAACTGATGAAATTCATCAAATACTGCATCGACGTTCTCGGAAGTTACGACATGCAGATGGCCGTCGTCAAGGAAGAGACCATGCAGATGAAGGAGAAGTACGGAGACGCGAGACGTACCGAGATTACGATGTCCGCCGAGGAATTCAATCCTGAGGACTTTTATCCGGACGAGGACGTTGTCGTGACGATTTCACACCTCGGATACATAAAGAGGACTCCTCTCACCGAGTACCGCACTCAGGCTCGTGGCGGCGTCGGAATGAAGGGCGCGGCTAAGAGGGATGCGGACTTCATCGAACACATTTATGTTGCCAACATGCACAGCACGCTCCTTCTCTTTACGGAAAGTGCCAAGTGCTTCTGGCTCAAGGTGTATGAGATACCGGAAGGCTCACGGTCATCAAAGGGACGCGCCATCCAGAACGTTCTTAACCTTACGGCGGAAGACAGAATCAAGGCCTATCTCAATGTCCGCAACCTCAAAGATGAGGAGTACATCAACAATAATTATGTGGTTCTCTGCACAAAGAACGGCGTCATCAAGAAGACCACGCTCGAAGCATACTCAAGACCGCGTGCCAATGGTGTCATTGCCCTCACCATCCGCGAAGGGGACGAGCTTCTTGACGTTGCCCTTACAAGCGGCAGCAGCCAGCTGTTCATTGCCGGCAAGGAAGGTCGCTGTGTGAGATTTGAAGAGTCTGATGTAAGGCCTATGGGTCGTACTGCGGCCGGTGTGAAGGGTATCAACCTCGACAGCGAGAGCAACGAGGTCATCGGACTTCTCAGCTACGAGCCTCAGGCAGAGGATGCTGCGGACCACTCTATTCTCGTTGTAAGTGCCCACGGCTACGGAAAACGTTCCGATTTTGAGGAATATCGCAAGACAAGCCGTGGAAGCAAGGGCGTGAAGACCCTTAACATCACCGACAAGACTGGAGAACTCATTGCCATCAAGAACGTTACAGACAATGATGATTTGATGATCATCACCCGTTCCGGTCTTACCATCCGAATGGCTGTCTCTGACATCCGCATCGCGGGCAGGGCAACCCAGGGCGTGAGACTTATCAACATCAAGGACGGCGACTCGATTGCAGCGGTTTCAGTGGTCGCAAAGAGCGATGACGAGGATGAGGTGACCGAGACTCCTGCAGAACAGCCTGTCGATGGCGTATCAGACGGGCAGGGAACTCCAGAGACTTCCGAGACTCCGGAAAATGAGGCGTAATTATTGGAGTATCAAGTTTCGCAAGTGCGATTTAGAATACCTGCGAAACTTGAATTATTGAATAATATAACACATCAAAATTTGAATATCATGAAGAAGACTTTAATCGCATTGACAGTTCTGCTTTCGTCAGCAATGATTGCAACTGCACAGCAGAAGTCACCCGAGGCGCTGCGTTCAGCCGTAGAAAAGGCTGAAACTGCCGCAGAGAATCCTAAGAAGGCAGGTAAACCTGACACTTGGATGAAGATAGGAAAGGCATACGTCGAGGCCTACAACGGCCCGGTGGGACAACTCTGGCTTGGAGCTTCCCAGGCTGAACTTCAACTCGTTACGGGGAACGCACAGCCGCTTTCTGTCGAGACTGTTGACCTTGGCGGCACTCCTTGCCAGAAGCAGGTGTTTGCAGACAAGGATCTCTACTTCAATCAGAATGGTCAGCTCGTTCTTATCAATGTCACGAAGCCTGTCTATGAGGACGCGCTTGCAAAGGCACTTGAGGCATACGCAAAGGCAGGCGAGCTTGATGTGGCCGGCAAAAAGACAAAGCCGATCGTTGCAGCTCTTGACGACATCGCCGCTAAGTACCTTAACGACGGTATGAACGCCTACACGCTCGGCGAACTTAAGGAGGCCAGTTTCGATTTCGAGAATGCTGCGAGGGCAGCATCAACTGCCCCTTCCAATCGCCTTGACACCACTGCCGTCTACAATGCCGGCTTCACTTCATGGGCATACGCCAACCAGCTTGCAGCCACGGACTCTCTTGCTGCCGTTGCAGAATATCAGCGTGCAAAGGGTTTCTTCGAGTCATGCCTTGCCGCGAAGTACTATTACGAGGGCGGTGAGGTGTTTGCGAAACTCCACGACATCTACAATAAGATCGGAGAAAAAGATGCCGCACGCGAGATTCTTGAGGCTGGATTCCAGCAGTTCCCTGACAGTCAGAGCATTCTCATTTCGCTCATCAACTTCTACATCGAGAACAAGGAAGATCCGAACAAGCTCTTCACTCTCATCGATGCGGCAATCCAGAACGAGCCTAACAATGCTTCCCTCTATTATGTGAAGGGCAACATCTACAACGAGCTCGGCGATAAGGTTTCCGCCAAGGAGTCCTACTACAAATGCGCTGAAATCAATCCTGACTACGAGTACGGCTACATCGGAGCCGGCATCATGTACTACAACGATGCCGTAACCCTTTCCGAGAAGGCATCCAACGAGATGGACGACAAGAAGTACGAGGAACTCGTCTCCCAGTTTGAGCAGTGCCTCAAGGAAGCCATCGAGCCGTTCGAGAAGGCATACGCCATATCAAAGGACGAGAGCATCAAGAACAACGTCGCCCTCTACCTCAAGAACATCTACTACCGTTTCGTCTCCCAGGGAGCTGAGTATGAGGCAGCCTACAAGAAGTACGACGAAATCGTAAAAAACAGCCAGCAGTAAAATCCGCCAGATAAGCGGACTGCTCCGTTACACGAAAGCCCCTGAACCTCCGCAACCGGTTCAGGGGCTTTAGTGTGTGGTCATTTTAGGCGATTTTGTTTGATTCAGCAGATTCGCCGCTATTCGCCGTCGAACGCCTTGACGATCTTTGTTACCAGCGGATGCCGCACAATGTCAGCATTGGTGAAAGTGATGCAGGCAATGCCCTTGATGCCTTCCACGAGTTTCATCCCGCGCAGCAGTCCGCTGTCGGACTTATTGGGCAGGTCTACCTGCGAGGCGTCGCCGGTGACGATAAACTTCGCATCACGGCCCATTCGGGTGAGGAACATCTTTAGCTGTCCGAGATTGGTGTTCTGGGCCTCGTCGAGAATCACGCAGGCACGATCGAGGGTGCGTCCTCGCATGTAGGCGAGCGGCGCAATCTGAATTGTTCCGTCAGCGATGAATTCCTGTAGCTTCTTCGGAGGAATCATATCTCCGAGAGCGTCATAGAGTGGCTGGAGATATGGGTCGAGCTTGTCCTTGAGGTCTCCCGGCAAAAATCCGAGTCTCTCCCCGGCTTCCACCGCCGGTCTCGTAAGTATAATCCTCTTCACCTCGCGGTTCTTCAGCGCCCTCACTGCCAAAGCGATGGCGACATAGGTTTTTCCCGTTCCGGCAGGCCCTACTGCAAAGATGAGGTCATTCTCGAAATATGCCTTCACCATCTTCTCCTGCGTGACGTTCCGTGCCTTAATCGGCTTTCCGTCGTTTCCGAACACAATCGGCGCATCCGAGTGCATAATGAATTCCTCTGCGGCATTCCCGCCCTCGAACAGTTCCTCCACATCATAAGCCGAGAGCGACCTCTTGTGCATTCTTTTCTCAATCAGCATGCTGATTTTTTCGTTGAACCCGATGATGTCGTCCTGCGCCCCGTCCAGAAGCAGCTCATTTCCCCGGGCCACCACCTTTAGCTTAGGAAAATAAGCGCAAAGCGCCTCCAAAAGCCTGTTTGCCGGCCCGTAAATTTCAATCGGGTCTATCGCGTCAAGTGTAAGTGTCTTTTTCATGCGCCGCAAAAAATAGCGATTTATTTGCCGATGTGGCTTTTCCTTGTTCCCTTTGACTGGTGAACTGCCGGCGCGTCCTCGATGAACTCGACGTTGTCGCTGTTCAGCCTGATGCCCAGCCACTTGGTGAACTTTTCCTTTTCCACGGACGTCATAGCCTTGCTGGTCTTTGCCACGACGATAATCCTTTTGTCGACATGCAGGCTGTCCGCAGTCACTCCTGCACCGTCACCGATGCTGAGTTCTGTAATCTCCGGCCAGGAATTTATGGCCTCGCGTGTCACCTGGCTGTACGGAATCTCGTTCTTCTTGATCAGTTCTATCTCCGCTTCAAGCCTCTTGATCTCGTTGTCGCGGCGGTTTATCTCGCTGTCGGTGCGTGCGTAGATGCCCTGAAGAAGCTCCTTCTCCACCTTGCTCTGTCCGTTAGTGTGCTCATTGACGACCACCTGCTCCTGCTTGAGGCCGGCAGCCTTCGCGAGTTCGTAGAGATTGTTGCGCTCGACTGCGGAAAGTTCCTCGCCCGTTATGAACAGTTCGACCCGACCTCCATCTTCGTGGCTTATCTTATAGTCGTAGATGATGGAATTGCCGAGAGACTTGTTCTGTTGGACGAACCCGATGGCCTTGTCTTCGAAGTTGTTGTTCTTTATGAGAGTCACTGCAGACCAGATGCTCGGGACAATGAATATGACCATCACCACTGCAATAATCCACTTGGTCCGCTTCTCCGTCTTGCTGTCGCTGAACTTCATCACATTGAAGCCGAGAACTTTGGTCGCGAGGTAGGTGGCGAGGGCGATGAACACGCAGTTGATAAAGAAGAGGTAGAGAGCGCCGAAGAAATAGCTCATGTTGCCGTTCGCGAGACCATATCCTGCCGTACACATCGGAGGCATGAGAGCTGTCGCTATGGCCACTCCGGAGAACACCGTGCCCTTTTCCTTGCGGCATTGCTCGAATATTCCGGCGCAGCCTCCGAATAGAGCGATGAGCACGTCATAAATCGTAGGGTTTGTCCTCGCCAGAAGCTCGGTCGGGTTGCTGAGGTTCAGAGGGGTGATGAGAAAGTAGAGGCATGAGGCCACGAGAGCGATTCCCATCATCGTGAGGAGGTTCTTTCCCGAGTCCCTGAAAAGCTTTATGTCGTTGATTCCCAATGAAAGACCTATTCCGAAGATAGGACCCATCAGCGGTGATATGAGCATGGCTCCGATGATGACAGGAATCGAGTTGATGTTGAGCCCGATGGATGCGATGATTATCGAGAACGCGAGAATCCATGCGTTCGGTCCCTTGAAGTAAATGTTCGACCTTATCGACTGCTCGGCCGCGGCCGTGTCCATATGTCCGGACAAATCCACTATGTCTTTGAAGAAATGTCCAACCTTACCGAAAAATTTCATATATACCTATGTTAAATTATAGATTTTTGAAACACTATGTCGTAAACAGACTGCAAATATATGGATTTTTATCCTAAATTTGCAGATTGCTTTGAACGTGTCATCCCGAGGATGCGCGAAACTGTGTACAAACTGTGTACAAACTGCGTCGAAACAGTGTCCAAGCAATGTCGAAAAGTTGATGAATATGAAAAGAACTGCCATTTTTGCCTTGACTGCCGCCACCTTACTCGTCTGTGGTTGTGACTTTTTCCGCGGGCTCGCCGGAAGGCCGACAAGCGCGGAGATAGCCGAGAAACGTGTCGCCGTAGAAGCTGTGAAGGCGGAGGCCGCTGCCCGTGAGCAGGCACGCCTGGATTCACTGCGCATTGTGGAGGAGGCTGCGGCGGATTCTCTTGCCGCCCTGTCGAAGCTTGAGACTTTGAATGCAAAGGTTCTTGCTGTTTCAGAAATAGGTGCAGTGTATGGTGATCTCTGCCGAGGTTATAGCATAATTGTCGGTTCTTTCAAATCCGTTTCGAATGCCGGGAGAATGGCTGCAAAAGTGGCGGATGAGGGATATGCTTCTTCGGTGCTGAGGTTCAGCAACGGAATGGCTGCAGTGGCTGTGGAGCCGAGGACAAAGATCGCCGATGCCGTCAGGGTATACGAAAAAGTAAAATCAGAAAAATTCTGTCCGGATGATGCGTGGATACTCAGCAACAATTAATATGAAGGCAAAGCTGCCGAACTTCGGCTGGACAACTGTTTTTATGGTTCTTGCCGTGTTTGCCATGCTTTCTCTCTCATTTCCGGCCTTTGCCCAGTACCGGACTGAAACCGGCTCGTACGAGGAGCTTTATGACAGCGAGACCACAGCCGCGCTGCGCCACCACATCCGCTCGCTCAGCTCCGCCGACACAGAAGGGCGTGCACCGGGTTCTGATGGGGAGAAGGCAGCCGCAGAATATGTGGCCAAGGTACTGTCTTCCAAGGGTATCGAGATGCTTGACTTTTCTGCGGGAAACACATTCGGGGTAACACTCGAAAGCGGGGACACCCTCACTTCACGCAATGTCATCGGCTACATTCAAGGCAGCGATCCCAAGCTCCGCGACCATTATGTAGTGATAGGTGCACGTCTCGACAACCTCGGCTCTGACAACTACACCGTCGACGGTGTCGCTGTGGAACGAATCTACTACGGTGCGAACGGCAACGCTTCCGGTCTCGCGATGATGCTTGAACTCGCAGGGATGCTGTCGCATAACTCCTTTTCACTGAAACGCTCCGTCATTTTCATCGCCTTCGGAGCCTCCACGCGGACATACGCGGGGGCATGGTATTTTCTGAACAGGGCATTCTCCGAGACGGCGAATATCGACGCGATGATAAACCTCGACTGCATAGGCTGCGGAAACAACGGTTTTTATGCCTACACGGCTTCAAATGCCGACATGAACACGCTCTTGCGCAGCCTTGAGGGGGACCTTCTTCCGATACGCCCTGAACTTACCTCCGCCGAGACCTACCCATCGGACCATAGGGCGTTCTATGCCAAGGAGATACCATCCGTATGTTTCACGACCGGCAAATATCCGGAGCATGGCACGGAGCGCGACACGGAGGCAATAATCGACTATCCGTCAATGGAAAGGATACTCGAATATCTCTATGACTTCTCGACGACTCTCGCCAACACCGGCATACGCCCTTCTTTCTACGAGAAGGTGACTGCCCCGAAGAGGAACGGCGTTGACTATGACGGCGTTATGCCTTACTACGAGTGCGACCGTCGCCCTACTTTCCTTGGCAGCGCAGACCCGAGGCAGTTCCTGTCAAAGTGGGTGTATCAATACCTGAAGTATCCCTCGGCGTCTGTCCGAAACGGCGTACAGGGCACGGTGATGGTGGATTTCATCATTGAGAAAGACGGGCAGATTACAAACGTGAAGGTTTCGCGTTCTGTCAGCGAAGAGCTTGACGCCGAAGCCGTCAAGGTCATTTCCGCTTCCCCGAAATGGAAACCGGGGCGCGTGGACGGCAACAAGGTCCGCTGCTCGATGACTCTTCCTGTCGAATTCCGGCTTGAGAAGAACAGCAAGGGCGGATTCGGGGTGAACAACATAAGGGTTAGGTAGTTGAATTGAATATAAAAAGGCATTAAATATATGGCAGATTACAATTTTAGAGAGATTGAGACACGTTGGCAGGCCTACTGGGCTGAAAACCATACGTTTGAGGCTCAGACCGACCCAACGAAACCGAAATATTACGTCCTTGACATGTTTCCTTATCCTTCAGGTGCGGGACTTCATGTGGGGCACCCGCTTGGCTACATCGCGAGCGACATCTACAGCCGCTACAAGCGTCTGCGCGGATTCAATGTCCTTCACCCTATGGGCTACGATGCGTTCGGCCTCCCTGCCGAGCAGTATGCCATCCAGACCGGAAAGCATCCGGAGGAAACTACGGAAAAGAACATAGCCCGTTATCGGGAGCAGCTCGACCGCATAGGCTTCTCATACGATTGGTCTCGAGAAATCCGTACCTGTGACCCTGACTACTACAAGTGGACTCAATGGGCTTTCCTCAAGATGTTCGGCAGCTGGTATGACAACGACCTTCAGAAGGCGCGTCCGATAGAGGAACTTGAGGCTGCATTTGCCGCAGGCGGCAGCGAGTCCGTCAATGCGGCATGCTCTGAACATGAGCCTTTTACAGCGGAGCAGTGGAATGCCTTTGACGAAAGACAGAAGGCCGCGGCCCTGATGAACTGGCGCATCGCATATCAGGGTGAAACGTCCGTCAACTGGTGTCCGAAGCTCGGAACAGTCCTCGCCAACGACGAAGTCAAGGAGGGCTACTCGGTGCGCGGGGGACACCCGGTTGAGCAGAAGAAGATGACTCAGTGGCAGCTCCGGGTTTCTGCTTATGCCGGAAGGCTTCTCGACGATCTTGAATCTCTCGACTGGACCGACTCGCTGAAGGATATGCAGCGCAACTGGATTGGCCGGAGTCAGGGCTGCGAAATGGTCTTCAAGACTTATAATGGCGAAAAGGAATATGACGTGACGATTTTCACCACTCGTGCGGACACTGTTTTCGGAGTCACCTTCCTCGTGCTTGCTCCGGAGAGTGACTGGGTGGAGAAACTCACTGCCACTGACAGAAAGGCCGAGGTTGAGGCCTATCTCGCGCAAGCACGCAAGAAGACTGAGCGTGAGCGCATTTCACAGACCAAGACAGTCGCCGGCGTGTTCTCCGGTTCTTATGCGGTGAACCCTCTCACGGGAGAGAAGGTGCCGGTGTGGATTTCCGAATATGTGCTCTCCGGCTACGGCACGGGTGCAATTATGGCTGTGCCTGCCCATGACAGCCGCGACTATGCCTTTGCAAAGGCATTCAACCTTCCGATTATCCCTCTTATCGAAGGCTGCGACATCAGCGAAAGTAGTTTCGATGCCAAGGAGGGCACAATGTGCAACTCCGGTTTCCTTAATGGAATGAGCGTTAAGGAGGCCATTCCTGCTGCGATTGACTACGTGGAAAGCCATGGTCTCGGACACAGAAAGATAAACTACCGTCTGCGTGATGCCATCTTCTCCCGCCAGCGCTACTGGGGAGAGCCGTTCCCGATTTGCTACAAGGACGGCATTGCCACCCCGCTTCCTGAAGACAAGCTTCCGCTTCGCCTTCCTGAGATTGACAAATATCTTCCGACCGAGACGGGAGAGCCTCCTCTTGCACGTGCTAAGGACTGGAACTATGAAGGCAATCCTCTTGAAACCAGCACGATGCCCGGTTTTGCCGGCAGCAGCGCCTACTACCTGCGCTATATGGATCCACACAATCCGGACGCTCTCGTGAGCCGCGAGGCAGACGAATATTGGCGCAACGTCGACCTCTACATCGGAGGCACCGAGCATGCCACAGGGCACCTCATCTATTCCCGTTTCTGGAACAAATTCCTCTACGACCTTGGTTATGTCTGCGAAAAAGAACCATTCCGTAGGCTCATAAACCAGGGCATGATTCAGGGCCGCTCGAACTTCGTCTACAGAATCATAGGAACAAACACATTCGTATCCTGCGGACTGAAAGATAAATACGAGACGACCGAAATCCACGTCGATGTGAACATCGTGAACAACGATCGTCTCGACACTGAGGCTTTCCGCCGTTGGATGCCTGACTTCGCGGACGCTGAGTTCATACTCGAGAACGGCGAGTACATCTGTGGCTGGGCCATCGAGAAGATGAGCAAGTCGATGTTCAATGTTGTGAACCCGGATATGGTTTGCGACAGTTACGGCGCCGACACCCTGCGCCTCTACGAGATGTTCCTCGGTCCTCTCGAACAGAGCAAACCTTGGGACACCAAGGGAATCGACGGCGTCCACCGCTTCCTGAAGAAGGTCTGGAGACTTTTCTACGACCGTGACGGGCTCATCCTGACGGACAAAAAGGCGACTCCGGCGGAGCTCAAATCTCTCCACAAACTCATCGGAAAAGTCACGGCCGACATTGAGGCATTCTCCTACAACACAGCGATTTCCGCATTTATGATTGCTGTGAACGAGCTCACCGAGCTGGGCTGCAACACCCGCGAAGTTCTTGATCCACTCGTGGTGCTTCTCAGCCCGTTCGCACCTCACATCGCCGAGGAACTCTGGCGAGCTTCGGGACACATCGACACGATAACTTGGGCAAAATGGCCTGAATATGACGAGTCTCTCACAGTGGAACAAAACTGCACCTATGCGGTTTCATTCAACGGAAAGACCCGTTTCACTCTTGACCTTCCGAAGGCTATGCCTAAGGAAGAAGTCGAGGCAACCGTACGCGCAAACGCTCAAACAGCGAAATATGTAGCCGGAGGCAATATCCTTAAGATGATTGTAGTTCCGGGAAAAATAGTTAACGTAGTGGTAAAATAAATCTCCTATGGAAAAGAAAAAGGTTCTGAACATTCTTTGGGACTATCTCGTTCTGAGTTTCGGTACGCTTGCGTATTGTCTCGCCTGGACATCAGTACTCTTGCCCAATACGATTCCGAGCGGCGGACTGACCGGTGCCTGCGCCATTCTCCAATATGGTACGGGCATTCCGATGTCATATTCTTTCTTCGTCATCAACACCATTCTCATCATTCTCGGAACGATAATTATGGGAAAGGGATTCGGATTCAGGACGGTATATGCCTATCTCCTCTCATCCCTCTTCCTCTATCTCATTCCGAAATATCTCCCCGGATTTGTCATTCATCTGGATGAAAAGATGTTTGCGGCCCTGCTCGGAGGATTCATCGAGGCGTTCGGAATCAGTTTCGTCCTCAATAAGGGTGGCAGCACTGGAGGAACGGATGTTATAGCCGTATGTATCAATAAGTTCTGGCCAATTTCCCTCGGAAAAGTCTACCTCTGTACAGACCTTCTCATCATCTTTACGGTGGTATTCATTGACAATATGGGTGTGACTGATGTGCTTTACGGCTATCTTGCGATGATTGCATTCTCTTTCGGTGTGGATTATTTCACGCTTGGGCCGAAATCTACGGTGCAGGTGCTCATATTCTCGAAAAAATATAAGGAAATCGCCGACCGGCTCATCACTATGGACAGGGGAGTGACGGCGCTCAATTCTGTGGGTTGGTACTCCGGACAGGAGAGCAAAGTTCTTCTGGTGATTGTCCGCAAGAGTAATTATCAGGCAGTGGTGAATCTTGTCAAGGAATTGGATGACAAGGCTTTCGTCTCAGTCTCTAATGCCGCGAGCGTGTTCGGCGAGGGCTTTGAGGAAATCAAGTCGGGAGTGTCTAAAAAGAAGAAAAATGTTCCGAAGGCCTGTGATGGGGCAAACGCCATTGAGAATAATGCGGAAACTGTTGGAAACGAAAAGATAACTCAAGGAGAATCAAAGTGATATGACGACAAGTACAGTACTGAAAAGCAACGTTTGGACAACAATGAAGGAATATGGAATCATGTCCCTCGGTCTGTTGGTCTATGCAATCGGGTGGACAATGTTCCTACTTCCGAGCAATCTCGTGGGCGGCGGCGTTTCGGGTATATCCGCGATAATACAGTATGCTACCGGTGGGCATGTCCCTATGGGCTGGAGCTACTTCGTCATCAATGTCGTGCTCCTCATTTTCGGAATCGCCATACTCGGCAAAGGTTTCGGCTGGAAGACCGTGTATGCCATAGCCTACACTTCCGTCCTTCTGAACATATTTCCGAACATAATTCCTGCGGAATTTCTCAACAACCTTTCCGAGGCTATCGGCCCGCTTCTGTGCACGGTGCTCGGAGGTGTCTTTTCAGGAATCGGAATCGGTTCCAGCATATCCCAGGGAGGCTCCAGCGGCGGCACGGACATCATCGCGCTGATTGTCTGCAAGTACCGCAACACTTCTCCGGGCAAGTTGATTCTCGCGATGGACGTTGTCATAATCACGGCTTCGGTGTTCTGTCCCTCGTTCAAACCGGACGGAACTGAGGTGGATATTGTCAACAAGATTGCCAATGCTGCCTACGGCCTGATACTCATCACCGTGAACAGCTACACCATCGACCTTTTCCTTTCCGGTATGAAGCAGTCGGTGCAGGTATTCATCTTTTCCAAGAAGTATGACGAGATTGCCGATGCCATCGCATACGATCTCCGCAGGGGAGTGACGGTGTTTCATTCCATGGGCTGGTACAGCAAGCAGGAGAGCAATGTTCTTATGGTAGTGGCAAGAAAGGCCGACTTGAGCATGCTCCTGCGCTACGTCAAGGCCATCGACCCCGATGCCTTCCTTTCCGTCTCCAATGTCATGGGTGTCTTCGGCCTCGGCTTTGACCAACTGAAAGGTAAAGGCAATAACAAAAAAATCGAAAAATAAAAACGCAATTTGTTGCAATTTAGCAACAGCAACATACATTTTTTAGAGCGCATACCGCCCTATCTTTGTACCCGCGGCCCGAAACAGTTCCGGACCGCGGGTAACTTCTAAAGTATCGGGAATCATGTTCTCTATTGTAATCTCATCAATTGCGCTCACATCTGCAGCACTCGTCTCCGCGGCTGTGATCCTGCGTCCCAAGTTTCTGATGAAACGCCTGAGACTCAACATCTTCTTCAGAAAAGAACCGGAACTAATAGCCGTCATCTCTGGCGGAATTCTTCTGATTGTCCTTGACCTTTGCCTCGGACAGCAGGATAGGCTTGCTGCGGACATCGCCATTCCCGCGCTGCCGATGACTGCTCTTCCGCAGGCGGCCGACACAAAGGAAGGAAGACAATTCTTCCTGGGTCTTATAGTCGCCGAGGCCGTTGCCGCTGCGGCATCGCTGCTGTGTTTCTTCGGATTGTACCTTCCGGTTCTCCATGCGCTCAGACCCTTGGGCGTGTTCTTCATTGCGGTCTCTTTCTTTGCCCTCTTCTTCAGACATCACCTCGCCCGTCTGAAAAGCCCTTCCGACAGACTGACGCCGCTCTCGTTGTCCTCATTGTTCTCGGACGTCAGCTATCTGTTCCTGCTCGGATTTTCTCTCATTCTCTCCGCAATGTCCTGCTCTATGGCATTGGCCGGGCAGTTCCCGTTTGCAGAGGTGGTGGATTCCGTTTCCTTTGTTGTGGCTTCCTTTGTCTTCATCTGTGCGTTTCTCCGTAGGGCAGGCAGCCGGCGTTTCCTCTTTTTTGAGAAATACGAGAAGATGGTGTCCGAAGCCGTGCAGGACTGCGTGAGCAGCCGGGTTATACGCGCTGACCGGAAAGAAAACCTCTACCGCAGCATCTTCTCCCGCATTGAAGAATATTTCCGCAGCGAGAGTCCGTTCCTTGACACGGATTTGAGTATAGGCGAAGTGTCAGAGCGCATATTCACAAACAAAGTGTATGTTTCGCGGGCGATAAGCGAGTGCGCGGACACAAATTTCTGCCAATATGTCAACCGCTACCGCATAGGCTACGCGATGGACTGTTTCAGGCAAAATCCGGCTCTCCGTGTCTCGGACCTCGCCTACATGTCTGGATTCCGTACTGTCGCTTCCTACAATATGGCTTTCAGACGCGTTGCGGGAGAGATACCTTCGGATTGGATGCGGCGGACGGCCGCGGTCATGAAACGTGGAGTGGGCGGTCTGAACATTGCCGGAGCCGTGGCTGTTTGAATGAAGATTTTGCAGATTTCACCGATAAGCCGTATCTTTGCAGAAGTCCGGAGGCTGCCGCTTCCGGCATTTCACCGCTTAAACACATTTCTTCAGATGGCTGACGAAAAGATCATTTTTTCAATGAACGGCGTGGGCAAGGTGCTCCAGCAGAACAACAGGGTAATACTCAAGGACATATATCTCTCATTCTTCTATGGTGCCAAGATCGGCATCATCGGTCTTAACGGATCCGGAAAGTCGACGCTGATGAAAATCATCGCCGGCATTGAGAAGCAGTATCAGGGCGAGGTCGTGTGGGCTCCGGGCTATTCCGTGGGCTACCTCGAGCAGGAACCGCAGATGGAGCCGAACAAGACGGTACTTGAAGTGGTACAGGAGGGCGTGCAGGAAGTTATGGATGTCCTGAAGGAATATGAGCAGGTGAACATGAAGTTCTGCGAACCCATGTCGGACGAGCAGATGAACGCTCTCATCGAGCGGCAGGGAGAACTCACGGAAAAAATAGAGCATCTTGGCGGCTGGGAGATTGACGCGAAGCTCGAAAGGGCTATGGACGCGCTGCAGTGCCCGCCTTCGGATGCACTTGTGGCGAATCTTTCCGGTGGAGAGAGACGTCGTGTGGCTCTGTGTAGGCTGCTTCTTCAGCAGCCTGACGTGCTTCTTCTCGATGAGCCGACCAACCATCTTGACACAGAGTCCATACAGTGGCTGGAGGAGCATCTCCGCCAGTACAAAGGCACCGTCATAGCCGTGACCCACGACCGCTACTTCCTTGACAACGTGGCCGGATGGATTCTTGAACTCGACAGAGGCGAGGGCATTCCGTGGAAAGGCAACTACTCATCGTGGCTCGACCAAAAGAGCCGTCGTCTCGCGATGGAGGAAAAGCAGGAGAGCAAGCGCCGCAAGACTCTTGAACGTGAGCTCGAATGGGTGCGGATGGCTCCGAAAGCCCGCCACGCCAAGTCCAAGGCCCGTCTGGGCGCATACGAGAAGCTTTCCGCTGAGGACGGACGCGAGAAGGAGGCTAATCTTGAGATCTACATCCCGAACGGACCGCGTCTGGGAAACAAGGTCATCGAGTTTCACGATGTTTCCAAGGCCTACGGCGACAGGCTTCTGTTCGAGCACCTTTCGTTCACGCTCCCTCCTGCGGGAATAGTCGGTGTTATAGGTCCTAACGGAGCCGGCAAGACGACCCTGTTCCGTCTCATCATGGGTCTGGAGAAGCCGGATTCCGGAGATATTGTCATCGGAGACACCGTGAAACTCGCCTACGTTGACCAGCAGCACAAGAGCATAGACCCTGACAAGACTGTCTACGAGACAATCGCCGAAAACTCCGACTTCGTGAAACTCGGCAAGAGGGAAGTGCCTGCAAGGGCTTATGTTTCGCGATTCAATTTCTCCGGTGCAGATCAGGAAAAGCTCTGCGGAGTCCTCTCCGGCGGCGAGAGAAACCGTCTGCATCTTGCGCTCACGCTCAAAGACGAGGGTAACGTGCTCCTTCTCGACGAGCCGACCAACGACGTGGACGTAAATACCATCCGTGCGCTTGAGGAAGGTCTCGAGAATTTTGCCGGATGTGCCGTGGTCATTTCCCATGACCGTTGGTTCCTCGACCGCATCGCGACGCACATTCTCGCCTTCGAGGGTGACTCACAGGTCTATTTCTTTGAGGGCAGCTACTCTGAATATGAGGAGAACAAGAAGCGGCGTCTCGGCAATGAGGAGCCGAAACGCTTCAAGTATAAAAAACTGATGGAATAACGGGGCGGGGCGCATAAAAGGCGGCCTGCTGCGTTGGACGTCTTGCATCCCATCCTTTTATGCATCCCCTTTGACTAAGCAGGTTCCTATCTATTTTTTGAACTTACTTGATAATAATGCTGAAATGGAGGGGATGAAGAAAAAGATGAGATGCAAGGCGCACTGTGAATTTCAACACCGGAGCAACCTAGTGGTTGTGAGGATTTGAAATTTACATGCAACGCAGCAGGTCGCTTTTTCTTCATCCCCGTCTCATAAGATAGGACTTCATAAAGTCGTTTAGGTCGCCGTCGAGGACTCCCTGGGTGTCGGAGGTCTCATGGCCGGTGCGGAGATCCTTGACCATCTTGTATGGGTGCAGGACATAACTGCGGATTTGCGAGCCCCATTCGATTTTCTTCTTCTGCCCTTCGAGCTCAGCCTGCTTTTCCTGACGTTTCTTCAGTTCGAGGTCATAGAGGCGAGACTTGAGAATGCGCAGGGCATTCTGCCGGTTGTCGAGCTGCGAGCGTGTCTCGGTGTTTTCGACCACGATGCCCGTCGGAATGTGACGGACGCGGACTCCGGTCTCCACTTTGTTGACGTTCTGGCCGCCGGCGCCACTGGAACGGTAGGTGTCCCATTCGAGGTCTCCCGGGTTTATTTCAATTTCAATGCTGTCGTCGACGAGCGGGTAGACGAAGACTGAGGAGAAGGTCGTCTGACGCTTGCCTTGGGCGTTGAATGGGGAAATCCTCACCAGACGGTGCACGCCGCTCTCCGCCTTCAGGTAGCCGAAAGCATAGTCTCCCTCCACCTGAATCGTCGCCGACTTTATGCCTGCATCCTCACCCTCGAGCAGGTCGGTGACTGTGGTCTTGTAGCCATTTCTTTCCGCCCAACGAAGATACATCCTCATCAACATCGCGCTCCAATCGTTCGCTTCAGTTCCGCCGGCACCCGAATTTATCGTAAGCACAGCCCCGAGCGAGTCTCCCTCCTCTCCGAGCATATTCCTCAATTCCAGTTCCTCGATTTGCTTCACCGCATCTGCGTAGGCCTGCCCCAGTTCTTTCTCTTCTTCCGTTTCCACAGCATCCTCTTCTGCGGATTTCGCTCCGGCGGCTTCCTTCGCAAACTCATAAAGCACGTCCAAATCTTCCACAGCCCCAAGCGCCGTGTCGTAGCCGTCCACCCAAAACTTCAGTCCGGCCGTTTCCTTGAGAAAAGCCTCCGCGGCCTTCGCATCGTTCCAAAAATCCGGAGCCGCTGCCTTTTCCTGCCGCTGTGCCACCTGAGTTCTCTTTCCCTCCACATCCACACATTTTCCCAAAAGTTCGACCCTCTCGTGAAGTTCCTTTATCTGTTCTGTAGAAATCATACCTTATAATTAAGATCTCATAATTAAAATCTCACAAATATAGCGAATATATCGGATATTCTACGATGATGATGATTTCGTTCGGAGAGTAAAAATTCTTTTGGGATATATCGCCCTTTGTTTGTTGAAAATTTTAAGCGGAAAGGGAGTTTGCCTTACGAATTGTTATCAAAATATCCTAAATTTAAAATATCAGTTTCTAAGTCATTGTCGGACTGAGTTTTCTGCAATGAAAAAAACTGAAAAAATCTCTTGTATTTTTGTTTTGGAAAAGTTAACTTCGCGAGTCAAATTTGGGTGTAGAATATGAATTTAGGGACAAACCTATTGGGAAAGTTTGCACTTTTCTCAATCAGCGTGTTTTTGGTCGGCTGCAATGACCTGAAAGAAAATGATGTAAATGCTGATGACTCGAAAAAGTTGAGCGTCGAGTTTTCACAAAGCGAAGTTTCCATTCCGATAGGAGGTTCGCTTGACCTTCTTGTGAACATATCTCCGGCGAATCGTGCGGGTGAAGTGACGTTCTATGTGGCAGAGGAAACTGTGGTTTCGCTGGATAAGCAGACTCCTTGCGAGGAAGGCGTGATGCTCCATCTCTCTTCTCACAAGCTCAGCTCCACCACAGTTTATGCATTCCACGAAGATCTCGCGGAGACTCCGGAATGTGTAATCACAGTCGCTCCAATCGGACTGGAGAGCATTGCCCTCGACAAAGAGACTCTTTCACTCAAAGTTTTCGAGTCAGCGACTCTCAGCGCGAAACTCACCCCGGAGAATGTCACAAACCCGGTTCTCATCTGGAAAAGCGATAATGAGGAAGTGGTGACTGTGGACAATGGAGTTGTGACCGCCCACAAAACGGGAGAGGCTCTTGTCACGGTTTCATTCGACGGAAAGAGCGCATCCTGCAAAGTGGTGGTGACGGCGATTCCTGCCGAGTCTGTCACATTGTGGTTTGACAAGCAGCAAGTGACTGAGAAAGAAATCAGTGAAAAGGAAAGTTTCCGTCTTGACGCGACAATCCTTCCGGAAGAAGTCACCTACAAGACCATTAGCGAATGGTCGGTTTCTGACCCGGAGATTCTCTCTTTTGAGGCAATCTATATTGACGGTACCACCTTGTCAGCATATATTACAGGAAAATCTGCCGGGAAAGCCAAGGTCTATGCGAAGATTGAACTTGAAGACGGTGGTCAGCCGCTTGTGGCATCTTGCGATGTGACAGTGAAAGCTTTAGTTCCCCCGCTTGACCCTCCGAAAATCGGTGACTATTTCTATTCTGACGGAACTTGGAGCGACGGCGGACTTGTTTCCATCAATTCTGACGGAACGGGTGCGGTATGGCTGACCGGTTCTGAAAAACCGAGGCCGGATCCAAATAAATCGGTTATAGGTATTGTGTTCTCAACTGATGCGAATCGCATCTCGGAGGAAGAAAAGGCTTTAGGCTTTACTCATGGTCTTGTATTCTCTCTTAAGGCTGCTTTTGCTCCGATATCCACAGACCCGAAAGCGGACCATAAACTTGATTCCTTGACACGTTATGCTCTCTCAACAGCGGATTTGTCACCAGTTCGGATTACTCCACATCGGTTGACGGAAGCCTGCTACAATGATATTTGGGGATATAGTTGGAACAAGGAAATATTATCAGTTTTCCCAAAAGCTACAGAGAAAATCAAATTGGTTCCGGCTTTCGATTGGGTTAATACAGATTTTTCTCCTGCCGCTCCGACAAATACATCTGGATGGTATGTCCCAAGTAGTGGACAAATTTGGGATTTGGTGGTCAATCTATGTGGTGATGAGGTCGCAGAACGGCTTGCGGCGGCTAAACTTGGTAACGTGGACCTATATCGTGTTGACCAATATTTTGAGGATTTGACAAAGTTTTCGTTCAATCCTGTTGAAAGACTGAACTCATTTTGGGCTTTGGTTCCAAATGAAATGAAACATAATTTGAAATATTCCAGACATCGGGGAAGTCAGAATGTTTGCGAACTGATGTCGTCAAGCCTTTATGTTAAAGGGGATGATTTTCAGAGTATTATGTTTTGGTTGGCCGATGATGGTAGTATATATCCATATCCTGCACCTGTTGATGATTCGATAGTCTGTCATCCCGTACTTTCATTCTAAAATATTTTTTAATTCATAATAAATATGAAAAAAGCTTTATTCACGATTGCAGCTGTGGCGGCGGTGTTCTGCTGCTCCTGTACCAAGGATCTCGAAGATAGAGTAGGGGACCTTGAAAAGAAGGTTGATGCCCTTGAGGCTCAGGTGAAAAACAATGTGAACTCGATTGAGCAGTTGCTCACTGCCGCTGCGACGACGGTTACAGTCAAATCTGTTGTCAAGACAGAGAACGGCTATACTATAAATTTCAGTGATGGAACTAAAGCTGAGATTGCAAATGGTGTCGACGGACAGGATGCAGTCGCTCCAACAATCGGATTTAAGGAAGTGGATGGCGTTTTTTGCTGGACAGTCAATGGCGAACTCATCAAAAACGGTGACGCCAATGTGCCTGTGACAGGAAAGGACGGCGTTGATGGCAAAACTCCTCAGTTCAAGATTGAGGACGGAGCCTGGAAGGTTTCTTTTGACGGCGAAACTTGGACAGATGTGCCTGTAACAGGAAAAGTTGCTCCGACTCTTGAAATGACCGAAACGGAGACTGAGTATGTCTTCACTTTAGGCGAAAGCGTCATCAAAATTGCAAAATACTTTGAGTTCGCAATTAAGGTTGAAAGCCATCTCTTGAAGGTGGAACCAAATTCTCAACCTGTTTTCTCCTACACTATCACCGGAGCCGATGAGACTGTAAAGGTTATTATGAAAACAGAGAACATCACTGCCGTTCTTGATGAAAAAGCACAGACAGTCACGTTGCAGATTGGTGCCACTGTGCCGACAGGATATGTCCTTCTCAAGGCAATCCGCAACAGTGACGGTAAATATTCCGCACAATACATCAACGTCAAACAAGAGTACTACGGCACATTCGGCGGTTTGATTGTAAGCGATAAACGTGAGTATAACTGGTAAAACTGAATGAATATGAAAAAGATAACATATATTGCGGCCGCGCTTTTGGCATTTGTCGGCTGCGCAAAGCAAGAGATTGTTCCTCAGACAGCCGACACTCAGAGCATTTCAGTGACACTTCCTGTGGCAGAGGAACTTACGAAGGCTCATTTTGACGGAGCTAGTCACATCAAATTCGACAAAGGTGACGCCTTTTATGCTGCGATTGCCAAAACTGCATCTCCAACTCAGGCTGTTCAGGTTGCATCCAAGGCTGGATACCCTGCGAATACCAACTACGCGCTGTTCAACTTGGTGGATTCAGAGGCATCGGAACCTACTTTCAAGGGAAATTTCTACAGCATAACAGAAGCTAATTTTGAGGATAAGTATATTGTTTATGGACTTTTCCCTTCAACATATGCAAGTGGCTCGTCAAGCGATTTGACAAAGTGGACAATCAAACTTCCTGAAACTCAAGATGAAGCCACTCAGGAAACTTGGCACGGAAAGGCGGATGCGCTGCTCGCAAAACCATCTATAATTTCAACTGCTGAACACACATTCGATGATACATACAAAGAGTACTCTTTGGCTCGTCCTAACGAAAAAATTGAATTTGCCCATCTTTTCGGATTCGGAAAACTCAGTTTTGCAGGGATTCCGGAACAGTACAAGGACCTTGTGGTCAAGTCTGTTTCCATTAAGGCTGTGGGTACAAAGAAGGATATTGCCGGCACTTTCTATGTGAATGTGACAACTGAAATTGATGAATTAGGAGATTTGAAAGCATCAAAGCCTAAGGATTGCATCACACTCAAGGGCGACGGAACAACCACAATTTCAGACTATAAGGCTTGGTTTGTTGCAAATCCGGGAACCTACGATGTTGAAATTACTGTCAGCACAGCAAAGGCTGATTTTGTGTTCAAACGTTCTGAACTCATAGTTACAAGGGGCGTAATCACCGAACCTACAGTAAATTATGGTAAAGTTGCCGACGACGCAGCCATCAGTCACGACGTCGCTCTTGCTGAGGGCGAGACCTGGACAACAGGGGTCCTCAAATCCGGCGACTGTATGTCTTCATCCACTCCGATTAAGGCCTGGGGCGCAGGCGAGAAGAAGATGAACTTCTTTGTTGATTATGTTTATCTTGGAGCGAGCAATTCGAACTCTCCATCTCCTTGTACCGATTATAGCAGCGGAAAATGTGTCCAGGGGCTCACTTCAAAGACACTTATGGGCGGAGCGGCTTTGCTCTCTTCTGAAGCTTCTTTCAGCGGAATGACACAAATCAAGCTCAACTGTGGTGTTTACACCCCATCTGCAACTGCCGATTTTACAGTTTATTCTGAACTTGAAGGCAAGCAGACTCAGATTGGTAAGGTTACAGTTGAGGGAACAAACGCAAATGTGGATGGAAAGAACTTTTTCTTTGACGTCCCTGAGGCAGGTCGCGCCGGTGTCTTGGTTGTTAAGGCTGATAATCTTTCACCTGAGGATGCCCGTCCATACGTTGGAAGCATCACCATCAATCCTGATGCTGAAATCGTTCTTGGACAGACGACCTTGAAGGTTGCCAAGACTGCTTCCGCAAACGAAATCTCTTGCGGCATTTTTGCTGCCAAGGGCGAGCCTACAGTTAAGGTTGCAGAGGATGCTGCAAGTTGGATTACCGGAGCGGCATACGCTGACGGTAAGCTTACATTCAATGTCGCCGAGAATGCGGGAAGCAAACGAACCGGCGTTGTCACCGTGACTGTGAAAGGTTTGACTGATGTTTCTGAGACACTCACAGTTGTGCAGGCGAGTGCAACTGCTGTGGAGTACAAATTCAAGATAACAGCTGAAACTCTCAAGGCTGCTATTGCTGCTGCGACTGAAGGTGGAGCAACATTTAGCGAGTGGGATTCGTTTACAACATCATTCACCGCAACTGCTACGGATGGTTCAGGAAAAACAACTGATGTTGAATTGATTTTCAAAGACCTCGGTATGCAAGATTCCGTTTCAGATTCATTTAAGATGAAGTCGACAGGTACTGTTACTACAACCTCTTCCATAGGATTCATTGAGAATGTCTGTGTGGTTTCAACCGGCAAGACAGCTACCAATCCGACTAGTTATACTGACGTTGCTATTAAGACTTCAACAGATGGAAGCACTTGGGCAATTCTCAAAGGTGGCCTGTATGAAAAGAACGATGTATATTATACCAATACATTCACCAATGAGGATGAGTCTCAAGTTTGGTTCCAGATGTGCTGCGGTGGTTGGAACATCTTGAGATTTAAGAGTATCGAACTCACCTACGTTGCTGAATAATATTCGCTTAGATGAAATTAAACTCTATTGCAAATTTTTTAAGGACAATTGTGGCCACAGCTTTGACTGTGGTCACAATTTCCGCTTGTGAACCGGTCTCAAACTCGGACGAAGAACAGGCGGACATCATTTCCATTGTTGGCGCGAAGGTGGTTCAGGTCGATGCTGCCGGGGGAGATGTGGAGCTTTCCTACAAACTCAGCGATGCACCGGATGGGGCTGCGCTCACTCTGGAGTTCGACTGCGACTGGATTGAGCGGGCTGCGGAAAACTCTGAGGAAGACGCCAAGACTCCGGCACTTGCGGAAACCGGCTCCAACCCCGATGCAGAGAATGTGATAAGCAGCGCCGACATCCTGAAGGTCAGAGTGAATGTAAAGGAGAACGATTCGGCTTCTTCCCGCACGGGAAAAGTCTTTTTCAAGCTCAAGGGAGCGAAGACCGTGTCGCTGTCCATCCTTCAGAAGGCAAATCCCGAGTATGTCGTCAATAACCAGATGTCCTTTTCTCTGGATGTGACCGAGATTACGGAATCCACCGTGAAATTCACTGTGGCTCCGAACATTGAGGACTCGTACTACTATTACGGATTCTTCCCGACTGCAGAGTTTGACCGTTTCCCGACGCCGGCTGAGTTTGTGGCATCCACTGTCGCTGATATGAAAGCTTATGCCGAAAAATTCGAGGAAAAGAACGGCTTCAAATTCAATTTGAAGAACTACCTCTACAAAGGCTATCGTTCTACAACTCAGGTGAGTCTGATTCCTTCAACCGACTACTATTTCCTGGCGTTCGACCTCACTCCGGGTTGGGGATACAGCGGAAGGGTTTCGACTAAAAAATTCAGAACCTCTGATGTTCCACCGTCTTCCGGGGCTTTTATCATCAACTATGATCAGAAAAAGGGCATTGTGGGCATCCAACCGACCGAATTTGCTTCAGGAAAATTCGGACTGGGTATTGCACTTGCCGAATCTTTGGAGGAGTGCAAGTCTCCACGTGGACTTGTCAGCAAATTTGTGGAAAGCATGGGGTATGATCTGAATTTGTATAATGTCGTCGACGGTTACAGAGGATTGCCGGTTTCGCAATATTCGGACATAGTTGACGGCACGAATTATGTGGCGTTCGCATTCCTCTACAACAACTCCCAAATATCCGAAATAGCGTGGTTGGAGTTTACTTACAAAAGCCCTAATAGATAGGTACTTATAATTTGGATGCCGAAAGGTATCGAGTTAAACATACGGAACGTATATTATGAAATTTCGTTTTCTTGCAATATCAGCTCTCGCTCTGGCGGTCCTCGCGGCAGCCGTTTCTTGCGAGCCGCAGGAGCAGCCCATCACGACTGATTCTTCTTTTGTATTGGGTACAAATGTGGTCAAAGTCGGTTTGGAGGGTGGCGACCTTTGGCAGAAATACAGAATCGAAGGCCCGAAAGAGGGCAGGACCGCTTCTGTGACAAGTGCGAGCGATTGGATAAGAATCAAGGATGTCTATTCTTCGGAGTTTTGCTTCTCCGTCGCAAAAAATGAAAGCGGGAAAGACCGTATCGGGGAGATTCAACTTGCCTGTGAAGGCACGGAATCTCTTCGTTTGCGTGTAATCCAGAGCGGTTCGACGGGCGGAGAATCGGTGTTCAAGAATTTTCGTCTCACTGTGAGCGACATAACGACATCCACCTGCCGCATTCAGGTGAAACCTGTGGATGCCGCAAAGACTTATGTCTACGCTGTGGTGAGAAAGGCTGAATATGACAAGGAAACTGCAAAAACCTACATCGAGTCCAGAATAAAGCAGGTGAAGGAAATGGCCGCAATGAACGCTCAGTCGCCTGCCCTTTATCTCTCCTGTGGCTCAGTCGACACAAACACGCTCCCGACCGAGCAACAGCCATATCTTTATGACCGCACGGATTTCTATCTCACGGCATTTGACCTGAGTTTCAACCCATCTGACGGAAGTTTCAGCTACAGCGGGGACATCGACCTCCTGCCTTTCACTTCGGCTTCAGCATCTCCGTCATCGATGAAACTTTCCATAGTCCAAAACGGTTCTTTTGTCACAGTCAAAGCAAGCGGTTCAAACGACACATATATCTGTGACTATATGGAACTCAGCGCGTGGGAAGAACTCGACAATCCCGATTTCGCGGCTCATCAGTATCTTCTCTATGCCAAGAAACTCGGTTATTATAAGTCTTACACCGGAACCCACATCATCGACCTTTCGCAAGACGAGAATATGGTCAAAGGGGGAAAATATGTCGCCTATGCGGTGGGATACCGCGACAGCGAAAAAGACGGTGGGCTCACTACTGAAGTGAAATATTTAGAATTTACTTATTGATATTTTTATGAATTCAGTATCCAGAAGAACGTTTTATCCACTTCTATTGACAGTCTTGGCCGTGACGGCCTCCTGTTCAAAGCAGAATGTGGAGGAGGATGCACCCGAAACAGGAGGGGCTATTGTCATTAACGAAGGCATTGGCGCTGCAGTGAGGGGAGAACTCCTGATTCAGGTGAAACCTGTCTCAACAAAATCTACGGGAAACATTGCTGATGCTACTGCGGGGACCGGCGAAATTGCCGAGGTTCTCGGGGCGAACGGGACATTCCGTCTCGAAAGGCTTTTCCCGGAATGTGGCAAATTTGAGCAAAGAACCAGGGAAGAAGGGCTTGACCGCTGGTATGTGGCAAGTTTTGACAAATCCCTTGAGACTTCCGTTTTGGTGCGTCAGCTTCGCCGCTGTGCCACAGTGGAATGTATCGAATGTCCGATGGAAATACGCTCTTGCGACGAAGACCCGCTTGCGCCTTTCTCGGCTGTAGCTCAGCCGTTGAATCAGACCAAGGCTATGGTATCGCGCCCGGCCACCTTCCCTTTCAATGAGAGCGAAGATTCGCAGCAAAGGCAGTGGCACTACAACAACAGCGGTTCCGTCTTTGGAAACAGCAGCCTTGTAGGTGCCGACGCAAATGTCTGGCAGGCTTGGACCAAGGCCACAGGAAATCCCGATGTGATTGTGGCGGTGATTGACCAGGGCGTGAAGTATGATCACGAAGATCTCGCCGCAAATATGTGGATTAACCGGGAAGAGATTCCCGGCAACGGAATCGACGACGACGGAAACGGATATGTTGACGACGTCTACGGATACAACTATAACGACAATAAAGGTGAAATCGTCACTTCCGAAAAGCAGTCTCACGGCACCCACGTTGCGGGAACGATTGCTGCGGTCAACAATAACGGCATAGGTGTGAACGGCATCGCCGGAGGTTCGGGCAAGGGAGACGGAGTGAAGATTATGTCTCTCCAATGTCTGAGCAGCGGTGAGAGCGGCGAGTCCGGAGCCGGACTTGCGGGAACAGTGCGTGCGATGAAATATGCTGCCGACAACGGTGCGGTGATTTGCCAGAACAGCTGGGGATATGCAACCAAACTCAGCTGGAACAACTGGACACGCGGAACTTACGGAGCGCTCAGACGTGCGATGGACTATTTCATCAAATACGCCGGAGTGGACGAAAACGGCAACCAGTCCGGTCCGATGAAGGGCGGACTCATCATCTTTGCAGCCGGAAACGAGGCTGTGGGCTACGACTCCTATCCTGCTGCGGACAAGAACGTTGTCAGTGTGGCGGCATATTCCTATCTCGGCACCACGGCAATCTATTCCAACTACGGAACTTGGATTGACATTTCCGCTCCGGGTGGAGACGTTTCGGTCGACAGCAAATATGGCGGAATCTACAGCACCCTTGTCAGTGCCGACGGACAGTCCGACTACGGGTATATGCAGGGAACCTCAATGGCCTGCCCTCACGTGAGCGGAGCCTGCGCCCTCGCTGTTTCATACTACTATGGAAAGGACAAAAGGATGGGGCTCACCCCGGACAAGCTCCGCTCCGCACTTCTCAGCTCGGCTGCTCCGATTAACTCCTCTCTCGCCCCTGCCTATGTGGGAAAGATGGGAGTTGGCAAACTCGACACTTGGAGCCTTCTGAAATATATGGACTTCCTCTCCGATATGCCTGATTGTGTCCTCGCAGTGGGAGAGACTGCCTCCATTGAACTTGGAGAGTATTTCCCGTCATTGCAGGTTGTTTCGTACACGGTTTCTGATGAGAAGGTTGTCGATGTTTCGCTCGATGGAGACAAACTCATTCTCAGCGGAAAATCCGCAGGAAGTTCTGTAGTGACGCTCTCGGACGGATGTGCGCTTTATAAGAAATTTGAAATTACTGTCAGATGATGAGAAAGCCTATTATAGAAACAGTTATACTTGCAGCCCTCTTTGCCGCCATACCTTTTGGTTGTGTGAAAGAGCAGGCTGAACCGGATGTGCTTTCCGGACCGCTTCCGGAGCCGAAGGTGGTTGTCGGTGACATTTCCTGCACATCCTTTAAAGTCTCTTGGGATGCCGTGACGGATGCCGGTTCATATACATATATATTCAACGGTTCTGAGGAAAAGACAACCCGCGATAACAGTCTCGTTTTCGACAAATTGGAGCCAAAGCAGTCCTATTCATTCTCGGTGAAGGCAAATGCGGGCAACAACGGCGACCACACGGATTCCAAATTCGTGAATATTCGCGTCGTCACCGAAGACTATAGCGAACTTTCCGCTCCCGAGCCTGTGCTGGTGGCCTCATACAGGTCCAAAACCATAATCCGTTGGAACTCAGTCTACGGGGCAAGTTCATATTCCTACAAAGTCGACAAATACAGTGGAAAAACCTCTTCCAATTCCATTGAAATCGGAGGACTCGAAGGCTCAACGGAGTATGTGTTCGAACTCACCGCACATTCTGACGACAAATACATAAATGATTCTCCCGCTGCGCAGCTTCGTTTTACGACACGTCCGGAGTCGGAAGATATTCCTCAGATTATAATGGCCCATGTCGAGACCGGTTCCGACTATTCGAAGTTCAACGTCTATGCGCTCCCGGATTTCCTCTACATCTATTTCGGAATTCCGGCAAGCTATTTCGAGCGCTACTCTGACGAAGAAACCCGTGACCGCTATCTCGCTGCATATCTGCAAGTTCTCAAGGATAGCGGTGTCAGCGTCGCGACGGGAATTTCCCAATATGCTAAGAACGGAACCTCAAGTTATATCGAGAGCCCGCTCTATCCGGAGACTTCATACTACATTGTGGCTTTCGGAGTGAATACTGACGGACAGGCGACCACGCCACTGTATAAGTACAAGACCAAGACTTTGCCTGAGGCCACTGCGCCAATCCCGCCGGTAGAAGGTGCGGACTGGTTCAAACAGAGCCTCTTTCACGCAATTCTCGGACAGTACAATGCATCCAACTGCCTCTGGCTCAAGTGGCTCGGCAAAGATGTGACAAGTGTGAAGGAAATCCTGACTTCAACCACATCCTATAAGCTTTACTTCAAGAGTGACCCGGAACTTTTCAAGGCTTATGTCGAGGAAAAGGGCAATCTCTACGATGACGAGGCGACACTTGGACACATCAATTCGGAGAAGGGCTTCACCACGAGATTCACTCTTAACCCTTCCACTTCCTACACTCTCGGCACACTTGCAGAGAATGCCGCTGGGGAGAAGACCTTCGTGGTCAATTCTCTCGCCACCAAGTCCTCTGCCAACTACTACGACTGGGTGCAGGTGACTCTCGGAGTCGACGCATCGGACAATAATGTACTTGTCGGCGTCTTAAAGTTTGACAATGAGCCTGTTGTCGCTCCTATGGCTATGAAACTTAAAGGCTTGAAGTATTATTTCTGCGAGAGTTCGGAACTTAGCGGAATCTCCACCGACAAGGCTGCGGAAGTGGTTGCCGCTAAGGGCGTTGACTGCACCGAGGCGGAATTGGAAATCATCAATATGACTGGTTCGCTTTCACTTTCTTTCGGTAAGGATGGTGCTCCTCTCAAACCTGAGACCGACTATTTCCTGCTCGCCACTTTCACAGAGAGCGCCGGCGATTCCGTCACAAGATTTGCGACAGCAAAGACCGGCAAGGCAGAGGAAGGCACAAAGGCCGTCTTCGGCAAGCCTCGTGCAAGAATTGAGTTCAATACTCCGGAGATGATAGACATCTACAGTCCGGTTGTGGGGGATGTATTCTAAAGAGAGAGAAATATGAAGAATAAATCATTATATATCATCGTGTTGTCCCTTCTGTTGAGTTTTACGGCTCTTGCACAGCAGAAGATTACGGTCTCCGGCCGTGTCGTTGACAAGGACGGTATGCCGGTGATGAGCGCAGGTGTTTTTGTGAAAGGCACCACAAACGGAACCGTCACCGATTTTGACGGAAATTATGTCTTGAACCAAGTGCCGGTGGATGCGGTTCTGACTGCTTCCAATCTCGGATATGCGGAGAGTGAGCGTCCGGTCGACGGCAAAACTGTGGTTGATTTCGTCCTGCAGGATGAGGCGGTCGTGCTGGATGACGTGATTGTCGTGGCTTACGGTACAGCGAAGAAGGAGTCTTTCACCGGTTCTGCCAGCGTGGTGAAGGGTGAGGAACTGGGCAAGCGTCCGGTGGGTCATCTCACCAAATCTTTTGAAGGAACGGTTGCCGGCGTCACAGTCACCTCCGGTGGCGGACAGCCTGGAGAGGGTTCTGCGATTATGGTGCGTGGAATCGGTTCTGTAAATGCTTCTTCGTCACCTCTTTACGTTGTGGATGGGGTGCCTTATGACGGAGCCATCAGTTCCATCAACCCTGCCGACATCGAGACAATGACTGTCCTTAAGGATGCTTCTGCAGGTGCTCTCTACGGAGCGAGAGGTGCAAATGGCGTGATTGTCATCACCACTAAGAAAGGCAACGCAGACAGGGTGAACATCAACTACAAGGGCAATTTCGGAATCGCCTCCCGTGCACTTCCGCGCTACGACCTTGTGGGAATGTCGGACTATGTGGAACTCACCTACGAGGCTCTCCGCAACTCTGTCCGTTATGCAGAGAACGGAGCTCTGGACGATGAGGGCGCGGCAAACTATGCTGCCGAGCATCTGGGCGAAACCATAGGCGGTCTGAAGAATCCGGAATATTACAACCCTTATAAAAACTATACTTGGGAAAATCTCATAGACCGCAGCACCGGCAAAATCAAAGGCGACGCAAAGGCTGCCTGGGATGAGAACTGGATGGACGAAATCAGCAATAACAAGGCTTTCAGGACCGAACATATCCTTTCAGTGAGCGGAGGAACAGAGAAGACAAGCTATCTCTACTCAATGGGTTACTACAAAGAAAACGGAACTCTGCGCAATACCGACTTCGACCGCTTCACCGCTCGTATCAGCGGCGATGTGCAGGCGACCGACTGGTTCAAACTCGGAATGAGCGCCAATCTCGCGCATTCTGTTTCCAACTTCCAGAACGCCAGCGGCTCCCAGGTTTCCAACGTCTGGTACACCGCCCAATTTATGGCTCCAATCTATCCGGTCTATCTCAAGGATATGGAAGGAAACAATGTGCTTGACGAAAACGGAAATCTCCAATATGAATATGGTTCGATTGATGACAACGGCTACGCAAACCGTGTGACGGCACAGGGCTTCAACTCCAAAGCGGAGCTTTTCAATAATAAGGCATATTTCAAACGTAATTCCCTTTCCGCCAGGAGTTTCGCGAAGTTCGGAACCACAAGGAAAACCTCCCCGCTCTACGGACTTGATTTCACGGTGAACTTCGGTCTTGACTTTACCGACTATGGTGCGACTTCGGTCAGCGACAAATATCACGGAAATGCGGCAAAGCAAGGCGGTTCGGTTTCTAAAACCAACACCAGGACAATGAGTTACACTCTCAACGAACTCATCACTTGGCAAAGGACTTTCGGCGACCACTCCATAAACCTTCTCGCCGGTCACGAATACTACCGCTACAACCATAACTATGCGGGTGCTACAAAAAGCGGCATCATTGCCGGCATCGACGAACTCGGTTCTGCGGTAACCACGGTTGCAAATACATCATATTCAAATGATTATGCAATCGAATCCGTCCTCGCAAGAGCAAACTACGGCTATGCCGACAAATACTACTTCGATGCATCCTGGCGTACCGACGGTTCCTCAAGGTTCTACAAAGACAACCGCTGGGGTAACTTCTGGTCTGTGGGAGCATCGTGGCGAATCACAAACGAAGACTTTATGTCAGCGACTTCCTCTTGGCTGAACAACCTCACCGCAAAGATTTCCTATGGTGTGCAGGGTAACGACAACCTCGGTTCCTTCTATGCCTGGCAGGGTCTTTTCGACTACAGTTGGTCCAACGGAACCCGTCCTGGAGCGGCTGCAACTTCAATCGAAAACAGACTCGTGACCTGGGAGAAGAACGGCAACCTCAACACCGGTATCGAGGCTTCGATGTTCGGAGGACGCCTTTCCACGACAATCGAGTACTACAACCGCCACACGAGAGATATGCTCCTTAACAATCCGCTTGCAATTTCTTCGGGATTCACCGGATTTGACGATAATGTCGGAGCTATGACCAACCAGGGACTTGAGGCAACCTTCCGCGGCGTCATCTTCGAACGCAAGAATTTCCATTGGGACGCCACAGCGATGTTCTCTTTCAACAGAAACAAAGTCACCGCAATCACTTCGTCCCAGGATGTGATTAACCTCGGCAACATGGTCATCGAGGTAGGGAAACCGATATATACATTCTATATGTCCAAATCCGCCGGAGTGTCCCCTCAGACCGGAAAACAGCTCTATTACGCCTACTACCGCTACGTGGTCGACGAAAAGAGCGGTTCGCTGACGACGGAAAAATGTGACGAATATGTGACTGACGACGTCGGACTCGCTTCTCTGAGCAAATATTACTATGGTAGCCGTCAGGCTCTATTTTCCGGAAGTTTCGCTTCTAACTTTACGATTTTCAAGAACTTCGACATTTCATTCCTTACGACATATTCGGTCGGCGGAAAGATTATGGACGGACTCTATGACGGAGCGATGAATGTGATGTATGCCGGAAACAACTGGCACAAAAACAAACTTCGCCGTTGGAGGAAAAGTGGAGACATCACTGACGTCCCAATGGTAGAAATCGGAGGTAACTACTCCTCTGTCGGTGAATCTCTGATTGACGCTTCCTATTTTGCTATCAAGAACATAACTGTCGGATACACACTTCCGACATCCATCAGTTCAAAGGCAAAAATCAAGTCGTTCCGTCTGTTCTTTACAGCCGACAACATCGCCTTGTTCAGCCATCTTGACGGTATGGACCCGCAGGCAAGTTTTATGGGAACAGTTTCCTACAGCTATTCGCCGTCGAAGGTTTTCGCACTTGGTCTGGACATTAACTTTTAGGAGGTATGAAAATGAAAAGAAAATTCATCACTATATTGACAGCGGCACTCTGCGCCGTTTCCTGTGAACTCGAGTTCGCTCCGACGGATTCAGGCTCGGGAGACGACCTTTTGAAGAATGCGTCGAGTGCCATATCCATCATTGACGGAGTTTACAGGTCGATGTGGACTGCCGGCTGGTCAACCGGTGGAAACGCCCACCAGTGCTTCGGAATCTCGGCCTACAATATCGCCCACGAATGTATGGGAGACGATTTCATTATGCAGAGTATGGGAAACGGATGGTTCTGGTATGACCACTGCTACAATGTGAAATCTTTTTATATGTCCGATTCCTTCCGTTCCTACGATGTCTGGTATGCGAACTATACTTGGATTTCCAATGTGAACACCGTCCTTTCTGCATCTGAGACTATGGCGGGAACAACAACGGACCGCAGTTATGTGCTTGGAAGTGCCTATGCCATAAGGGGATTGGCCTATTTCAACCTTGCAAACTGGTTTGCGAGAGCGCCGTACAGCGCCATTCAGGACAAATACAGGTGGCAGGACCCTTGTGTGCCGGTTTACACGGAGCCTACAGACAAGAGTTTCATCGGCAAGAAACGCGAAACGCTCGAAGTTGTCTACAAGAGAATCAACGACGACCTTGACGCTGCGATTGAACTGCTCGAAAAAGGAGAAAAATCAGCTCTCGCCGGCAACAAGTCGCACATCAAACTTAATGTTGCGCGTGCTATCAAAACCCGTGTGGCTCTTGCGTCGGGGGATTGGGAGACTGCTCTCAAGTATGCGGAACTTGTCATCGAATCAAAAGAATTCAAGATTGGCGGCGAGTCCGAACTTATGGGTGGAATGAACGACCTATCGGCATCCAATGTGATGTGGGGCGCCGCCATCGAGACCACAGAGCAGGCGGGAGGCTATGCAAGCTTCTTCTCGCATATGGACAACGAAAACGGAGACTATGCGAAGGCCTCTCCGAAACTTATCAGTTCTTCGCTTTATAAGCAGATGGCTGCCAACGACATACGTCGCGGATGGTGGGATCCTGAAAACAAGGAGTCTCCATACATTTCAAAGAAATTTCATTTCACAAACGTGGCGGCTTGGCTCGGAGACTACATCTATATGAGGGTGGAGGAAATGTATTTCGATGCTGCGGAGGCTGCCCTGAGGCTCGGAGACGATGTCAAGGCGCGGGGCTATCTCACGGATGTGATGTCAGTCCGTTGTCCGGGCTACGACGCATCCAGACGTAGCGGCACACTGCTCGGTTCTACGACAAATTCTTGGACAGGCTCCCTTCTTGAGGAAATCCTTATAGAGAAAAGGATTGAACTTTGGGGCGAATTCGGCCGGCTGATTGACATCAGGCGCCTGGGACAGGGAATTGACAGGAAGAAGGATGATGGTTTTGCGGACGAGTGCATCACGATGTCCAACCGCAAGAATCTCCGCAACCCGGACAATTACGACTGGGTGCTCACGATTCCTCAGGACGAAATCAGCAATAACCCTAACCTCAATGAGGAGGACCAGAACCCTATATAAGCACCCCTTGGGACTCGTAATACACGGTAAATGAATAAAGAAATGAAAAAAATATTTAGAACAATAGTTTTATCCTCACTCGCTCTCGCTGCGCTCTGCTCCTGCAGCCAGGAACAGCTCGGCGTGATTGCTTCGTCCAACCGTGACGACAACCGGGAAATCCATTTCATCCAGAGCAGTATGGCGAAGGAGTTTCCGAGAGACACGAAAGAGGGTGTGATTGCGGTGACTCTGGCAAGGCAGGGAAACAAGGGGACCTACCGCGTGGTGCTCCAGAAACAGGGAAAGGATGCGGATATGTTTTCACTCCGCGACACAGTGGTGATTCCTGACGGACAGTATAGCGTGGATGTGCCTGTGCGCGTGGATCTTAGCTCTGTTGTGCTGGGCTCAACGATTGACGTGAATCTTGCGATTGTCGGAAGGGATGCGGAGCTTGGCAAGGACCCTGCGTATATCAGCCAATACAGCGACTTCCTCAAACTCAGCGCGTCTTTCGCCCTGGAGTGGGAGCCGTATATGAGGAAAACTGAAGGCGGTGAAGAAATCCAGCAACTTGCCACCTACTATTTCGGAGGCTACCTCTACGACGGTGTTCAGACTGAAATCCCTGTTGAGGTTGCCACGGGAACGGACAACATCTTCCGCCTTGTCGATTGGGCTGCGGGAGCCAACTTTATGTTCAAGGTCGACTGGAAAAGCAAGACGGTTGTGGTGCCCGGACAGTCAACCGGCTATTATCTGGACTCCGAAGGGCAGTATGTCTATGTTGCGGACCTCGCGCAGTATGTCGGAAACGAGGGTATGTACAGCAATTACCCGTGCACGTGGGACGGCGCGCAGACGTTCACCGTCAATGTCATCTATTATGTCGAAACCGGCTACTTCGGAATGGGTGAGGAGCGCATTGTCTTTGCGGGAGACCACGACAGCGACCCTGTCATCGAAGTTGAGTACAAGGGCGCGGGCGAATTCCAGTTCGACTATAACGCCTTTGCTAAATCCTGCCGTGCCAAGGTGGTTGCAGGCGATATCAGCGAAGATGAAGCGAAGATAAAGGAAGTTTACAAGGATATTTGTCTCGGAACAGCCGAGGATGTCAGGACTTTCTCAGAGCAAACTCAGGTCTGGACTCCGGAGAGCGTTTCAAACACTCTCGTTGCGGTTCCTTTCGACGAAAAGGGCACTCCGGGCGAGGCTGTGGTTGTCCGTTTCACCTATGACAAAGACGGAACGATTTTGCCTCAGATTCTTAGCTGCGAACTCCGTCCGTCAGATGCTGACCCGTACACAACTCTCGAATGGAAGCTCAAGACCAAAAATGTCTCTTCTGTCAGGGTGGTGATGATGAACAAAGATGTTCTCGACTACTATCTTGAGAAATACGACCTTGAACTCATCTACAGCAAGCTCAGCTCTTCTCTCACCGAAGAGAATATTGCAGAGGCGAACAGCGAAGCCGGACTCAAACTCTACTATCAGAATGCTGCTGAAGGTGCTGAGTATAAGTTTATTATGGAGGCGAAGAACCAATACGGCGACGTGGTTTATTCTGATGTTTCCGTAAGACTCAACTCTCACGCGGACAAGTTTGAGTCGAAGACCATCGACGACTTTGTGGGTGCCTATCTGATGAGTGCCACTTCCTACGATGATGACAATCAGTCGACGGACGAAGTCTTCCGTGTGGATGTCGTCAAGACTGGAGAAAACACCGTGTCTGTCAAGGGCTTGTGCAATTCGAAGGGATATTCCCCTGCACTCGTGGGAACTTTTGTTCCGGAGGAAAACTGCATCAGACTATATACTCAAAATCTCGGCGTATACAACTATATGAATGTGGTTTTCGGTTTCGTTTCCAACCTCTACACTGCAATTTGGGATCCTAAAATGGCGCTCGAATTCGGTTTCAGCAGCGACGGCAATGTCTATTGGCGTGCGATGGACCGCACATTTGAGGAAGGGGAGACTAAAATCATCATAAACGGTTACAAATTTATGCTCTTCTCCGACGGAAGCTATTCCGGCTATTCGGTGAACAACAAATACTATACTGACCTCATTATGGTTAAATTGTAAGAAAGAATCTTTATATTTTTAGTTTTTTGATTATGAAGAATCAGAGGTTTGAGGCCCTCGGCATCATGCATTCGCGTCCTGACGCGAAACCGGTGGAAACATCGAAACGCAAATCAGAAATCTTCGGGCAGGATGTGTTCACGCGCTCACAGATGCGGCGCTATCTGTCCAGGTCGGTGTATGACAGCGTCATCGAGGCTATCGAGAATGGTCGAAGGATTGACAGGAGCATCGCCGACCAGGTGGCCGAGGGCATGAAGGTGTGGGCGATGGAGCGCGGCGCGACCCATTATACGCACTGGTTCCAGCCTCTCAACGACTCCACTGCGGAGAAGCACGACGCATTTCTTTCGCCTGACCTTGAAGGGGACTCGTTTGAGTATTTCAGCGGCAATCTTCTCGCCCAACAGGAGCCTGACGCATCTTCTTTCCCGAGCGGGGGACTGCGCAACACCTTCGAGGCGAGGGGCTACAGCGCGTGGGACCCGTCGTCGCCGGCCTTCATAATGGACGGAACTCTCTGTATTCCGAGCATATTCGTTTCCTACACAGGCGAAGCGCTCGATTTCAAGACACCACTTCTCAAGTCCATGGCAGCAATCGACTCCGCTGCCGTCTCTGTCTGCCAGCTTTTCGATAAGGACGTTGCCAAGGTCTATCCGACTCTCGGATGGGAACAGGAATATTTCCTCGTAGATGAGGCTCTTTTCGATGCTCGCCCGGACCTGATGCAGGCAGGACGCACGCTTATGGGGCACACTGCGGCCAAGGACCAGCAGCTGGAGGACCACTATTGGGGCGCAATTCCGGAGAGGGTCGAGGAGTTTATGAAGGACTTTGAGGATGCTGCCTACAGACTCGGTATTCCGGTAAAGACCCGTCACAATGAGGTGGCTCCCAATCAGTTCGAGTGTGCGCCGCAGTTCGAGGAGGCCAACATTTCGGTCGATCACAATCTGCAGCTCATGTCGCTGATGAGGAAGATAGCGGTGAAGCATCACCTGAAGGTACTCTTCCACGAGAAGCCTTTTGCCGGCATCAACGGCAGCGGTAAGCACTGCAACTGGTCCATGGCGACCGACGGCGGGCAGAACCTTCTCGCGCCGGGGCACACTCCTAAGAGCAATATGCAGTTCCTTGCCTTCTTCGTCTGCACGCTTAAGGCCGCTGCCGACTACGGCTCTCTGATTATGGCGTCGATTGCTTCGGAAACTAACTCGCACCGTCTCGGCGGCAACGAGGCTCCTCCAGCAATCATGTCAGTGTTCACCGGCGCGACGCTGAACAAGATGCTGGACTCGATTGAGGAAAAAATCAACGAAAGGAAGCTTTCTCCGGACGAAAAGACAGAGATAAAGCTGGATATAGGCAAAATTCCGGAAATTCTCGTTGACAACACAGACCGCAACAGGACTTCGCCTTTCGCCTTCACCGGCAATCGTTTTGAGTTTCGCGCTGCAGGCTCGTCGAGCAACTGTTCCATGCCTATGATTGTGCTTAATACGGCAGTGGCGGAGGAACTTACGGAGTTCCGCGAGGCTGTGGATGCGCTTGTGGAGAAGGGTGTGAAGAAGGATGAGGCCATCCTGCAAGTCATCCGGCAGTTCATCATCGCGTCGAAAAACATCCGCTTCGAGGGCAACGGCTACAGCGAGGAGTGGATTGCCGAGGCGTCAAAGAGGGGATTGCGGAGCGCAAACAATGTCACTGAGGCTTTCGGCGAGTACCTGCGTCCGGAGAGCACTGCCCTCTTCAAGAGGTTTAAGGTGTTCAACGATGTGGAACTTGGTGCACGCTATGAAATCAAGAACGAGACTTTCCTCAAAAAGGTTCAGATTGAGTCCCGTGTGATTGCTGACATCGCGGCGAACCATATCATCCCGACTGCCATCCGCTACCAGAACGTCCTCATCGAGAACATCCGGGGCATCCACGAGGTTTTTCCGGACGAACTTGATACCCTCGCCAAGGACGAAATAAGTACTCTTCGCGAAATCATAGGGCACGTCAATGCCATTCGTGCGGCTTCAGCGGAGATGACTGAAATCCGCCATCGGCTGAACCGCAACCCGGACATCCCGGAGAGGGCGAAGGGATATGAGCACGACGTCCGCGCCAAGATGACGGAAATCCGGGCGCACATCGACGCGCTTGAGATGATTATCGACGACGACCTCTGGCCACTTCCGAAGTACCGCGAGCTTCTCGCCGAGTTATAATTCAAATATTTGTGCCCCTAAGTATTTGTTTTAATTAAAAATCGCCGTACCTTTGTGCCCGCTTTGGGTTTACAGACCGTGACCCGAAAGTTTTAGTAATTATTAATCTTTAAATTTTTTCAAAGATGGCTGAATATTTGGCACCAGAGAAAAAGCAGGAGATTTTCGCGAAGTACGGAAAGTCCAACACTGACACAGGCTCTCCAGAGAGTCAGGTTGCATTGTTCTCCTACCGTATCGCTCACCTCACAGAACACCTCAAAAGCAACAAGAAGGATTTCTCAACCCGTCGTGCGCTTTTGAAACTCGTAGGTAAAAGACGTCGTGTACTTGATTATCTTAAGGAAATCGACATCGAGAGATACAGGGCAATCGTTAAGGAGCTCGGTCTCCGTCGATAGACGACTTCAGGGAATCGGGGTATATCCGAAAGTGGATATACCCTTTTTCTCGTTTTTACCTTTTTACTTGCAGCATATCCCGGCGGCGTTCACAAATTTCAACCTGCGGCGCCACTCGGAAACCAATATATATACACACAGTACGCAATAGTTTTACTAATCGGCTCTCATCGGGAGAGGCAGGTTGAACAAAAAATTAATGAACATTATCAACAAGAAAATCGAATTATCCGACGGAAGGGTAATCGAGATTGAAACCGGCAAGCTTGCAAAGCAGGCAGACGGTTCAGTGGTGGTCAAGATGGGCGGTACGATGCTGCTCGCCACGGTGACTGCGGCAAAGGATGCAAAGGATGACGTTGACTTCATGCCGCTTCAGGTCGACTACAAAGAAAAATTCTATTCAGCAGGGCGTTTCCCTGGCGGATTCATGAAGAGGGAAGGCAAGGCTACTGATGCCGAGATTCTTACGGCTCGTCTCGTTGACCGTGCCCTCAGGCCTCTTTTCCCAGAGGATTTCCATGCCGAGGTTTATGTGCAGATTACGCTCATCTCTGCCGAGAAGGACATCCAGCCGGACGCCCTTGCCGGACTTGCGGCTTCTTCAGCCCTCGCAGTGAGCGATATTCCGTTCGGCGGCCCAATCTCAGAGGTAAGGGTCGTCCGTATCAACGGGGAATTCAAGATTGACCCTACATACAGCGAGATGGAGCAGGCTGACCTCGACCTTATGGTTGCGGCCACCTACGATAACATCATGATGGTTGAGGGTGAGATGAAGGAAGTCAGCGAGGCTGATATGCTTGAGGCAATCAAATTCGCTCACGAGGAAATCAAGAAGCACTGCAAGGTGCAGATGGAACTCACCGAGGAGTGCGGCAAGACCGTCAAGAGGACATACTGCCACGAGGTGAACGACGAGGAACTCAAGAAGGCTGTGGAGGCTTTCTGCTACGATAAGTGTTACGCTGTGGCGAAGTCAGGACAGGACAAGCACGCACGCAGCGACGCTTTCGATGCAATCAAGGAAGAATTTATGCAGACCATCCCGGAGGAGGAGCGCGAGGAGAAGCAGATGATGGTCGACAGATACTATCACGCAGTCGAGAAGGCTGCCATGAGGAACCTTATACTCGACGAGGGAATCCGTCTTGACGGACGTCACACTGCAGAAGTGCGTCCTATCTGGTGCGAGGTCGGTTATCTGCCTTGCGCACACGGTAGCGCAATCTTTACTCGTGGTGAGACTCAGTCTCTCGCATCCGTGACGCTCGGAACGAAGATGGATATGAAGGAACTCGACGAGGTTCTCGTACAGGGCACCGAGCAGTTCGTTCTCCACTACAACTTCCCGCCGTTCGCAACCGGTGAGGCTAAGGCACAGAGAGGCGTGGGACGTCGTGAAATCGGTCACGGAAACCTCGCTTGGAGAGCGCTCAAGCCGGTGGTTCCACTTGCTCCGGAAAACCCTTACGCAATCCGCGTCGTTTCTGATATTCTTGAGTCAAACGGCTCATCATCAATGGCCAGCGTATGCGGCGGATGCCTTGCGCTTATGGATGCAGGTGTCAAAATCAAGAAGCCTGTGGCAGGTGTTGCAATGGGTCTGATTACAGATGCCGATAAGCCTAACGAGCGTTACGCCATCCTCACCGACATTCTTGGTGACGAGGACCACCTTGGAGATATGGACTTTAAGGTGACCGGAACAAAAGACGGTATCACTGCAACTCAGATGGATATCAAGGTTGACGGCCTTTCATACGAGGTGCTTGCAAAGGCACTCGAGCAGGCGCGTCAGGGTCGTATGCACATCATGGGTGAGATGATGAAGACCATCAGCGAGCCACGTGAGGACTACAAGCCATTCGTTCCGCGCCTCGTCCAGATTCGTGTACCTGGTGAGTTCATCGGTGCAATCATCGGTAAGGGCGGTGAGGTCATCCAGAAGATTCAGCGCGAGACAGGCACGGTCGTAACCATCACCGAGGAGCAGAACAACGGTGTCAGCGAGGGTGTTGTTGACATCTTCGGCGACAACAAGGAGTGCATGGACAAGGCTCTCGCATGGATTAACGGCATCTGCGCAGTTCCTGAGGTTGGAGCCGTTTACCACGGTAAGGTGGTTTCAATCCTTGAGTTCGGTGCATTCGTGGAGATTCTCCCGGGCAAGGAAGGCCTTCTCCACATCTCTGAACTTGACTGGAAGAAGACCGACAAGGTTGAGGATGTTCTCGCAGTTGGTGACGAGGTCGATGTGAAACTTCTCGAAATCGACGCAAAGACCGGCAAGATGCGCCTTAGCCGTCGTGCCCTCATGGAGAAACCGGAGGGATATGTCGAGCCTGAGCGCAGACCGAGACCATCCGGAGACCGTGACCGTCGCGATGACCGCAGAGGCGGAGACCGCCGTGACAACCGTGGACCACGCCGTGACGGTGACCGTCGTGACGACCGCAGAGGAGACCGCCGCGACAACCGCGGACCGCGCCGTGATGCTCCGAAGCCGGAAGCACCTGAGTTTGACGGCAACGAAAACAACAACGACCCTGAGATGTTCTAATCAGGGTGTAATAAATAGCAGAGAGGGGGTGACCAAAAAGTATTTTGGCCACCCCCTCTTGGTCTTTCTAACCATTTCGCTCCGAAACAACTATCATTACCATTTTTTCGTAACGAAAAAACCGTTACGAAAAAATGGTAATACTAAACCGCTAAAGTACGGTAGTGGAGGTGGTTTCCTTTGCAAAAGGAAATAATTGCGATTTTCTTTCCTTTTTATAAGGAAAACGCTATATTTGTGGCAAAGAAAAGAAAAAATGGAACTCAGAAGAACTTTTCAGGCTATCATTTCTTCCCATCAGGAGGAGATGCCTTATAATGACCTCAAACAAAGGAACTTGTCTTTGCCGATTGACGGGGATGACATCATAACTGTCACGGGGATACGGCGTTGCGGGAAGTCGTCATTGCTTAAACTTACAATCAACAGACTTCTTGCCGCCGGTGTACCCAAAGAGAATATACTCTTCATAGAGTTTGATGACGAGCGTTTTTCATCGATGGATGTTTCTGACTTCGACGACATTCTCCAGGCATATCGTGACATATATCCAGGCAAGCCTATGAAGGATGTTTATCTGTTTTTTGACGAGATTCAGTTGATTAAGGGTTGGGAACTGTTTGTCCTCCGGACGTTCAAGAACAGCAGCAGACACATTTTCATAACGGGAAGCACTGCCGAGATGCTCTCTGGGGAGATGGCCTCCGCCCTTAGGGGATGGCCTGACGAATATATAGAATACATTCTGAATTTCAACGAGTTTCTTCGCTTCCGAAATCTGTCCCCGAATCCATATACTGAGGACGGAGCTGCTGTGGCGAGGAGTCAGTTCCGTCAGTATTGCGGCATCGGCGGGTATCCTAAGGCAGTGCTCGCGGAGAATGAGAGTGCCAGGATAAAAATTCTTCAGTCATATTTCAACACTATGCTTTTCAGGGATATGATTGAACACTATGAGATCAAGTCTTCACCATCCGTAGTCAGATACTTTCTTAAACGTGTATTTGAAAATACGACGAAGCCGACCAGCGTAAACAACATATTCAACGAGCTCAAATCGGCCGGACTTAAAGTCGGAAAGGATTCTCTTTATGAATGGTTGGATTATGCCTGCAGCAGATTCTTGATTCATAAGCTGCCGTGCTATACCCGCTCGCTGTTGAAGGAATCCTCTATGCCTGCGAAATATTATGTTGCAGACAACGGATTGAGGAAGGCGGTGCTATATAGCCAGGGCCCGGATGAGGGCAAATCGTTGGAGACCGTCGTGCACTCTTCGCTGCTTCGCGGTCTCAGCAGCGAAGACAGGCTCTTCTATTTCAACGAAAATGGTTCAGAATGCGATTTCCTTGTCCAGAAAGGAGATAGAATCGAAGACCTGGTTCAAGTATGCTGGGAACTGACATCGGAAAACCGCCTTCGAGAAATAAAGGGGCTGAAAGCAGCCTCCGAAGCGACCGGATGCAAGTCCTGCCGTATCGTCACATTCGACCAGGAGGAAACCATCGTTCAAGACGGACTGTCCATCAGTGTGATTCCGGCTTGGAAGTGGCTGATGCAATAGCCTGCCGCTGCCACGCTGTCCTCAAGCCATTTCAGAAAGCGCTCAACCGCAAGTCCGTCCTCTATGAGAGATTCAGGCTCATTGCAATAGGGAGGTTATGATGACAGGACGTCCTCAAAGTGTTGCGCATAGGCAGCATTTTTTGCAAAAAGTGTTGCACGTAAGCAACACTTTTTTCTACCCGTTCTTTGGTGGAATTGGCCGAAGAGTTTTTCATCAATGGTGGTGAGCTGCTTGTCGTAGATGAAATCCACAAGTATAAGGCAGGGACATCGGATTGGAGCAAAGAGGTAAAAGAGATATACGAACTATTCCCTAAACTGAAGATGATCGTGAGCGGTTCATCCCTCCTTAAACTCAAAGAAGGTGATGCTGACTTGTCCCGACGTGCAATCAAGTATACTATGCCCGGCCTCTCATTCACATTGCGTCTTTCGGGACTCCTTCGAATATGTATCGGAGTAGCCAGTCGGCTACATCCTGTCTTTGATGACGCGGGCGAGGGCTTTGACATCGAACTTCTGGGTTGAAAAGGCCTGTGGGAAAGCAAGGCCGCCTTCTTGTGCGCAGGAGCAAGGAGTGGATTTGGGCTGTTGCCCGCTTGCGGATTGTTCCGGCAGGGAAAGAAGTTCGAAGCCGAGGGCAGTGGCCTGTTCGAGCAGGAGACGGACGCTTGCCGCCGCCCAGGTGTAGGAGCCGAAGGCGAAGAATTTACGGTTTTTGACGCCTCTTGCGCTGACAGCTTTCATAAATGCCTCTACAGGTGGAAAGATGCCTCCGTTGTAGGTCGGTGAGCCTAGGATTAGTGTGTCATATTTGAAGACATCCCGGATTGCGGCCGACGGATTCTCGACTCTGAGGTCGTGAACGACATTCGGCACCCCAAGTGCTGTGAGTTCAGCCGAAAGTTCGCGCGCAGCTTTTTCGGTGTTTCCATACATCGTTCCGAAGGCGATGCAGACTCCCTTTTCGGCCTCATATCGGCTCAATCGGTCATATATTCCCACAACTTCTCCGACCCATTTCTCCCAAACCGGCCCGTGAGTGCTACATATTCTCCCAACTTCCAGCCCGGCGAGTTTTTTGAGCGCCGTCTGCACCGGAACGCCATATTTTCCGACGATGTTCGAATAATACCGAATCATTTCATCCCGATATATTCCCAAATTCTCGAACTTCCCGTCGCATATTTCTTCAGACTCTGTTGCAACGAAATTATTTCCGTCCGTATCGCCTCCCACAAGCCCCGGAAATCCGAATGTTCCGAAAGCGTCACCGGAAAAAAGAGTCTTTTCTGCCTCATACCAAGTCAGCATAGTCTCCGGCCAATGAACCATCGGCACCGCGAAAAATCTGAGTGAGGTCTCGCCGAGTGAAAGCTCAGTTCCGTCACCGGCCGTCTGAATCCGTGAAGCGCCAATGCCGTAGTAGCCGTCCAGCATCGGGATTGCGCGTGCGGTTGCGACGATTTTGATGTCCGGATATCTCTCGATGATTGAAGATATTGACGATGAATGGTCAGGCTCCATATGATTGATGATAAGGTAGTCAACAGCCCGCTCTCCAACGGCTTCCCCAATCTTGGCAATAAATTCCTCCTTGAAGGGCTCTTCTACAGTGTCAATTAGGGCAATCTTTTCATCCACAATAAGATAGGAGTTATAACTTACCCCATACTGCAAGGGCCAGAGCCCCTCAAAGAGCGAACATTCCCTATCATTTACTCCGACATAAAATATCTTCTCACCAATTCTTTTCATAAATCAAAACTTTAAAAGGCAAATGTAGTGATTTTTTACGAAAGCAGTTGCACCGTCGTTGTTCCCACGAGTCGCCGAAGACTTAATGCCCCCAAAATAAGTAAAATTACGTATAGGAATAATGTGGCGGATTTCTTTTCTTTGCAGAAATTATATTCGGTTATAAAATTGTAAAAACAGATAAATTATGAAAAGACCATTTTATAGGGCGATTCTTATGGGCGCCGTGGCGGCAGCATTGACATTGTCCGGATGCAAAAAGGATTCTGTTGAGGATGCTAAGGATCCTGATTTGAAATTGAATGAGGAAAGTATTGACCTGAAAATAGGGGAGACTTTCAATCTGAAGGTTACGAATCTGCCTGAGGGTGCTTCAGAGATGAAGATCCGTTGGGCGAGTGACGACGACAAGGTTGCGACCGTGGATCAGAATGGCCTCGTGACCGCGACCGGCACCGGCAGGGCTGTAATTGCTGCTTGGACAAATAATGCGAGTCATGTGGCGAAGTGCAAGGTCTGTGTGCCGCGGAAGATAAATTCCTATACGATTCCTGATGATTTCTTCCCTATTTGGCGCGATGCGGAAAATCCTATAGAATTGCCGTTCACATGTGATCCTCCGGCGGCAAGAGCCGATGATTTTATTTGGGAGTTTTTGCCCAACCAGACCATTTATCCGGATGGTGAATTTGAATTGTCAGTAAATGATAGGGCATATATAAAAGCGCTGAAAGCCGGTTCCGGAGTGTTTCAGATTACCCCGAAGGATGGGAATAAGGAACTGGTGAAAAGATATCGCATTTATGCATACGAGCACAGGTTTAATATTTATCCTTCTTATACTGATTATTCGTTCCTTGGACCGGGACTTGAAGATGGAGAAGAAATTGATGTTTCGAAGTTGAATAAAGATGATAGATCTGGAAGGCCTTATGTGCTGTTAAAATCTTGCCAATTCGAATGGGATAAAAATGATGACGGTCGATTTAAGCTTGAAGATCCTTCTATTGTCGATCTTGGCGGTTATATCTCTGCTTACGAGTTGACTCTCAATATTATACCTAAAAAATCCGGCAAAACCACATTGACCATAACCAATAAGCAACTCGACATAAGAGGTGCTGTCGAAAATGTTTTCGTCCGCAAAGTTGTATTATACGTCCCTTAGTCAACGGTTCCAGAATTGACTGTTTAGAGTGACGAACTCCATTTTTTTTGAGGGTATGTCCGATAGAAGGGATTTACTAACCATTTGATATACAGGCAAAATAGATACTACGCAAAGGAAGGGAAGGCCTTGAATATAGTTAGAAGAGAGATTAGTTCGTCTTTCAGACCATGCCGCACGAAATTCTTCATCTCGCCTTCGGTGAGCTCACCCAAACCGCTGATCAGACTCTTTTCCGAGATATCCCGGACACTTGCGATGCATTTGTCCAGGTATTTTTCAATGGGCATTTCCATACGGGATTCCACGATTTCTTTATTGTTGGATGTCCTTTCCTTCAGGAAGAACCAGCAGTCGAACACGTCTCGGCTTGTGATTTCGGTCCGGTCAAGGAGGGCGCACAGTTTGTGGGCGAACATATCTTCCTTCACCATAACGCGCATCTGGAGACCGAGATAGTTCCGGATTTCATAGTGATTGTCGTAAAGTCGGTTTGATATCTCAATCTTAAGTTTCCGTTCACCAATACCGTAATCAAGTACGATGATGGTTCCGTAGTGTTTGATGGCCTCGTCGTGGATCTTGCCATATTTCAGGACAATCTTACGGACGCGTTCATAGACCTCGGTCTCCTTTTCCGGCTCCAGCAGGTTGAAGTCCAAGTCAGTCGAGAAACGAGGCAGATTGTGAAAGAACATAGTGGCGGTACCGCCCTTGAAGGCCAGTACAGATGAAAGCAGCGCATCGGAGAAGATGTCCTTCAGCAGCTGCAGCATGAAAAATTTATGTTTGTTCGTATCCATTGTTAGAGAATTTTTGAAACCCGCAGCTCGAGCGTTTTGCTATTGTAGATGGGAAGGAGAGAAAGCACCTTCTGTTTGTCCAAGGAGGATGGATTGTCGAAATAGTAATTACTGTCCAGGTATAAAGTATCCAGGAAGGCTCTTTCCGGAGAAGCGATATTAACATTGCCTTCGCAGCTGATGCCTGTTGTGTCAATTAGGATTTCACCCTTGATTTTCCGGTATCGGTACACCTTCCCGTCAATTTCAACGCTCCTGGACAAATTCCCCACAGAGGTAATCTCATCGCTGTACTGGAAGACAATTCCGGCCCGCTGTAGAACATACTCCAGAGAGATGTAGGAAGGGGTATAAAGCAGGCAGGCAAGTTCCTTCTCGTCATAACCGGGCTTGGAATAGATTCCCTTCCGCGGATTGAGGATTTCGCCCTTCTTGACATAGCCGATCATCCTGCTCTTCATTGTGTCCCTGTCCAGCCCCTGGCCATAAGCCATAGCGATTCCTTGCATAGTGAAAACACTTGCTTTGTCCTTGTAAAGATCCAAGAGAAGTTGATTTCGTAAACTCATAGTGGTGTCGTGCATTACTTTCAGTTCACAAAAATGCAAAAATATATTGAAAACAGCAAATCTTCCAGCTATAAAGCGAAGACGTCGCCAAAGACTTTAATGCCGTTTGTCGTTTTCTAAGGAAAACCCTCAGGACAATTGCGCACGCGAGGCCAAAAGCCGCCTCACTTTCCAGAGCCAATGCAATAGACAATAATTGACTATCTTTGCAGGCATTTTTGAAACAAAACTATGACGACATCAAAGCAAAGGCGCACCGGACATATATCTCTTCTTCTTTGTAATACTGTTTGGGGAGCGGCGGTTCCCGTTTCGAAATTTATTCTGCTTGGCGGGATTATTTCTTCGACTGTGCTGGCTGACATCCGGGTTTTGTCGGGAACAATCCTGTTTTGGTTGGTTTCGCTTGCGATTCCTTCGGAGCGGGCGGCGAAAGTGGATAAAAAGGATTATTGGAAACTTTTTCTTGCTGCTTTCTTCTCGACAGTTTTGGTGCAGCTTTTCTATATGAAGGGAATTTCACTTTCTTCACCTGTCGAGGCTTCCATCTGTATGGCTACCTTGCCGATTTGGACCGTGATTATGTCGGCTGTGCACCTGCACGAGAAAGTGAATGTGCGGAAAGTGGGCGGAATACTCTTGGGATTGTCCGGGGCTCTGCTGATTGCGCTTTGGGGCAGTTCTTTTGCTTCAGGACTGTCTGTTTCCTTTTCCGGTGCTGTGTTTTGCCTGCTCTCCCAGGTTTCATACGGCATCTACCTCGTCTTCTTCCAGGACATCATCAAGAAGTATTCTTCCATCACACTGATGAAATGGAAATATCTTTTCGGGGCCCTGATGCTTCTGCCGATTTCGACGCGTGAGTTCATCCTCACCCAATGGGGCGCGGTCCCTTCAACGGCTTGGTTTGCAATCGCTTTTGTCATATTCTTTTCCACCTTCTTCAGCTATTTCCTGGTGCCGTTCGGGCAGAAATATCTCCAGCCGACAACAGTGGCGATGTACAACTATCTCCAGCCCGTCACGGCATCACTCATCGCAATTGCCGCTTCCCAGGAGACCTTTGGGCCAGTGAAAGCCCTTGCTATGCTTCTTGTTTTTCTTGGAGTCTGGTTTGTCAGCACCTCCGGGCAGAGAAAAACCGGCGTTGCCATTTTCTCGTTACGAAAGGATCGCAACTGAAACGCTACCCCAGGCTCGTCGAACTATATTTTCGAAAACTTGTTCGGAACAATTTCTTCGTCGCAAGGCGGCCGCTTATATTCACGAAGTCGCTCAGGATGCCGGATTGGAAGAGCGCAGTTCCTTGAACTCCATTATGTCCAGCATTGAGAATAGGATGCCGTCCATCCCGAGAGTCCGTTTTGGGCGACATTAAGCAGTTTGCTCCGGATAGATTTTCCGTGATTTTTGACAGATTCTTTTCTCATAGCTTGACCTCCAGATATTTCTCAAGAGTCGTGTTTACTCTGAGGAGTTTTGCATAGTCCATAAGTTTCGAGATATTCCTTTCAGGCCGCTCAAGATAGTTGCTTATTATCTCGGCACATACGTCAATCCCAATTTTGTTTCTGAATTTCACGGCATCACAGACACTCCTTTCTGCATCATATACATTGATGATATAGCCGTCAATAGTCGTCTTCATCACGCCGACATTGAGAATTCTGTCCGTGTAATGGTGGATTTCAATCTGCGGAAATGCAGGGATTGTCACTTTTCTACCTCTTGGGACCGCGATATGGAATGCCTGTGGCATTGATGTGGTAAGTTTATGGATACTCCACGCTGACCATAGGCAAAGTATGCCTCCCTTTACTATTATATCAATGTCTATCATATTGCCGCTCAGCTGCTCTAACGTGGCGTAGATGCCACGGCGAATCTGAATCAATTCTCCCTGTTTTGCCTTGTCAAGCATCTTGTAATATTTGCCTCTCCCTTGTACTTTTTTTATGGTGGAGGATGATATGAATTGTTTAGTGTTACGCATATACATAAAATAATCTGTACAAAGATACTACAAATTTTATTAAGTGTAGTAGATTTGTACAGAAAATATAACAAAGTTACTCAAGACGCCAGTTTGAAAATCGCAGTCCATTGCCGCTACAACTCGTCGTCGGGGTAGTAGTCGTAATAGTCGGCCAGGTCGTCGAAGTCGATGTCGTTGCGGAGCTGTTCGAGTATGTCCTCGGGTGAGGCGTCGATGTGGATGGGTTTGCCGTTGTTATCGTAGAGTTTAGTGCCGGTGGCTTTGAAGGTAGCCGCTTCAGTGCCGCGTTGTCTTTCCCCTTCGGATGTACGGGGTTTGTCGGGCAGGCGGTATTCAATCGCGCCGTTAGTGTAGTCGATGTGGCTTATTTCAGAAATGTCCCTGCTGGGGTCGTAGCCGATGAAAGACTCGATTCCTTTTTTCTTCGGCGTCGGTGCGCTTTCTTTCGGTGTGTAGGTCACTATCCAAATCGTTGCTTCCTTTTTTGTGGGCTTTCGCCCTTTGGCAGGCCTTCCGTTCATACAAGAAAAGTTTGTGTCAAATCAAAATATCCTTCCATCTGTTCACCAAGTCATCAAAAGTCAGTCCCGTGCAGAGGATGGCCGGGCTTGTGCTTGGGCATGCGCAGGTGTGCAGATGTCCTACTATGTTTATCGTGTCGGGATGCTTTTTCAAGTATTGCGCGTAAGACTTGGCTGCCTTTTTCCCGTTGAACACAATTGTTGATATTGTCGGGTTCTTTCTGATAAATCCGACTATGTCATTGAACTCTCCGCCACGGATATTCCCGTCGCTGCTGCCAGCACGTTCTGCTGCGGCGTAAACATCCCAGAGGGCAATATGACTTTGCGCAAGCATCTCCTTTTTTGCCGGGTAGCTTAGCGGCACAGGAGAGCCTGTTATTGTCGCTATGATTCTCCAGAAAAAGTTCTTGTGATTTGCATAATACTCTTGGCTTTCGATGGAAATATCGCCAGGAAGGGAACCGAGTATCAGGATCTTCGGTTCATTGCATACTAGAGGCTCCAGGCCCTGTTTAGAGTTTGTTGTCATTTGAAATGCTGATTTTAATTGGTGAAACACTCCTATCAATGTCAAATAGGAGAGGATAGTTCTTTACTCTTGCGGAAATCTGACTCGCCGGCACCGGTTTACCGTCCTTTCGGGCGTATAATCCCTGCCTGTTTATGAGTTTCGCGATTTCGGTAAATGTGAGTGCCGTCGATGCTTCTCGCAGCACTTTCTCAATAGCTTCGTGCAGTTTCATATCATTTTTTGTTTTTGTTTGTTCACTATTTCCGGAGTCGCATTCGTCGACCACCGGCCTTTCAATGTCATATTCCGGATTATCTTCCGCCCATCCGATGTTCAGCAGATCAACCAGCCGGCATCCTACTTTAGCCTTTTCAAGCCTCGCCTTTTTCAGCGCCTTTTCGAAGCGGAGCTTTTCATCCTCGGCAATGTCACCGGATTTCAGCTCGTATTCATCCCGCAGCCGATCTTCATCCCTGACAGCATAGAAAAAATCCGTCGCAGCTGCCAGAAGTGCCATATACTCGTGATCCGGAGACAGCATCGGAAGCGTCCCTTTCGTGCAATATTCAACATTCAAGTCAAAATCCGCATAGAATCGGAACGCCGAATAAAATGACATATACTCTTTTCCGTTGAGTATTGTGTATAACTGTGTTGGCGTAATATTCTTATGCATAGCATATTCGTTCAGGCCTTTGTATTGCTGCCTAATGATTTTCTTTATGTTTTCGGCAACTTCGGATGGAGTATGTGTTCTTTTCATATCTTTTATTTTTCTGCAAATATATATATGCTTTATTTAATATCAAATAAAACTTAATAAAAATATATATTCATTTATCTTTTTTAGTGTAACGTGATACTCTAATCTCATAATTAGTATAGAGTCTTGGGGTGGAGAATATGAGTCGTGATATAATTGTTGCGAAAATAACGGCAACGATGGGATAGTCATAAATGTGTTGCCGGTAGAGAAATCGTATGGAAAGATTTGGATATTCCGAAGTTTTTGTGCAATTTTGTCAATAAATCAGTTGACAAATGAATGTCGGGAAATACATATTGACACTCGCGGCAAAAGAAGGATATTCGCAGTCGGATGTGGCGCGGCGGACGGGTATATCACGGCAAATGCTGAGCTATATAATTGCCGGTGAACGGAAACTGACGCTGCCTCAGGCCCTTAAGATTGAGTCCTTGTTCTCGCTGAAGACCGGGACGCTTATTCTAATGCAGGATGAAGATTATATTAAAAAATATCAGATTACTCTTCGCCATTCCCTGTGTATGAAACTTATCGAAGTAAATGCGTTTTGGTCATACGACAATGCCGCCGAAGACGATATCTCTGATGAGGACATCATCGAAAAGACATTACTGCTGCTTGATATGGACGACATTTCCCGCCTTTTTGAATTATACTCTCGGAAATTTGTCCGAAAAGTTTGGGAAAGCCGACTGGCATCTCAAGGCGAGTATCTCCATTCCCTCAATATGATGATTGCCCAGTATTATTTTAACATTCAGTCTCCAGAGCAGTTTCTTCGTCGCAGGGAAGCCGCTCATATTCATAAAGTTACTCAAGATGCGTAAGGGACTTACTACAAAAATCGAGGAAATCATAGACGACATTTCCGGACTGAACTGCATAGGCGGTTATGTGCTTTGTGGAGGCACGGCTTTGGCAATGCAGCTGGGGCATCGTCAGAGCGAGGACCTTGACTTTATGGCTTGGCGAAAATCAAAGGATGAAAAACCTGAGGTTGATTGGCCTGACATTTATCGTGAAGTTGAAGAAAAAGTCGGACACATTGACAATATGGACATTCTTGGCTTCGATCAGGTCATATTTCTTGTGAAAGGTGTAAAACTGTCGTTCTATGTCAGTGATAAGTATGCACCGCCGATGACGGTCTTGCCATATCTTGGGAACATCCGCATAGCTTCAATGGATGCAATACTTGCGATGAAGCTTGAAGTTATGCTCAGGCGAATGAAATTCCGGGACTATTATGATGTTTACTGCATTGTTCGCAGTGGCTTGGACATCGCTGCGGGAATTGACACTGCAATAAAGTATTCGCAATTTCGTCTGAAAAGAAAGAATGTCGTGGCAATGCTCCTGTCCGGCAGCTTTCACGAAGACTCAAATTTCAGGCAACTTGCTCCGATTTACGATGTCACAGAGCCGCAGATGCGTGAATACCTTCTTCGCAAGCTACAAGATGCCGGATTGTAGGATTGCGCTAAATTGTAGTGCCGTAGTCTGTCCGCTTCAATTTGGGAATTTTTGTATAGAAAGGGGCAAAAAAGTTGAGTTGATATATGTGGCTTCGGCGCGAATGTTGAATATATGCGGACGCTGCAAACGGTTGCTTATTCTGTTTCCGTGTGTGGCGGAAAATAGTATAAATTAGGTTCAGCATATATGAGTACGAATGAAATCAACAGTCAGGCGTTGGAATATCATGCCTCGTTCCCTGCGGGAAAATTTGAGGTAAAGCCAACAAAACCACTTGAAAACCAGCACGATCTGTCTCTTGCATATACACCTGGAGTAGCCACTCCGTGCCTTGAGATACAAGCCGACGCCCACAAGGCGTACGACTACACAGGCAAGGGGAATCTCGTTGCCGTAATCACGAACGGGACGGCAGTGCTCGGACTTGGGAACATCGGCGCTCTTGCCGGGAAGCCCGTGATGGAAGGCAAAGCTGTGCTGTTCAAGAAGCTGTCCGGTGTGGATGCGATTGACATCGAGGTGAACACGACCGACGTGGACGAGTTCTGCCGGACGGTAAGGAACATAGCACCGACTTTCGGCGGAATCAACCTTGAGGATATCAAGGCTCCGGAGTGCTTCGAGATAGAGAGGCGACTCAAGGAGGAGGTCGATATCCCGCTTATGCACGACGATCAGCACGGAACGGCCATCATCAGCGCCGCGGCTCTTCTGAACGCGCTTGAGATTGCCGGGAAGAAGATAGAGGATGTGCGGCTTGTCGTGAACGGCGCAGGGGCGGCTGCCATTGCTTGCACGAAGATGTATGTGAGTCTCGGGCTGCGAAAGGAAAACATCGTGATGTGCGACAGTAAGGGCGTTGTCCGTGCGGACAGGACGGACTTGAACGAATACAAACGCGAATTTGCAACTGCCAGGGATCTGCATTGTCTTGCCGAGGCGATGGCGGACGCGGATGCGTTCGTGGGATTCTCTAAGGCTGGCACCGTGAGTCGGGAAATGGTGAAGTCAATGGCTGAGCATCCTGTTATCATCGCGATGGCGAACCCCGTTCCGGAAATCGGCTACTATGAGGCAAAGGAAGCACGCCCGGATGCAATCATGGCAACAGGCCGTTCCGACTATCCTAACCAGGTAAACAACGTGAGCGGCTTTCCGTACATCTTCCGCGGTGCCCTCGATACTCATTCAACGGCCATCAACGAGGTCATGAAGCACGCTGCCGTGAAGGCCATCGCCGAACTTGCAAAGGAGCCTGTTCCGGAGATAGTCTTGAAGGAGGCTGGCGCGGAGCAGCTGCATTTCGGTCCGGACTACATCATCCCGATAGCTCTCGACCCGCGCCTTCTTGATCGCGTCTCCATCGCCGTTGCAAAGGCCGCGATGGAATCCGGTGTGGCACAGACCCCAATCACCGATTGGGATGCCTACAAGTCCTATCTCCGTCGTCGCAGGAAATAGTTACAACAGCATTGCCGCGAAGCCGCAGACGAGGGCCACGAAGCAGTTGAGCAACTTTGCTTTCAGAAAGGCTGACTTGCTCTCGGCGAGGAGCGGAATGGAGGCGTGGCCGTCTTGGGAGATGCTGCTGGCGAGAAGAACCGGGAACGGGACTATGCCGGCAGCATAGAGGGTCACGAAAATCAGGTGCGGACCGGACTCCGGGATTATGCCGACAGCCACCGCGAACAGAATCATCAGGGCGGTGTTGTCGCTTATCCATGAGCTTATGTCAATGAAGTGCATCAGTATGGCGATGGCGGACAGAACGCCGAATGTCCAGAGGAAAATGTTGAGGAAATGTTTTCTTATGACATGATGCCAGATATGTTCGTCTATGAAATGGTCGGAGGCGAAAATAATGACTCCGAGCATTATGACGCTGAGGCAGGCAAAGAGAACATTCATCCAAGTCTCTTTGAGAAGGTCTATCTTTAGAGTTTGGTGGATGTCGGTGTCTGGAGTTTCCGAAAGCAGTTCCGTATTGTTGTTGCAGCAGTTGTCATGCCCTTCTTCGTGGTCATGCTCCAGAAATCCGAATCCGAGAGCCACTATGAATGCGGCCAAGCCAATCGACAGCACAGCCCGTCTCCACCCGAAATGCCGTTGCCCCCGCGGCTTCGTGTCTTCGTGCTCGTGAATCTCAAATCCCTCATCGCAGCAGTCCTGTTCCTGGGCCATCGCGGCATCTCCTTTTTTCTTCCTCAGCCGTTCGCCGGCAAAGTCGGTGAGAACTCCTGTGACGACGGCGATTACAAACAGCACTCCGAACAGAATCAGGGCTTTTTGCGGGAACATCGCGAGCATCATGAATGCCTCGTCGCCCGATGATGCAATCATCATTGCAACGAGTGCGCCGAAACTGAACAGCCCGTGCGTGTAGAGCGAGACCGTTGCAAAGCCGCCGATGCAGCCTGGAATCAGGCCGAGCGTGGCGCCGAACAGCACCTGTCCGAACCGTGTCTTGCGAAGGCGTGAGAAGAACTTGCCGTGAGACTCGATGTTCAAGGCTTCAATCATCATCATCATCACAATCACGAGCCCAGTGATGAGGATGCTGTTGCGGAGGATGTCTATGAGAGTGTGGAAAAACATTCTGAATGGAGGTTATTCACTTGAGTAAGAGGTTGATGCGTGGATGTTGTACAATGCGGGCGTTTTGATGTGCGTCACTCCAGGACTCCGGAGATGAATAGGTTTACTATCGGACGGAGAGGGGAGTTTGTCGTAAGCGTCACGATGATAAGGGTCTCGCCTTTCGGAAGCATTGAGGTGTCGACATGGACGCGTACCTTTCCTTCCTGTCCCGGAGCAACCGGCTGAATCGTCCCGTGGGAGTAGCGTGGTGCATCGGTGTCGCACTTGTAGACTTGAAGACATCGCTTGCCCTCGTTCGTGAACGTGAACTCTGCATCGATTGTCCTGCCGGCCTTCATCTTTCCGAACGAATATGTGCTCGTCGTGAACTTCGGTCTCGGGCCGTTGGATTTCTCGGCCTCGGACAGCAAGCTGAAGTTGTCAGTCGTGAAAGCATATATTCTTAGTTTACCGGCCTTTACGCCTTCAGGCAGTCCGGATAGCGAGAATGATCTCACTCCGTCCACGACCGGCACGGCATAGTACCAGTTCTTGCCCCATCTCTTCCGCGATGTCTTCACCGTGCAACTGACTTCGGCTTCACCCCCTGCCGGGATGACTTCCGGAGATACTTTCAGGGACAGGCCGTCACTGATGTCGGCGAATGTCAGTCTGACAGGTTTCTTGCCGAGATTCGCGACCGTGAACTTGTCGCTCCGGCTTTCGCCCTGAAGTATGTTCCCGCATTTGACATCAAGAGTACGAAACCCTATATCCCCGAAACGTTTGGGGAACAATTCGGCCTGCGAGAGCTTCTTTTCGTGGCACACGCCGCGCAGGCGGAGTATCACCGGCTTTTTCGAGTCAGAGAAATATGCAGTCAGATTCTTGTCGAACGGGAGGGGAGCCTCGTTGTTGCTGTAGGTGACCGAAATCTTGCCGGTTTCGCCCGGCTTTATCGGAGCCTTTGTCCATTCCACGTCAGTGCATCCGCAGGAAGATACCACGCTGTAGATCGCTACCGGCTCTTTGCCGATGTTCTTGACTGAAAATGAACAGCTTACCGGCCCGCTTCCAAGCAGTATGTCCCCGAAGTCGTGGATGTCGCTGTTCAGTTCGATGTTTCTGCTGACTTTCACCTGTGCCTCCGCCGGGGTCTGCATTGACGCAGCAAGCACCAGGAGGGTGACGAAGTGTATGATATTCCGTGTCTTATGTCCTTTCATAATCGTAATGTCTCATCTGTTCTGGAAATCATTGTCTCGGAATGGTGGTGAGGAATGATTCCGAAACGCAAAGATACTTGAAAATATCTTGTAAAAAATCAAAACAGTTTCTAAATTTGCAAGACTTTACGTCTTTGGCGATGCCGAAGCGGAAAGGAGGTAGAATTAACGATTATTTTAAACTCATAAACTTATGGCTCACAAAATCACACAGGACTGCGTAGCTTGCGGTACTTGTCTCAACGAATGCCCTGTCGGAGCGATTTCCGAAGGCGACATCTACAAAATTGATCCTAACGTATGCATTGACTGCGGCACCTGCGCTGACGCTTGCCCACAGGGCGCAATCGTCGCTGAATAAGGCAGTTATCCGTATGAATATGCGGTAGTCTTGAAGGAGGATGGCACTGACGCTGTTCTCCTTTTTTGTTTTAGGAACCTTCTTCTGACGCAGTTTATTTTTTTTCATGTTTCTTGGGGCGCACTTTTTGCTCAGTGCGTGCGGCTTCTACCGGAGAATCAGAACCGGTGGGGCCGCATAGAATGTATATAGGAAACAGACTTTTCATATTCGACCTCGACGGCACTTTGATAGATTCCGTCGCTGACCTGGCCGCTGCGGGAAACCACACACTGGAACTTCACGGGTTCCGGACTCATCAACTTCAAGAGTACTATAAGTTTGTCGGGAACGGCATAGGAAAACTGATGGAACGTGCACTTCCGGAAGGCTCGAAGCACCTTGCCGAGTCGCTTCTGGACGATTTCCGCGCCTACTACAATATCCATCTTGCCGACAATACGAAGCCCTATCCCGGCATTCCGGAACTTCTCTCCTACATCCAGTCTCAGGGCGCGAAGATTGCCGTGGCTTCGAACAAGTACCAAGCTGCCACGGAGATGCTGGTGGGCAAACTTTTCCCGGATATATGCTTCTGTTCTATCCACGGTCAGCGTGACGGCGTCGCCCGCAAGCCGGCTCCGGAGGTTGTCTTCGAGATTGTCGAGGATGCGGACGCAAGGCTCTCCGATGTCATCTACGTCGGTGATTCTGATGTAGATATGCGCACTGCGGCAAACGCCGATGTCTGTGCGATAGGTGTCACCTACGGCTTCTGCCCGGCCGAAACTGTAGCGTCGTTCAAACCATGGAAAGTGGCTTCTTCCGCTGCTGAAATCAAGGCGATTCTTGAGGGCTGAAAAAATATCACTCTGCGATGCAGAAATTTTTTGCCATATAGAAAAATAGTCTTATACTTGCATCGCAATTTGAAAAAGGGAAATTAGATATGGAAACCAAGAAAAGACGTGTAGTCAGCTATGAGAATATGGATGAGGCGCTCGCTGCCGCGTTCAATGAGAAATATCCGAAGGGATTCACGGACTATCTTCCTGATTTGAAGGAATATCCGAAGCCTGACGGAACATCGTTCTATGCCGTTACAATCGAGACGGATGATGCCGTCTGCCTCGTGAAGATCAAGATTCGTACAGATGACGCCGAAGACATCGAAAGGTGGCTCGACAGTGACGACGATGACGATGAAGACGATGCATCAGGCGAGGAGAACGGAGATGCCCTTCCGGACGACAACATCTCCCAATATTCCAGCGGAGACGACGACTCCGCAGAATAGTACGATCTGTCAAGAAAATATACGCCCCGGCAAAGTCATTTTTTCGGCTTGCCGAGGCGTTTGATTTGTTAGAAACCTTCAAAAAATAACCCGCATCCTTGTAGAACGCTGAAGGGTTGTCGAGATAGTAGCTTAATGAGTGACGTAGTTCTTTGGATGCCGGGCAGTGAGATGCATGTCCTCATAGATTTTCTGAATGCGCTCCATGTCGGTCTTCGGGTCTTCGGAGATCTCGAACTTCTGCCCGCGGCCGACGCGTTTGGTGCCCCAGTCAAAGTAGCCGAGGTAGACCGGGCAGCCCACTTCCGTCGCAATCTTGTGGAAGCCTGTCTTCCAGCGCCTTACTGGTTTGCGTGTGCCTTCCGGGGCAAGAGCGAGGTGCATCGTCTTCCGGCTGTTCATCTCATGGACGACGCTCAGCACCACTGACGCCCCGTTTGTCCGGTCGACTGGCACACCGCCCATCTTCCGGATAATCGGTCCGAGCGGCCAGCGGAAAAACTCCTTCTTCACCATGCAATAGGCCTTACCTCCCACCGAAGTGTAATAGAGATAGGATATTGCGAAATCCCATATAGTCGTATGCGGCACACCGAGAATCACGCATTTGTCTTCGGGTACCGGCGGTTCTACAGCTGTCCAGCCCAATGCCTTCAGCATGAAGGCGCAGAATTTTCTCCACATATATATATCTATACTTGTTTTCAGTTATTGTGTTTATTGGCGAACCAATCGATTGTCAATCAATAGTTAAGACAGCGAGATTAGGGATGTCGTATCAAATGTTTACATCTTCAAGTTCCTCCTCGCTACGAAGATTGCCCCGTATGAAATTCTGACGCTCAATGGTGTTGTCGCCCATGTAGAACTCCATAATCTCGGAGATCGACTCCTCGTCGCTCAGTGTCACCGGGTCGAGTCTCATGCCCTCGCCGATGAAGTCCTTGAACTCGTCAGACGAAATCTCACCAAGTCCCTTGAACCGCGTAATCTCCACGCCTGTCTTGAGTTTGCGTATCGCCTTCTCCTTCTCCACAGCGTCGTAGCAATAAATCGCTTCCTTTTTGTTGCGCACGCGGAAGAGGGGAGTCTGCAGAATGTAGACGTGCCCGTTGCGGATAAGCTCCGGGTAGTATTTCATGAAGAAGGTCAGCACGAGCATGCGGATGTGCATTCCATCGTCATCGGCATCGGTCGCCACCACAATCCTGTTGTAGCGAAGGTCCGCGACGTCATCTTCCACTCCGAGCGCGTTCAGAAGCAGGTTCAGTTCCTCGTTCTCCGCCACTTTCTTGCGGCTCTCCTTGTAGCAGTTGATGGGCTTTCCACGGAGGCTGAACACCGCCTGGGTCTGAGCGTCGCGTGCCTTGGTGATGGTACCGCTTGCGGAGTCTCCCTCGGTGATGAATATGCTCGTGAGATCGATCTTCTCCTTGTTCTGCTCGGTGATCCTGTCTCCCAAATGCAGCTTGCAGTCACGCAACTTGCGGTTGTAGATGTTCGTGCGCTTGTTGCGCTCACGGGTCTTCTTCTGGATGCCGGAGATTTCCTTGCGCTCTGTCTCGGAAGCTATGATCTTCGCTTGAATCACCGGCACGATGTCCTTGTGGATGTGGAGATAGTTGTCGAGATTCGTCTTTATGAAGTCGTTGATGAAGGCCCTGATTGTCGGTCCTCTCTCGATTCTGTTCGCTCCGTTTGCGTCCTTCACCGGGTTGCCGTTCTCGTCGAGAACCTCCTGCTCAAAGGTGTAGGTCGAGCCGAGTTTGGTCTTGGTCTGCCCCTCGAAGTTCGGCTCCTGAATGCGTATGCTGATGGCTCCTATGACTCCTTGGCGGATGTCCTCAGGAGCATAGTCTTTCTTGAAGAACTCCTTGAGTGTCTTTGCAATAGCTTCACGGAAGGCTGCCAGATGCGTTCCTCCGTCGCGGGTGTTCTGCCCGTTCACGAACGAAGCGATGTTCTCCCCGTAGGCGTTGCCGTGGGTGAGCACGACCTCGATGTCCTCCCCCTCAAGGTGAATCGGAGGATATAGCGGCTCTTCGGAAAGATTGTCGTTCACGATGTCCAGAAGCCCGTTTTTCGACATATACGGCGTTCCGTTCAGCGTGATGGTCAGTCCCTTGTTGAGGTAGCAGTAGTTCTTGACCATCTTTTCGACGAATTCCATGTTGAAATGGAAATTTCCGAACATGTCCACGTCCGGAACGAAGCACACGAGCGTTCCGTTCTTCTCCTTTGTGCTGACGTTGTCCTTGTCGGTGACTTCTTCCTGCAGTCGTCCCCTTTTGAAGGTGGCGTTTGCCGTCTTGCCGTTGCGGTAGGCCTCAATGTGGAAATATGACGACAGCGCGTTCACGGCTTTTGTACCCACTCCGTTCAGTCCAACGGATTTCTGAAAGACTTTGGTGTCGTATTTCGCGCCTGTGTTCAGTTTGCTCACCGCGAGCGTCAGCTTTCCGAGCGGAATGCCTCGTCCGAAGTCTCTTACCGTCACTTTTCCGGCATCGTCGATGTCAATCTTCACATTCTTTCCGAATCCCATCGCGAACTCGTCGATGCAGTTGTCCACGACCTCTTTCAGCAGGACATATATACCGTCCCCCTGATTGCTGCCGTCCCCGAGCCGTCCGATGTACATTCCCGGTCTTTTCCGGATGTGAACCACGTCTTCAAGGGTTCTGATGCTGTCGTCGTTGTATTCGCTAACCGAAGGATTCGTCTGTTCCATATTTCTTTCCTCGTCAAAATCAATGAATCTCACGCTGAACGTGAAAACGTGCAAAGTTACAAAAAACCGCCGAACTTGACAAATCGTCAACTACGGCGGTCGCACTCTTTCCCGTGAGGATTCATCTATCTGCTTGAGTCTGGAAAACTATCGTATCACATACTCATTCTCCATACGCGCGTAGGCCTTTCCGGACTGGGCCGTGCTGACGTTGCGGAAGGCTTTCTCAACGGCCTCAAGCGGTGTGCCGGCGAAGATTACCGGAGTGCTTTGCCCCTGGAATGTGGCGAGGAGAGCTTCCCATGTGGTCTGGGCTGCCGGGTAGGAGGCGATGTAGAAATTGTCGAGAGATTCGCTTCCATCTACCGTGTTGGCTGCCTTGAGAAGCGCAGCCTCAAGACCTCCGATTTCATCGACGAGACCGATCTTGATTGCATCGACTCCTGTCCACACGCGGCCCTGTGCTATGGAATCCACATAAGTCTTGCGCAGGTCACGTCCCTCTGCCACAATGCCTGTGAACTCGTCGTAGATGTGCTCTACGCTCTTCTGCTGATAGGCAATCTCGTCCTTGTCAAGTGCGCGCATTCCGGAGTACATGTCGCTGTGCTTGTTCGAGTTGATGGAAGTCACGTTCACGTGGGCGAGTTCCTTGACGGTTTTGCCGAAGTCAGGGATGAGACTGAATACGCCGATTGAGCCGGTGAGGGTTGTGGCGTCAGAGAAGATGTAGTCGCAGCCGGCTGAAATCCAATATCCGCCGGATGCCGCATAGTTGCCGTAGGAGGCGATGAGAGGCTTCTTCTCCTTGAGGAGCTGGAGCTCTTTGCGAATCTTGTCGGAGGCAAGGACGCTTCCGCCCGGAGAGCTTACACGGAGAACGACAGCCTTCACCATGTCGTCCTCGCGAACAGAGGCGATGATTTCTGCAAAGCGGTCTCCGGCGACATTCTCGACCTCGCGTCCGTCAACGATTTCTCCGTCGGCATAAATGACCGCGATCTGGTTAGTGCTGAACTTAGGCGTGGTCGTCTTTACTGCGACATAGTCCTCGAACGGAATGAAGCTGATGGCGTTGATGTCTTCGGTCATGTAGAGGGTGCAGAGTTTCTGTGCCCTTTGTTCGCGCGTCAGCACATCGTCGGCAAGTCCGTATTTTACGAAATCCTGCGGCTCGTTAAGTTCAAGATTGTCAATCAGTTCGTTGAATTTTGACAGTTCAATTCCCCGCGAAGTTGCAATTTGCGATGCCCAGCTGTTCCAGATGGAACTTATCATCACTTTGTTTTGTTCGTAGTTCTCCGGTGAGATTTGGCTCTTGATATACATTTCACCGGCGGACTTGTACTTTCCGTGGCGGATGAGCTGCATATTCACCCCGAGCCTATCGAGGATGTCCTTGAGGAAATACATCTGCGAGGACAGTCCTATGAGGGTGTTCATACCGCCCTTGCTGCCGGTGACATAGACTTTGTCGGCTACGCTGGCGAGGTAATAGCTCGCGTTGGAAGGGTTCTCCGTGAATGCCACGATTGCCTTGCCGCTGAGCCTGAAGTCTGCGAGAGCCTTGCGGAACTCCTCAATCTCGGCAATTCCTCCTGAAATCCCGTCAGGACGAAGATAGATGAATCTGATTCCCGGGTCGGCCGCGGCCATCTTCACTGCCTGCACCGCGTTCCACATTCCGATGCTCGTCGGCTGCGTGCCCTTGGAGAACATTCCGTTAAAGTTGAACGGCTGTTCCTGCTCGCTCAGTACGATGTTTGAGAGATCCATGTTGAGTACGCCCTCCTTGGCAATCACCGGTGTGTCCGACGATGACAGCGCGGCAATGGAGCCGATGAAGCTGAACATCATGATTACCCAGATTACCGAGAAAATCAGCATTCCAGCCATCACGGCCAGAAGCATTTTTACAAAATCTTTCATTGTATCTTTACGTTTATTGTTTTTCAAGTCAAATAGTCCCGCTTTGGACGCGGAAAAATTATGCAATAATCCGCAAAGTTATGAAAAATAGGGATATTTTCTCAGAAAAAAGGCTTATTTCAGCACTCATTTCCGCAGAAATGACGACGGACGGGTTCGTCTCAGGGTATTATTCCCGGTCATCGGAGCGGAAAGGGCTGGCAGGGATGCCGAAGCAGTTGAAGAGCGTGGGCACGAACCAGTTTTTCATGCAGTAACGGACCATCACCGGTGTCTTGACCTCATCGGAGCGGACATGAATGACCTTACAGTCATTGTCGTCAATTCGTGCGGTCGCGGGATGGAAAACATGGTCTGCTCCGGCCAGTTCAAATCCATGAAGGTCAGTGGATATGGGCGAGAGACCCTGAGGACCGCAGCGGAATGTCACTGTCGCCGTGCCGTTCCCGAAGGCAAACGACTCCGCAACTGGAGTATCCACATCTGGGCCGGAGATGCCATAGTCCTTTGTCAGAGCGAGATATGCGAGCCTATGCGCGGGCGTGGCCTTGTCTGCTGCATGAATGCAGTTGGCTTCCCCGACATCAACGGTAGTTGCCATCCCGCTGTGCGGAATCTTCTCTAAAGTCTGAGCCTGTGCCCACATGAAATAGCCGGTCCGAGGGTCATCCTCGGTGCCTCCGTACTTGAACGGGGCTATCTGGGTGAAATAGAATGGCAGGGAATCATCGCCCCACTCATCGCGGAGCATCTTTACGAATGCCGGCTGGAGTCTTCTGTACTGCTCCGGACGGTTGCGGTTGTTGCATCCCTGATACCAGATGAAGCCCTTGACCGTGTATGGAGCCAACGGATGAAGCATGGCGTTGTAGAGACATGCCGGGACAAATCCCTTGAAATCTTTCGGCCAATGTCCGAGTTCGTATGCCCTCATGTCCATTTCTCCCGCGAACTCCTTGTCAAGCAGTTCCTTGCTCATCCAGGCCTCTATGCAGCTGCCACCCCATGACACGTTGATGACGCCTACCGGCACACCGAGGACATCGTGGAGTTTGGACGCGAAGAAATATGCGAGCGCACTGGCCTCGGCTACGTCTTTCGGTGTGTTCTCCGTCCATGTCGCCGTGCACTTGTCTCTCACAGTGAGCGAGGTCTCCCTCTTTACGTAACAGTGCCGCACGGGGATTTCCGGCTTCGCGTTCAGTATGGTTTCCGCAGAGCCCTTCACCGGCTGTCCGTTGAATCCCTTGATAGGCATCTCCATGTTGGACTGCCCGGCGCACAGCCAGACTTCGCCGATGAGGACGTTGTCGATGACTGTCCGCTCTCCATCGTCAAGAACGATTCTGTATGGACCGCCGGCCTTGGGTGTCGAAATCCTCGTGAACCATTTCCCGTTCTCATCGGCATACGCCTCAAACTTTGACTTTGACCACGATGCTGAAATCTTCACTTTTTTTCCTGGAGTTGCCTCTCCCCATATCGCTGCTTTGCTCTGCTGCTGGAGCACCATATTGTCGGAGAAGACGGGCGTTGGGATAACCTTGGAGAAAGAAACGGCTGTCCCGATGGCCATGGCGATGATTATGGACAAAAACTTCTGAATATTCATACTTACCTTCAGTGTTATTGAAATGATGATAACGAAATTTTATATAATCTATACTCATTTCAAGGAGAAATAGTGGCGGACTGTCTCTACGGATTTCTTCGGCTGGCGGAGGAAGTTGTAGAGGCCGGCGTGGCTCATGGCCATAAATGTCTTGGCAGGCTGGTCCTCGCTGTTGCGGGAGTAGGTGCGGTTGTCGTTCATTTGCCAGATTGAATAGCCTATGACATCCGGATTGTTCCAGAGGTTTTCAAAGACATAGCCCAGATATTCGTTCTGGAATTCTTCGGTGTTGACGTTTGCCGCCTCGTCGTGCCATCCATAGACGGCGCCGCAGCCGGTTTCAGACACCATTATCGGCTTGTCGGGGTAGCGTTGACGAAATGTCGAGATGATTGTGTCAAGATTGTCGTTGACTTTTCTCTTGAACGAGTCAGGTTCTCCTGGGAAGCATGGAATCAGACCAGGGTAGGTATTGAACGCAACTATGTCGGTATTTTCATTGCAGATGTCTGTTTCCCAAATGTTGCAGGCGAAGGTGACAAGCTTTCCGGAATTCTCAGCCTTCACCGTGGCTATCAGCTCGTCAATCAGACACTTGCATTCCTTTGACCAGCTGCCGGGCTCGTTAAGGAAAGCGTGGATGATTACGCTCGGGTGGTTGAAACTGTTTCGAACCATGTCCCGAGTCTGCTTGATCTGTTGCTCCCGGAATTCCGGGTCGGTACAGTCCCCGACGCTCTTGGTATAGTCCTGTCCGTTGCCCCAGCCGAGGGACTCCTCCCAGACGAGCACGCCCATCTCGTCGCAGAGTTCGAGGAAGCGGTCGGCCTGCTGGTAGTGTGCCCCACGGATGAAGTTGCCTCCGAGATCCTTGAGGTGCTGCAGATCCTGAACCCACTCGATCTCGGGCACGGTAGCGCCTCCAAGAGGGCTCTGGTCGTGGCGGTTCACACCTTTGAGAAACAGTTCCTTTCCGTTGAGCCAGAGCTTTCTGTCCCGCGCCTCAATCTGCCTCACACCGAAGCGGACCTTCCTGCCATCTACCTCAATCGTAGTCATATTCGGCTCCTCGGGACTCCACAATTTGAAGTCCTTGAGAGTTTTGCGGAACTTTCGGCCTCCTTCAACCTCGACCTCGATCAGTCCTGTCCGGTAGTCTAGCGTGCGGACAAAAATCTTAGGCTCTTTCTCGACAATCCTCACTCCTCGGTAGAATCCGCCGAAGAGATAGAAGTCGTAGAACGATCTGGCGAGTTTCATCTTCTCCTTGTCGAAGCGGTTGTCAAGGGCGGCGACAATCTCGTGCTCTCCCTTGCAGAGTTTTCCGACCGGAATTTCAAGTTTCGCGTATGGATACGGGTATTCCCCAAGTTCGCGTCCGTCAATTGCTAACCGTCCGCGCAGTCCCATGCCCTCGATCTCCAGCACGGCATCCTTGAAGTCCTTTTCGACCGTGAAAGTCCGTCGATAGAGGGCTGTTCCGCGCTTGAGGTAGTAGTCCGGCATCATGTCCCAGCATCCCGGGACGCACATTTTGTCGTTTGCCGTGAAGTCGAGGTCATAGACCTGTTCGAGCGACTTATTCTCTTCAAATCTGAAGTCCCAGATTCCGCCGAGGGAAATGGCGGCGAGGAAAGTGAGAATGAAATTCATAAATTATTGATTATTATTGTATAGAAGCTTTTTACATCAGAACAAACGACGCCTTGTTCTCAGTCGTAGAGTCCGGTCCTATGAAAACTTCAAATTCTCCCGGCTCACAGACATATTCCATATCCATATTCCAGAAAGACAAGGCATCGCGCTCGATTTCGAAACTCACGGTGCGGCTCTCTCCCGGTTCAAGTCTTATCTTCTCGAATCCCTTGAGTTCGCGCATAGGGCGTGACGAAGATGCTACGACATCGCGTATATACATCTGCACCACTTCCTTGCCGGCTTTTTTGCCGGTGTTTGTCACGGCGACGCTCGCGACGACCTTGCCGTCGGACGCTATTTGAGAAGAGGACAGTTCCACTGGCCCATATTCAAACTTTGTGTAGGACAGTCCGTAGCCGAAAGGATAGACGGGATCGTTGCTGATGTCGAGGTAGTTGGAACGGTATTTCCAGAACCAGTCCTCGGGATTTTTGGGTTTGTATGCCGGACGGCCGGTATTCTTCTGCGCATAGTAGAGCGGGATTTGGCCGACTGACTGCGGGAAGGTCATAGTGAGCTTTCCTGACGGGTTCACATCACCGAAGAGCACGTCTGCGATGGAATATGCCGCCTCGGAGCCTCCGAACCAGACATTCAAGATGGCTGGAACATTGCGGCTTTCCCAGTCTATGGCAAGGGCTCTACCATCGAAAAGCACGAGCACTACAGGCTTGCCAGTTGCTATAAGCGCCTTGAGCAGGTCTTTCTGTACGTCCGGAATCGTGATATCCGAGCGGCAGGAGCACTCGCCTGACATCTCGGCGGATTCCCCGAGAGCAGCCACGACGACATCCGCTCTGCGTGCGGTTGCGACGGCCTTGGCAATCATTTCCCTCTCGCTGCGGGAATCCCTGACGAGAGTCTTGCCGAACAGCGTGGAGTTCCTTTCGAGCCGCTCGTTCCTTGTCAGATTGGAGCCCTTTGCGTATAGAATCCTGACATTGCCGCCGGCAACATCCTTCATTCCTTCAAGCAGGCTGGGATATTTGTCAAGTTCTGCGGCTCCGCACCATGTTCCAGGCATATTCCTGGCGGCGTCAGCGAGCGGCCCGATGATGGCTATCGTTCCCTTCCTCTCAAGCGGAAGCAGGTTGTCCTCATTCTTGAGCAGCACATAAGACTCCGCCGATATTCGGCGTGCGGCTGCCTTGTGCTCTTCGCAGTACATCTTGCTCTCCACATCGTCCGGACGGCAGAACTTGTATGGGTCTCTGAACAGGCCGAGCCTGTACTTAGCCTCAAGCACCCGCCTGCATGCCCGGTCAACATCCTCCATCTTGAGCTCACCTGCTTCGACGGCGGACTTTGCCTGTGTGAAGAAAGTCTCTCCGACCATATCCATGTCGACCCCTGCCTTGAGGGCCTTGACAGCGACTTCGTGATAGTTTCCGACTCCGTGGTCAACGCATTCATTGATTGAAATGTAGTCCGTTACCACAAATCCGTTCCACCCCCATTGTTTGCGCAGAACATCGGTCATAAGCCAGCGGTTAACGGATGCGGGCACGTCATCGACGACATTGAATGAGGTCATGAAGCTTCCGGCTCCGGCATCGGCTGCGGCCTTGTAACCCACCATATACTCGTTGAACATCTTTTGTCGGCTCATATCCACCGTGTTGTAGTCCCGTCCCGCCTCGGCAGCTCCGTAGAGGGCGAAATGCTTCACGCAGGCCATAATCTGGTCCTCCTTTTCGAAACGGTGGCCGGGCCGTCCCTGATAGCCCCAAACCATAGCTTCGGCTATCCTGGCGTTAAGATAGGGATCTTCTCCGTTTCCTTCCGCAACCCGTCCCCAGCGCGGATCCCGCCCCAGGTCAACCATAGGGCTGAATGTCCAGTTCGTGCCGTCGGCGCTGGCCTCCACTGCTGCAATGTGGGCGGATTCCTCCACTGCTTCCATATCCCATGTGCAGGAGAGGCCGAGTGGAATAGGGAACACTGTCTGATAGCCGTGGATGACGTCCATTCCGAACAGCAGTGGTATTCCAAGACGACTCGAATCGACTGCAAGATGTTGAAGTTCATATATTTTCTTATATCCCCTCGCATTTAGTATCGCACCTGCCTCTCCTTTGATTATCCGCTCCGCGATGTTGAATGACGCTCCGGTTCCCGTGGTCATAGTCCCATGGTCGGGCATGTTCAGCTGTCCCACTTTTTCCTCAAAGGTCATCCTCTTCATGAGTGAGGATATAAAGCGATCCATTTCTCTGTCCTGCGGCGACTTGTCCGCACATGATGTTGCGGCCAGACATAGAGCCGCGGCAACGAATATTTTCAATGTATTCTTCATACGCAGTCTATTTTAACTGAAGCCCTTCCTTTACTTCCGCCCTTTCAAAGCAGTTGCGGAACAGGCAGTTCACGAGGTAATCCTCCATCGCTTTCCTTGCCTTCTCCACATCGATATTTCCCAAGGCAATCTGAATCTGAACCGGAGTGTCGCGCTGGGCCGACACGAAGGCGGAAATCTGCTGCCAGCCTTCCGGAGTGTCGAATCCGAGCAGCGACTCCCAATTGTCCATCTTCTTGAAAGGCCAGTAGGTGTAGCCGATTCCGGAAGACTTCATGTTTGATACAATCTGCGCCGTCATGTCCGTGCCTCCGTTCCAATGCCCGAATTCCCCGATGAAGATGGGAAGCCCGTATTTGTCGCGAAGTTCAGCGTCGCCCTTGACGACCGTGCTGCCGTAGCGGTGGCGCGTCATCAGAATCTTTGAGTCGAAGGCAAGATTTTTAAGAGGCGTGAAATCGTCATAAAAGTTCGCTCCTCCTATGATAAGGATATGATTTTTATCGACTTCCCTGATTGCTGCAGCCGCCTTCTCGAAAGTGGGCTGGAGATATGGGTAGAGGCTTTCATATTCCTTTTTTATCGGTTCGTTGAGGAGTTCATATCCGAGTATTATCGGCTCATCGGCATAGCGGGTCGCGATTTTCTTCCAGATTCTGCAAAACTCCTCCATATTTTCCTCGCTCTCGAACAGCTTCGGATAGCCATCGCTGTCGTCGATGTGAGGGGCACCGCTTTGTCCTCCCGGAGCCACGTGCATGTCCAAAATAAGGTAGAGTCCGGCTTCCTTGCACCAGGACACCACCTTGTCAATGAACTCGAATCCCATTTCAGGGCTGTTGTCACAGAGATAGAAGGTGTCGTTGAACATCTTGTAGGTCAGAGGCATACGTACTGTGTTCGCCCCGATGGAGTTGAGGTAGAGAAAGTCGTCGAGAGTGAAGTAATTCTCCATGAAGCGCTTCCACCACGAGTTCATGTACTCGTCGCCTAATATCTGTCTGAAAGCTTTGTCTGTTTCAGTGACGGAGATGTTCTTCAGCCCGAACATATATGACTCCGGTGTGAGCCAGTGGTTGAGGTTGACTCCCTTTATCGTGAAACTGCTTCCGTCCGCCTGATAGAGCTGAGTGCCCTTGACTACAACGAACTTTCCGGTAGGGTCATGCACTGGGTTCGCGTTTCCCTCGCCCTTGCCGCAGGCGACAGCCAGAACAAGAAGAATGGATGATATTATTCTCTTTTTCATCATATTTTTAATTTGATTTGCCATATACCTTTATTTCCGCTATGCAGCCTTTCATGACGCCGTTGTTACCTTCCGTGCCGTTTGAACCGGCAATCATGACCTTGAGATAGCGTCCTCGGAACAGCCGTGATGGGATGCTCTGTTCCGCATTGCCGCTGTCAACGCTTGCAGCATCGACAATCTTCGTCCAGTTCGTGTGGTCATGGACGGACTGCCCCCATACGGCCGGGTCATCGCTCACGAAAAAGCTCAGTGCGTTCAGCGCGTTGCCGGACCACATATTCTGACGCCCGATGTACCCGAAGCCGGTGATGGTCTCCGTCCGGCCCATGTCAAAGACAAAGCAGTGGTTTTCTTGACCCTTGCATGGACTTGACGCTTCCCATGAGTAGTGCCAGTAGGAATTTATGTCATTGTCTATCATGTAGTACGCGCTGCAATTGCCGCTGTTCTCCCATGGCTCGTGGCAGCATTCCTGCCATTTCCATTCGGTGCGGTCAAATTCCACAGGATACTTTATTGTCGGGTCTATGAGAATGGCGCAGATCCCGTCGGATTCCGATACCTTGAACTGTGACGCGTCCGTAAGCCGGAGTGGGATCATGACGGGCCTTAGCAACTTTGAGATTCCGCCGACCGACACCTTCACGTATGCCTTCTGCTCCGTCGAGTGCAGGGAGACTGATGTAGATGCCTCATAGCCGTCGGCCGGAAGGGCGTAGTCGGTCAGGTTCACGGCATTGTATGTCTTGAGATACTCTTCATCGATGATTACCTTGGCGTCTATGTCCCACCTGTTGTCAAGCGACTTTACCTCCACCGGTATGCTGATTTCCATCTTGTCTCCAGGCCATGTCTCGTCTATTGCCGCGCTGACGCGGTTGAGCCCGGCCCTCTCGAAACCGATTGTAGGGACGATGACATCGCTTATCTCGCACATATATGTAGCGCATTTTTCATTCACAGAAGTGCTTTCACTGCTGAGCCTGAATCCCAGGACATAGCGCGTTCCGGGATTTGACGAGCTCAGCTGTGCCAACTTTTCCGAACTGAGGGTGCAGGCGATGACCTTGTATGTCTCGCTTTCAGAGAAATCCAGAACGAGAGGCGTGTCCACGGTGTAGGTATCTTCCGGCAGAATCATGTACCTGACCGAAGCACCGCCGGCATTGAAATTCTCGTCAAGCTCGCTCTGGAGGAGTGGGGTCAGTTCTGCGTGTACCCTTGTTCCGATGTCGCTGCCGGCCTTGCAGACGGTGAAGTCGAGCGTGCGGTCGGCGGCAGTTGCATCGATGGTCACATATTCCGTGCTGCTTTCCTTGATGTAGATGATGGTCTTGTAATATTCGGGGAAGATGTCCATCTCCTTTCGTTCCGAACACGAAATGGCGAGCGCGAGGCAGGCCAATTGTATGAATGTGAATCTTTTCATTTCTTCTGATGTTTAGAAATCATGGGGCAGCCTGTCAGTAAAGCGGAGCCTGAACCATCTGCGGGTTGGCATACACCTCGGCATCAGGCACCGGCTGGAGGTACATCCTGTTGTGCCACATATACTGCTGCTCGATCTGCGTCCTGACGTTGAACGAGTCGAAAGAGGGATTCTTCTCCAGAACGTTGAGACCCTGATAGTTGTCGTGTCCCATATATTTTGCACCGTTCACATATCTCCTTATGTCCTCAAGACGCCAGCCCTCAAGATATAGTTCGCAGAACCTCTCTTCCAGCACGGCCTTGAGAAAGGCCTCGGAGCCACTGACTTCGGCAGCTGTGTATTCCGGGATTCCGGCTCTGCGGCGGATTCGGTTGAGGTAGTCCAGGCCCTCGGTTATGTGCCCGGTATGAGCACATGCCTCAGCGTACATGAGGTAGAGGTCTGCAAGACGGAAAACCGCCCACGGGTGGTTGGTCATTGAACCGGTGTTGTCGTTACCCCATTTGTCATAGCGAGTGTTCGGGTGCACCAACTTCTTGTTCCAGAATCCTGTTCTGGAATTGTTGTTCACACCATACTTATCTGTATTGTAGCCATTCTCGTCAGGGTTCAGGGCGTTGACGAAGAGCGGTGTACCGTTGGCGATTACCGGGGAGTATTCATCCCCGTCAAAAGATATTGCAGCATAGAACCGTGCCTCTCTGTTCGCGCAGAGGTTGATTACATTTTCCTGACTTCCTTCGAAACCTGCCCGTCTGAACCAGTCTCCCTCGCTAGGAAAGACAGGATCATCGGCCGGGCGCCTTCCGTTTTTCGTGAAGAAGGACTCTACGCTCTGAAGCGTCGGGTTTATCATTCCCCAGCCTCCTGCCGGCTGCCCGTTCTCCTTCACGAGCACATAGTGGGGATATGACGCCCATGAGCAAATCTCGTTCGTGAGCCACAACATTCCCCAAAGGATCTCCTTGTTTCCCTGATTGGGACGCGCTACACTGAGGTAGCGAAACATCATGGTCCTTTTTGCAATCTCTTTCCTCGCCGACTCGTCCGTCACAGGTATCCTTGGAAGCGAAATGCCGTCGGCGGCTCTGAGAACCTCCGAATCCTCAACGGAAAAGAGCCTGTGCCCGTTCTCTTCAGCCTCCTCAATGGCTTCAAGACAGGCTTTCTCGGCCCGTTCCCATTTTGTCGGGTCGTAAGTTCTGGAGACTAACTCATGACCGTAGCCCGGGGTCTCGAAGTTCTCGTTCTTCCATGACTTGTCGTAGAACGAACCATTCCACAATGGCGACGCGGCAAGCACGAGCACCTTGGCCTTGAGCACCTTTGCGGCGAGCTTGGTCGCGCGTCCGTAGTAGCGGGCGTTGTTGTCGAAGCCTGTCTCCAGTTCAGGATAGGCCTCGTCGCATAGTCGAACTACATAGTCAGTGCACGCGTCGAAATGCGAACGTCCGGGAATATGCTCTTTGGACGTTGACATCGGGAGCTGCTCATCAATGATCGGAATCGGACCGCAGGCCGACATCAGTTTGTAGTGGTAATAGGCCTTGAGGAACTTCGCCTCCGCAAGGTATGCAGTCCTGTCGCTGTTCGTGAGGTTTTTCACCTCCGTTGCCCGGAGGTCGGCAATAAACTTGTTGCAGTAGCCTATTCCGGTGTAGTAGTCGCTCCACACTCCTCCGTTTGCAGCCACGTTGAAACCGGTAATTTGGTTGCACTGCTGCTTGCGGAAGTTGTCATACACCGTCTCCGGTCCCACAATCTCATCGCTTCCGAAAGCCAGCGTGTTGTAGGATAGGACCTTCGTGTTCTTGTTCTGAAGGGTTCCGTAGCATCCGTACAGATATTTCAGCGCGTCCTCGGCTTCCAGAAGAAAATCGTCCGGTCCCTCGGTCTCCGGCGGTACCACGTCCAAAAATCCGCAGGAAGGAACTGCCGCAGTCAGGGAAAATAAAAGGAATAAATATGGCAATTTATTGTGTCTCATTGTCTTATATCTTATTGTGTGTCGTCACCTCGTTTTTCGTCAGAAATTGACCTGAACGCCTACGTTGAAGGTCCGGCTCAGAGGGTAGGTGCTGTATTGAAGTTCCGGATCCCAATACTTGAACGTCGACCATACGGCAAGGTTGTCGCCGCTTACATAGACCCTGCAATGTGGGAAGGTATATCCAACTTCAAGCGTCTTGAATCTGAGGAAACTTCCGTCTTTCATCCAGAATGTACTCGGATTGAGGTTGTTTTCCTGCTGTGCCTGTGCGGTTGCGAGCCTAGGCCACACGGCCTTGGAGTTGTCGGTGCCTTCTTTCCAGTAGCCGTCGGCAATCCACTGCATCAGGTTGCGGTCCGCCGTCCATGACTGGTTAAAAGGCTGCATCGAACTCGGGTCAAGCATGATTTTCCGTTTGGCCGAGCCGTTGAAGAATACGCTCGCGTCCAACTTTTTCCAGGTCACGCTGATGCCGAAACCATACTGTATGCGCGGTGTACTTCCATAGGGAGAGAGCATGACCTTGTCCTCGGACGTGATGGCTCCGTCTCCGTTTATGTCCCTGTATTTCAGATCTCCCGGCATTACGTGACTTCCGAAGAAACTCTGGTCGGCGTGTCTGGCGATGTCCTCTTCGTCGGAGAAGAACCCGTCGCAGATGAATCCGTATAGGGCATTGAGCGGCTTTCCTGTCTGGGTCTGCCATGAGTAGTCGTACTCTGGTTCGTCCTTATAGACCAGTTTGTTCGCCGTGTAGGTGAAGTTGCTGCGCAGGTCGATGGTGAGCTCGGGGATAATTTCCTTGCGGTAGTTGACGCTGAACTCCACGCCCCGGTTGTTTACCTTGCCGAGATTTGCCCACGGCTTCACTCCCATATATCCCATGATGTCGGGGAATGACGCCCTCTCGATTAGTATTCTTTCCCGCTGGTAGTCAAACCAGTCGAAGACAATCTGGAGGTCGTTGAAAAGATGGATGTCCAGACCTAAGTCAAACTGTTTCGAACGTTCCCATGACGGGTTCTCGACCGGATAGTCCGTGATAATCGGCCCGTTGTACTTGTAGGAATAGTCACTTTGCATTCCTGACTGAAAGAAAGGTCCTCCGTAGAGATTGACCTTGTACATATACATATAGTACGGAGCATTGCTGCCTCCAGTCTCGTCGCTGCCGACGAGTCCATAGGATGACCTAATCTTGAGGTGGGTCACCACATTCTTCAGCGGAGTCCAGAACTTCTCGTTGCTTACCACCCATCCGAGAGACATAGCCGGGAAGAGTTCAAACCTTTCGCCCTTGCCGAGCCTTTCCGTACCGTTGTAGCCGAAGTTCACCTCGGCGAGGTAGCGGTTGTCGTAGTCGTAGGTCGCGCGTCCGGAGAATCCCTGGTTGCGGCTCGGGAGCACCGATGTTCGGTACTGTCTCATCATGTACATGAGCATTCCCGTGACGGTGTGCTTTCCGAAGCGCCTGTTGTAGTTTGCCCTTGCATCGAAATAGAATAGATTGTCCGATGTCTTGGAGACTCCAGACTGGTTGATGTAGGTCTCTCCTTCCTTGAGCAGGTCGAGCACATACTTGTCTGCCACGACGTTATAGCTGTCGGGCGCAACACGGTAGAGATATGGCGAAAGCGACCTTGTGTATGAAGCGTATGACCAAGCATTGAAGTTGACCAGTGCGGAGAGGGAAAGCCCCTGCGTGATGAAGTCAAGCTTCTGGTCGAAGTTGAGCGAGACATTGAGCTTGTTCTCGTTCACCTCCTTGAAAGAGTTGAGCATGTTCGCGTAAGGGTTGGTGTAGTAGCTTTTAGAACTTACGAACTCGGAACCGAACTTCATGTGACCGCATCCGTCGTCTGGGAATACGGCCGGATAAAGCACAGGGTTGTTCTTGTAAATCTCCTTGAAAATCGCATCAGACGATGTGTTCGGAGACTTGAGGTTGGAAATCTGCGCGTTCATCCTCAGTCCGAGTGTTGTCGAATTTGTGACTTTGTATTGGAGATTGTTCTGGAAGATGTACCTCATCTGGTTGTGGTTGTTGTCCAGTGAGTAGTTCTTCGGAACGTTCAGCATTCCGCTGTCGTGGTTGAGCTGAAGGGACATATAGTATGTCACGTGCGAACCTCCTCCCTGGATGTTGATGTTCGCCCTTTCGTTCATCGTGAACTTCTTGAGCATGAGGCTGTACCAGTCTACGTCGGGATAGACGTACTCGTTCACGTGATTCCGCGTTCCTTCAATCTTCACGTCGCTATATTTCTGAAGCGGAGATGAAGACCGCATCCTATGGGCGTAGTTGTATGTTTCCATGAATGTCACGCCGTCGGTGTAGTCCACGACATTCACCGGCTGGAGGAACGAGTGTTCGTAGGTGACATTGATTTTCGCCTTTGTGTTCTCCGTTCCCGTCTTTGTAGTTATAAGCATGACTCCGTTGGCTCCTCGCGCCCCGTAAATCGCAGTGGCGGAAGCATCCTTGAGAATAGAGAAAGATTCGATGGTCTCGGAGGGGATATTGTTCAGGTCGGCGGTGGAAATCTCAACTCCGTCCAGCATTATGAGAGGGGTGGAGCGTCCGCCGAAGGTGTTGATTCCGCGGATGTAGAATGAAGACGTACTTCCCGGCTCGCCGCTTGTGGTGACTGAAATTACTCCGGAAAGCTTACCGGCAAGGTTGTTTGTGAGCGATGATGACGGGGCGCGGAGTTTGTCTCCCGTCATGGATGTGATTGAACCGGTCACGGAAATTCTCTTCTGCGTACCTGCGCCCACGACCACCGCGTCCATAATCTCGTTGTCCGGCATCATCTTGACATTCAGTATTGCCAGGTCTCCCACGAGAATCTCGCTCTGGCGGAATCCGATGTAGGAGAATATCAGCGTGGCGTTCTCAGGGACTTCGATGCTATACTCACCGAGATCGTTGGTGATTGTTCCCGTGCCGGTTCCCTTGACCAGAACCCCGACTCCCACCAAAGGCTCCTCTCCGCTGTCATCAGTCACGACTCCCTTTACAGTGTGCGTGGACGAGGCTTTTTTCAGCGGCGCCGTTTTACTCAATGAAATCTGCTTCCCCCGGATACTATACCCTATGCCGGTTCCGTAAAAGAGTTTCTGAAGCAGCTCGTCGATAGTCGCTCCGCTGACAGATATGGAGACGTGCTGCCCTGTGTCTATGTCTTTGTTGAAGATGAAAACATAGTCAGTCGTCCGTTCTATGTGGTCGATGCAGTCTTGAATTGGCCGATCGGTCATCGAAAGGCTCAGTCCCGCGTCCTGCGCCAGGACCGAGCCTCCGAATGTTGATGCCATACAGAACAAGACCATTAAGGCCGATAAGAATTTCTTCATTAGTCCGTTCTTGCTTTGATGTGTTTCAAAAAATGAGAATTGTTTTTCACTTTTCTGTGGGGCTACAGTTTCTCAAAAGTCACGGTCTGCGGGTTCGTGTTCATGTCGACTGTCATCCTGTAGGTTCCGTAGTCGTCCCATTTTGACTTAGCGTCCGTCCAGCGGAGGTTGCCGTCAGTGCCCTGGGTGATTTTCCCGGTCTTGTCGTTAAGGTTGACACCGCTCACGATGCCTCCGTTCCACCAGATGTTTCCGAAATATTTGAAGTTTAGGCCGTTGGTCCATCTGTCATAAGGCTCAAGCTTCCACCATGTTTCTCTGTAACGGCCTGTGAACTGATAGACCTTGTCTCCAATTTCAGCCATGAACGCAAGAGCTGTTCCTTCAACATTCCAGCCGACGCAATTCTTTATTGTAACCGACGCGACCCCTTCACCGCTTAGGAAAAGTGTTGAATATACTCCTCCATTGTTCTCAGACCTGAAGATTGTCCAAGAATTGTCAGGAATTTGATTCCCGGAATCAGACCAGCTGTTCTCGCGCGTTCCCAGGCGTAGCACGACCGTGTAGCTCCCCGTCTTTGAGTTGAACTTGCCGTCCTTGAGGAAGTCCGGGTCCTGCCTTACATATTCAAGGTCATTGCACCCGGCGAAGGTCACAGGCTCTCCCTTGGTAAAGTTGAGAGTCGCGGTGTATTCGTTGTTTCCTGAGTATGTCATGGCAGTTCCGTTCACCGAAAGTTCGAGAGACTCCACTTTCTCGATGCTGAGCGTCATAGGGGAGGCCTTGTAGTTGAACGTCACTTTGTGGTAGCCGGCCTCGCAGCTCCACTGCTTGAGTCCGTCGCTGTTCAGAGTAATCCCGTTCTCGCGGGAACTGTCCTTGAAGTACCACTCTCCGGAACCGGCATAGTTGTTCGGACCATTCCAAGTGTTCTCCGCCCACATGTTCTCGCCGTGAATCTTGAAGTTGTTGGCCGCCTTGAACCAACCGTACCAAGTTGCCTTACCCGCGGTCTTGTCTACGGTCATTTCATATTTATTCATCTCCCAACTGAGGTTGTCTCCCACAATCCAGAACCTCTCGCCGGTTTCTTGAATCATCGAGAGTTTGTTCGTGTTGGTGTCGAGGATTATGGTGTAGTATTTCTCCCCGTAGTTCTTCCCGTCGTAAGACTGGATTTTGAGGGCACGCACTTCTTTCGTGTATTCTATGTCAAACACGCGATTTTGCTCTGAAACCCACGGATCGACTGGCGCGTAGTAGAATCCGCTTGTGCCGGCGGCAAACCAGATGTCATATTCCTGACCGCTGAGCCACTGATGCTCAAGCTTATATACGCCCGGCTCTACCTCAGTCATCGGGAAGTCTCCCTTGGTTTGTGGGTGAGTGGAGGACATTATCGGTGCTTGTCTCTCAACCTTTGTGGCGGCATCAAGGTCAATGTTCACCACGTTCACCGCTCCGGCGACCCATTCCTTCTCCTCCTTTGAAACGAACTGATAGACAGATCCGTCCGTGGTTATGGTGTAGGTCATGCTGCCTGCTTCGTTTGCTGCGACCTTTGTCGGAATCACGGTTGCATAGATTCCTTTGGCCTCACCAGCGGTCTTTGCCACGACAATCTCCGGTGTACGTACAGAAACGCTGACTTCATTGCCAGACCCCTTGGCGGAGTTCACTTCTCCATCGAAGCCTGCCGTGATGCTGCCTGCAATCTGTGCCGAGCCGGCGCTTACGCTGATGCTCTTGAGCTGCTCCGTGCCTGAGGCGGTGCTGCTGAATACATTGAATTTGAGCAGCGCCCCTGCAAGGCGGAAATATGCGTTGCAGGAACTGTTGCCATCTCCGACCGTGATGTCTGCAAGTTGCCCTTCAGCTGAACCTTTCGCGCCGCCGACGAGGAATAGTCTGTTGCCGGAAATCCCCGGAGTTTCCTGGGTCTGGGCGCTCGGAACGCTGAAAGTCACTCCAGCTTCTGAGACCTCGACTTTGGGCGACACGAGCCTATAGTTGCCGTCAGCGATTCCGCTGAAAGAAAACGCAGCCTGACTTCCTTCATTCGTTATGTCCTCTGATGTCAAGGCCGCTGATTCGTGGACGGAGTAGTCTGACAGTGAGACCAATGCAGCAGTTTCACCGATGCTCCACTGTGCCCGTGAATCATCCCCGATCCCCGCTTTTGTCGGGGCATAAATGGTCTGAGCCTTAATCGTGATGTTTCTTGAGACCGTTTCCGGTGTCTTTTCTTTCTGACAAGCAGCGAGAGAGACGGCTGCCAATGCCATAAGTATAGATATCCTTTTCATGTGTTGGTTATTTGTTTTTCAATTGTTTTCCGTGTTAAATTCGTTGTCCGTGGTTCCTTCCTCGAAGTAAATCTGGCCGGTGCTGATGGATGCGGCGAATCTCTCGTCGCACCCGAGGACGAGTTCGTTCATCTGTGGTTTCTGATAATTCATTGATTCAGTTTTAATTGATTGTTAAATATGTGGCAATTTATTTTTAATATTTAGAAATATGAGTCAATCTATTTCCCTTGACTCTAAAATTTGTCTGTCCTATGTATCTCAACTGTTTCTCCATGCATCTCGAAACTTACCGGCGCCGTGAACGCAATCGTATTGAGCACGCTTTCAAGTTCCTCTCGGAGGTCAATCTTTCCGTTGATGACGATGTCCTTGAGTGATTCCGTGTAATGGAACTCCACTCCGTAGTATGTGGCAAGTTTTTCGGCCACTTGTTCGATGTTCTGATTTCTGCAGATCATGCGCGGCTTGGTCCAGCAGGTCACCGTTTCCGTGTCCACGGCCTGTGCCTTTGTCAACTCCCCGTTTTCAAGACGAACCTGCTCCGACGGCGACAGGATGCAGGATTTTCCCCCATCGTTAGTTACGCTGACCTTTCCCTGCACTAGCGTGACTTCCGAAAGATTGTCGCGCGACTTCATGTTGAACTCAGTTCCGAGCACGCTGACCTTCATTCCGTCGGCGCTGACTGTAAACGGCCGTGAAGCATCCTTGACGACGGAGAAATACCCCTCGCCGCAGACATGAACCCGCCTCTCTTTTTCAGAGAACGCGGACGGAAATATAAAATCGGAGGATGAATTCAGATCCACGCGGCTTCCGTCGGGCAGGACGAGGTGAACCCAGTGTCTTTCGGGAACAATCACCCTGCTGTAGCCTTCATGTGCCGAGGACTCTATGTTTACGGAATTTATTGAGTATGAACCGTTTTCGGAAATTATGATTTCGGAATATCGCGAATCTATGTCTATCGATTTCCCGTCGGATAATACAAGTCTCGTGTCCTTGAGCCCAGGCATTTCTTCCACTGCCGCGATATATTCATCCATTGTAGGCAACTTTGTGGTCTCGTCGTACAGGTCTTTGAACAGCAGAACTGAAACGCAAGCGACAGCCGCCGCGCAGGCAGCCACCGTCGCCACCCTCCATGTCCTTGAGAGCCTGCGTCTGCCTGACTTAATCCTGTTCAGAAATGCATTCCATCCAGCTGCCGTGTCCGGACTGATCTGACTTCCAGCCTCCAGAGCCTTTGTATACACGGCCTTCAGGCTCGCATATTTCTTCTTGTTTTCCTCGTCGGCAAGACAGTTTTCGAGTTCGCATCTTTCACTTTCCGACAATTTCTTTCCGAGTGATTTTATGATAAGGTCTGTGTTTGTGTCCATATATTATACTTTGTGGTTTTTTATGATAATAGAAAACCTTCAAAAATAATCCTCAATCAGAGGCAATTTGCTCTTTTCATATTCATAGACACAAAAAAATCGGGATACCCTAATAAAATTTTAGGTATCCCGTAGTTTTTTTCTGTAGTGCGGTCGTTCCTTTGACGACAGGGAAGTGATTAGCCTGCTCTATTTTCTTGTCATATTCCCAAGAATAGTAACAGAATCATGTGTTTTTTCAGATTCAGGCGTATGGTTTTCAGGCTCTTGGTGATGTACGCCTCCACCGATTTTTCGGACAACCCCATCCTTTCGGCAATCTCCGAGTTTTTCATGCCTTCTTTCCGCGACAGACTGAAAACTTCCTGACATTTCTCAGACAACGACGACATTGCGGCCCACACAACGGAACTGATGTCTTCCATATTCAGTCCAGCATCGACATTTTCGGGAGACTCGATGTCCTGCATGATGTCGAGATATGCGTACAAGTCCGTTTTCCTGAGCCTATTGAGGCAGCGGTTACGCACTGATGTCCTCAGATATGAATGGAAGGACTCCGAAATGTCTATTGACTCCCGGTTTTTCCACAAATGGAGCATGAGGTCAAGAATTACCTCCTCCGAGTCTTCTCTTGACTTAAGAAACCACCAGGCATAGCGGACAAGCGTGTCATAGTAAGCGTCAAACAGCCGCTTGAAGTCTTTCCTGCTCCCCGTCTGCCTAAATTCATTCCAAAGAATATTTCCTTCCGCAGTCATTAAAATTTCCCCCAATTCGAACTGCAAATGTGGCGAAATTTTTACATAAATCAAACGGCATTTCCTCGGAATCTCACTTTCTATAGGCGATTACGACCCACAGCATCAGTTTTTTTATATTTCTGAAATATAGGAAACTGCTTATTTCAGAGAGAAATAGTGGCGGACGGTCTCTACGGATTTCTTCGGCTGGCGGAGGAAGTTGTAGATGCCGGCGTGGCTCATGGCCATGAACTGCTTTGCCGGCTGGTCCTCGCTGTTGCGGGAATAGGTGCGGTTGTCGTTCATTTGCCATACGGCGAAACCTATGATGTCTGGATTGTTCCAGAAGTTCTCAAATGCGTAGGTGAGGTACTCAACTTGGAACTCTTCAGTCGAGACGCTCGCTGCTTGGTCGTGCCAGCCATAGACGGCACCGTATCCTGTCTCGGAAATCATGATAGGCTTGTCGGGATAGCGCGTGCGGAAAGATGCTACTATTTCGTCGAAGCTTTCGTTCACTTTCTTTCTGAGAGTGGCAGGCTCGCCAGGGTAGCACGGGATCACGCCGGGATAGTTGTTGATGGCGATGAGGTCCGTGTTATCGTTGCAGATGTCGTTCACTCCCATGTTGCAGGCGAAGGTGACGAGCCTTCCGGAATTCTCAGCCTTCACCGTGGCTATCAGTTCGTCAATCAGGCTTTTGCATTCCTTTGTGGTGCTTCCCGGCTCATTTAGGAAAGAGAAGATGATTATGCTCGGGTGGTTGAAACTGTTTCGAACCATGTCCCGAGTCTGCTTGATCTGTTGCTCCCGGAATTCCGGGTCGGTACAGTCCCCGACGCTCTTGGTATAGTCCTGTCCGTTGCCCCAGCCGAGGGACTCCTCCCAGACGAGCACGCCCATCTCGTCGCAGAGTTCGAGGAAGCGGTCGGCCTGCTGGTAGTGTGCCCCACGGATGAAGTTGCCTCCGAGATCCTTGAGGTGCTGCAGATCCTGAACCCACTCGATCTCGGGCACGGTAGCGCCTCCAAGAGGGCTCTGGTCGTGGCGGTTCACACCTTTGAGAAACAGTTCCTTTCCGTTGAGCCAGAGCTTTCTGTCCCGCGCCTCAATCTGCCTCACACCGAAGCGGACCTTCCTGCCATCTACCTCAATCGTAGTCATATTCGGCTCCTCGGGACTCCACAATTTGAAGTCCTTGAGAGTTTTGCGGAACTTTCGGCCTCCTTCAACCTCGACCTCGATCAGTCCTGTCCGGTAGTCTAGCGTGCGGACAAAAATCTTAGGCTCTTTCTCGACAATCCTCACTCCTCGGTAGAATCCGCCGAAGAGATAGAAGTCGTAGAACGATCTGGCGAGTTTCATCTTCTCCTTGTCGAAGCGGTTGTCAAGGGCGGCGACAATCTCGTGCTCTCCCTTGCAGAGTTTTCCGACCGGAATTTCAAGTTTCGCGTATGGATACGGGTATTCCCCAAGTTCGCGTCCGTCAATTGCTAACCGTCCGCGCAGTCCCATGCCCTCGATCTCCAGCACGGCATCCTTGAAGTCCTTTTCGACAGTGAAAGTCCGGCGGTAGAGGGCCGTTCCGCGCTTGAGGTAGTAGTCCGGCATCATGTCCCAGCATCCAGGGACGCACATTTTGTCGTTGGCGGTGAAGCTGATGTCATAGACCTGTTCGAGCGACTTATTCTCTTCAAATCTGAAATCCCAGATTCCGCCGAGGAAAATGGCGGCGAGGAAAGTGAGAATGAAATTCATAAAATTCTGATGGTTATGGAGTTATATATAAGGAAGTCCGGAAGGGCGGTATTTTCGTTACAGAAAATCAGAGTCCCATAGGGACCGCGCTGGGGCGCGAGATACCCCTAACAGGGGTCACAGGCAAAGCCTGTGGGGGTTAGGAGGTCCGGAAGGACAGTATTTTCGTTATAGAAAATATTGTCCTTCCAGACGAAGGCGCCTGCGCAGATACTGCACGTCAACGGCGTGCACATCGCAGCGGGACTGCTGAATGGCAATCGCAGCGGCTGCTCCTGCGGCCTCCCCGGTCACAAGGCACGGCGGCATCACGCGGAGACTGCCGAAGGCTTCCTCATCGGTGGAGATGCAGCGTCCGGCCGTGAGCACGTTCCTGAGGTCTTTCGGCGTTAGACAACGGTAGGGGATTCCGTGAGAGTCGCCCTTTTTGTAATGAACCGGCTTGAAGCCGCTCTTGTGCACATCGAGGTAGTAGCTGTTGCGGCCGATTTCGTCCTCGAATGTGCGGCGTGCGTTCCAGTCCTCCTTGGTGAAGACATAGTCACCGACAATGCGGCGGCCATCGCGCATTCCGAGAAGAGACGCTGTCTTGACGACAAACGCGTTGCCGAAAATCTCCGGACAGGCTTCCTTGCAGGCCTCGAGATACTGCTGAGCCACCTGCCGTCCTGTCATCATCGCTTCGGTGACGCTACGTGGGTCTGTTGTGTCAACGTGAATGTGCCCGGCGTTAAACTGCACAACATTCGGTCCGATGAGGTTCATGCAGAAATGGTGTCCCGTGAGGGGATATTTCCCATCCGGTCCAACGACCTTGTGAATCGGGCTCTGCTTATTGTCGCTGTGAAGGCCTCCGTAGTATTTCTCGCCGTTTACATTGGCGAGGGCGAAACAGAGGGTGGAGTCCTGAAGCACGTCACTTTTCATATATGTGGCTCCTGCCCAGAATGAGAGGTCTCCGTTTCCTGTGGCATCGACGAAAACCTTTGCCCTGAATGCGGTGAGCCCCAGCTGGTTGGCAACGATGATGGCATCAACCGTGTCGTCCGCACTTTTCTCGACAGCGGCGACACGCGAGAAGAATAGGACGCTTGCTCCCGATTCCGTGACCATGCGGTCATAGACCCTCATAAGATATTCCGGGTTTATGTTTACCCAATCAAGTTTGCCTTTAGGCTCGTGAGGAACGCCTTTTTTTGACTCGTTGAAGATTCTCTCCGCAAGTCCGCGGTAGATGATTTTCTCCCCATCCGAGAACGGACACCACGCAGGCACCATTCCAGCAGTTCCCATTCCTCCGAGCTGTCCGGTCGCCTCAATCAGCAGCACCTTAGCGCCTTCCCGGGCTGCGGCTATGGCGGCCGTGCATCCGCCCGGCCCTCCTCCGACTACAATCACGTCCCAACTGCTGTCCAGCCTTATTCGTGACTGTCTGAACCTGACGCTCTCGCCGTCATGGAACTTGCGTTCACCGAAGAGTTCCCCGGCAAGCAAATCAGGGGCGACGGCGGCAGCCACCGCCATCGTCCCCATACTTTTTATGAAATTTCTTCGGGTTGTCATTTATTTTTCCATCTTTATATTCAGAGAGACTGACTCATTCATCTCATTAGACCAACCTGCGACTCTTACATAATGAATAAGAGCATAATGACCGTCTTCTGTCATTGCTGAAATTATACTTCCAGCTGCATTGGGGTTGGTAAGCCCGCTAAGTCCGGTGCTTCCGACTCCGCTTGCTTCGTCGAATATTCTCTTCAAATCAAATGCGTCTTTGACAGCTGTATAATCATCAATAGTAAGGTCTGTCTTCTTGAATAAGGTTTTGTGGCGGGCACTCCATGTCTTGATGCTCGGCAATATGGCATTGAATGTCCATTCATCGCCAGGGGCTACAATCTTTGGCGCATTTGATGTTGCCTGATCTGATTTGGGCACATATACATAAGCGACATCAATATCGTCGCAGTTGTTCGAGCCTTCGTCTTTTGTATAGACAGTTCCTGTTCTGAGACTGAGGTACGGGCCATATTTTGACGCGGCATTATTTCCGATTCCGAGGTTTATATCGGTAACCTCCTTGATGCTCGCATTGACAATCAAGTTGGCATTGTACTTCTTTCCGGCTTCAAATGTGAGCGCATTATCCTTTGCCTTCATGCTTTTAGACCACGAGCCTTTGTCCGTATTGACTGTAATTGATACGGACTGCCCGACAGCAACGGTGAACGGAGTGAGAATCTGATAGAAATGTGCATTTTCTCCAATCCCTATTGGCGCAGCGTCGTTTACGGTAAGCGTGTATGTCCCAGACTGACCGAAACCATCCGTTTTGTCAAGCTGTTTGTCCTTCGTAAGATTAAGACGGAACTCTCCTACAATGACGTCCGAGGTGTTGATTGTTATGGATTTTACCGTAAATTCTTCATCTATTGCATTTGTCACCGTAAATTCCATCAGAGTTCCGATGTGTTGCATTGTTATTACAGGTTCTTTTGTGTCCAAAACCTTGCCGAACAACACATCCTGCTTGGCGAGGTGATCCATATTATTGTTTCCTGACTGGATTTTATTGGAAACTCCGAATGTAACCATACCTTTTCCGGAATGCGATGCGGTTTCCATAATTCCCGGATAAACGGCATACCAGTCGAGATTACCCGCGCCATATCTTTCTTTGAAGGCGGCCAGTCTACCGGCCTCGGATTCCGTTTCGTTCAGAACGAATTTCATTGAACCATCTTGAGCTGCGCTTTCAGTTGCCTTGAACCTAACCGGCTCACTTTTTTGCCACTCTTCGAGTGTCATCGTTGTCGGGTCAGTCCCTGCCGGAACAGTATACACCGCCAACTGGTCCCCATTGACCCAATTTACAGTGAACTTGTCCGTAGTTGTAGTCTTGCTGCCTATGGCATTGATATCCTGTGCATAGAGTACGATTCCGGATTCCTTCGCCGGCGTCTCCGGAGTGCCTGCAGGTTGTTCTGACTTGTTGCAGCCGATTGCCAGAAGTGCTGCAAATGCGGATGCTATGTAAAATGTATTTTTCATCGTCTGTGTAATTGTTTTGGTTAATCATCAGTTGACTTGGAACCAGTCGTCGTTTCCGTTTTCCCAGTCGGAAATTGTCTTTGCATTTGCATTTGTGGCATCGCTTGCCGCGAATCCGTTTTCTGCCGCGAACTCCATTTCTGTCAAAATGGGTGGGGCATAATAAGTGGTGTTTGTTTTCATGTTTTTGTGTTGTTAATTAAAATTACCTCTGATAAACCCGCACATAGTCAATCTCATACCTCATCGGGAAGGCTCCGGCGTCAATCGGGCCTCCGTTCGAGCCGCCAAGCGCGAGGTTGAGCAAGATGTAGTGAGGGTGGCGGTGGGGGTTGTAGCCGGACCAGCTGCCGGTGTTCCACATCTGATTGATATCTACCTCGTTGATGAGTTCATCGTCGAGGTAGAGTCTAATCCAGTCCCGGTCCCAGTCCATTCTCCAGACGTGGAATTTGCTTGCCCAGTCCGGGTCCTTTTCAAGGAAATGGCTGAACGGAACCTTTTTGGCATTCCAGTACGCCTTGCTCGTTCCTGGAGCGCCGCTTGCCACATTGCCGAGAATCTGAGGCTCTCCGTTCACCGGATAGTATTCCATAATGTCAATCTCACCGCTCTGCGGCCATGGCATTCCGCCGTACTCGCATCCTGTCCCAAGCGTCCAGAATGCCGGCCAGGCGCCCTTTGCAACAGGAATCCTCGCCCGCATTTCGAAGCGTCCGTAGAGGAACTCCCGCTTTGTGGCCGTGTTGACGCGCGATGAGGTGTATTCAACGAACTCCCTCTTGTCTCCCCAGAAACTGCTCTCAGGCTTGTACTGCGGACTTGGGAACCGTTCCTTGCGTGCCTCGATGACGAGACAGCCGTCTTCGCACCATGCGTTGTCTTTCTGATACCACTGGTCCTCGAAGTTGTAGCGGAAGCCTGACGCGAAGTTCCACGATGTCGTGTCGACCGGCCCATCGGTGTTGAACTCGTCGCTCCAGACCAGCTTATAGCCGTCCTTCGCACTCCCGCATGCCGCTAACAGCGGCAATAAAACCATTATATAAAAGATTCTTTTCATTTGTTTTTTCAAATCAGTTTACTTTGAATGGTATGACTGCACAGGAGGCAGTCCCATGCGCCTTGTCTCTCACATAGACAATCAGTCTGTAGTAGCCAGTTGCGGAAGGAGCCTTGAAATTTACCTGAGCCCCCATCTTGCCAGTGAACAGTCCCGCAATCGGCGACATGGCCTTGCCCACATCCTGTCGCACATCCGGAATGATTTTCCAGTCGTAGGTCAGTTCGTCCCCGTCGGGGTCTGTGGCATCGACTGATGCCATGTGCTGGCTTCCGTGGGCGAGCGCGATGCTCTGGTCGGATGTCCTGCCGTCGATGTAAATCTTGCCTCCGGTCTTTCCGTCCTCACGCGATGCAATCACTGGAGCGGAGTTCATAGGTGCCTCACCTGTCCACATCTCCTCCATAGCCTCGACGGTAGGAAGCGCAGATGCCTCGAACTGGTCGTACATCGCATACCAGTTGAGCACGTCCCCGTGGCTCTGCCATCCCCAAAGGAAAACGAATGAGCCGATGCAACCCTTGTCCGAGCAGGCGCTCACGCAGTCCGTGTAAATCTTCTTGTAGATCGCAGCCTTCTCGTTTCCGCTCGGCTCTATGAGGCCTCCGTTCGCCGATTTCGTAAACCAGTCCGTATGAGGGGTCTGCCAGTCCCATGTACCGCGGATTCCGAATTCCGAAAGTATGTACGGATAGTCAAACCCTGCCTCTTGATAGTTCGAGTTGAGCTTCTCCACCGAACCTTCGTAGTTGTTTACGCAAAGTATGTCGAGAGAAGGAATATATTTCTTCAGGCTCTCGGTGAGTCCTGACCATATTCCCATAATCGCCAATGTCACCGGTCTGCCATCGACTTTCTTGATGTATTCTCCGATCTCGTTAATGTCCTTCCACACGTTCACATTGAGCTTGAAGCTTGTCCCGTCTGCCTTTGTCGTGGATTCCACCTCGTTACCGATGCACCACATGAGTATTGCCGGATGGTTCTTGTACCTGTCAACCACGCTCTTGAGTGTGTTTATCTGCTTTTTCCTCGCCGTGTCGTCGTTGTAGTCGAAGCCTTCTGATTCTTTGCCGATGACAAGGCCCATGTTGATGTACATTCCCTTGCGCGCGAAGTCGTCGAGGACGCTCATATTAATTTGGGAATATGTTCTCACCACATTTGCCCCACGCTCGTGGGCCGTGTCGTAGAACGGGTTGGAGCCGTCTCCCTTGTTGTTTCCGCCGTTGATGGCCGCTCCCTTGACGAAAAACTCCTCTCCGTTCACATAGAGTATCTTATTTCTTACCTCCACCGTCGGCTTGTCGGGAAGGGGAGTGTCAGGAGTGTCATCGTCCGTGATTTCGTGCCACTTCGGATCTTTGTATTTGTCGAGCGGGCTGCTCTTGTCGCAGGCCGATGCTGAGACGGCGAGTACCAGCATGAGGGCGAATTTGAGTATTTGTTTCATTTGATTATCGGATTGATTTTAATTATTATTGCCGCGTCTCGGTTCAGAACTCAAGTTTGAACACGTCACCCGCTTTGAGCGCAATCGGGGCTGCCGGCTTGTAGGTGAACGTCCTTCCGTCGTCGGTGCTGATGGTGAGGAATATCTTGCCGGCGGCTATTTCCTGTGCCGGAACGACCGCGGCGAACAGCCCGTCAGACGCCTTCCACATTGTAACTGAGCCGGTTTCGGCATCGGTTATCGTGCAGACCTTGTCGGATGCCCTGTCCCATTCGAGGGATGTGAGCACTCCGCTTATGGTTATGGTTTCCGCTGCGCTTCCGTATTCTCCCGGCAGTTTTGCCGTTGTGACATTGACGAGCGCAGCCCTGTGTGCGAACTTTATCGCTACCGGTGCCGACTGCGCGGCTTCGACTGAGGCCTTGCCCGTCAAGAAGTCGGCAGCGACAAACTTTGATGCCGAGCTCTGGTCTGAAGGCACTCTGAAAACGACTGCCGTGCCGTTGTTTTCCACAGAAGCCGGAGAGCAGGCGAGGAACGAGCCTCCCTCGTCACCGCAGTACCTGTACTTTGTCTTGTCCTTGCTGTCCTGCACCAGTGCGCCATCCGCTCCAACGGTGAAAAGCACTCCGCTCATGTCCGGTGCAAGCCCCTCCGACCAGACGGAAACGGCGTCTCCTTCGCTGAATCTCGTGATTCCGGTTCCGAAATCAGTGACGGTCTTTGTCACCTGCTCCTCTGCGGAGAGTCTCACTTCAAGTCCGCTCCCCGAAACCATTTCCCTGCTACATCCGCAGGCGACAATCACCATGGACAGGATGAACGCAGAGTTTGTCTTTATGTTCATATTCATGTTATTTCCTCCTTGTGTTTTTGCAAGACTCTTTTATTTGCACCAGACTTCAATTTCACCGAGAATGACCGGCCCTATGGTTGTCGCGGAACATTTCTTCGCTGCGTGGTAGTCGTCCTCGCTCGCTCCTTCTGCCATCTTTTCCCTCCAGTGCATTGTCTTTATCTCGAATTTCAGATAGCGTCCGGCGTGACGTCTTTTCGGGTCTGCCGTGACGGTGAATGTTGACTCTCCATAGACAGGCATCGTTCCTTCTGCGACGAGGGTCCAGTTTACCTTGTCGTTGGAGACATAATAGGCGTAGTCTTTAATCCTCTGGAACAGAGAACGATGTCCGGCTTTCTTCGCGTTGATGAAGTCGTCGCAGATAGTGGTGGCGACTTTTGTGACGTTATAGACTGATTTCATATCGACAATAACGGTCCACGGAAGATATACCGCAGCTTTCGGACTTCCGCCAGTCGCGTTTAGAGAAAAGAAATTCTCGAAGGTGAAATCCTCATAGACATGATCTTTCCCATTGCAGTTTATGTGGCTGATGTCGTAAGGTTTAGGGAGCAAGACACGAGTCGTGTTTTCGTCCGACACACAGCCTTGCGCCGTGATCCAGTTTGAATACCAATAAGATGCATAGTTCCCGTCGAAGAGGCTTGCAAGGTTTCCGGCCCACGGGTTGTTCGGAATTTCGCTCTCTACAGTAAATCCGAGCGCCTTGCCGTCAAGCTTCCGTTCCTCCCCGACAATTTCCTCAAGCGAGGCCGTGGCGTCGGTGTATTCGTCTCCCCATGCCGCTTCCATCTCCAGCGAAACGGCGACCAGTTCAGTGCCTGTTATGGCCTTGGTGAGCGTGACAACCAGCGCCTTCCCTTCCGAGAGACGCAACGCTGATTCCGGATTCCATGTAAAAGTGCGTCCTCCCTCCGTCGTCACCGTGATGAAAGGGTTTTCCTCCGAAGCCGTGACATCAAGCGCCTGTGCGGGAAGCATGGCGAGGAAAACGCCCTCTTCCTGCCTGTTCATCATCACCGGCACGGCTTCCACGTTGTCCTTTGAAAACAGTTTGTTGGTGCTGTACTCCCACACAATCGGCAGCCTTGCCCCGCGAAGCCTTACAGACGCAGCGTCAAACCCGTTGAGGACTACCCTCATCTTGGCCATCCTGTGACTGAATGCGAGCTTGACGGGCTGGGCCGTAGCCTTTGCAATATCGGCGCATGCGGTCATGAAGTCGCTCGCCACAAGTCCTGCTCCTGTACTCTGATCGGCGGCCGCGCTGAACTCGATCTTGCCGTCAGCGCGCTTTGCGTCAGATGGTAACCATGCTCTGAATGACGCTCCTTTTGTCCCATTGAAGCGGAACTCCCCGCCGTTTTCCTGAACAAGGGCCCCGTCATCTGAGACCTTGAACTGCACTGCATCCATGTCGGCCTGGAGGCCTTCGGAGAGCATGGTAACCATTTCTCCGCCCTTGAAAACTCCGGCTTCAGCTGTGAAATCTACCTTTGCGTCGGATGCCGAGTTGCCCTCCGCCTCCTTCTTGCAGGAAACGGCCGCAGGCAACGTAAGTGCTATCAAATATATTATTGCTTTCAATTTCATATCATAAAGATTTTTGGTGAGACACATTCAAGTCGTGACTATCAGTCGACATCCCTTACGGTTACCTCAATCTCGTTGAGAATCACCGGTCCGAGGTCAACGGCCGAACTTTTCTTCAACGCGGCATAATCCGCGTCCTTAATGATGTTCTCCCTCGCCATGTTCCAGTTGCCTCCTCCAGTGAGCCAGTTTGTGCTGTGATACTCATTGTAGGACTTGCCTCCGTGCATCTCCTTCATGGCTTCCTCTGTGTTCTCGCGCCAGTGGAGCGTCTTTATGACGAGCTTGAGATAGCGCCCGATGACGGTTTTGTCCTGTTCCGGCTCGATGCTGAACGTCTCACCTCCATAGACCGGCATCGTCCCCTCACCAACCTTTTCCCAGTTGGTGTTGTCTTCGGAAACCCAGTATTCATAGTCCTTCACCCTCTGACGGTAGCAGGACATATCGACTCCGCCCTCGATGGTGTTCAGGAACCTTGTTGTTCTGACCTCCACAATCTGAAATGATGACTGCATGTCCGCGACTACACTCCATGGGAGAGCCGGAATGTCATAACTTCCGTTCTTGCCGACGAATTGAGTCTGAAACTCATAGTCCGCTACATCGTGGTCTTCCATATTGCACCAGATTGCCGTCGGGTCGTCAGGGAACTTCGAGCAGCGTGAAGCCTTGACATTCGCGAATCCTGAGCGCCACTCCGTGCTCTTGTTTCCGTCGAAAAGGCGGTCTATGCCGAATGTACCCCAGTCATTGTCAGGCAGATCGGAACTCAGAATCCTGATGCCGCTGACACCATGAGGCTTTGCTCCATCGACAAAGCTCAGCAGGGCGCAGTTGCGGTTCGCATTCACCGAGTCGCTTCCGCTCACAAGCTCAAGCGGAAGGACGAAGTTCTTTTCCGGATCGCTCTCAATGGCACTGAGAACGGCCTTTGACTTGAGACGAATGTCGATTGTCTTGCCGGACTCGTCCGAGGCGAAGTGCAGGGACGGGGTGAATTCGTATGCTGCGCCGTCGATGATTTCGTAGTTATTGTCCGGGAAGAGTAGTTCAAGTTCGTCGGAGCTCATCACGCGCAATCTTGCACTGCTTTCCGCAGACCTCTCGCTGCCGTTCTTCATAACAATCAGCGACCACACGGTCTCCTCGTTGCGTGCCTTCACTGAAACCGTCTGCTCACCGTTGTTCTTGATGTTCAGAATCGTGTGCCACCTCTCTCCCACGAGGTTTTCGGGAGAGAACTTCTTCTCGCATGAGACAATCGTCGCAAGAAGCGCGACGGAGAGGAGAAGGAGCGTGACTTTTGTTATTTTTATGTGATTCATATTTTTATAAACATTTAATATAAATATGATTTGTCTGTATTTTCGAGGGATATAGACCGAAAATACGGATGAATCTTTAGTACAACGGAGCCTGAACTAACTGAGGATTACTGTCAACCTCGGTTGTGGCGATAGGAATCAGATACATTCTATCGTTCCATTGAAAGGACTGCGAGGTGATTTTGGTCCGTCGGTTCAGTTCTTCGAATGACGGATTCACTACCGTGAAGTTCAGCCCCTCGCGTGCCCCGGCCTTCAGGTGCTGCGGCGCGAGGCACCAACGACGAAGGTCGAAGTAGCGATGTCCCTCGCCCCAAAGCTCAATGAATCTTTCGTTACGCACCCAGTCCATAAGGCTCATTGAGGAACTGATGTCGCTTGTCTCAAGTTTCGGGATGCCGGCCCTTTCGCGGATGACATTCAGGTTGTCGAGAGTCTTTCCCGCATCTCCGAGGGCCGCATAACACTCTGCAAGGTCGAGATAGAGTTCCCCGAGACGGACTACAGGGAATGGCACCGTCTTGGTGTTCGTACCGTTGCTGCTGGCGTTCCATGTGAGGTTAGGAAGAATGAACTTGGTGCTGAGATAGCCCGTGATGTTGAGGTCGTTGTCCTTAGACGGGTTGTAGCCTTGCTTGTCCTTGTCCCTCATATTTACGATGAGCGGCTTTCCGTTGGCGAGCTTCGATCCGTACTCTGCTCCGTCAAATGCAATCCAGGCATAGAAGCGCGGCTCGCGCATGGCGTTGAGGTTGATGATTTCAGAGCGGGTGAGGCCGGCGGACGCGAACCAGTCGGACTCTGCCGCAAAGGTCTTGTCGTCCTTCGGAAGTTTGCCGTTTGCAGTGTAGAAGTGTTCCACGGTGTAGAGGAACGGGGATATGCCGGAGCGTCCGCCTGTAGGTGCTCCATTGTAGACCGTCACAGCATGAGGCAGAGCGGTGTTCTCCCAGTCAAGATACTTGTCGTTTACTGAGTAAGTCGGATAGGCGGAACCGAAGATGACCTCCTTGTTTCCGTCCGTCTCCGTTGTGCAGCCGAGGTAGCGCATAAGGCTGGCATATCTCTTCACGTCTTCTGATGCTCCCGGAATGTCAGGCAGAGAGACCCCCTCGGCCTTGCGCCGGCTTTCGGCATCTTCGAGCAGATAGAGCGTGCGGTTGCCCTGAACGGTTGCCCAATCAATTGCCTCGATGCAGGCTTCCTTCGCCTTCTCCCATTTCTGAGGGTCGTAAGTGCTGCTTATGAGTTCCTTGCCGTAGCCGGGAGTCTCGTAGTTTTTGTTCTTCCATTCCTTGAAAGCGAGAGGCGCCTCTCCGTTCCAGAAAGGTGACGCCGCGTAGAGAAGCGCGCGTGCCTTAAGCGCCTTGGCGGCAGCTGTGGTGGCGCGTCCTATCTCGGCGGTGTCCTCCATGTAGTCAGGAAGACCTTCCTCGCAGGCCTGGTCGAACCACTGGCAGACCCTGGTGACGCAGTAGTCGAAATGCGAGCGTCCCGGGAACTCCGACTTGTCGGTGGTTGAAGGGTAGAAGTGGTCGATAATCGGCACCGGACCATAGGCTTCAAGAAGAATGAAATGGTAGAATCCGAGAAGGAAGTGGCACTCGGCCTTCCATCTTGCTATGTCCTCTTCGGAACTGTAGGCCGGAGTGTATTGATCGAGCAACTGTAGAAGGTTGTTGGTGCGCCCGATACACTTGTAGCATTGGTCCCACACCGAACCGTAAATCTGCCCCGGGTTCACCATCCCCCAGGCATACTGCTGGCTTATCACGCCCCATGAGTTAGGCAACCCGAACTCGTCGGTCGAAGTCATGAAGCTGCGGACTAACTTCTGCATATAGATTGCGGTGACGCCCTCGTAGCAGCTGTAGAGAAATCCGATTGTCCTGTTCTTGTCCTTGACCGTGTCCGGAATGTCCATGGTCTTCGGAGGCACGACTTCGAGGAAGTCGCAGGATGACGCCGCACCGCCGAGCGTCAGCATCGTACATATTATATATATTATCCTTTTCATATTCATCTTGTCTCAAAAATAATCCTCAATCTGAGGTGACTTATTTTCCCATATTTTTTAGAAATGGAACTGCAGACCTATGTTGAATGTTCTCTGGAGTGGGAACGAGTTCCACGAGAGTTCAGGGTCCCAAAGCTTGAACGGACTCCACACGGCGAGGTTGTCTGCCGAGAAGTAGAGACGGCAGAAAGGGAAGGTGTAGCCGAATTCAAGGGTCTTGAAACGGATGAAACTTCCGTCGCGGAGCCAGTAGGTGCTGGTTTCAAGGTTGTTACGCACATCGGTGTAGAGCGTTCCGAGGCGCGGATACTTTGCGTTTGGATCCGGGTTCGCCTCTGTCCATCTCTGCTGGTCTATGTACTTGGCCAGCTGCCTTTCTCCAGCTCCCCATTCACTTCCCGTGTCAGCACCGAACGGATTCATAGGAGATTGTAAGATAGTGCGTTTTGCCGAGCCGTTGAAGAACATTCCGAGGTCAAACCCCTTCCACTTAAGATAGACACCCAAGCCATATTGCACCTTCGGAGCTGTTCCGCAGTCGGAGATGAGCGTTCGGTCCTCCTTCGTGATCTTTCCGTCACCATTGAGGTCGCGGTACTTGATGTCTCCGGGCATCACCTGGCTTCCGAGGTTCTGTTCAGGGCTGTTGTCAATATCCTCCTGATCCTTGAAGAGTCCGTCGGCCACATATCCCACCCATCTGTAGGAGACGAGAGGCCATCCGGCGGTCGTCTGCCACGTGTAGGTGTAGTCAGGCTCATCGACATAGACGAGCTTGTTCTTTATGTATGTGAACGTTCCGCGCACGGACATCGAGAAGTCATCGGTGAGCTGCTTAGTCCAGTTGAGGCTGGCGTCGAATCCCCGGTTGTCGGCCTTACCGACGTTGCCCCACGGTGTCGCCGTGTCGTAGCCGAGCATCGATGGCCATGACCCCCTCTGCATAAGAATCTTCTCTCGCCTGTCGTGGAAGTAGTCGGCGGAGATGCTGAGGCTGTTGAACAGGTTGAGGTCAATTCCTATGTCGAGCTTGCGTGCCTTTTCCCAGCAGGCGTCCTCCACGGGGTAGGCGCTGATGACAGGGGCGTTGCTCTTTGAATATTCGCCGGAAGGGCCGGTGTAGAAATTGGCTTTGTAGGTATAGACATTGGAGACATAGAGGAAGTGCTGCGCTCCTGCATTCTTTCCTGTGTCATCGCTTCCTACGAGTCCGTATGAGCCTCTGATCTTCAGATGGTTGAACCAGTCCTTGACTGGAGTCCACCAGTCCTCGTTGCTGGCCACCCATCCGAGGGACACTGCCGGGAAGAACTCGAAGCGCTGCTTTCTTTGAAGACGCTCCGTGCCGTTGTAGCCGAAGTTCACCTCGGCGAGGTAGCGGTTCTTCCAATCGTAGGTGACACGCCCGGAGAGACCCTGGTTACGGTTCGGCAGCTGTGCCTCACGGTATTCGCGCATCATGTACATCAGCAGTGCGGAGACATTGTGGTCACCGAAGCTGCGGCTCCAGTTGAGCCTCGCGTCGAGGTACCATGTCATGAACGCCCATCTCGATATTCCCGACTGCACCTGATAGGTGGAACCTGCGTCGCCCACTGCAATGGCCTTGTAGCCCGTCGGATCTTCCGGATTCCACGCATCCGTATCTACCTGAAAATAGTACGGCGCCATAGAACTGGTGTAGGTGCTCGAAGACCTCGCGTTCATTGCAACGAGAGCCGTGAGCTTCAGTCCCTTGGTTATGAAGTCAAGCTTCTGGTCGAAGCTCAGGGATGCGTTTATGTCGTTGATATTAGTTTGTTTGAACTGGCGCAGAAGCACTGCGTATGGGTTCTGATAGACGCTCTTCCCGGAGAAAACCCTGTTTCCGAAGCGTATGTACTCGTCGCTTTCCTGTGCCGGAAGAACCGGCGGGAACATAACAGGGGAGATGTCATAGACATTATAGTAGAGGTTGTCGTTGTTTCCGAGTCCCTTATTGTTTTGGAACTGTGCGTGCATCTTAAGGTTCACCCGGGTCGTCGGCGTGAGCTGGTAGTTGATGTTGTTTTGGAATATGTACGACCAGCGGTTATAGTTATTGTCGAAGACATAATCCTTCGGGCAGTTAATCATTCCCGTGTCGTGGTTGGCCTGCATGCTCATATAGTAGGTCAGATGCGAGCCTCCTCCCTGCACGTTAAGGTTCATCCTCTGGTTTATCGTGAAGTTTTTGAAAAGGATGCCGTACCAGTCAACGTCCGGATATACGAGCGGGTTTACTCCGCTGCGGGTGTTGGCGATGGCCTCGTCGCTGTATTTCGGTGCAGCCGTTGGGGTGCGTGAGGTGAGTACTTCGTTATATACTTCCATCCACCTTGCACCATCGACATACTCCATCTTCTGCATAGGAGTGAGGAACGAAACCTCGGCGTTTGCCGAAACCTTAGCCTTTGTGTTTTCGCTTCCTTCCTTTGTCGTGATTATGAGCACGCCGTTTGCTCCTCTGGAGCCGTAAATCGCTGTGGCAGAAGCATCCTTGAGAATCGAGAACTGGTCTATGGATTCCGGGGGTATGCTGTTGAGTGCCTCCGATGTGATTTCTATTCCATCAAGGAGTATGAGAGGTGTGGCTCGTCCTCCGAACGTTCCGATTCCCCGGATGTAGAACTCTGAACCCTCGCCCGGCTTTCCGCTCTTGGTCGAGGAAACGAGTCCGGCGAGTTTTCCCGCGAGATTGTTCGTGAGCGTGGCACTCGGAGCTTTCATGTCGAGACCTTTAATTGATGTGATGGAACCTGTCACTGAGACTTTCTTCTGTGTTCCGGCTCCGACCACGACCACCTCGTCAAGCACCTCGTTGTCCGACGGCATCTTAACGTTAAGCACTCCAAGGTCGCCAACCACGAGTGTCTGGGTCTTGAATCCCATGCAGGAGAATACGAGTTCGGTCCTGTCAGTGACCTCAATCTCATACTTTCCGTCGATGTCGGTGGTGGTCCACATCCCTGTGTCACCCTTCACCTGCACCGTGGCTCCGGGAAGAGTCTCCCCGTTGCCGGCGTCCGTGACTGTTCCAACGAGTTTCCGTCTTTCCCGGACTTTTCCGCCGGAGTTCTTCGCGGTTTCCTTCTTCAGTGAAATCTGGCTGCCGTTGATTTCGTACTTCACATCGGTTCCCCTGAAAATCCTGTCGAGGATGACCTTGACCGGCTCGTTCTTCACCACAATGCTCACTGTCCTCCCCGTGTCAATGTCCGTGTTTCCGTAGAAAAAGACATAGTCGCTGTTCTTTTCCACATAGTCGAGCACATCCTTGACCGTGCTGCCTTTCATCTCGACGGTGAACGTCTTTTGCTGTGGAGCCTGCGCTGTCGCGGAAATCCCGGCAGGCAGGAGGCACAGACAGGCAGACAGCAGGATGCGGGAGACTCCCGACGTGCTAAAAATGCTGTAGTTTCTCATCTGTCAGCGTGTTTATTAATTATATGATTTTTTAAATCTTCAAAAAATAAATTCTCCTCATCTTACGGGCTCTTTTTGGTCTATATTTATTTTCTCATCGGTCATGTACCTCCAGTACACTCTCTCTTCCAAAATAAATCTATCCTCAAAAATACCCCATAATCTGAGGGAATTCATTTCTTTCATATTTTCATTTTGCTTGAGATTTATATTGTTCAGAAAAATCAGTCCTTGTAGACGTATATCTTTCCTTCGGAGTTCTCGTAGTATATCGGGGCAGCGAAGGAAATTGTGTGGAGTACGTCCTCTAAGCTGTCCTTCAGGTTCAACTTTCCGGAAACTTCAAGCGCACTGACGCCCGGCCCGAGCACAAACTCCCTGTCGTAGGCGAGGTTTAGCTTTCTGAACACTGTCTCCAGACTTTCGTTGCGGCATACGAGCGTGTTCCTGACCCAACTGACATAAGGCTCCACATCGACTTTCTCCGGAGCACCGATGCTGCCGTTTTTCACCTTAACAATCTGTCCCGGGGCCATCTGTACCTCGTTCCCGCTCTCGTCGGCGATGTTGACCTTTCCACCAACCAGAACCACCGACGAGCGGTTCTCTCCGGGATAGGCACTTATGTTGAACGATGTTCCCAGCACTTTCACGCGGAAATTCCCGCTCTGCACGGTGAACGGCGAGCTTTCATTGTGGAATACGTCCATATAGACTTCTCCTTCCACATATATTTCTCTGTGATTTTCGGCGAAACTCCCTGGGAATATGACCCTTGAACCGGAGTTTACCCAAAGATGCGTGCCGTCTGCAAGCGTCAGCCGTGCCCTCTTTCCTTTCGGGACTATGATTTTGCTGAATCCCTCGTCTGACGGTTGGTTGATTGAAATCGTGTTTACGCTCACCGTTCCCTTGTCGGACCAGATGATGTCCGCATCCTGCTCATCGATTTCAATCCCGTTCATCCCCGGCATGACCAGTAGCGTCTTTCTTCCGACACCATCCGTTGCCTCGGCGCATTTTGCAAGCTCCGCGAGCGGTTCGCCAAGATTATCCGCATTCATCCGTGAGCCGACGACAACGGCGCAGATGCAGGCCGCGGCCGCCGTCGATGCAATGATAGTCATTCTTATACGCTTGCGCAGCAATGACTTGCGTCCTGCTTCGGCACGGAGTTCCACCTCCTCCCAAAGCAGGTTTACTTCTTTCTCGCTGACTTTGCGTTCTTTTTCCTTAGCATATCCCACGAGCCTTCGTGCGACGCTCAGAATCTCAGATTTTCCGTTTTCCATTCGACGGTGTTTTATGAATTAGTCGCTATATAACGGCACATTCATAAAAACATACTCAAGAATTCTGAAATTATTTTTTGAAGGTTTCCTAAACTATAGGTGAGGCGACAATCCGTGAGGCGAGAAGGGCGCAGACCATGAGGAATTCTTCAGGGGTCATTTTGGCCCGGAGCCTTGCGAGAGCGCGTGAGACAAGATTCATTGAGGACTGCGGAGCGATGCCGAGAACCGCAGCTATCTCCTTGTAGGACAGTCCGCTGACAAACCTCAAGTAGATGGCGGTGCGCTGATTCACAGTCAGTTCCTCGTAGGCTGCCATCAGTTTCTTTCCGAGCATCACCTGCTCGTCGCTATGGCTGAACATCCTCTCTATTTCAGCGTCCTCAATCTCCATTCGGAACGCTCTCTCGTCAAGTTCATCGGCCGGCTTCCTCGCGGCAAGTTTGTCGAGAATCGAGTTGCGTAGCGATGTCAAAAAATAGGAGCGCACATAGTCTGTGTGGGAAAGCCGGCGGCTGACGGAAAATTTTACGAATATGTCCTGAATGCAATCTTTCACGACATCCTCATCGCGCACATATTTCAGCCCGAAATTGAACATCAGGTCATAGTGACGGCGGTAGAGCACGGACAAAGCCTTCGCGTCACCGTGTCTCGCGAAGTCCCACAAAGTCTCATCCTTCAAAGAGTTATATGCGTGCTGCCGTTCCATACTCGTTTCCCTTTTTGTCTAAAGACACGCAAAAATAGCGATTTATCCGGAAATATCGAAAGAGGCGATTCCTAATGTCGTAATTTGGCAGAGCCTCGTGGGAACGGATTTTGTGCACTGCCTTCATGTTATGAAACAGACGATGTATATGATTGTCGCACTCATCCTGTGCGGCACTGCGGCGCTCCGTGCCCAAACTCCGGATACGATGGATATTTATGGCGAGAGGCAGGACAGCCTCAAGGCGGCGGTGTTTACCGGCCATCAGTCCGGCAACTACCTTCCTCGCGGAAAAGAAATCAGAACAGAGGTCATTTCAGAAGCCGGTCTGCACAAGATGGCCTGCTGCAATCTTGCGGAAAGTTTCGAGAATTCGGCAAGTGTTACGGTCGGCTATTCCGATGCCGTCACCGGAGCCCGTCAGATACGTCTTCTCGGCCTCTCAGGGATATATACTCAGATGCTTGACGAGAATCGTCCCGTAATGCGCGGACTTTCGGCTCCTTTCGGACTCTCCTACATTCCGGGGCCGTGGTTGGAAAGCATTCAGATTGCGAAGGGGTCAACATCGGTCATCAACGGCACCGAGTCAATGACCGGGCAGATTAACATGGAGCATCGCAAGCCTACGGACGAGAAGCCACTGTTTTTGAACTATGCCGCTATGAGCGACTCCAAGATGGACTTCAACATCGCCTCCTCACTTCAGATGGGCGAGCGGTGGAGCACAGTTCTCCTTGGTCATGTGTCAGGGAATTTCGCCCCTGCGGACCACAACCACGACACCTTGCTCGACGACCCGCGCATGCTTCAGTTCAACATAGCCAATCGCTGGCTCTACTATGCTCCAAGCGGCGTTCAGGTGCGCTTCGGCGTGCGGGCTCTGCGCGACAGCAGACTCGGAGGGCAGATGCTTAAGGATGCCGATGGAAAGAAGCATTTCTACGAGCACGAGAACTACAAATGCGACGGGCTTGCCGCGGATGAGATAAATCCGTGGGGTTCGGACATCCTGAACCGCTCCATAAACGGCTACCTCAAGGTGGGCATTCCTCTGAACGAGGACAATTCGCAGAACATAGCGTTCGTCGGAGACTATAGCTATCAGGATATGGACTCGTGGTTCGGCTCCACACAATACCTTGCCGGGCAGCACTCCGGTTTCATAAATCTTTTGTATCAGAACGAAGTGAATGAAAACCATAAGTTTACGCTTGGACTGAACGGGGTTTTCGACAGTTACAACGAAGACTTTGCCCGTCAATATCGTGGCATTGCGGCGCCGGAGGCTTTTGCGGGCGTGACGAATCTTGGAAATGTCGGGATATTCGGTGAATATACCTTCCATTTCGATGACAAGTTCTCAATGATTGCTGGACTTCGCGGCGACTGGTATTTTTCGAAGAACGGGACTGTCGAAGGCTCTCCGTTTTCATCGAAGCCGCACATATCCCCTCGTCTGACGTTGAAATATTCTCCGATTGAAGAAATCGTACTCCGTGCGAACGGCGGCCGGGGATTGAGGCATTCGACGCCGCTCATCGACAATATCGGCGTGTTTTCCACCGGTAAGCGTTTTGTCGGAGCGTTCAACGACCACATTCTTGAAGACGCCTGGACTTTCGGGGGAAACGTGACCTATCATATGCCTTTCGGAGCATCGTCCAACACCTATCTCAGCGTCGATTATTTTCGCACGCAGTTTGTGCAGCAGATGGTCGTGGATTACGAACACTTTGTGAATCAGATTGATTTCTACTCTCTTGACGGACGCCGCTCGTTCACGGACAACATCCAGGTTGACTTCAATGTGGAGCCCGTGGAGCGCTTTACCATCACGGCTACTTTCCGCTATACCAACGCCAAAATCGAGCTTGCTGACAAGGGTTTGGTCGAAAGACCGCTCACAAGCCGATGCAAGGGCATTCTGAATCTCCAGTATGCGACACCGATGAATAAGTGGATTTTCGATTTTACGGCCTCTGTTAACGGTTCCTGCCGGGTTTATGACTTCATGATGAATATGAAGGACGCGGAAGGAAACCTGCTCTATACCGGCGGTCGTACACCGGTCTATCCTCTTCTGTATGCGCAGGTTACGAAACGCTTCCGTGGGCTTGACATATATTTGGGCGCTGAAAACCTGACTAATTACAGGCAAAAGGTTGTTGTCGCCGGGGATGTTTTGGCTGATGGGCATATCGACCCGCGCTCCCAGTCTTTCGATGCCAGTTGTGTCTGGGGACCGCTGATGGGCATAAAGGTCTATGCCGGCCTGCGTTTCACATTGTGGAAATAGGTAAAATTGCACTTTTTATCAGAATTTCATCTATCTTTGTAGAATGAAAAAAATGATTTATATGTTCGCGGCGGTTGCTGTGGCGACGGCTGCTATGGGCTGTCCGGCTGAGGCGGCTTCTATGACGGTAAATGCGGAGGCTGTTGCCATGAAGGCTCCCAAAGGCGAGATTAAGACGGTGGTCTTCGTGACAAATATGCATTGCCAAAAATGCGTGAACAAGGTCAACGACAACATCGCCTTCGAGAAGGGCGTGAAGGATATGAAGGTCGATCTTAAGACGAAGACTATAACCATAAAATATGACGCGTCAAAGACTTCCGTCGAAAAGCTTGCCGCGGCTATCAACAAACTCGGCTACACTGCCGAGGTGAAGAAGTGATGTCTTATGTATAAGATAATAGAGAAAGATTTTCTGACTCCTACGATATGTAGGATGAAAGTTGCTGCTCCGAGGGTCGCGTCGGCCGCTCTTCCGGGGCAGTTTTTGATTGTCAGAACGGACGAGAAAGGGGAGCGCATCCCGCTTACAATCAGTGACTATGACACCGATGCCGGCACCGTGACAATAGTCATTCAGGCAATAGGAGCTTCAACCATGCAGATGTGCGAAATGGCTGTGGGGGATGCCTTTGCCGATGTCGTCGGACCGCTCGGAGTTCCTTCTGATTTCACGGAAATGCCCTTGAATGATTTGAGAAAGAAGAAATATGTCTTCATCGCCGGTGGAGTGGGCACGGCTCCAGTCTATCCGCAGGCAAAGTGGCTGCACGAGAGGGGAGTGGCGGTGGATGTGATTGTGGGGGCGAAGACCGCTGACCTTATCATATATGAGAAGGAAATGTCTTCGGCTTGCGATAATCTCTACATCTGCACCGATGATGGTTCCCGTGGTTTTCACGGGCTTGTCACTGCCCGGCTTGAACAGCTTGTGAATGAGGAACATAAGGACTATGACCAGGCTGTCGCCATAGGACCGATGATTATGATGAAGTTCGCGACTCTTTCAGCAAAGAAACTTGGACTTCCGATTACGGTGAGTCTGAATACCCTTATGATTGATGGCACCGGAATGTGCGGAGGTTGCCGCGTGACTGTCGGCGGACGCACCCGTTTCGCCTGCGTCGAGGGTCCGGAGTTCAACGGCTACGAGGTGGATTTTGATGAGGCCATGCGCCGTCAGGGAATGTACCGCCCTCAGGAACAGGCTTCTCGTGAGGCGTTTGAAACGCATAAGTGCAAACTTTTGTGATTTCCTTTTCATTCCGAGCGAAATGAAGGAAGTTAAAAATAATTTGGGAAAGTTTGTGAAGGATTTTTGAGGATAGATTTCTTTTGGAAGAGGGAGTGTACTGGAGGTACATGACCGATGAGAAAAGGAATATAGACCAAAAAGACAAACAAAATATAATTAAGATGGCAAACAGAATACCAAGAGTCCCGGTCAGGGAACAGGACCCGAAGCGGAGGGCGGCAAACTTTGAAGAGGTGTGCTATGGCTATAATGCCGAAGAGGCGATGCTTGAGGCAACGCGTTGCCTGCACTGCAAGAACCCGCGCTGTGTGGCGGCCTGTCCTGTGAATGTGAAGATTCCTGATTTTATCGCCAGGGTAGTCGAAGGCGACTTTGCAGGCGCGGCCCGCGTCATCGCACAGGATTCGTCCCTGCCGGCGGTATGTGGCCGCGTGTGCCCGCAGGAAACCCAGTGTGAGGGCTCGTGCGTGCTCGGAGTCAAGTTCGAACCTGTGGCAATAGGCAAGCTGGAGCGCTTCGTCGCAGATTGGAGTCGGGAACATCCGGCGGAACTTTCGTCCGATGTTTCAGAAACCGGCTCTGCTGTGCATCAGGATGCAGCTCTCCCGGGTGACGGCTTAGGCGGGAAAACGGCGGCCGGGAACGGGCATTGCGTGGCGGTGGTAGGCAGTGGACCGGCAGGCCTTGCCTGTGCGTCTGACCTCGCGAAACTCGGCTATGACGTGACCATCTTCGAGGCCCTGCATAAGGCCGGGGGTGTGCTTGAATACGGCATTCCGGAGTTCCGCCTTCCGAAAGACACGGTTCTCGCTGCGGAAATCGCTGCGGTCCGCGCCCTTGGTGTTCACATTGAGACGGATGTCGTCGTCGGCCGCACCATGACTGTGGACTCACTGCTCGGCAAGGAAGGCTTTGAGTCAGTGTTCATCGGCTCCGGTGCCGGTCTTCCGAAGTTTATGGGCATTCCGGGTGAGAGTCTGAACGGAGTCTACTCAGCAAATGAGTTCCTCACTCGTAACAATCTTATGAAAGCCTACCGGGACGATTATGCCACACCGGTCAGCGTCGGTCGTAATGTCGTGGTTGTGGGCGGAGGTAATGTCGCTATGGATGCGGCACGTACTGCACTGAGGCTTCAGGGACTTCGGGCGGCAAATTCTGATGACACTGTCACCGTAGTCTATCGCCGTACCGAGACTGAACTTCCGGCACGCCGCGAGGAAGTGCATCACGCAAAAGAGGAGGGCATCCGTTTCGAGTTCCTGACCAACCCAGTTGAGATTCTTTCAGATGAGAAAGGCAATGTCAGAGGCATCAGATGCATAAGGATGGAACTCGGAGAACCTGACGCCAGCGGCCGCCGCAGTCCGGTTGCCATACCGGGCTCTGAGTTCGAGATTCCTGCCGACACCATAATAATGTCTCTCGGCACCTCTCCGAACCCGCTCATAGCCAGCACTACGCCGGGCCTCCGGACCACTCGTCGCGGCGGTCTCGAAACCACTGACGATGTGGTCACCACCCATCCGGGAGTCTTCGCCGGGGGCGATGCCGTCACCGGGGCCGCCACAGTGATTCTCGCCATGGGAGCCGGCCGCAAAGCCGCCGCAGCCATCCACAGCTACATCACCACAAAGAACAATTAGTTTTTACTTCCCGCAGATCCGGCAGAAGTTGCGGTAGTTTTCGAAGATTTTGTCAACGTAGGCGGTGACGGACGTGTTTATTTCAGGACTGACGTGAGCCTGTTCTGAAGGATCGGAACTTTTTGTTGCAGGTAGTCCGGCGACAGATGCTGAGTCTATATCCGCTCTAAGCCCTTCCACGGCCGCAGAGTCTATGTCGGCGTTGAGGGCAGAGTCGGAAACCTCGTCTTCCGGCGTGCCGTTGAGGTAGCGCAGGACGCGGGTCTCGCCGGCGTTGTAGGATGCGAAAACATACCGCAGACGCTCATCTCCTGAGGCATATTTCCTGAACAGACGGTCGAGGCGTCCTAGATAACTTGCCCCGGCACGGATATTTTCCTCAGGATTCAGAACATCCTGCACATTATAGACACGGACAGTAAGAGGCATAATCTGCATCAGTCCCCTTGCCCCGGCACCAGAGGTGACGTTAATCGCGAACTTTGATTCCGTGTAGATGACAGCGGCAAGCATCCTCCAGTCCCAGCCTATCGAGTCGGCCCAGGCGCGGATGGTGCTGTCGTAAGGGCTGAGCTGCTGTCTTTCGATGAATGCCTTGTGGGGGTGGTAGGACGATGGCATGAAGCGGAAGCGTTCGAGCATCTCGCGGAACTCGCTGCGACCGGTGTAGTCTCCGATCCATGAGTTCACCCGGCGCATTTCCGCCTTCTCTTCCCTACGCATCACCCAGCACAGTTCTTTGCAGACAGGTCGCGACTTCGTAACGCTGTCGATATGGCTGACATGGAGAACCGAGTCGAACCTTGGGAGCACGACAATGTCCGCTGCTCCGCGCATCAGCGAGTCAAGGCTGCTCTCCGTACGGGTGAACGCGCGTATCCGGACCTTGCAATTGTTCTCGGACGCAAAATCCCGCAGCATCTCATAGCTTAGGCCGGCATAGAGTATGTCTCCCTCGATTCTGTACTGCCCGAAGTCCAACACGCACTCAAGTTCTCTTCCCTCAAGGGGGTTGGGATGAGGACGGGTTGCAAAATGATGGGCACACCACACTGTGGCAGCGATTACGACCGCACCGGCAAGTCCTGCAAGGAAATCAAAAATTTCTCTGTGGCGTTGTCTGATGTTATCTCTGTATTGCATTGCTCATTCCGCTGTTGCTTCTGGCGCCTCCTGTAATTCCACCGGCAGTCGAACCGCCGGAAGCCGAGGCTTTTCCGTTTTTATGTGATGAAATATAGAATGGCCAGTAGATGCCAATCTTGATGGCTCTCTGGGTGTAGATATTCCCGTGTGATGTGAAGTAGTCGTTCGTCTGCATCGGCCAGCCCTGCCCTGCATTCATGAACTTTACGAAAATGCAGGCCTTGAGCCATTGGATGTTAACAAACGCATCATAATAAGGGCAGTTGCCGTACTTCTGGGCGGTCTGGTTGTACCACACTCCGAGCACCGGATTGTAGCCAGGGGCATTCCATGCCGTCGTGAAATAGGTGTTTAGCCCAATCTGCATCTCCATCACTTTCCGCACGACCGGGAACTGGATGTACCATCGCAGGTTCAACGCCAGCATTGGAAGCGGCAGCACATCGTTGTTCGATGAAAGCTGGAATAGCGCCCGATTGTCAAGGTGTATCTTCCAGAAAGTGAAGTTCTTCTGGAGATAGGCAGTCATCACGCTCATCGCTCCGCCGTTCTGCTGCACTATGCCCTTACTGTCATAGTAGAGGTTGTTTGCAAGCAGGGCATATCCGAACGATGCCGCCAACTCCCACTTCGGGATGTCGAGTTCACCGAGAATCTTTGTCGTGGAGGTCTTGCTGAAGTCGTTGTTCCATCTGAAGTGGTTCGTAAGCAGATTCTGCTGATAGAAGTCCGGCTCCTTAAGTCCGGTCTCAAAATGGATTTTAAGGTCTATCGGGCTGTATTTGTCCCGTCTGAACGGATAGAAGCTGAACTTCATATTTGCATCCACGCGGAAGTCGTTGACTTCATATCCGGCAAACGTGTATCGTCCCGTCGCGTCCCATTCGACATAGCGCTTGATTTTTCCGTTCGCCCCGGCATAGACATACGCCGAGTTCAGGTATGTGTTTTTCAGTTTTCCGGAAATGTACACGTCAGGATTGAAACTGTAGTATGATGCCAGCTTGTCTCCGATGCCGATGTCAATCTTCGACAGGGCAGCATCGCTTGCCCACGGCTGAAGCCTCATGAACACCTTGTTGTCAAGACGCAACGTCCTTAACGAGTCGGCGGAACTCGTCGGGTTGAGGTAGAAAGCATTGTTGTAGAACTGCGCTGCCTCCGGGTTCGAAGAATTGATTACGTCGGTATATTTTTTAGAATATATGTCCAGAGTGCTGCTGTGTCCGATATATGCTGACGTGATGTTCTTGTCAAGAGTGTCCGCGGAATATGTGAACGTGCTGTCCTTCTTCGACTTGAGCCTGTTTATGAAGCTGAACGGGATGCGGAAGGTCTCGTCGAGGAAAATCGTATTTTTCTTTATTTCATTCGATGCGTTGTGCAGGTTCACGGCAAGTTCGCGGGCATCGAGGGTGGTGTCGCGTATCATCGACAGGTCGGTTACGCCTCCGTTCTCGCTCTTCGTTATCTTGTTGTGTACGAACCCTGTGTGCATCATATACTTCTTTCCGAGGTAGTTGAGTCCGACCACGGCGTTGCTGTTGGTTACGTCCTCCCTCTGGAGCATTCCCTTGCCTCCAAACTTATAGAACCCGAGAGTCAGGTTCAGGGACGGAAGAATGTTTTGTGAGGTCCACACTCTCACGTTCATCTCTTCCTTTTCGTCCTTTGCAAACAGAGTTCCCCAATAGGCGAGCTCTGTGTATGGAGTCTTCGTGTTATACTGAGGGAGCGTCGATGCGGAGAAGCTATAGTCGCGGTACGGAGTATAGAAAATCGCATTGTCCTCTTCCTCGCGCTTGAAGTAGTTGTAGTATTGGACAGCCGAACCGCTGACACCCTGCCAGGTGACATTCACATCGTTACGGAGCTGCGGGATGTCATTGAACCAGTAGTTGAAACTAGTGTCCTGCTTCTGATATTTGAACTGCTGGAAGTCCTGGTCGACATTCCAAACGACTATTCTCTTGTATTGGAGCGAATCCGGGAATGCGAAGGTTTCGAGGATACGAGGCGTGTTCTCGCGGACGCTGTCCTTGTAGGCCTTGATGCTGTCTTGGCGGTGCATTATACTGTCGCTGCGGTGGAGTAGGGCAGGGAGCTTCTGCTCGTAATCATATTTTTTTCTCTCCTTGCGGCTGAGCCCCTTATACCATTTGTCGAATGCGATTTTCGCTATTTCTGTAGAATCCTTTATGTAGAGAGAGTCGAGCCGTGCGAGTTCGAGGCTGTCTCCCGCTGCAAGAAGAGTGTCGCGGGTGTAGGCGCGAGTGGCAGAATCGCGAAGGGCGATGTAATATTTGAATTTGAAAGGGTCTTTAAATTCGAGAGAGTCGGGGATTCGGATTGTATCAGCCGGGTTTATAATCTCTTCTGTTTCAAGGCTGTCATTTAATTCACCTTTCACACTGTCCTGCAGTCGGGGAAGGCTGTCCTTCAAAACAGTTACTGAACTGTCTTTCGGGAGAAGGTTTCCGAGAGAATCGGCACTGCGGCGCAGCGGTAGAGTGCGTCCCGCGTCAATCCCGAAAACCTGGATTCCCGCGAACGCCACTACTGCCAGAGGCAGCCAAAGTCTCTTCAGTCCCTTTCCTGTCATCTATATTATATTATTATTCTAATCCTATCGTTCAATCATGAACCGGTTGTCATTATTCCCTGAGCCGTCGCGACTATATAGTAAGCGTTAAAAAATAAGTTGAACTAAATTTGTATCAGATTTATGAGGATAGATTTCTTTTGGAAGAAGGAGTGTACTGGAGGTACACGACTGATGAGAAAAGAAATATAGACCATAAAGATATGCAAATTGTTCAAGTTATTTTTTAACGATTACATAAGTTCAATTCCCTCGGCTTTCATCTCCTCAAGTGCTTTCCTGTGTCCTTGCTCGCTGACGTATGCTAATGCCTTGGTGAGCAGTTTCACCTTGAAACCGGCCTTGAGAAGATCCTCGCATGTTTTGCGCACGCAGAATTCCGTCGCGATGCCGCAGACATAGACATCCTTCACGTCGAGCAGTTCAAGAATCTCGTCGAGTGACTGTCCCGCGCTGTTCTTACCTTCGAATCCGGAGTATTGTTCGCACGTCTTGTCGCAGCCTTTGTCGAAAGTCAGTTCCTCCACCGCATACGGTTGCAGATCCTTGTGAATCTCGCCTCCGTGGGTTCCGATCACACAATGTACCGGCCATGTGCCTCCGAATCCGACGAACGAACTGTGGTCTGCAGGATGGTGGTCACGGATAAACAAGATCGGGAAGGTGTCGAGTATCTCAACATCTTTGTCTCCATCCTGCGCCTCTGTGTGGGTGTCGATGAACCGCAGGGTCTCCTTCACGGCAGTTTCCGCATTGATGCAGGCCAGCGACCCGTCAATGAAATCGTAGAGTTCGTCGACAACGACGAGAGCGGTATTCTTTTCCATATATATGTTATAATTCCTTCTGTTACAATTCCTTGAATTCGTTAATCTCCTTCACAAGCCGGCTGATGATTTCGTGCTTTTTGTCGGCAAGGTCGTCTGAAATGTCCACCTTGTAGTAGTGCGGGTTGATAAGACGCCTTTCCGAAGGGCTGAAATGCATGAGGCTGTATTTGTAGTATTCTTTTTTCTCTCCGAGGCTGCGTCGGGGTGCTGTTCTTTTTCCTTCAATGATTGCAGGAATCTGGAGCGCTGTCGCAGTATATCCTCCGGCAAGGAAGGTTTTGAATTTGTAGCGGTCATATTCGTCATAAACCGTGATTTCCTCCCCGCGTTCTATTTTTTCGCAAAGACTGTCTCCTCTGAGGCAGGTCACGTCGAGTTTGAAAATGTCCCCTTTCTCCTCATCGTGCTTCATTATCCTGTATGTGATCTGGAAGCCCGGGTTTATGAGTTTGACTTTGTCCTCCGAACGTTTGAGCACCGGAAGACCGTCGATTTGAACAAGTTTGTAGACATTGCCGAAGCAAGGATTCGCCTTGCTGGTGGCAATTGCGTCACCCACTCCGTAGCAGTCAATCGCCGCTCCCTGACGTTCAAGGTCGCTGATGAGGTATTCGTCGAGTGAATTTGTAGCAAAAATCTTGCAGTTCCTCAGTCCGTTATCGTCGAGTATGTGACGACATTCCACTGAAAGATATGCAAGGTCACCGCTGTCCAGACGCACTCCATATCCGTAAGGATATTCGTCGTCGATGCCGTTTGCGCGGAACGCCTTGATTGCATTTTTAATTCCGCAGTGGAGCGTGTCGTAGGTGTCAATCAGCAGGATGAGGTTCTCGCCCAGATGTGTCTTGATGTAGGTGTCGAAAGCTTCGAATTCACCGTGAACTGAACATCCGAAAGTCGTGACGTAACTGTGAGCCATCGTGCCTGTGGAACTGCAGTCGAAATATGCTCCCGTGAGGACGTTCGACGTGCCGGCGCATCCGGCTATAATTGCCGCCTTTGCTCCGTAGGTCGCTGCCCAAGGGCCGTGTGCACGTCTCGAACCGAACTCGCTGACCGGACGGTTGGTGCTGCGGCAAACTCTTGAGGCCTTCGTGGCAACAGCCATCTGATGGTTCATTATGCAAAGAAGGGGAGTCTCAAGCACCTGAGCTTCAATCAGTGGCGCCTCCACCGTGATAATCGGCTGGTTTGGAAAAGCAATTTCGCCTTCCTTCATCGCATAGACATTGCCGGTGAAGCGCATCCCTGCGAGATATTTCCGGAACTCGGCGTAGTCGTCTCCGGGCAAAAACTTCTCGAAGAATGACTCCGGTTTGTCGCCCATTGAGAGAATCATCTCCACGACCTCTTCGGTGCCGCTGACGACTGCCCAGTTGTTGTTTTCCGGTGCAACCCTATAAAACATATTGAAAACGGCTATCTTGTCTTTTTTCCCGCTTTCATAAAAGGATTTTCCCATTGTGTACTGGTACTTGTCCGAGCAATATGCAATGTCTGAAAAATTCATGATGTCAATATTTCTCGCTGTCATTCAGGAAGACAAGCCTATTCAAATTTTATTCTGTCGCAGTTGGACTTCTCCCCATCCTTTATCCTTATGCTGCTGATGGCTGCGACTGCCGCGACGACTATTGCCGCACAAGCAATGAACTCAAGCCAATATGCCCACGGGCTCAGTACGTCCATGAAACTTTCTTCCTCTCCCATTCCGGGAATGCGGCTGAGCAGTGTCGCGAGCGTGTTGTTGACGCAGTGCATGAGCATCGTCAGCTTGAGTGACCCTGTCTTGTAGTAGACATATCCAAAGAGGCACCCGAGCACGAATGCCGGCACTGCCTGCCAAGGATTCAGGTGGATAATCGCGAAGAACAGCGCCGAAAGAACGATTGCCCATCCCGGTTTCATCTTCTGGAGCAACCCTCTGAGAATCATTCCCCTACACAGCCATTCCTCAAAAAACGGTGCGAAGACAGAGACGCAGAGCAGAGTCACCCAAAGCGGCCCGCCCATCATCTGCTCGAAAACTTTTTTGAGCGTCTCCGGCATCTGCGGCAGTATGACATTAAATATGTCGGTTACGAACGCCGTTGCGATGGTGGCAATGGACACGATGAGCGCCATGCACCATCCCTGATATTTTCCGAAGTTCTTGCTGTCCAGTGCGATGCCATCCTCGAACATTATGTGTCTGCGGCTTGCCGATGACGCGAAGAGCATGGCAGGAATGAACATTAGCGGATACGAAATCAGCATCCCATACCTGGTCGCGAAATTGGCCGACACTCCATAAGCCAAGCCCACCGTGATGAGATTGCCGAGTATCGCCCCCAGCATAAACATCACAGTGAGCCAGAATATTCCAGTACCTCCCGGTATGTAGAACGCGTAAGCCCCAAAAAGGTCAAAATTCTTTTTCTTCATCACTTGTAAAGAGGGGTAGGGTAGATACCCTTGTCCGCAAATTCCTGGAACTTATCCACAACTCCCTGCCTGTCAGCCTGGTAGGTTACACCGAACCAGCGTGAAGGGGTGGAGATGAGCTCGCAACTTGCCTCTCCTTTCTTTATGAGGGCGTCAACGGCATTCGGAATGTAGAATTCGGCCTTGAGTTCGTTGATGTTCTCCTTGAGGAAGTCAACGAATACTTTCCCGCTCTTCTCAAAATAGTCAGGCGTGAAGCCCCACATATTCATTGAACAGAGAGCCTTGTCCTCGAGGATGACATCCTCTCCCTCGCTGTTCGTCGCGTGAATCTTGCCGTCGGCCTGACGGATGACATTGTGATGCTCCTCAACATGAGTGAGGAATCCGTGCTCGTCGGCAGTTCCGATTCCGCGAGATACGGTGCCGGAGTCAGAAAGCGTGTTGTCAATCTCGAAGCCAACGAGAGCATATTTGCCCGTTGAACCCTCATTTTTCTTGAACCAGTCGGCGAGAACCTTGAACGACTCCTTTCCATAGTAGTCGTCACCGTTGATGACTGCGAACGGTTCGTGAATGGCATCTTTCGCCATAAGAACGGCATGGTTGGTACCCCAAGGCTTTACGCGCTCCGGGTTGAGTTTGAATCCTGCCGGGATCTTGTCGAGTTCCTGAATCACGAAATCGAACTGAAGTGGAGTGCCGTCAAGGCATTTCACATGGCTGTATCTCTCCGCCACATGTTTCTTGAAGTCCTCAAGAAAATATTCCCTGACGATGTACACGACCTTTCCGAATCCGGCCTGTACGGCATCGTAGATTGAATAGTCGATGATCGTTTCTCCGTTAGGACCGAGTCCGTCCATCTGTTTGAGACCGCCGTAGCGGCTGCCCATTCCGGCTGCAAGCACAAGAAGTGTTGGTTTCATAATTATGTTATATTTAATATGTCTATATAATGCCAGACTTTCTGAAAAAAGTGCGGGCAAGTTTCAGTAAAATCTCACAAAAATAGTTAATTTTGCGCACATTGCGGCAATAACTTGCCAAAAACGACAAAAACATAGCGCATTTGACATTGAAAACGGCATTTTTTTCTAAAGTTAAGGACATATTCAAAGGGCCTCACCGTTCATTCGCGTGGACGGTCACTATTGTGATGGGCATATTCCTGATTGTGTGGACTATGGGTCCGGGCAATACTTTTGTCGGATGGATACGGGCGAAGCGGGACATATCCTCGATGGAACGCCAGATACGCGATTATGAGCAGCGTTCCGCCGAAATGGACAGCCGCATCAATAAACTCCGTTCCGATCGGGACTCCCTTGAAAAGTTCGCAAGAGAAAAGTTCTATTTCTCGGCTCCTGGCGAGGATATATACATAGTCAATGATAAATGAGGATACTTGTGTTATCAATGATAAATGAGAATACTTGTGTTGTCAATGTCAAATAAAGGATGAAGTGCAAGGCGCGGGGGCAACGAAGCAATTCGCCTTTATTTGATATTGACTGCGTCAGAGACATCGTGAACGCGAAGTATAGAGGCTCCAGAGGCAATGGCCTGGCGGTGAAGTTCTGTCGTGCGGACCAGGACCTCCGGGGCTTCGGGATTGAGGCCGAGTGGCTTGTAAATCATGCTCTTGCGTGAGATGCCGACAAGAATGGGGCGGCCGAAAATCTTGAAATCACTCAGATGCCCGAGCAACTCGTAGTTCTGCTCCACTGTCTTTGCAAATCCGAATCCGGGGTCGAGAATCCAGTTGCTGATGCCGAGCCTGTCCGCTTTTTTCGAGAACTCTCTGAAATAGTCCATGACCGCCGCAGTGACCCCGCTCTCGTAGTCACACCTCGACTGCATGTCCGAAGGTATGCCTTTCTTGTGCATCGCGATGTATTCCAGCGAGTTTGCAGCTACGCCTCCGAGCATCAGCGCGTCATCTTCGCCAGCCGATATGTCATTGACCGTCACCTCTCCTATCTCGTCGAGTGTTCTGGATATTATGTCCCATCGGAACGTGTCTATGGAGATTTTTACATCTTGAGGCACGACCTCGCGGATTGGCTTCAGCACGGCCTTGAGCCTTTTCCATTCGTGCTCAGTGTCGACGCTTTCTGAGCCCGGACGGGTCGAGCACGCGCCGATGTCAATGTACCCTGCGCCCTGTTTCACCATATCCACGACCCTTTTTACGGCCTTGCCCGTCAGCACATTCCCGTCAGCGTCCATATTCCTGCTGTCGGAATAGAACGAGTCCGGTGTGATGTTGACAATTCCCATAATCTTCACTCCGCATCCGCTGTTATCCGTGATTTTCCCATTGATGTCCATATATTCCAAAATTTTCGTAAGTTTGCAGGCTGCAAAAGTAGCGAGTTTTCGGTTGACTTTTCAACAATGCGGAACTAATTTTATCAGAAAAAAGATGCTTATAGTAATAGAAGGGCTCGACGGTTCGGGCAAATCTACGCAGGTCAGGAAATTGCGGCAATATCTCGAAACACTGCCGCAGCCTTTGGAGTACATTCACTTTCCACGCTACGACTCTCCGGTTTACGGCGAGCTGATTTCCCGCTTCCTGCGCGGCGACTTCGGAACTAACGAGCAGGTGCATCCGCAGCTTGTGGCCCTGCTCTTCGCGGAGGACAGGCACGGGGCGGCGCCTCAGATGAAACGCATTCTGCAGGAGGGGGGCAATGTGCTGCTGGACCGTTATGTCTATTCCAACATCGCCTACCAGTGCGCAAAACTACGTAATCCTGATGAGGCCGAGGACCTCAGGGAATGGATATGTAACACCGAGTATGGAAATTTTGAACTTCCGCGCCCGGACCTCAACATTTTCCTTGACGTGCCCATCGGATTTGTAGAGAAGAAACTTTCCTCGTCACGTCGCGGTGGGGACAGGGACTATCTGGAAGGCGGCCACGACATCCACGAGGCCAGCATAGAGTTTCAGAAGTCCGTGAGGAGCATGTATCTGAGACAGTGTAGGACAGATTCTCATTTCATCAGAATAGACTGCTCGGACGCGGACGGGGCAATGCTTCCGCCGGATGAAATCTTTACAAAGATTAAGGCGGAGGTAGACAGTGTCCTCGGTTTGTGAGGTCTTGCCATTTTACCTGTATTCAGATTGATTTTTTGAGGATATTCAACTGCCATGAAGAAAGGTTATAACGTTTTCCGTCGTTTCTGTGCGTTCGTGCTGGGGGCGGTATTTCTGGTTTCCGGGATATTGAAACTTATGGACCCGGTTGGCTCGGAGTTTATTATGAAGTCCTATTTCAGCTTCCTGCATATCGGGTTCATGGATTTTTCCGCAAGATTCTTCGGCGTGGCCTTCGCCCTGACCGAAGCTGTGCTCGGAGCCGCACTGATGAGTGGAGTGTGGAGAAAGGTTGTGGGGATAGCGGTGGTCGCGCTGACGACTTTTTTTACGTTATTGACACTCGTCCTGCTGATTTTCAACCCGGTGATGGACTGTGGATGCTTTGGCGAGGCCATGCATCTGACTCATTTGCAGACATTTGTCAAAAATGTCATTTTGTGCGCCCTGTGCTGCGGGGCATTTATCCCGATGCGTGAGTTGGACAGGCCGGTGAAGGTCAAGTATGTTTCGTTTGCTCTGACGGCATGCTCTCTGGTGGCGCTGCTCGTCTATTCGCTGGTTGCCCTGCCTCTCAAGGACTACACGGCCTTTCATCCGGGTGCGATGCTTCAAGCCGCCGCGGACGAGCAGTATAAGGACTTTTCTGAGCCGGAGTTCATTTATGAGAAAGATGGTGTCACTCAGGCGTTTTCGCTTGACGCCCTTCCGGACAGTAGCTGGAATTTCGTGGATTCGCGCATCCGTCAGGATGATTTCGCGGCAGGGACTGTATTGACTCTGACCGATGATGCCGGGGAATACTGCGACAGCTTGGCTACGCAGGGAAACGTGCTTGTAGTTTCAGCCTATAAAAAATTGAGTGCCGGACGCATTGAGGGGATAGAAAGCCTTGTTGCCGATGCGCGTGCAGTCGGGCTGACCCCGATTGTGCTTGTCCCTTCCGATGATGTCCTTGCCGCTGCATCCGAGAAACGGGCGGCCTTGGAAGATGGTCTGGTCTATTATTCTGACTATAAGACCCTTGCGACACTCAATCGTTCGAACGGAGGAGCGACGTGGATTTCAGACGGGCAGATTGTCCGTAAGTGGTCATACACTCTCCGTCCGTCCCGCGAGAAACTTTCCACTGCCCTTGCCGAAGATCCCACCGCCCTTGCTCTCGAAACCCAGTCCAAGGGCAGTCTGGCTCTTCAGTCTTTCCTTCTCTACATTTTCGCCGTCCTGCTACTTCTTTAGAAACCTTTCTTTAGAAATTCAGGGTCATGCCGATGCCGTGAGGGCATGGGCCGAAGTTCATGGTGACGGTGTAGCCGTTGTTTGAGGCGTTGCAGCGTTCCACAATGTCGTTCATGCGGGACTTGCCGACAGGGACGCATACCGCGCCGGCAATGAGGGTGGAGACTCCGACTGCGGCTAATGTCGCTCCGCAGACTATGAGAACTGCTCCATTGTTTATAATTCTCTGAGTTTCAGGAGATATGCTTGGATCTGCGCCGAAAGCTGCGCCGAATGCCGCTCCGAGTCCGCCTGCAAAGCCTCCTCCGACTACCAGGGCTGTTCCGAATACGCATCCTGCCATTCCTACCGGAATCGTGACGGCCGAGCTGATGAGAAGCCCCTTACCGACGCCATAAATCCTTGCGCTGTTGTTCCACCTCTGGGCGTACGGCAGGCCGCAGTGCTCTGATACATAATTGAAAGTCTCATCTGCTGAAAGGCGTATGCCATCAACAGCCAGAACTTTCCCTGCTCTTGAAACTGTAGAGGCGGTTTCTATGGCGACTTCGCCTGTTGGTGTAATGGTCTGTGCCGTTGCCCCAGCCTGTGCAGCCGCTTCTTCAGATATGAAACCGGCAGAAATCGCGAGGGTCGCGAGGGCGATGATAAGATGTCTTTTCATATTTCTAGTTTTTTAAAAATCTACAATAAGATGTTTTTTGGTTGCATTTTGTTGCATTAGACAATTTTGCAGATAAGTGTCGCCGATGTACAGTCGACCACCTTGACGTTCACATAGTCGCCTGCACCCAGAGGAGCGAGGCCTTGAGTCGCGCGCTCGGCCGCCATTGACGGAAAAACGCACATCTTGTTGTTGCCGGCGCGTCCGCAGAGATCGTCGGGATTGCGCTTTGACGGTCCTTCGACGAGCACTTTGAATGTCTTGCCCATGTCTTTTTGATTGCTCTTGAGACTCATCTTTGTCTGAAGAGCAATGATTTCGTTCAGTCTTGCCGTCTTCACCTCCGGCGGGACGTCGTCCGGATAGTGCCTTGAGGCGAGCGTGCCAGGACGCTCGGAGTACTGGAACATGAAAGCCGAGTCGAAGCACACCTGCTCGAACAGCGAAAGCGTGTCCTTATGGTCCTGTTCCGTCTCGCTGCAGAATCCGGCAATTACATCGGTGGAGAGCCCGCAGTCCGGCATGACTTCGCGAATCTTCGCGACCCTCTCCAGGTACCATTCCCTGTCATATTTTCTCCTCATCTTTTCCAGAATACGGCTTGAACCGCTCTGAACCGGAAGATGGATGTGGCGGCAGATGTTCTCGTGGGCGGCAATCGTACTGATAACTTCGTCGCTGATGTCCTTGGGGTGCGACGTCGAGAAACGAACCCTCAGTTCCGGGCTTATGGCCGCGACCATTTCAAGAAGCCTTGCGAAATTCACGACTTCGCATTCTTTCCACAGATATGAATCCACGTTCTGTCCGAGCAGGTTCACCTCCTTATAGCCGTTCTCGAACAGCTCGCGTGCCTCGCGAACAATCGAATGCGGGTCGCGGCTGCGTTCTGCTCCGCGGGTGTAAGGTACGACGCAGTAGGAACATACGTTGTTGCAGCCCCTCATGATGGAAATGTAGGCCGACACCCCGTTCCTGTCAAGGCGCACCGGGGATATGTCCGCGTATGTCTCCTCGCGCGAGAGCAGTACGTTAATCTGCGGCGAGTCCGGACGGATGTCCCGCAGAAGTGTCGGCAGACTCCTGTAGGCATCCGGCCCTGCGACCAGATCGACCTTCTCCAACAGCTTGTCCTTCAGTCTCTCGGCCATGCAGCCGACAATCCCGATGACAACCTGCGGATTCCTTTTCTTCTGAAGCCTGAACTGTTCGATGCGTCCCCATATCCTCTGTTCAGCATTGTCTCGGATTGAACATGTGTTTGCCAGGATCACGTCCGCCCTGTCCATATCTTCAGTCAGCGCATACCCGTTCTTCTGCAGAATCGAGAGTATCACTTCGCTGTCATTTACGTTCATTTGACACCCGTAGGTCTCGATATAGACCTTGGGTCTCTCCTGGTCAACTATAGGTTTAAGATTATTCATTGAAATTCATTTTAGCGGACAAAATTAATAAAACAAACCGAAAGTTTTGCCCGAAACCGACAAGAGTTATCGTTTTCTCCGGTTCGCCGAGAGATTTCTTCATATATTCCATTGTATGCGGGTTTTGTAAAAATTGATTATCTTTGCGGAATATGAAAGGATTTGGACGACATATTTTGGCGGCTATGGTGCTGATCTGCGCAGTTGTGACGCTTATGGGGTGCTCGGCTGTGAAGAAGGCGGCTATTGACAAATTGAAGGAGATTGAGGTGACTTCGTTTGCGGTGGAAAAGGTGGCGCCGAAGGGACTCAAGGCTTTGGATGCGTCATTCTATGTGGGCGTTCATAATCCAACGATAAAGTTGGAACTCACGGATGTCACGGCGAGGCTCTTCTACGAGGATTCGGAGCTTGGAAGTTTCGTTCTTGACCCTTTCACGATAGATGGGCACACGGACAAGATATACCTTCTCACCGGGCATGCGGCGCTTTCTTCCGCAGCGGCCCTCTTTCAGGTCGTGGGCGCTCTGGGCGGTTCTTCCGATGAATTCACGGTGCTGATTTCCGCCACGGGAAAAGGGCTTGGAATCAGGCGGGATGTGAGCCGGACGATGTCCCTGACAGAACTCTTAAACATGGTGAAACGATGAAACGGATATTTCTTGTCATGTTTTTTGCCATCGTCGGCTGCCTTGCGGCTTCGGCGCAGGATATCGTTGTGCCGGATGGATATATGGTTGTGGACTCTCTTGTCTACAGACCGGTGGCCGGGGCGGACTCCACACTTGTCGGAAAGTCGGTGTGGGATGTGATGCCTTCGCGCTCTGCGGGCGATGCCGCGGATGTGAGTTTGTCCCAGTCTTCGCAGATAAAGTCGGCTCTTGATGCGCAGGTTTCCACGAATTCTTCGCGTTCCATTTCCGGTTACCGCGTGCGCATATTCTTCGACAACGGACAGAATTCGCGAGGAGAGTCGGAGGCCGTCATGAGGAGATTTGAATCCAGATATCACGGAATTCCGGCATATCGGACTTATGCCAACCCATATTTCAAAGTGACGGTGGGTGACTTTCGTACGCGCTCGGAGGCGATGGCTCTGCTCGTGAAGCTGCGCAACGAGTTCCCGAGGGCGCTCATGGTGAAGGAAAAAATCAACTGGCCGGCGGCAGATGCCGGATGTACATACGTGGTTGACACTGTTCGGGTTTTACGTCCGGTGGAAAACTTAAACAATTAGGCCTATGTTGAGACAGGCATTAGAACAGAAGCAGATACAGAAACTTTCCCCGCAGCAGATAATGACAGCGAAGCTTATCGAGCTTCCTATTCAGAGTCTTGAGCAGCGTGTCCGTCAGGAAATGGAGGAAAATCCTGTGCTTGAGGAAGATGACAGCAAGGAAAGCGGGGAGAATTCCCGCGAGGTTTCGCTTTCCGACTACAAGGAGGACGATCCGATTCCTTCCTATCGCCTGCGTTCCGACAACTACAGCAAATACGACGACCGTCCTAAGCGCGAAACTTTCTCCGTTCAGGAGTCCTTTCCTCAGAATCTGAAGGAGCAATTGAACTTCCGCGATCTTACGCCGCACCAGCGTGACATAGCGAACTACATAATCTATAGTCTTGATGACGACGGCTACCTTCGCCGTGACATTGACAAACTCGTGGACGAGATGGCTTTTAGGGCCGGGATAGAGACTACGGACGAGGAAGTGGAGTCCCTGCTGAAGGTAATCCAGACATTTGAACCTGCCGGCGTGGGCGCGCGCGATCTCCGGGAGTGCCTTCTGATTCAGTTGAATACGCTGAAGGACAGCCCGGTCGTCGAGGACGCGAGAAAGATTATCCGGGATCATTTCTCGGAATTTACCAAGAAGGACTTCAACCGTATAATGGCTCAGACGGGAATGACGCCAGAAAGGCTCAAGACTGCAATGTCCCGCATCCTAAAGCTGAACCCGACTCCGGGAGGGCAGGTTTCTGACGCCTACAGTGACCACACTCAGCAGGTTGTCCCAGATTTCGTACTTGACGTAGTAGACGGTGAGTTCGTCCTTACGATGCCGCGCTTTTCCGTTCCGGAAGTGAAGGTCAATCACAAATATGCCGACATTCTTATGGAGGCTTCAAATTCATCGGAGAGGTCGAAAAAAGAGGCAGCTACCTTTGTGAAGAAGAAACTTGAGTCCGCAAAATGGTTCGTCGATGCCCTCCGTCAGCGCCACACGACACTGATGACAACGATGCAGGCAATACTCGACTATCAGCGCGACTATTTCCGCGATGGTGATGAGACGAAAATCAAGCCGATGATTCTCAAGGATATAGCCGACAAGACGGGGTATGATATATCCACGGTTTCCCGTGTCGCGAACAGCAAGTACATCGAGACACATTTCGGCATATTTCCTCTTAAATACTTTTTCTCCGAGAGCATTAAGAACCAGGCCGGAGAGGATGTCTCCACACGCGAGCTCAAGAAGATTCTTCAGGAAATCATCGATGGAGAAAACAAGCAGAAGCCGCTCACCGACGACGAGATTGTGGACATGATGAATGACAAGGGCTATAATGTCGCTCGGCGCACTATCGCCAAGTATCGTGATCAACTCGGAATCCCCAAGTCCCGTATGCGCCGCGAAATACTATAGAGCATGTTTCCAGTAGACATAGAGCCAAGTGAAATGTTTGCCGGAGCCGGGCTCGTTTTCATCGTCACCGGACTCATTTGCGGGTTTGTCAGATTCCGGCATTGCTGCCGGCCATTTTCGGAGCATGAGGAGTACTTCTATCCGGCAAGAAAACAGGTGGCGGTGTTCTACGCTGCCGTGGCGCTGTCGTTTCCCTACATACTCGCACCGGAAGACCCTGCTGTCTGGACATACGTACGCATCTGGGGAATAGTCTGCTATCCGACCGGATTTGCCCTGCTTGTCAGACGTTATTTCGACAGTTTCGGAGACGGGCACAAAGTCCTGTGGGGCGTTTTCCTTGGAGTGCCGACGCTCTTTGTCATGACGCTTCTCGCCATGCTCTTTGCCGGAGGAGCCGGTTGGATTGCCGGCCACAGCAGGGAACTGTGCATTGCTGCCGGGGCATTGAGCTTCGTGCTGACTTGCGTTATGGCCGGCGTCCTGGCATGTCTGAAGCGGATGATTGACCGATTCAACACCGAGAACTATTCCAATGAGGATGACTTTCCCTACAGCTTTGCGCGCATGATGGTCATTATGCCGCTTGCCTGGATTTTCGGGATGTGGGCTGTGTTCCTTTCCGGCAGCCATTGGACCAAGTTTGCCGTTGACATTCTCGCGTCGGTGTGGATGGTCCGTTTCCTTTGCATAATCCTTCATCCCCAGAGAATTAAGATGCCGAAGACAATTGACGAGACGACTCTCGTTCTTGAAAGGGAGAGCGAGGAAGAGATCAGAAAAATTGAAAACTGCCGGCAGTCTGCGGGAGACGCAGGGTGCGCGGAGGTCGATCCGGCGGTGAAGGAAAGGGTTCTGTCGGTGATACGGCGCCGTTTCCGTGAGCCTCACCTTCTCAAGAGCGAGGTGCTTCTTGATGTGGGCAACGGGGATATGGGGAAGGCAAGCCATTTTGTCGCGGGAGTGGGCTACTATAACCTCGTGAACATGTTCCGTCTCGAATATGCCCGTCTCTATAAGGAGGCCCATCCTAATGCAAAGCAGGAGGAAATTGCCGAGGAGGCCGGTTTCTCGTCGAGGACTGCCTACTACAAGGCAAAGAAGTATGTCGGAGAGATTGATCCCGAGATTGTGAAAGGTGTCTCGCTCGCGGAGCGCGCAGTTTAAGCATTTCCGCACTTAGGGGAACATTTTCCCTGTGCCTCGTCCTTTAGGGGAACAAAATGGGACGACAAATTTTAGGAGAATCGGGTCTCTGCCCCTACCTTTGCCGGACAATTTTAACATAGAGAAAAATGAACGTAAAGAACATTGTTTTCCGGGCGTATTCCGCACCGGAAGTTTCCATTTGCGAAATCAGCGCGGAAAGCGGTTTCGCAGGCAGTCCGCTGGGTGAGGCACAGAGCCTTACGCATAGTTATTGGGGTGGTGACGAGACTGCGGAGTATTAACGGATTAATCTTGAAGACTATGAGAAAGTGTATTTTTGTGGCGGTGCTGACTGTTATGGCCGCGGCCGCGTGCAGCAAGGAAAATATTGAGAGTCAGATGTATGGCGATGAGGAAGTCAGCGGAATCGAGGTTCGCGCGGATGTCCCGGAGGCGACAAAGACAACGATTGACGGCGTGAGCGTGCTCTGGTCAAAGGGCGACAGGATCGGATTCATTGCGGATGCGGGGAGCATCGTTCCCGGAGGCTCGTCGTATGCTGTAAAGGAGGAGTTTGCAGGGAAGCATACTGCGACTGTTACGGTGCCCGTTGTTGAGGGCGCGGACGTGACTGACGGGACCACGCTTGCATTCACCGCGTATTATCCATATTCCGCAAAAACCGCCACAGACGGCTCACCGTTGGCTGAGATTGTAGCCGAGCAGGACGGACAGACCGGGAACTGGGGCTATATGAGCACGACATTTTCGGGGACTAAAGCCGATTTGGTTAAAGCTGGTCTGACATTCAGGCATGCCTGCGCCTACATTGATTTTCAGTTTAAGTCAACGGAACTCGCCGGATGTCCGGTTACTAAGGTGACGCTGACAAGTCTGGATGAGACGAAACTCTTTACGGGAGAATATGTCCTTTCTGCCGAAACGGGCGCTCTGGCGGAAACAGCGAGTGATACAAGGTACAATCAGGTGTCTGTTTCAGACCCTGTTGCAAGCCTCGGCAGCGAGTTTCAGGGGAAGTGCGCAGTCGTGGCACCCGTGGATTTGAGCGGGGCGAAAGTCAAGATTGACGTCACTTACGCCAAGGACGGCAAGGCCCTCACGCAGACAAAGGTTATTCCCGGCAGCAAGCTCGCGGCAGGTCAGAAGGTGACGCTCAAGCTGAACCTTGACAAGACGGACTTCAATGTAATCGCGTTTGAGGATGCCACGCTCGGACAGGCATTGGCGGAGAAGTTCGGCTCTGACGGCTACCTCACCATGGCCCAGGCGGCCGCGGTGACGGATGCGCAGATGAGCACCTTTGTCAGCGGCACATTGACAAAAAATACAAGTATTTCCTCATTCCACGAGTTCCAATATTTCAATGGAGTGACAAAAACACCAAGTTTCTTCAGCAATAGCATAAAAATAGGAAAGATAACACTTCCCAATTCTGTCAACCAAATAAGTGACAATAGTTTCAAGGCAACAAATATTACTGAAATAAACAACACATCCAGGATTACGGGCGTCGGTTTAAACGCATTCTATGGGGTTGCAACGCTAAAGTCAATAGATCTTCCATCCGTCACTTCCATAGGAAGAAATTCATTCTTGAAAGCCTCAAACCTTGAGTCTGTCGGCGACACCAGGCATTTACTTTCAGTAGGAGGCAGTGCGTTTTCGGGGTGTGGAAAACTCAAATCCATAGATTTAAAAAGTGTAACATCCATTGATGAAAATGCATTTCAATATTGCCGTATCCTCGAAAATGTTGACCTGAGCAGTCTTACGAGAGCAGGTAATTATGCTTTCGCCAACAGTGGCTTGATTAGTGTCGTCTCACTCGGGAGATTGTCCAAGGTTTCCGACTATATGTTTTGTAATTGTGTCAAACTGGGAACCATTTACGGCAGTCTTCCCGGAACCATAGGCGTTTATGCTTTTCAAAACTGTTCAAAGTTGGTACTTTCCGGGGGGCAGTTAAAAACAGTCACGACAATTGGAAATGGGGCATTCGATTCTTGCAGAGGTATTGTGGGAGAGATCAGCCTGCCTCAGATTAAAAGTATCGGCAGCGATGCTTTTGCATTCAGTGGTATCACTTCGATTGACTTGACAGGGGCACCGATTACAGAAATCGGTTCGTATGCGTTTGAAAAAATGTCCGCTCTCAAGAAAATTACGATTTCAGCGAATGTTACCAAATTCTGCGCAGACATATTTCTATATAGCAGCAACTTGTCTGAAATCCACCTGCTTTCAACTATACCGGCGGTGCTGGAGACCGATGCCTTGAAGATTTCTGACAATGACGTATATAGCGGGATAATCTATGTTCCCCAAGGATACCTCGAAACCTACAAGAACGCGGAAGGCTGGTCGACCTACGCCGACAGAATTCAGGAGGAGAATTGAGATGCTGTAATCGGTTTTCGCGATTGCCGTGATTGGAACAATTCATAGCCATTGTTTGAATGCCGTAAAATAAGGCTGTACCTTTGCCGATGTAAAAATTAATGGTATAAATAAGGTATTATGAAAACGGCAATTTTTCTTTCTTTGGTTGTTATCTGTGTGATTGCCTCATTGTTCAACGCTTACGCAAAGGCCGGAAAGCATTTCTCATTCGAATTCAGACATCACGGTAATACTAGTGACGCGGTTGTCAAATAATCTCTGACATATCAAAATATTGGACTATATTTGCAGGTAGATTTTACCTGCATTTTTAGTTTTCAGAACGGAGTAATCGTATTGATGCAATAATTATGGAATTACGACATCTACAGGCATTTGTAAAGCTCACGCAGACACTTAACTTTTCGGCGGCGGCCAGTGAACTCTGCATTACTCAGAGCACTCTTTCGGCTACCATAAAGCAACTTGAGGACGATCTTGGAGTGGAACTTTTCTCGCGCAACAGCCACGGGGTTCTAATCACCGAAGCAGGTGAGCAGCTTCTCCCTTTCGCGCAGGAGGCTCTCTATCAGGCAGAGAACTGTGTCAGCAGAATGTATGACCTGAGCAACATGAAATGCGGACGTCTGAAAATCGGCGTGACGCATTCGTTCTCCCTCATGATGGTCGAGGCGATTCTGGAATTCAACAAACAGTATCCTGGCATTGAACTGGAGATTCACTACAAGACAATGGGCGAACTTCTCGACAAGCTTCTCAAACATGAACTCGATTTCGTTCTTTCTTACAAGCCGTCAGCTGCGAGTTCGCTGATTGAATCGCACGTCATTTTCGACGACAAACTTTCATTTGTCGTGTCGAAAGACAATCCTATTTCCTCCCTTGAGAGTGTGATTGTGGCGGATATAGCAAAATATCGTCTTGCACTTCCTGCAAAGGGGCTTCAGGCACGAAATCTTTTGGACGAAATGTGTAAGGCTCAGGGAGTTGAGCTAAAGGCGGCAATGGAGTTCGACCTCATAACCCCGCTTTTGCGTCTTGTGTACAACAGCAATTTTGCGACGGTGCTTTCGTCGGCTTCGATTCAGTCACACGACTACCTGAAGGCGATTCCGATTGAGGCGGAGCACAATCTTATGGAAGGCTCTTTCCATATACTCAAGGGGTCTTACAGGAAAAAATCGGCGAAGGAGTTCATTCGCATACTCTGCGAAACAGACACGGTGAGCAAACTCCGAATCAATGTACTCTAAAACAGATACAATGGAATGGTTGAATAATCTTGTGTCCGGACAGGGCGTGGCACATTCGATAATAATAATCGCCTTGACAATCACGGCTGGGTTGCTGTGTGACAGAATCAAGATAAGGGGCGTGAAACTTGGCGTGACTTGGATTCTTTTCATCGGCATATTCCTCGGTCAGCTCGGATTCACGCTTGACCCGACGACCTGCCATTTTGTCAAAGAATTCGGACTCATACTATTTGTCTACTCGATAGGTCTTGAGGTCGGACCTCATTTCTTTTCTTCCTTCAAGAGTGGGGGAGTGACGCTGAATCTGCTCGCGACAGGTATAGTGCTGCTCGGAACCGTCACCGCATATCTGATTCATGTCGTCACCGGTGAAGACCTTTTCGCGATGACAGGCGTGCTCTACGGCTCAGTGACCAATACCCCTGGACTCGGCGCGGCGCAGCAGACTTTTTCCGACCTTAACGAGGGACTGAACAACGCGAAGTTTGCCTGTGGATATGCAGTTGCCTACCCGATGGGTGTTATGGGCATAGTTCTGAGCGTCATATTCATACGAGTGGTTTTCCGCATCAGCCTAGACAAGGAACAGCGGCACGACACGAAGATTGATCACGAGGCCAAAGCGGCTGTCGCGCAGAAAATCGAGTCACCGGACGTCGGACCTGTTTTCCTCGGCATTATGCTCGGTGTGCTTCTTGGCTCCATTCCGATTTTTTTTCCGGGAATGTCTGTCCCGGTGAAACTCGGACTTGCCGGTGGGCCGCTGATTGTTTCGATTTTGATTTCGGCTTTCAGCGCCAAGGTCGGGCTGCGAACAGGCATCTCCCCGTCAGCTAATCTCATGATGCGTCAGGTCGGCATCTGCCTCTTCATCGCGGCTGTCGGCATCAGTGCCGGCGACGGTTTCATCGAGACCATTATGGACGGCGGCTACTGGTGGATTCTCTATGCGTTCATAATCTCGACCCTTCCGCTTCTGGTCGTGGTGGCGTTCGCGAGATTAGTTCTGCACATGAACTATTTTGCAATCATCGGAATGATTGCCGGTGCCACCACAGACCCGCCTGCACTTGCTTACGCCAATTCCATTTGCGAAAGTGACGAGGCTGCGGTTGCATATTCGACGGTTTATCCGTTGTCGATGTTTTTGCGTATTCTTGCGGCGCAGGTGCTGGTGTTAATAGCTTGACGGGGCGCCTAAAAGGCCCTTTGCCTTTGCTTTTTGTTTGAATTATAATCCTATTTTGTCAGGTTTCCGACCTGGTCGGGGCTGAATGCGAACCAGTCGGAGCAGTCCTGATAGCTGTAGGGAATGTATTCCGCGCAGTGGACAAACACGAGGTTCTGCTTCTTGTTGATGAAGATGTCGACCTTGAGCCCGTTTCCGGTCTCGCTTTCGTTCCAATCCATCTTGGACGGGTCGGTCTTCAGCGCCTCAAGAATTTCTGACTTGCGGCTTGCCGGAAAATATTTGCTCTTCTTGGAAAAACATAGTCCGGAGCCGCAGTCCTTGTAGCCGGACTTTGTCGTGAAAAAAAGTATCACGCCACAGAATGCGAGGCAGCATCCAAGAATGTTGACGCCAACTGAAGACGGGATGATGACTGTGATTACTCCCGCGATCACGAGAGCCGATGATATGATGATGTCGAGAGCATTGTGCACTCTCTTGAAATCCTTTGTCATAATAATATGTTTGTTATGTTTGTTTAGGGTTATTGATGTAAGATGCCCCTCCGTTGCTCTGAACGGAACGGCAGAGGTATGTTGTGAATGAAAACCTAAATTCTCAGACGCCTAAGAATTACTGACGAAGACAGTCCTGACAGGAAGCCGGGAATCGGCACTATGACCCTGTCTATGATGAAGTTTCCCGAGCGTGCCGTGCAGACAATCTTTCCGCTGCGACAGAAACAGGTGCGGGAGTGCTGAGAACTGCCGTTCCTTTCCTCTGAAAGATTTCGGACTCTCGATGCTTCGCTGACAGTTCTTGCGGCAGAAAATGCAAGACCACCATTGTTGAGGGCAGGAAACTCATGGCGGTCAAATTCCCAATCTTCCGTTTCCTGAAAAATGAAGGCCTCCTGAAATTCCGTTTTGGCTTCCCTGTCAGATAGACTCGCCCCTCCGCGTGTCCCTGACAAGGCAAACACGGCAGCGAAAATTGCAATTATTCTGACAAGTCCTTTCATTTTAGTACAAAAAAGCCCTCAATAAGCGAGCGCGAGTGCAAATATAGTTGTTTAGAAACATGAAAAAAAAATAAACTGCGTCAGATTTTCAATTATTTTCGGCTTTAAATTTGTGGCAGTGTTTTCGTGAGGGCGGGATTCCAGACTTTGGAATGGACGCTCCACGACAGTATGTTTACTTTATAAAGAGTTTGTATTATGTTAGATTTTATTTCACAGATGACAGGCAAGGCTGCCAAGGCGGTGAAGAACTGGTGGCTGCTTCTTGTTGCCGGACTGCTCGGCATAGCTGCGGGCATAGCAGTTTTTTGTTTCCCAGCTGACAGCTATTATGTTTTCAGCATTATGTTCGGAGTCATCATGCTCGTTACTGGCGTCACTGAACTCGCCGTGGCAGTGAGCAGTCGCAACTGGTTCATGATGAGGGGCTACAACATCGTGGGAGGCATACTCGATGTCATTGTCGGCATCATGCTCTGCTCATGGCCTCAGGTTACGATGGTCACGCTTCCGATTTTCCTCGGCATTTGGCTCATCTACCACAGTTTCATGATTATCGGCCTTGCAGGTGACATGAGTGCGTTCAAGGTTTCAGGCTCAGGCTGGCTGATTTGCGGCGGGATACTCTTGCTAATCCTCTCCATTCTGATTGTCCTTAATCCGTTCACTCTTGGCGTCAATGTGGTCGTAATCCTTCTTGGCATCAGTCTCATCGTCTTCGGAGCAGTCCTCGTCGGGGCGTCAATTCGCCTGAGTCGGGTACACAACTACTTCAAGGAAATCAACGAGGCAAATAACATAGAGGAACAATAGGAGTTTGTCTCCGAACGATTTCACGACCTGCGGTTATGTTTTTCAGGCTTAGCTGCGAATATTCCGTGTACGCACACGGAATATTCGGATTTATTTCGTAATATTGCAGAAATTTTTGAGAAACAAACGCATTTATGGAAAAAGTCTTCAGCTACATCATCGGGCTCGGCGCCGCCGTTATGATGCCCGTCATTTTCACGATTTTAGGCATTTGCATCGGAATCAAGCCCGCTAAGGCGCTCAAAAGCGGTTTGCTCGTAGGAGTGGGATTCGTCGGACTTTCTGTCATCACTGGACTTCTCACCAGCGCTCTCGGACCTGCACTTTCGAAGGTGGTGGAGATTTACGGACTTCAGCTCAAGGTCTTCGATATGGGCTGGCCTGCTGCCGCATCCGTTGCCTACAACACTGCCGTCGGTGCGCTCATAATCCCGGTCTGCCTGGGAGTGAACCTTCTGATGCTCCTGACCAAGACCACTCGCACAGTCAACATTGACCTTTGGAACTATTGGCATTTCGCCTTCATCGGAGCGGTGGTCTATTTTGCGATGGACAGCATTTTCTGGGGATTTTTCGCAGCGATTATCTGCTACATCATCACCCTTGTCCTTGCCGACCGCACCGCATCCAAATTCCAGGGATTCTATGAGGGTATGGAGGGAATATCCATTCCGCAGCCTTTCTGCCAGGGATTTGTGCCATTCGCAGAGGCAATCAACGCCGGTCTTGACAAGATTCCGGGCTTTGACAAACTGAACATCGACGCTGAGGGTATGAAAAAGAAATTCGGACTCTTCGGAGAGCCTCTTTTTCTTGGTGTCATCATCGGAATAATCATCGGCTGCTTGTCTTGTGCAAGTTGGAGCGAATTGGTGGAGAAGATTCCATATATTCTCGGTCTGGGCATCAAAATCGGTGCGGTGATGGAGCTCATCCCTCGCATCACATCTCTCTTTATCGAGGGTCTCAAACCGATTTCTGAGGCAACCAAATCTCTGATTGACCGTAAGTTCAAAGGCTCTGCGGGCATCAGCATCGGAATGAGTCCGGCGCTTGTGCTCGGTCATCCTACCACTCTCGTGGTGTCTTTGCTCCTGATTCCTGTCACCCTCATTCTCGCTGTGGTTCTTCCGGGAAATGAATTCCTTCCGCTCGCATCTCTTGCCGGAATGTTCTATATCTTCCCGATGATTCTCCCGATTACCAAGGGCAATGTGCTGAAGACTTTCCTTATCGGTCTTGTGATGATTGTCGGCGGACTCTATTTTGTGACAGACCTGGCTCCGCATTTCACCCTTGCGGCTCAGGATGTTTTCGCTCAGACCGGAGACACCGCGGTGGCAATTCCGGAAGGCTTCCAGGGTGGTTCGTTAGACTTTGCTTCCAGCCCTCTCGCTTGGGCGATTTTCCACCTTACTCACAGCTGCAAATGGATTGGAATCGTGGTGCTTGTGCTCTCTACGGCTGCACTTATGGTTTGGAACCGTTTCAAGATTGTGAAGTCTCAGAAGAATGTGGAAGCCGCTGCTGCAGAGACTGAAAAACCATGTGGAACAAAATAGTCTTTTCCGGGTGGTGGAATATTCCCGGAAAGTAGTGGAATATTCCCATAACTGGTGGAGAATAATCCCGAAATAGGGGATGAATACGAATGAATATATAAATTTAAATATAAGGATATGAAAAAAATAATACTCTCTATTCTTGCGTCGCTTTCGGTTATCGGCGCATTCGGACAGGTAAATTGTAAAATCCAGACGGCTTGCCATCCGGACGATGTAAAACATTATGATACTGAACGTCTTCGCTCTTCGTTCATTATGGAGAAGGTGATGGCGGCGGATGAAATCAATCTTACATACACTCTCTACGACCGTCTCATCTACGGAGGAGCGATGCCTGTGAACAAGACTCTCATTCTCGAGACTTTCGACGCTCTCAAGGCTGAGCATTTTCTCGACAGGAGGGAACTTGGGGTTATCAACATTGCGGGCGACGGAGTGGTGACGGTGGATGGAAAAGAGTATCTGCTTAAGTACAAAGAGGCTCTTTATGTGGGCTGCGGCAAGAAGGAAGTGACTTTCAGAAGTGTGGACCCGCAGAAACCGGCGAAATTCTACATCAATTCGGCCCCTGCCTACAAAGAGTATGTCACTCAGTTGATTACGACAGACAAAAAGGCTGACCCGAAAAAATATGCCATCGCGATTTCAGACCGTTACGGCAAGATGGAAGACTCTAACGACCGCGTTGTGAACCAGCTCATCGTTTGGCCGGTGCTCAGCAGAGTGAAGGGAGGCGGAACCAACCAGCTCCAGATGGGACTCACGGAACTTGCTCCGGGCTCTGTCTGGAACACGATGCCGGCACACACCCACACCCGCCGTATGGAGGCTTATTTCTACTTCAATGTTGCCGAAGGCAATGCCATCTGCCACCTTATGGGCGAGCCTCAGGAAGAGAGGCTCATCTGGCTCCACAACGAGCAGGCGGTGACTTCTCCGGAGTGGTCAATCCATGCAGCGGCGGGCACACGCAACTACTCTTTCATCTGGGGAATGGGCGGCGAGAATCTCAACTATGCCGACAAAGACGAAATCCCTTATCTTGATATGAGGTAGAAGAAATTATCTCTGAACATCAAATTCAGAAATATGGCAACTCATTCTGACCACATAGACACTCCGCAGCGCGGGTTTATCCCCGTGTTGCGGAGTGTATTGTCTTGTGTAGCTCTTGTTCTTACAATCGGACTGACAACAGCGTTCAGAATGCCATATTTCAGCCATCTTTCCGTTGAGGACGGTCTGTCGCAGAGTACAGTCTTTTCCATCTGCCAGGACAGTACCGGATTTATGTGGTTCGGAACGATGGACGGACTCAGCCGCTACGATGGCTACGACTTCCTCGTGTGGCGTCATAGTCCATCGGACAGCACGTCCATATCTTCAGACATTGTCAGACACGTCTTTTCCGACAGCGATGGCAGGATTTGGCTTGGTACACCTGGCGGGCTGTCCCTTTATGACGCGGCGTCGGATTCATTCCGTAACTGGGCTGTCGGGGAGGTCGGCGGGATAGCTGCCGCCGATGGCGGAGACTTGTATATCGCTGCGGACGGCAAACTTTTGATTTTCAACCCGGAAACAGGAACATGGCGAAGCGGGGGGCTTGGTGGTGGAGTTTTTACGACAACGCTGTGCCGGGACGGAAACTCGCTGTGGATAGCGACAGATGAGGCCGGTTTGTTCCGGCTCGACACTGTTGACGGTGAGATTCGGAAAGTGCCGGAGTTTACTTCCGTGAAACCGATTAATTCAATCTTCCCATACGGGGAGACTCTTTGGATTGCAACGGAGGGAGACGGATTGTGGCGTCTTGAACTTAACGGCAAATATTGCGTGGCCGCAGACAGGTTTTCCCCGCGCGACGGGCTTCCTTCCAGTTTCGTCCGCTCGCTCGCAGCCGACGATTCGGGGCGTCTTTGGGTGGGGACCTACGGAGGACTCGGCATTCTTGAAGACGGAAGTTTCACACCGGTGCTCAGTGACAGTTTTCGCGAAGGAGCCTTGTCACAGAATTCGGTGAGGAGCATCTGTCGTGACAGCCAAGGCGGAATGTGGCTCGGAACCTATTTCGGCGGGCTGAACTATTGGCATCCGCTTCGCAACCATTTCAGCACCTTACACCGCCAGCAGTATCTTAACTCCTTGAACGATAATGTGGTGAGCTGTATGGCGGAAGATGCTGACGGGCGGGTTTGGATTGGAACAAACACCGGAGGGGTTAACCTTTGGGATAGTTCTAAGGGGACATTCCGTTATTGGCCTATGAAGTCTGGCGACGGCAATTCTCCCGAATCAAACGATGTCAAGGCTATTTGGGTGGACGATGCAGCCGGCAAGGTCTATGTGGGCGCGCATGCCGGTGGCCTCTCCTGCATCAGCATGGATTCCGGTGCAGTCAAGCGCTTTGACTCAGAAGCATCGTCAGCGGGGGAGCGTCTGCTGGATGTGTATTCCATCATTCCGAAACCTTCTTCATCGATGCTTTGGCTCGGCACTCTTGAAGGAGTAAGGCTCTTTGACCGACGAACAGGGAAAATATCCGTCCCAGGCTTCTCCGGTTCTGCAAAGTCCTCAGCGATGAACTCTGCGCGTTCCATTTTGCTTGATTCTTACGGTCGTCTGTGGGCCGGCGGGGGCAATGGACTGGCGGTTTTTTCCGTCTCGGACGGATGTCTGTCGCTTTGCCGTGAAATCGAGGTTCCTTCAGGACTCTATGTCCACGCTTTTCTCGAAGTTCCGGGAAAGTCGGTCTGGGTCGGAACCCGTGAGGGACTTTGGGGCTATAGTTTTTCTACCGCAGAATGGAGTCACTACACCGTTGACGAAGGGCTTCCAAGCAACATAGTAGACGGAATTGAATCCGATGAGTATGGAATGATATGGATAAGCACAGATAGGGGAATCAGCCGTTTCAATCCATTCACCACCTCGTTTCGCAACTTCACCGTTGAAGACGGACTTTCCGGTAACCAGTTCAATCCTTCATCGAGCCTTCGCCGAGACAGTAAAGAAATCCTTTTCGGCGGAATTGACGGCATAACAGTCTTCAGCCCGGAACTCTTCTCCGATAATCCCTATTCTCCGCAGCCGGTGATTACCGGCTTCCGTCTCTCCGGAAAATATGCTTCTGAGAGCGTCCGCCTCAATGGGTCCGAGATAGTATTGTCATACGACAGAAACTCCTTCTCCATGTCCTTTTCTGTTCCAAACTATCTTTCCGGACATCACGACACGTTTGCCTATATGCTTGAGGGATATGACGAAGACTGGACGGAGACCACTTCACAGAGGACAGCGTCATGGTCAAATCTTCCTCATGGTGAATATCTCTTCCGGTTGAAATCTGCCAACAGCGACGGAAAATGGTGTGGTTCAGAGGCGACGCTGAGGATAATGGTCCGTCCGGTGTGGTATAGGACTGTGCCCGCTCTGATTGTTTTCGGATTTATGATCGCGCTCACATTTGTGGCGTTGTATCTTTTAATCTCCAGACGTAAGGACAGGCAGAAGAAAGAGGAACTGGACATCCAGGAGCAGACTCATCGGGAGGAACTCCAGCAGATGAAGACGCGCTTTTTCATAAACATATCGCACGAGATGCGCACTCCTCTCATGTTGATTGTCAATCCGCTTGAGGAAATGATCGCGCGGTGTAACGACCTATGGATGCGTCGCCAGTTGAAATATCTTGACCGCAACGCCAGGCGTCTGCTACATCTGGTGAACCAACTCATCGACTACAGACGTGCGGAACTTGGCGTTTTCCGGCTCAGTGTGCGTCCGGAGCCGGTGATGAAGATAATACGCGAGAATTGGTCTTACTACGAGGTTCTTGCGCAGAAGAAAAAGCTCAAGTATCGTCTGGAATCATCAATTGGGGACGCTGCGGCATTTGTGGATGCGCAATACCTTGAACTGATTCTCAATAATCTGCTTTCAAATGCTTTCAAATACACGGATTCGGGCTCAGTCACGCTTTCGGCCGAACTCACTCCGGCAGAGCTTGTTCTGCAAGTATCAGACACGGGAGCCGGCATCCCGAAAGACAGGCAGAAGCAGATTTTCGAGCGCTTCTATCAGGTGGAGCGCGACAATATCGGCAGCGGCATAGGACTGTCGCTCGTCCAAAGGCTCGTGGAACTGCACCACGGCACGATTGAACTGGACAGTGAGCCTGGACGTGGCTCAACATTCACGATACATCTCCCTCAGACTCCGTCCGCCTACTCCGCAGAAGAACTCGGAGGTGTGCAGGAAGTTCATTCGGCAAATGCGAAGGACCGGTATGTGCTGGATCCGGGGGATGCTGAAGGGGAAGATAATGAAGGCGGTCAGTCGCCTGTCCCAGAGGAAACCGGCGGTTCGCTGCTGATTGCCGAGGATAATGAGGATATAGCCGTCTATCTTCGCGATTCACTCTCGGACAGCTTTGAAATCCGCCTCGCAAGGGACGGAGAGCAGGCTCTCGCTGCAGTGGGCGAGTCGCTTCCTGACATTGTGATTACCGATCTGAACATGCCGGTGATGGACGGCCTCAAGTTGTGCATGAGGCTCAAGCAGAATGTCGAAACATCGGACATTCCTGTAATTATGATTTCCTCAAGCACTGACTCCAAGGACCAGCTTGCCGCTTTCAGGGCCGGTGCCGATGATTTTATGTCGAAGCCTTTCCAGCTTTCCATCCTTCAGGCCAAGATACGCAATATGCTGCGGACACGGGCAAGGGTGATGGATAAGGTCGCGAAGTCCTCTGAACTGGAATCCGGCAGGGTCGGGCTTTCGGCCTACGATGAGGAGTTGCTAACTAAGGCAGCCTCGATAGTCGAGAAGAACATGGACAACGCAGATTTCTCGACAGAGGATTTTGCAGCGGAGATGGGTATGTCCCGCTCCAATCTCCATCTTAAGCTCAAGGCGCTCACAGGTGAGTCGGCCCTCGATTTTATCCGTCGCATACGATTCAAGGAGGCCTGCCGGCTGCTCAAGGACGGCCGTTATTCGATTTCTGTCATCAGCGATTTGGTGGGCTTCAATAGTCCGTCTTACTTTGCTACTTGTTTTAAACGGTATATGGGCTGTCTCCCTACCGAATGGGGGAGGAAAGGGGGAAAATAGGGGCGGATTGCTGCGTTGCGCGGTTTGATGAAATCCTCCGATAGACGCAAACTTTACTGATGAAATGCCACAAATATTCGTAATTGATTTTGTAATTATTTAAATATTAGTAAGAGTGTGCCGGATTGAGGACTGGGTGGTTGTGTGAAATTGAGGTCGGTTGTATGAAATTGACAATCCCCGCCACGATGTTTTCGGGTGGGGATTGTTGTGTATTGCTTTTGTGGAGCTTTATTCGTTGAAGAATAGGGTTGCTGCGGAGATGGCTGCTTCTTTGTCTTTGAAATTGAATGTAAGATCACTTGCGGAGTATGCGTTAGGAATTACGATTTCGCTATAGCCTCCGTTCTTGCTGAACTCACCATATCTCATAGATATGGTCCCGATTTCATTGTCGCCACTTTTGACAACAATTGTAGCAGTGTTCTTATTCGTTTGTGCTCTTGGGTGTCCGTAGAAGCGAACTTTTGTCAGAGTTTTACCTTCGATTGCGGTGTATGTCAAAACTGAACCACTTGAAATTCTGAGAGCATTGTTATATTTTGAATTTTCAACATCTTTGAGTAAGCCACATTGGGTATGAGTCCAAGGCGTATTACCAAAATTGCTGCCTTTCAACGTTGGTAGCTTGTTGATTTTGTCCAGATTGAAATTATAATAATCACTTTGCTCAACACTATAAACACTATATTCTGTTCCGGAAATGTCAAATGTAAGCTTGTTTATTGTACCATCTTTAATCTCAAGTCCTTGGCTGCTGACAGTCCTGGTGATAGTTTTGGTGGCAGTCGTCACTGAAACTGTGAGATCTCCGGCCGGCAGTTTGGTCGGATTGACGATGAACCAGGTGGTGTAGGAGTCACCGTCTTTTGCAATAGGTTTTTGGTAGATTGTTGAAACTCCATTGCCGACAGTTTCGCCACCAATCGAACTCACTTTTGCCTGTTCATATATGTCATCGTGGTTGAAATATGCGATACCTGTGAGTGTTTGTTTTTGAGTCGCTACTGCATTTGATTTTAGTGTAACCGTATAGACCGGAGACCCTTCAAGAATATTCTGAGAGTCTGTGATGGTTAACTTCAATGGTGCAAAAACCCGTTTGAAGTGGATATTAGTCAATTCAGTGGTTATACCAACGCCATATTTAGCCTGTCCCATATGACAATCCATTGTAGGATCAAAAGAGAGAGGAGTCTTCTCGCAACCATTGAATTTGTTCAAAACCTCGGGACTTTGTACGGAACAGAGTCGGAATGAATGTCCTGTATAATAACCCATAACACCATTAATTCTGCTGCCACCAGCCAATTGATTCATACTGTTGTGAGGTATGATAAAGAAATAGTTGTAACTTTCAGCTCCCTCAATTGGGTCGTGTGTAATCGTCCAAACGCCTTCATCCGTGGCTTCTGCTCCTTTTAGATTGTTTCCGACTTGTGGAGAAAATAGCGGAGTCGTAGATACTGGAACTCCATTTATTTCTCCATCTTTAGCCGGCATTTTCAATCCTTCTTTGTGTTTCCAATAATACACCGTCATATTCTCCAACTTGTTGAGATGCACGCCGACACCTTCTTCGTAGAACGATTTAGTCTCGGCATCGCCTGTCCAAGGAGTGTCGGCAATGGTGATGGTCTTCTGAATCAAGTTCTCCGGCTCTGTCGGGGAGTTGATATTTTCCTTCTGGCAGGAAACGAGGGCAGCGCTTATAAGGAGCGCAAAAGGTATAATTCTTTCAGTTTTCATAGTTTTGTCCTCCTTAAAATGAACCTAAATCATTGGTGTTGTCAAAAACGATTTTCCCGTCTCTGTTCCACGGATCACCTGATTGTGCGAAGCCCTGTTCTGTGTTAAGGGCAATCATATCCACCTTGGGGGGGGGCATAAAATTTTTTGGTTTCCATAATAGTTATTCTTTTAGTAGTGTTTTAATCATTCAAATCAGTCTTTCTCAGACTGCTGAGAGGGCGGGGATGAAGAAACGGATGGGATGCAAGGCGGATGGTGAAGATGAATACCGCAGCAACCTGTCGGTTGTGAGGATTTCATCAAACCATCTAACGCAGCAGACCGCCGTTTCTTCGCCCCGCCTCTATCTCCAGCCTTCGTTCTGCTCACACTGCTTCATCATATCCAAGTCGCGCTGAGGGATTGGCAGCACCTCGTGGCGGCCCTTCACCGTGTAGTCGGCGATGATGTAGAGCGACGGCATCTGCTCGTGCCACTCGGAGCACTTTGCTGCAGTCTCGCGGATGGTTTCGTAGTAGATGCCCCAGCGGACAAGGTCTTGTCTGCGATGCCCCTCGAAGGCGAGTTCGTGGGCGCGTTCGTCACGGACGGCCTGCTGGAACTGCTCATAACTCAATCCTGTGGCGAGGTCTGCCGTTGCTGATGCTGTGCCCGTAGGGAGGCCGTAACCACGACGACGCACTATGTTGATTGCCGCGTAGGCGTCTGTGGACGGAGCCTTGTGCCACTCGTTGAGGGCCTCGGCATAGAGAAGGAGCACATCTGAGTAGCGCAGGAGATACCAGTTCACATTGGAATAGTTGGCGTCCTTGAGCTGTTCCTTTACATATTTTGCCAAATCCCATTTCGCAGGGGTGAGACTGTTGTTGAACGGCTTTCTCCAATCCGGTTCGGCATCGTCGGCGATGGCGAACTCGAGAGTGAGGTCCTGCTTTGTGGATGAACCTGTCGGAGTGTAGGTGCCAAGAGCCGTCTTTCCGTTTGCAGTGTATTTGTAGTCGGCAAAAGACAATGCCCAACGCTTGTCCTCAGGGTCGCTCTTTTTCCACTGATATGCGAAGGTCGGGAGTGCTTTCCAGTTGGCTGCGATGCGGATATAATCTCCGGCTCCGTCTGTTGCTGTGACACCGTTCCATTTTCCGATTCGTCCTATAGGGTCGTTGCCGCTGATGGTCGGAGTGTAGAATGAAACCTCAAAAAGGCTTTCTGACGGGTCCCAGACATTGTTGCAGGTGTTTTTCCAAAGCTGCTCATAATCGTCGAGAAGCTTGTGTTTGCCGGACTCCACAACAATCTTTGCAGTGTTGGCAGCCAGTTGCCATTTGCTTTCATCGTGCACAGGGTAGCCTGCCCAAGTCGCATAGACTTTCGCCAGAAGCCCGAGTGCAGTGCCTTTGGAAACTCTGTATTGTGAGTCTGTCCTGTAGACATCGTCCACGGCCCAAGGAAGAACTTCCGCAGCATATTTGAGGTCCTGCTCGATGAATTCGTAGATTTTCTCCGGTCCCACCTGGGTAAACTGCGACGGGTGAATGTTGGACTGCGCCGTGTTCTCCATCAACACCGGGTTGCCAAACCATCTCACGAGCTCGAAATAGTAGAATGCGCGGAGCGTGCGTGCCTCTGCCATATAGATGGCCGCGAGGGTTTTCTGGCTGTCTTCCCAAGTTTCAACTTTACGGGAGAGGCGTTCGATGAAGTCATTGGCATCGTAAACAGCGTTGTAGAGTGCCTTCCAGCTGTTCTCCACATAGCTGTTGGAGGTGGAGAATGTGTTGCAAGGCAAGTCTCTCCAAGAATTCGGGGTGCTTCCCTCCACCTTCGCCTCATCTGTTCCGAGGGTGAAATAGAGTGAGAGGTTCATTCCATACATCGCGTTTTCCTGGAGATTCCTGTAGACTCCGAGGAGCACGTTCTGAGCCTCTTTTGGAGAATTCATATATTCGTCCTTTTCGATTTCCGTGAAACTCTTCTCGTCGAGGGAGCAGGAAACTGAGCAGAGGATTGCGGCAAGAGCCGCCATATATTTAATTGTCTTTTTCATAATCATTGTCTCCGAAATCATTAGAACTGAATGTCAAGTCCAATCGTGAACACACGGCTCTTAGGGTAGGCACCCCAGTCGAAGCCCGGGGTGAGAGGGCTGCTGAGCATACTCACTTCAGGGTCGAATCCGCTATATTTCGTCAGGCAGAACAGATTTTGGGCGGAGACATATAATCTCAATTTGTTGACCCATATCTTCCTCGTCCATTTTTCCGGAAGGGTGTAGCCGAGGGTGATGTTCTTCAGACGAAGGAATGATGCGTCCTCAATGAAACGGGAGCTGATGTCATAAGGAATATATCCCGTTGCGGACGGAACTTTGTTCGATGCGTTTGACGGTTTCCATCTGTCGCCCACTTCCGCGAGCATATTCGTGCGCTCGTTGCGGCTCTGGGTGAGATATACCCTCATCGCGTTGTAGACATCGTTGCCTGCGCTGAACTGGAGGAGGAAACTGAAGTCGACTCCGTAGAACTGGAAGCGGTTGGTGATACCTCCGTAGAAGTCCGGGTAGCCGTTTCCGATGCTGGTCCTGTCGTCCGGGGTGATTTTGCCGTCACCGTTTATGTCCTTATACTTCGTCATTCCCGGCACCGGGGCATATCCTCTCGGGCTGAGGTCCACAACACCGTCTTTGAGCTGGAGCGTGCCGTCCGGGAGCATATTGAAGTCGGAGTATTGATAAACGCCGTCGAATACATATCCGTACATATCTCCGAGTGAGGAACCGACGTAGGAGATGTAGTCGTCCTGGGTGAAGTTGCTGTTGAATCCGGACTTTCTTGCGATGTAGTCAGTGCCGTCCTGGAGGGATACGAGCGTGTTTTTGATGAACGAAAGGTTGAAATCCGTGGACCAGGAGAAGTTGCGGCGGGAGAAGTTGATGCTGCTGATGCTCAGTTCCACTCCGGCGTTGCGGATTTTGCCGACATTCTGCCACTGGCTGCTGAAACCGGTGACATAGGCGAGTTTCTGCTGGATGAGGAGGTCTTTGGTGTCTTTCACAAAGCCGTCGAGAGTGATGTTGAGACGGTTGTCGAAGAATCCGAGGTCGAGACCTATGTTCGTTGTCATCGAACCTTCCCAGCGGAGGTCGTAATTGGCAATCTGTTTCGGAGTGAGGGCGGTGTAGGTGGTCGTTCCCATTCCGATTTTGCTGTCGGTGTAGAGGTCAATGGAGAGGTAGTTGGTGATGCGGTCGTTTCCTACCGTTCCCCATCCTGCCCTGAGTTTCATTGTGGAGATTGGGTCAACGTCCTTGAGCCAGGCCTCGTTCTTCATATTCCACGAAGCGGCGAATGACGGGAAGAATCCCCATTTGTGCTTTGGTGAGAAGACTGTGGATGCGTCGGCGCGGAATGTCGCGGTGAGCATATAGCGGTCGTCATAGCTGTAGAAGCCTCTTGCAAAGAAGGAAAGGCGCATACTCTTTGTGCGGGTGGTGTTAACCTTTGACGGAGTGGCTCCCAGGCCGAGGTTGTCGGTGCCGAAGTTCTCGAACGGGAAGTCCTTTGACTGCCCGAGGAGCGACTCGTAGCCTGTGCCGGCACTCTCGTGACCGAGCATGAGATTCACGTTGTGCTTTTTCTTGAAGCGGTTCTGGTAGGTGAGGGTGTTGCTGATTTGCCAGCGTTTGTTCCTCGCCATAGTGGTCTCTCCGAACGGACCTCCTGCGCGGTAGGCGTTGCTGGTGGTCTCGTGGTAGAAGTTGTCACGCCTCTGGTAGTTGGTGTTGTAGGTGGCTGCGCTCTTGAATGAGAGATGCTTGTTGAACTTGATTGTCGCTGCCACATTGCCAATCCACTGTTCCTGTTTTGTGGAGCTGTCCACAGACTCAGCCTGGATTATCGGGTTGATTCGGTTGGAGTCGAAATTGGACTCTTCAGCGGCTGTCGGGTCGTACATCAGGTGGCGAAGGTCGTACTGGCTCACTTTCAGGCCTCCTACAGGGCGGTAGGCGATGAGGTTCGCAAGTTGGCTGCCTCCCGTGCCGGCTCCTGTCTTGGTGGAGTTGGTGTAGTTGAGGGAACCATCAACAATGAGCCAATTGGTGATTTCCTGGCGGATTTTCACTCTGGCATTGTGCTTTTTGTAGCCGCTGTTGACGAAAATACCGTCTTCGTCGAAGTAGGAATATGAAATCGTGTATTGCGACGCTTTCGTGCCTCCGCGGACGCTGATGTCGTGGTTTTGTGACCAAGTCGGACGGAACGCCTCTTTTTGCCAGTCAATCGCGTCTGGGAAGTCGCGATAGTCTTCGAGACTCTGATATTTATATGGAACCCCATTTTCGTCGTTTCCGCTCTTGAAATAGGTGTCTCCATATTTCGAAGGGTTGGTTTCGAGCTGAAGGCTCACAAAATCGTAGGCGCTGATGGTTTCGAGTCTTTTCGAGAGTTGGCGGTAGCTCGCCGAACCGTTGTAGGAAATCTGCGGCAGGCCTTCTTTACCCGATTTTGTGGTCACGAGCACGACTCCGTTGGCTGCACGCGCACCGTAGATTGCGGCTGCGGATGCGTCTTTGAGCACGTCGATGGACTGGATGTCCTGGCTTGCGAGGAAGTCGATGCTGGAAACCTCGAATCCGTCAACTATGAAAAGAGGTGCTGAGTCACCGTTTACTGTTCCGACACCACGGATTTTGATGTCATATCCCGCGCCCGGAGTTCCGTCCGATGCAGTGATGTTCACACCGGCAATCTGGCCTCCGAGAGCTTCCACCACAGAACTGGTCTTGAAATCCTTGAGTGCCTTGTCGCTGATGGATGAAACAGAGCCGGTGAGGTCGCTCTTCTTCACTGTGCCGTAGCCGATGACCACGACTTCTTCAAGCTGGGTGTTGTCCGGACGGAGTTTGATGTCCACGACAGACCTTCCGCCCACTGCGACTTCCTGGGTGATGTAGCTGATGTAACTGAAACTCAGACTTGCGTCGGAAGGTACGCTGATGACATACTTTCCGTCGGCGTCGGTGACTGTTCCATTGTCGGTGCCGCTCTGGGAGACTCCCGCTGCGATGAGCGGGTCTCCGTTTTCGTCAACCACCGTTCCTCTGACCTTGATTCTCTCCTGTGAGTATGCCGTGATGCAGAGCAATGTTGCGGCTGTGCAGAGCAATATGTTCTTTATATTTTTCATTTTCATTGAACGTGCTGATTATTGGAAATTAGTGTCGAACCATACGAAGAGCGGGAAGAGTCTGTATGGGTCTTTTGCTCCTGCCGGGTCTTTGCCGTCAGAACCGAATACGACCTGTGCAGTGAAGATTCCGTTTGCATAGCCGTTGTCGTCCATAAATTTTTCAGGAGCGATGTAGAGGGCAAGGTCTTCCTGACGGAGGTATCCTGCCGTTTTTGCGATATGCTCCGGTCTTCCGTAGCTTGAAATAGGATCTCTCGAAGATTTGTTGTATGCTACATTGATTGAGCTGTAGTATGTTGACCATACGGTGGATAGGAATGTCGTCTTTTCCGTATCCGGAGCGCCATTTTTGTGTGAATCCGGTCCGTTGAGATTCCAATAGTTGAAGCTGCGTCTGAAGTCCATTTTAATGTTTTTCAGTTCTTCGCCCCGGACGACAATGTTGTTCTTCAGGATTGTCGGAGGAACAGATGTCGTTCCGGTCTTAGGGTTGCAGCGGACAGCGAACGGATTATATTGTATGCTATAGCCACCTTCTGTTCTCGGAGCATTGAAGTCGAAGAATACAGGAATCTTCATCACGGTCTCTCCCGATGTCCCGACCCCGGTCTTTATGTTCACGAATACGAAATGGGCACGCATATTTGCTATCTTGCCCTCAAATACAGAGGGGTCAGTGGTGAGTTTTCCGGTTTTTTCGTCAATGCTCACGCATTTGGTGTTGCTTCCGCCCTTGATTTCATAAAGGACTTCAATTCCTTCCTTGATGTCTGACTCAATCACCGGAATTGTAGTCGGTCCGGTAGTTGAAACTCTGAACTGGTCGGCGTAGTCCTGAATAGGATTGAGACCGAGGTTGTTGCCCCAGCGGACGAAGGTGAACGCATAAGGGTTTTCGATTGTGTTCCACTTGACGGTGGCGCTGAGCGAGCCCTTAGGGTTCTGTGCCTTGACCTTGAAACTGTATTCTCCTTGTGCGATTTTGTTTTTCTTAGGCACCGAAATCGTTCCGTTGAGTTCGTTGATGGTGAGCTCTTTAAGCGCGTCAGGGAGCTCCTCGAAGGAGTAAGTTACCTCATCTCCATCGCTTTGCTTAGGTTTGAGATTGACCTTGGTGCCTTCCCAGACGGTGGTGTCGTTGTAGGCGAGAAGGGTAATCGGAGCGATGTATTCGACAATTCCGATGCGGAGCACCTGGTCGAAGTCTCTTTCTCCGTAGTTGTTCTTTGCGCTGACAGAGAGCACTATTTCGTCTCCGATTGCATATTCGTGTCCCTTTGCGAGCGTGATGACGCCGCTTGTCTTGTCGATGCTGAATTTGTCGCTCTCAGGGATGACTTTCTTTATGCTGAACTCCAGTCCTGTCACAGAGCCGATAAACTCCGGAACAGGGGAGGTGTAGCTTTCACCGGCTTCCACTTTTGCAGTTGAAGGGTTATAGGCAAGGGATATAGGAGCGGATGCGACTTCCACTGTGAGGGCGTCACTGAACAGACCTTCTTCCGAATCTGCTCCGAACACCATCGTGGTGAGCTTGAAATCAATTACATAGACTCCTGCATTGAACTTATTGTTTTTGAGTATGCTGAATTTGCCACTCTTGTCGACGCTGAAAAGTCCGTCCCATTCCTTTAGAGCCTTTCCGTCGCGGCGCACTCCGCTGATGAGGTAGTTGCGGATTGAGATGTGCTCGCCCTCTGTTGTGATTTGTGCAGTCGGGAGTTCTTCGTCTGAACCTGTGTTTGTCACCTGACTGAGAAGAATTGTAATTCTGTCAGGCGAAACTTTGATTCCCTCCGGAATGGCAGGCATCATATTCACTGTGATGGCCTCCGCAAATTCGTGGCGTTCTCCGCCCACTTTGCAGGCGATGCCGATACGGTATTTTCCCACAGGGAGATTGTCGCTTTTGCGGATGCTGAAGACTCCGGTTGTGGGGTCAATGGAGAAACACTCTGCTGTCACAGCTTCGTCTTCGCGTTTGACGCTGAAAATTTCGAAACTTTCCGGGGTCCCGCCGTGCCAGGTCGGGGTGATGTCCATATTGGTGGACGGACCTATGTCGGTGATGCCCGGGTAGTGGAGCGCAAATGCCCCCGTGTCGGTCAGTTCCGCCTTGCAGGAGGAGACTGAAACGATAATTGCCGTCAGCGCAACGAGTGCCGCTGTGGCTTTTCTGGTTATTGTTCTTGACATCTTGTCTGTTATTATGTTTTTCTTATATCTTTCAGAACTTGGCCTGGTGTCCGTTCGCTTGTCTATTGTTCTTATAGTCAGTACTATATCTATTTCAGACGGTAGCTGAGGCTCTGCGGGCTGCCGTTCACGCTAACTTTGAGCGAAACGCCTTCCGGATGGAATGTCCCGGCCGAATCTTCGGTGTTGTCGGTGAATTCCGCCTCGATTTTCGGCTGCTTGTCGCTGAATGGCACGAGGACTGATATGAAGCGGACTGCCTTGCCGGCTTTTTTGTCAACATTGAGCCTGAACCATACTCTCTGAACCTTGGTGTCAATTTCGTTAGAGAAATATCCGGTGCCTGTCTCTGTCGTAAGGTTGTCTGCGGTTTCGGAGAAACTCTTGATTATGAGATTGTTGCCGTCGGTGAAGAGGGATTTTGCGCTGAAGGACCTATTTTCCACCTCTGCTTTTGTGGCTGTGTAGGCCTTGCCGGACTCGTCTTCTTTCGCTCCTCCCCAAAGCTTGAAGTTGAGGTTTAGCTGTGTGTCTGCGCAGTCTCCGTAGGCTTCATCAACTATCACATAATAGCTGTTATCAACGAAGAAGATTGCACGGCGGATTGTCAGGTCGCTGTAGGCCGGATTCTCTGTGACGAGAACATCGTAGCCGGTGGTGTTCTCCGCGAGAAGCATCTTGCCTTCGCGCTTTTCATAGCTTTTGCGTGCCTTTGTCACGACGTTGTGCATTTCTGTCGACGCGTACGTGCGCCGGTCGCTCCCGTCATTATAGGTGTAGCATCCTGCATCCGGAAGGAAACGTCGTCCGTTCACATAGAGTCCGATTGTCCCGTTGTCGCTCTGATTGTGCCATTTCCAGCCTGTGTCGTAATTGTTTTTATGGACAAGCATTGTGGAGTTTGCAGTCCATCCGTTACGCATCATATAATAGCCTGTGACAGGGTAGGTTACGAGTGTTGCGGAAGGTTTTGTTCCAAATTTGCCTTCGGTCGCCATCCATTTCATCTGCTCGTCTTCCGGGAACATTTCGGAATATTTCCTCAGGTTCTTAAGGAGTACGCTCTTGGTCATCCTCTTGGAACGTGTGTCATTGAAATTGTCGGTCGAGTAGTTCGGATAAATTACGTCCTTTATGAATCCTGCGGCCTTGCGGAGGCATTCAGTGTAGTCGGCAGGAAGTTCACTTTCGCGGGCGTTCATCTGTGCAGTCTTATATATTGATATGAAGTCGGCAACTACTCCGAGGTGGTAGCTGATGTCAAACTCATTGTGCACTCCGTCTTCGTTGAACTGGCTTTTCAACTGGGCTGCCAGCGCTGTTCCGCCGTCCTTGAGCCATTCCTCTGCTTTTGTAAATTCAGGGAAGAGTATTCCCGCGCTCACTATGGCTTGCTCTTGGGTGAGGCTGATGTTGGCACTCTGATCTGCCCAACGGTTGATGCGGATGGATTCGATGTGCAGGTAGATGGTCCTGAGAATGAAGATAAGCTCATTCGGAGTCAGGCTTGGAGATTGGGCATAGTAGGGAAGTGCTGCCATCAGGTCGTTCATCCTGCAGCAAGGCTGAAGTCCGGACCAAGGAGTCGCATCAGTTTTTCCCTCCGGGACAGGGAAGGCGATGTTGTAGGACTTCCAAGCCTCAAACCAAGATTTGAAGTACTTCTCGTCTTTGGTGACAGCGTATGTCTTTGCCTGAGGGAGCATCCACTGGAGGCGGTGCTTCTGGGCGAGAAATTCCTTTTCATTTTCAAGTCCTGCGGGGACAGTATTCCAATCGATGCTTCCGTCTTCTGCTGCGAATGACCAATATTTTTCCTGTCCGACAGTGCCGGAGTCTTCCGCGTAAACAGCCACTTTGAACCTCCAACCGGCTTCTGCTGTGGCCTGGGCAGCGATATTCTGCTCACTTGCCGTAGCCGAAGGCGAAAGGACATTTGCTTCGGGGTTGTAGACAGGACGTGTGCGCCAATAGTCCACAAGGGAGGTCAGCGCATTGTAGAGGTCGCCCTTTTCGTTGAATTCTTTGACTTTTTCCAGCCCCGGATAGTCCAGATTGAGAAATGCGAAAGGTTCATTAACCTCTCCTATGACTTCTCCATGAGGGGGTGTGGGTTTGAGATTTATGTCTCCGACAGGCTGTTCGGAGAGAATTTCTTTGCTGCAGCCGAAAGCCGCGATGAGTGCAACTGTGATTAAAAGATATTTTTTCATTTAGCCCAGTGTTTGGTGGTTTTTTACTGATGCAAAATTACATCATCTTCTCCGGTCTGAATGTCGGCTTTGTTTCATCTTGTGCCACGTTGTTTCAAGAACTTGCATTTTTGTTGAAAAATATGCTAAAATTTTCCAACAAGTTGGTGTTTGTGAAAAATTCTTGCACTTTTCTGCACAAAATTAGGGTAGTTTCCACACTTATTCTCAAACTTGCGACAAAACTGAACGAAGACGGGAGGATAATGAACTAATTTTGCATACGGTTAATTCCCGCAGTTTCTCGCCACAGGAAACTGACTTGAGTTCGCTTTGGCGTCACCCTCGGGATTTGCCCATTAAACGCTAAAACAGTTTAAATATGACTTTCAGACATTTTACTTCCATTGCCTGTGCAGTAGCGGCGCTTGTGATTTCTTGCAACAACAAAACCCCGGAGTGGGTTGGCGCTGCATTGGAGAGTTCCACTCAGCAGCTTCTTTCCACTGCGGATGAACTTCGCGACAGCGGACGTTTCCCGCGTTCAATCTGGTCAGGCTGGGACATTGAATTCCTCGCTGAACAAATCGGCCCTTCTGTCTATGCGAAAGTGGATTCCCTTCGTCCACAGCCTTCAGCGGATAAACTCGGAAAACTCAGAACCTGCGATGTTTACGACTGGACAAGCGGCTTTTTCCCCGGTTCTCTATGGCTCGCTTATGAGCTGACCGGAGACGAAAGACTCCTGCTTGACGCTGTGGACTACACAAACAAGATGCTCCCGGCAACATTCTACACCGGCACACACGACCTCGGATTTATGGTCGGTTGCAGCTATGGCAACGCCCTCCGTCTTTGCCCGAACGACAGTCTCAAAACCGTCATCATCCGCACGGCAGACAATCTCGCTTCGCGTTTCAATCCTGAAATCGGGGCAATCCGTTCCTGGGATTTCGGCCCGTGGAATTTTCCTGTCATTATTGACAATATGATGAATCTCGAACTCCTTTTTCAGGCGAGTAAACTCACCGGAGACAATAAATATAAAGACATCGCAATCCGCCACGCCGACAAGACAATGTCCTGCCATTTCCGTCCGGATATGACCAGCTATCACGTCGTAAGCTACAATCCTGACGGCAGCATCGAGACACGCCAGACTTTCCAGGGTCGCAGCGACGAGTCTGCCTGGGCACGTGGACAGGCTTGGGGCGTCTATGGCTACACTGTCTGCTACCGCGAGACGGGAGACAAGAAGTATCTTGAGTTTGCGCAGAAGATTGCGGATATGATAATCTCCCGCGTCAAGACCGAAGACCACATTCCTCTTTGGGACTATGATGCACCGAATCTTCCGACAACTCCTCGTGACGCTTCTGCAGCCGCGGTGACTTCTTCCGCACTGTTTGAACTTTGCGGCTATCTGCCTGATGGACAGAAGTATTTCGACTACGCAGAGAGCATTCTCCGCAGCCTTTCTTCTCCGGAGTATCTTGCGGAGATAGGCACTAACTGCGGGTTTATCCTGAAACATTCGACGGGGTCGCTTGCTCACGGATCGGAGATTGATGTGCCGCTCAATTATGCGGACTATTACTATCTTGAATCTATTAAACGTTATGTGGGCGAATAAAAGGCGGTCTGCCGCGTTGGATGGTTTGATTGTTTTGTATTGATGTATAATTATAATATGATGAGAGTCAATAAAATAATGATGGCTTGGGGAATTTTCCTCTTTTGCGGAAATCTCGGGGCACAGGAACTTCGTACAGAGGTTTTTGATTTGTTGGATTTGACGCGTCCGGGACTTGAAAAAGTCAGGGCTGCGCACGAGGGGGGAGACGATGCGGCTGCGGCTGCGGACCTTCTCGAATACTACCGTAGCCGGAAAGGAATCTGCACTCCGGAAATCCGGAACGTCAAAAAAGTGAAAATCAACAAAGAACAGCAGAAATGGGCAGACGACGCTCTCCAGCACACATTCTTTGTTCATAAGGGCTACCAGCCTTCTTTCAACTACGGAGAGGACATCGATTGGAGATACTGGCCGGTGCAGGACAACGAACTCCGCTGGCAACTCCACCGCCACAAATGGTTCGCTCCTATGGGATATGCCTACAGAGTGAGCGGCGACGAAAAGTATGCGAAGGAGTGGACAGCCCAGTATATGGACTGGATTCGCAAGAACCCTTATGTAAAAATCAGCAAAAAGGAATATGAAATCACTCAGGACTCACAGCTCAAAGCCGATGCCGAGAACGCACGCTATGCCTGGAGACCCCTCGAAGTGAGCCATCGTCTTCAGGACCAATGCCTTCAGTTCCAGCTCTTTGTCGATTCGCCGTCATTCACGCCGGAGTTCCTCACGGAATTTCTCGTGAACTACCACCGCCACGCCACCCACATTATGGGTAATTGGTCCAAGCAGGGCAACCACCTTCTTTTCGAGGCTCAGAGGATGCTTTACGCCGGTTCTTTCTTCCCCGAATTCAAGGACGCCGAACTTTGGAGACAGAGCGGAGTGGACATACTCAACAAGGAGGTGAAAATCCAGGTCCTTCCCGACGGCGGACATTTCGAACTTGACCCTCACTACCACCTCGCAGTCATAGAGATTTTCCTCAAATCCCTGCGTGTCGCCGACCTCAACGGATTCAGGAGCGATTTCCCTCAGTCCTACCAGGACGCAGTGGAGAGCCTTGTGATGTGGTATCTCAACATAATGTTCCCGGACTGCACCAATCCTTGCTTCAGCGACGCGAAACTCTGCGACAAACGTGAAATGGCCAAACACTTCAAGCAGTGGACAGAGGTCTTCCCGGACAATCAGTTCATCAAATGGTTTGCAAGCGATGGAGCCGAAGGCACTCAGCCGGACTGGCTTTCCAAGGGATTCAACGACTCCGGATTCTATGTTTTTCGCAGCGGATGGGGCAGCGACGCCGTTCAGATGGATGTGAAGGCCGGTCCTGCAGGGGAGTGGCACGCGCAGCCGGATTTCGGAACATTCGAACTCTGGTACAACGGCAAATGTCTTTTCCAGGATTCGGGTTCATACGTCTATGAGGGCAAAGACCCCGAGGTGATGGAGTGGAGAAGGTGGTTCCGTGCCTCTGCCCATCACAACACACTCACAATGGACGGAAAGGATGTGGACAAGGTCGCTTCTGAAACTCTTCTTTGGCAGCCTGAGGGCGATGTGCAGATTCTCGTGACCGAACATCCGAGCTACCCGGGACTCACTCACCGCCGTTCGATATTCTTCGTCAATAATGAATATTTCGTCATCGTTGATGAGGCTGTGGGACAGAAAAAGGGATGGGTGAATCTCAACTGGCAGATGCCGAAGGGCAAAGTTCCGAACAGCCGTGAGGATATGACATTCTATTCCGAATTTGAAGGCGACAGCAATTTTATGTTCCGTTGTTTCGGACCGGAAGGTATGAGTATGAAAAAGGATGAGGGATGGCAGTCTCCTGCGTATATGAAAAAGGTGAAGCGAATCCACGCATCTTTCAATGCGAAAAAATCTGGAAACGAGCCTCTGCGCTTTATCACCGTCATCCATCCGAAACAGGATGCCGGATATGAGAATATTTCCGCCAAATTCACCGACCGGGGCTTCAGCAACAGCGGAATGTCACTTGAGGTGAAGGTCGGAAAGGGGAAGAAAGTGAAATTGAGTTATAAACTTTAGAAAATATGGATTCATCCCGTCTTTTGGCACTTCCTCTTGCGGCTGCGGCTCTTGCCTCCTGCGCTCAGAAGGAACAGGAAAAAAACCGGCCGAACATCCTCTTTATAATGACTGACGACCACACGACTCAGGCTATGTCCTGCTACGGCGGGCGTCTGATTGAGACTCCGAATATGGACCGTCTCGCTCGTGAGGGAATGCGTTTTGAAAACTGTTACGCGACTAATGCCCTTTCGGGCCCATCCCGTGCCTGCATTCTCACCGGCAAGTTTAGCCACGAGAACGGATTCACAGACAATGCAAGCCGTTTCAATGGAGACCAGCAGACTTTCCCAAAACTTCTCCAGAGCGCAGGTTACGAAACAGCTATGATTGGAAAGTGGCACCTGATTTCAGAGCCTCAGGGCTTTGACTTCTGGAGCGTTCTCTCCGGACAGGAAGAGCAGGGAGACTACTACAATCCGGGTTTCTGGGAGATGGGCAAGGAAATTACCGAGCAAGGCTATGTCAGCGACGTCATCACCGGAAAGGTTCTCTCCTATCTCGAAAACCGCCGCGCTGCCGCACTCCAATCGCAGGCCGCCTCGGGAGGCAAATCCGCCCCTCTCAAGCCATTCTGTCTGATGTTCCACCACAAGGCTCCGCACCGGAACTGGATGCCGGCCCCGGAGCATCTGGGCGAATTCAACGACCGGATATTCCCGGAACCGGAAAATCTTTTCGACGACTATTCAGGTCGTTGCCCCGCTGCTGCAGAGCAGGATATGAGTCTTGAAAAGACTTTCACAGAGGATTGGGACCTCAAACTGATGACAAGGGAGGAAATGCTCGCCAACCCGGACAACCGTCTCTCTAAGGTCTATTTCCGTATGCCGGAGGAGGCTCAGCACAAATGGGATTCGGTCTATGCGGGACGTATTGCGGAGTACCGTAGCGGCCGTCTTAAGGGGCGGGAACTCGTAAGCTGGAAATACCAGCAGTATATGAGGGATTATCTCGCGACTGTCCTTTCGGTGGACGAGAGCATCGGTCGTGTGTTGGACTATCTCGAAATGACGGGTGAACTTGACAATACTATCGTGGTTTACACCTCCGACCAGGGATTTTTCCTTGGCGAGCACGGATGGTTTGACAAGCGCTTTATGTATGAGGAGTGTCAGAGGATGCCGCTTCTGGTCCGTTATCCAAAGGCAATAAAGGCCGGGACAGTTTCGGACGCACTCTGTATGAATGTCGATTTCGCACCGACTTTCCTCGACTATGCCGGAGTGGAGATACCATCTGATATTCAGGGAGTTTCACTTCGTCCGGTCATAGAGAACGACGGTGCAACCCCGACGGACTGGCGCAAGGCGGTATATTACCACTATTATGAATACCCCGCCGAACACTCGGTGAAACGTCACTACGGCATACGCACTAAAGACTTCAAACTCATACACTTCTACAACGACATCGACTGCTGGGAACTCTACGACGAGACGAAAGACCCTATGGAGATGCACAATGTGTATGATGCTCCGGAATATTCGGAGACACGGGAATATATGCTTTCGCTCATCGATTCTGTGCAGCAATCGTATGGCGACGTTGATCCGTGCGAGAGGGAGCGTGTATTGTTTAAAGGTGACCGCCGATATATACAAAGAAGATAATATTATAACTGATAATAAGATGGATAGACGTAAATTTTTGGAAGTTTCCGGTTGGTCGCTGGTCGGACTGGCGGCTACGGGCAGCCTTCTGGAGTCTTGCAGCTCGGTGAGGGATGTGAAGAAAATTGTACCTTCGGCTTCAGATCTCAAACTCTATTGGGGTGACCTCCATAATCATTGTAACATAACCTATGGGCACGGAGATATGCGCGATGCCTTCGAGGCGGCCAAGGAGCAGCTCGATTTTGTCAGCGTCACTCCGCACGCAATGTGGCCGGACATCAACCTGCTCAACCGCGAACCGCGTCTGAAATGGGTAATCGGCTATCATACAGATGCTTTCAAGCGTCTTCGTCAGGGCGGCTATGAAAAATACAGCGCGATGACGAAAGAATACGACAATCCCGGCAAATTCCTCACATTCATTGGATATGAGGCTCACAGCATGGTTTACGGCGACCACGTGGCTCTCCACAAGAGTCTCGATGCTCCGCTTGTGGGCTGCTCTTCCATCGAAAACTGGAAAGACAAGTTCAAGGGGCAGGATGTCTTTGTGACTCCGCACCATATGGGCTATCAGGAAGGATTCCGCGGATATAATTGGAAGTATTTCACTGAAGGCGACCAGACTCCTTTTGTGGAGATGTACTCGCGCCACGGACTCGCAGAGGGGGATATGGGAGACTATCCATACCTTCACGATATGGGCCCGCGCAATTGGGAGGGTTCCATTCTCTATGGTCTCAAACAGGGACATAAATTCGGAATTATGGGTTCTACAGACCAGCATTCCGGCTATCCGGGCAGCTACGGCGACGGTCGTGTAGGTGTTCTCTCCCCGAATCTCAGTCGCGACGGCATTTGGGATGCCCTGCGTCGTCGTCATACTTGTTGTGCAACAGGAGATAAGATTGTTGTTGATTTTCGTTTGAACGATGGCTTTATGGGAGACGTCGTGAGCGGTGAACGACGCAGAATCTATGTCAATGTTGAGGCGCAGAGCTGCATTGACTATGTTGACATCATCAAAAACGGGCGGCTGATTGCCCGAATGAACGGTCCTATGCTTCCGACTTTTGAGCCTTCGGGACTCATTCGCTGCAAAATAAAGATGGAGTACGGATGGAACAGAGAAGAGAAGTATGTGAATTGGAACGGAAAAGTGAGCATCGACAAAGGACGCATCCTTTCAGTGACCCCTTGTTTCCGTGGTGCGGCTTTCACCTCCCCTCAAGAGGGCGAGACCGAGTTCCACACTCACGTGAACCGCATCCGCGCGGTGACAGACTCATCTGCGGAGCTGGAGCTCTACACGTCCAAGAACCCGAACACCACAACAGCTTCCACCCAGGCGGTGATTTTGGATGTGGAGATGCCTCTTGACGGTGTCATCACTTCGGACTTCAACGGACGGGAGTTCAGCCACACTCTTGCAGAACTGCTTGAAGGCGGTCGCAGCCACTTTATGCGCGGCTGGCTCAGCGAGGCGGTGCTCTTCAACCGGGCTATGCCTGAGTCTTGCTGGAGCATTGAGCATTATATGGAGGATGATGTGCGGGAGACGGATTGTGACTGGTATTATGTGCGGGTGCGGCAGAAGGATGGGCAATGGGTGTGGACTTCTCCAATATGGGTACGGGGGTGACGGGGCGCATAAAAGGCGGTCTGCCGCGTTGCAGGTTTTGTCAAAATCCTCACAACCGATAGGTTGCTGCGGTATTTGACTTCAACCTGCGCCTTGCATCCCATCCTTTTATGCATCCCCGTCTCCAAGCTGCCAGGTGGCATAATTTTGAGGCGGTCTGCCGTGTTGGGCGGTTTGATAAAATCCTTTTATGCATCCCCTTTGGCTTTGCTTTTTATTGAAGTTGCTTGATTTAGAAATAGTTGCTTTGGAAAATGGATAAGAAATTATTGATGATGTCGCTGGGAGCGACTTTGGTGCCGGCGGCGGCTTTTGCCTTGCCGGTGGAGGGTGATGCTGAAGGAGAAGTAATGGCGGAGGCGCGTGGGACGCAGAAAAGACCTAATGTGATTTGGATAATGACCGACCAGCATTGGGCGGGGGCGATGAGTTGTGCCGGAAATGCTGATGTTCGGACTCCAAATCTGGACCGCCTTGCCAAAAGGGGAGTGCGTTTCGAGAATGCTTATTGTGCGATGCCGCTGAGCGGTCCGTCGCGGGCGGCGATGTTTACCGGTTATATGCCATCGCAGACCGGAATGGATGTGAATGAAAAGCCTCTCGTGGATTCTCTTCGTCACAACACTCTCGGTCAGCTGGTCGCCGATGCGGGCTATGACTGTGTCTATGCGGGAAAATGGCACGTCAATACCATCAGTATGCCTGACGGAGAATTCGGTTTCCGCAACATACGGGACAACGGAGACGATGGTCTTGCAGAGGCCTGTGTCGACTATCTCGAATCACGCTATGGTTTAACCTCCACCAAGAGCGTCGGGGCAGCCAAGCGCAGGGAATCTTCAGGAGCAAAGTCGGGCGCGGGTCTGAACTCCCCAAGCGGCAACCCCTTCTTTATGGTCGCCTCATTCATCAACCCACACAACATCTGTGAATACGCCCGCGGACAGAAAACCCCTCACGCTCCGACTCCGGTCGCAGAAATCCCTGATTGTCCGAACCTTCCAGCAAATTTTGAGAAAGCACCCTACGATGCGGCGGTCCTGAGTTTCGAACAAAGGCAGAACTATTCTCTCTACCCAAGCGTGGACTATTCCCCTGACGACTGGCGCCGTTACCGCAACGCCTATTTCCGCCTGATTGAGCACGTGGACGCGCAAATTGGTATAATCGTGGATGAAATAGACCGTCTCAATCTCTGGGACGACAGCATCATCATCTTCACCTCCGACCACGGCGATGGCGCCGGAGCACACCGTTGGAACCAGAAGACAGCCCTCTACGAAGAGGTTGCGAATGTCCCTCTGATTGTCTGTCTCCCGGGAGGCAAAAATGCCGGAAAGACCACCGCGGCGCTGGTTAACAACGGAATAGATATGATGCCGACCCTCTGTGAGTGGACCGGTGCTTCTCTTCCGGCAAACCGCCCGGGCAGGAGTTTCGCATCAGCAGCTGCTCTAAAGGACAAAGGACCCGACTACATCGTCACTGAAACCAATTTCAAACAGACTTCAGGCACGGCCGGGTGGATGGTTCGTAGCTCCCGCTACAAATACGTCCTCTACGACAAAGGACTCCACCGCGAGCAGCTCTACGATATGAGCTCCGACCGTCTCGAAATGGTCAACCTCGCCGAGGAAAGCGCCTACGCCCCAATCCTCGCCCAAATGCGAACAGTTCTGCGCAACTGGATGGAAACCACCCCAGGTCCCGACCGCAAACGCCATCTCAAGGCCCTCCCCGAGTAGTTTTATAGGCTTCTCAGCCTAAAATGAATCCAGCGAGCGAAAACAAAGTGTCTTTGCTGCGAGCGAAAACGGCATCCCGTCGCCAATGAACACGGCGTTGATATTCTCCATATTTGACAAGCAGATGAGCTGGTTGATTGTTGCATAGTCACGAATGTTTCCTTTCGCATCCGGGTTGGCATCGCGCCATTCCTTCGCTGTCATTCCAAATAAGGCTACATTGAGGACGTCAGCCTCGTTGGCATATATGAATGTGATGCGGGAAGCAGGGAGCTCTGCCGGTATCAGGTTGTTCATTATGGCATCGGTGTGAATTTTGTAATTCAACTTTGCCAGCTCGCGCTTTACAGACCATCCAAGCTGCTTCTGCTCTTCTTCCTTGAGACGTTGGAACTCCTTTGCTATGTAAAGCTCGAATTCTACGGATATCCAGCTGGCGAAACGGAAGGCAATGTCTTTGTGGGCATAGGTGCCGCCATAACGTCCGGACTTGCTGATTATACCTATGGCACCAGTCGTTTCAATCCAGCGCTGGGGTGACAGAGTGAACGCATTGAGGCCTGCTTGTTTTCTAAACCCCTCGAATTCGGTGGGTTTAAAATTCGGATTATAGAGAGACTCCCATAAACCGAGATACTCAATCGTGTTTCGATTCCTCATCCAGCTAGCTATGACGGCAGTCGGGTCATCGGATTTATACCGCGCGATGTCCGTAAGGGAAATGTAATCGTTCTGATTGTTGGCGACTACTGTAATCTCGGTTTCGTTGACTTTTATCTTTGCCATACGTCTTTCATTTATTGTGGTAAAGATAATCATTTTTAGTGTAATTCAGTACATTGTAGATATGCGTATTTCGTTTTTCCGCATAAAATAACCCCTGATTTAAAAACTCGTTACGAAACGATTTTGAGATTCGGTTGAATTAGGATAAACTCTTCTTTAATCTCCGGCATTGTCGGACTTTTGAACTTTGATTATATGCAACCTATCATCTCCTAGGCATTGATATATGACGGCGGCTCCATCTTTTTCTGGGATGCTTGCCATATTGTTCTCTTCTGATATAGGGTCGTTGAATTTGACGCCTTCTCCCATACTCAATATATGCCAAGTGCTCCCATTGTCAGAAGAATAAAAAATGCAGTCTCGTTTCTTCTTTGATGAGAAAAATTCGGCGCCGGCGCAAATGTAAATCCCTGAACTTTGTATCAATAATTTGGGAAAATATCGTCCGAAATAACCGCTCCAATTGAAACGTGACAGATAGTTTATGCTCTGCCCATCGTATTTGTAGAAGACCATTCCTGTCGAACATGCTAATAGGGAATCTGCTGCCTGTGCGACTGTAACATATCCTGTTTTAAAGAACTGTGTGGTCTCGTCAATAATGTCCTTTATATAAAGAATATACTTGTCGTTCTTATCATGTAGCGGAACGGCAATCTTATTGCCTATATATGCGCAATTAATTCCAACAATGCTTCCCGGTAAGTCAAATGTTTCCCAACTCATCCCATAATTTTTTGTTAAATAAAAATTACCAATTTCGCCATGATTATAACAAAGATAACAGAAAGTGCTGTCGTTAAAGGCATGAAATCCGAATATCTCATCATCTTCTGCCGCGATTTTTTGGGGCGAAAATGCGTCTTTTTTTGTGAACCAAATCTCTGAATGCTCGTTACCATATTCAAAATTTCTCTGAAATATATTGTTTGTAACGAAGAATACCATATCCCCATATTCGGTTATACTAATGCAATTCCCATTAGTTCTTCCGAATATGTCCCAAGTCCGTCCTCTATCAACTGTCTTTGATATAACAGATTCCTCTATGTGGCATCTTCCATTGATATCCTCCAGAATAGGAGTTGCCGCATATCCTATGCTATCAGATTCAAAGCATAGCATATGTGCTCTCTGGGGCAGTCCTATAGGTGTAAAATCTTCGTGGATAATAATACTCTCGCACTTCCTGTCATCATTGCACGACGACAGGAAGGATAATATAAAAATAGAAATAAGGAGTGCTGCACTCAAGTACAGAGCCTTGTTCTGTTTCATCAGTTTATTGGGTTAATTATATTAATCGAGTAGAAGTATAACCTCGACTCCTTTCTCTGACAGATCTGCTGAAAATCCCGATATGGAGTCTTGTGACATACATTCTATGCCATACAAGATAGGGTGTTGAAATGTATTGGAATATATTCTTAAGCATGGGTAGTGAAAGCCACCATGACAGATTTCCACTTTCCTGATGTCATTGTACGCAAATCTTTTCTTGTATGATACATACAAGGCATTCCTAATAATAAGCTCATTGTCACTTAATTCCGGATACCCCAATAATATTGCAGCCAGAATGAGGTAAAAAATGAACAGGAGTATGATAATCATTATCCAAAATGGAATCATGACACGTCTCGAATCAATGATTGCCAGAACTATGAATAACCCTTCAGTCGTGATTGACAATATAAGTAATGTGACAATCATTCCGAGTGAAGACAAGTACTTCTTTTTGTTGCGATGCAAGGTGTTATTTATTTTTTGGTTGTACATCATATTGTATCAACTCCGTGAGAATTCAGTTCTTTTATAAAAACCGGCACAGATTTGTCGGACATGCTGTCAATGCAGTGCAGAATAGGTTTTGTACGAGACTTTAAGTAAATTCGCAGACATGGATAATGGTAAGGTGCTGCACAAATCACTACTCTTTGTATCTCATCATAGGCATAGCTCTTTTTGTGGAACCGATATAGAACATTCCGTATTTTTAAGTCAGTGTTTGTGAGTTCTGGATAGCTCCAATAAGCACCTGCCATAAGAAGAAAACTTCCTAAAATATATATAGCTAATACTACGTAGGTCTTAATATTTAGTTGTGGCCTATAGATTGGCAAATAAAGACACGGTGAAAATATTAGCAAAAAACATGACCAAATGATGATTTGCTTTTTTGATGTTAAGTATTTCATTTATACGTCATTAATAGAGTTACTGCTTATGTATATGTATATGTATATTAATTAGCCATTTGGTGCTTTATAAAATGTCAGATGTAAAGTTACGAATTATTTGAGGAATTCAAAATTGAACTGATAAAAACTCCTCGCATTGGAGAGAGCCGGAGCGTGGGATCCTATGGAGTTGCATTGCGAAAGCCTATTTCTTTATGGTGTATTCACCCCAGGTCCCGACCGCAAACGCCATCTCAAGGCCCTCCCCGAGTAGTTTTATAGGCTTCTCAGCCAGTCGGCGAAGAAATAGTCGTAGACATACCAACAATTGGCTTCGTTTGTGATGAAATCATTTTTGAGAAGCCATTTGGAGGCGGATTGAACGGAACTCGCGCTAGTCAGGGCGTTGTCTTTCAAGAACTTCGCACTGGTGATGTTTGTCGCTTTCCCCGCTCTTGCAATAGCCATAAGCAGCTCTTTCTGTTTGACTGTCATACGATAGAGAGTTTCCAGATAGTTGTAGCTGAAACCGTCAATTATTTCCGTTCTTGCCCGGTCGATGTTGTCATCAGTCACGACGCTACCTTTTCTTGTACTCATAAACAGAGTATTGAGCATCTTCTGAATATACCAGGTGACACCTTCGAAACGTTCGTAAATAGCCGAGAAAATATCTTCCGGTAAAGTTATTCCGGCGCGGGAGAAATGTCCGGCAGCAAATTCGTAATATACCTTTTTATCAATGCTTCCGAGATTCATCATACTCACGCTCTGATAGAAAGGTTTTGATGCCGAAAGGAATATATTCGACATAATGTGACGTCGGCTTCCGGCAAATATGAATCGAGTGTTTTTGCAATGCTGAATGTGTGTGCGCAGCAGGGCTTCGGTGTTCTTTTGCGGATACTCGGTGATTTGCTGAAACTCATCGATTGCGACTATGCAAGGTTTGTCTGCGGATTCGAGGTAATTGAATATCTGTTCCAAACTGACAGCACTGTTACGCAACTCTCCCGGCAGCAGTGTAAAGCTTGGATTGCCCATAGCATCGAAGCTCAACCCCGGCGAAATAGAACTTATGGTTTTCACAAATCTCTCCAACGCCTTCTCTCCCTTTGACTTGAGTTTATCGACAATCTCTTTCCCCAAAGCGATGACAAATTCCTCGAGTGTGGAGGTGGCGTATATGTCAATGAAGAATGTGTAATACTCCTTTTTTATTTTCTCATTGTCGAAACAATGCCGTATAAGCCCCGATTTTCCCATCCTTCGTGGGGAAATCAGCGAGACATTGTTACCGTTTGTCAATTGAAGAATAAGTTTGTCGGTTTCATTTTTCCTGTCGCAGAAATATTTTCCTCCAACATAACCGCTTACTACAAAAGGATTTTCGAGTTCCCTATTCATTTTTACATATTTTTACGCAAAAATAATTATTAAAATTCAATAATCAAAATTCAATAATGTATTTTAGATAAAATGTTGTCAAAAATAGAGAGACAAAAAAATAACCGCATTTACGGTAATGCGGCCAACCAAGTCTTTCGTTCTTCGAGCAATGACGATGCAAATATGAGAATCTTTTTTGAATATTTCCTACTCTGTTATCTTATTTATGTATTTTCTTTGATAATAAGGCTGGTTTTCCGCATCTACACAAAAGCCTGTTATCAATGCATAGTCAGGAGAAATGTATTCGACAATAACAACCAACAAATGAACCTGTAAATGAACCTGTAAATGAACCTGTAAATGAGCCTGTAAATGAGCCTGTAAATGAACGACAGCTAGTCATTCTATCGGCAATGAAGCAAAATCCATCTATTACAAGAGAAGATTTAGCAAACCGACTTGACGTTTCACTTACAACGCTAAAAAGAGAACAGGAAAAGTGCTGATTCGACAAAAAAGTGCTCTAACAACAATTTGAAAAGTGCTCAAACGACAATTTTTATAAAAACACTGTATTTCGACAGAAAAAGTTTTTGTAATATTTTGGGCGCTGAATGGCATTTATTACCTTTGGGGGAAGACAAAGATAACAAAGTCAAGTTTATATGAGCAGAAAAATCATTTTTTACTCTGTTTCTCAGGTTGGAAAGAAATAGATAATGGTGAAGTAAACGCAGATTTGTAAACAATAAAATAACAGATATAATGAGGACAAGATTTTTTGCACTTGCAGCGCTGGCCCTCTCACTGGCCGCCTGCACCAAGGGCAATCCGTTTACGCCTAGTGAATACCCTATGGAACTGACTGCCGGTGAGTTGCAGACCGTGGTAAATCAAGCGCAGGCATCCACCCGTGCCACGGTGGATGATGACTGGAACGGAGTGAGTACCGTTGCCGTACAGGTGGGGAATGACGTTAAATCATACAACGTCACATCGGCAGACGGAGGAAAGACCGCCACGCTTTCTTCCGATAACCCCTTCTATTGGGAGAACACGACCGAAAAGAAAACTGTCATCGCGTGGCATCCATACAGTAAGTCCTATCCCACAGATTGGACCGTGAAAGCCGACCAAAGCACGGCCGCGAACTATCAGGCAAGCGACTTGATCAAGGGCGAATTGAAGGAACTGGCGTTTGCCGACAGGAATGACCCCTCAAAGAGCAAGATGACTTTCGCTCATCAGACGGCGAAGATAGTGGTTAATCTTATTTCCGGTGATGGAGTGGCATTAGATGCCAATACTTTTGTGAAACTGAATAATCTTTCCGGTGTAGATAAAGGTAGCACTATCACTCCATACAAGGCTGCTGTCAATAAACAAACATACCTTGCCTTCCTAAAAGAACAGACTCTCACTGAGAAGTCTTCGTTCATACAAGTAACGACAAAGGATGGTACATTCTTATATGAATTGCCGGATGCAAAGACTTTTAAGGCAGGCACTGCATATACTTACGACATCACCGTGAAAGCCAACGGCATCGAGGTGACCGAAGCCATAAGCAACGAGTGGACCGACGGAGGCAGCGAGGATATTATGAGTATGAAAACCTATACTGCCTCCGACCTTAAACTTGGCGACTATTACTACTCTGACGGAACATGGAGCGACGGCGGCCTGCGCGCGCGATATACTGATGGCACGATGAAGTGGGAAGAGAACAAACCGCAGCCGGAGAGTGGCAAGACCGTCATAGGCATGGTGTTCTATACCGAACAACATCCCAATGACAAATCCGACTACAGCCAAAGCGGTATCGGACAGAAGAATTGCCACGGCTATGCGGTTGCCCAACAGGATGCCACAAGCAGTTATTGTATGTGGGGTCTTTATGACACAAAGTTGGGATGCTACCCCAAGGACGAAAGCGGAAATGCTCAAGACAATTTCTCTAATCCTGACATTGACTGGAGCGGCTACGCTTGGACGCAGGAAATCATCACCGCCGCCGGAGGCAAGGACAAGTTGAATGCCACAACGCAGTTAGGTTATCCCGCCACCTGGTATGCGGTTGTGGCGTATGAAGACGATTGCCCGGCTCCTACCAATAGCAGCGGCTGGTTTCTTCCATCTATTGGTCAGATGAATTTGCTTACCTCTGTCGATGGCATTAGTTTGAGACTCTTTGATTATTGGTCCTCTTCGGAGAGCTGCCACCGTCCGGAGGGCCGCGCCCTCAGCGTGGACGGGGACACCGGCCGCGTGGGCAGTTGTATTAAGGACGACAGACGTTGTTACGTCCGCCCGGTTTTGGCTTTCTGACCTATTTATCTATTTAATCTATTTATCTATTTAAGAAATGAAACGAAACATCATACATACCTTTTGGATGGCGGCACTGCCGCTATTCCTTGCCTCCTGTCAGCAGGAGGAACTGCCCGATATGAACGGCACAAGAGACTTGGCTCCGCTATCCATCACCGTGACCGATGGCGGATATGCCTCCGCCGACAAAGCCGTTACCCGTGCTGTCGAAAACAGCTACCGTACCGAATTCACCGCCGGTGACGAGTGTGGACTCTACATCGTGCGCGATGGAGCTGTAGTTTATGACAATGTAAAGTTGACTGCCACAGCAAGTGCAAACGGGAATGCCCTCACGTGGCAGCCTGAAGCGGACGTAACCCTCTACGGGGGATTCATCGACGAGAGCTATTTCCTCTACTATCCCTACCAATCAGATATGAGCGGCAAAACCTCCGTCTCCGCCAATGACGCGGACGGTTTTTTCGCCACGCTCGTCAGCGGCTGGCAGCCGAAAGCCGACCAAAGTACTTATGCGGGTTACACGGCTTCGGACCTGATGACTGCCAAGGGCACAGCACTCAAAGGCACGGACGGCACGCTCTCGCTCTCCTTCTCTATGACCCACCGTATGGCGCTGGTCGTCATTGAGATGCCCCCGACGGTTTATAAGTTCACCAACACTATCGTGACGATACCCGACTACACCGTAGCATCATCCGCGGACTTCACCGATGGCAGCGTGCAGCCTTACGGCATCGCTCCCGGCACATACCGCTGCATCGTGAATCCCGCAAATAGTACGGTGACAAGCATCACCGGCAGCTATGGCGAGGACATAAAAAAGTTCGCCATCACCCCGAACGGCATCAATGTAAGCAGTTACAAGACCTACAAGGTTGACGGGGTACAGACCGTGGAAAAGAGACACTACTTGCAGATAGGCGATTTCCTCCTTGCCGACGGCTCTCTTGTGGGAAAAGATAAGACCTTGACAGCCGGACAGCAAGCCGCTTGTGTCGGCATCGTGTTCTATGCAGGACAGCACCAGAATGACCAATCCGATTACACCGGGAGCGGAATCGGGCAGAATAATTGCCACGGCTATGCCGTAGCCTTGGCGGATGCCACGACCGGTCGTTGTATGTGGGGCGAGTATGGCACTAAGCTTAATCTCTATATAGATGGCAATAAAAATAATCCCGACATTGACTGGAGTGGTTACAACTATACCCAAACCATCATCAACCACGTCGGAGGCAAGGATAAATTGAATGCCACCCAAGAAGCCGGTTATCCTGCCACTTATTATGCAGTTGTGGCGTATGAAAACAATTGCCCGGCTCCCTCGGGCAGCAGCGGCTGGTTCCTTCCTTCCATCGGCCAGATGTGGAAGGTATATAAGCAGCGGAATTTGCTTACCTCTGTTGATGGCAGTAGTTTGAGGGAGGATAATTATTGGTCCTCTTCGGAGGAGAGCAACGGCTATTCGGATCAGTCGGATCGCTTCGCCCTCAGCGTGCGTGTGCGCTACAGCCGCGTGGGCGGTTGGACTAAGGACGGCATCTATTGTTACGTCCGCCCGGTCTTGGCTTTCTGACCAAAATTATTTCGCAAAATCAACAAAATTTCAATTTTGCGAAATAGGATTTTGGCATTTGATAGAGACTACCGTCTGACAATATATTTGCTGGGAGCAGCGTTGAGGTAGATGGTTCCGTCTGCCTCGCCGACCGAGAATTTGCCGAGAGACTTGCCGTTTCTTTCGACAACCCATTCTCCCTTTTCGAGTCCGCTGATAAGAAGGTTGAACTTCTTGGTTTTGTGGGTTTTAGCAGCTGATGCCGGGATCTCGAAACCATAGCCTTCGCTGCTCCTGCCGCAGTCGGCGCTGAATACCACCGCCCGGCTGCCTACAATCGCGCCCACTGTCTTCGCTTCGACATTCTGAATTCTTGAAACAGGGAGGAGTTTTTTCGTGCTGCAATCCGACATCTGAATCACATTCAGGAAACAATCCTCCTGAGCCGCATCCTTCGGGCTGAGTTCCACTCTCCAGGCGCCTCGCTCATTGCACGGGTCGGGCCTTGTCGTGGCAGCGTTAGGGAAGTTTTTGCCAAAGACCCAAAACTCCTTGCCAGGGCCTCCGACCTTTTCTATGCTTAAGTTTTCCGCCGAAGGGAGAAGCACGCTGCAACTGAGTTTTCCGCTGTCACCGTTTTTCGTGCGGCATACTGTGAATCCACCCTCTTCGATTTGCGGCTCCTCAATGCTGTGGAGCAGCCAGAACTTCTTGAACGACGCATCCGAAGAACGGACTCTGTCGTAGATGACCATCGCTGCAGGAATATCGTCGCTCTCCTCAGTCAAGTTGAAGAAAACGAAACTGCGTCTTGCGTTCTCCACCTTCTTGCTGTACGCCTTGGTGATGTCGCCCTGAAGAAGGGTCCACTCCGGAGTCTGTGCCGATGGCCCGAAGCCGTGCGCAAGCACCTCTCCTACAGTGTATTCCTCGCTCAGAAGGTCCTTGAAGCTGCGGCAGGTCTCCCACCTGTCTCCCGGCATTCTCTGTCCTCCGTCATTCTCCGCAAACTCGGTTTTGTCCGAGCCTCCGTAGTTCCAGCAGGCGAACTTCTCCGACGGGTCATAGACCAGAAGGGAATTGTGAGCTATTGTACGCTTGAAATAATTCTTGTTGTGCGGGCTGTTGTAGCCTCCCGCAGAACCCTGGTAGGACCCAGAGTCGATGGCGAGCGGGCCGCGGTAGTAAATCTGGAAAGTTCCCGCGTCGAGATGCTGGTGATTGCCGACATAATGCTCGGTAATCTTCATTTCAGCAATCGCGCTGTTCTCATCCCAACCGGTTCTCGCAATCATCCATCCGAACGGCGTTCCGCTATACCGCGAAAGCGGAAGACCCTCAGGAGATTTGCCCTTGAGAGAGAAATCCCTCCATAGGAGTTCGAGAATGAGCATATGGGTTTCCACGCTCGGACGCCTTTCATATTCATACATCAGAATCGGGTCGTTCCAATAGCTTGCGGCAAGCATCGCCGGCATCGCATAAGTCTGTGGAGTACTGCGTTTTCCGGGATTTACATCTCCCGAAGGCATAACCTGTCCGTCAGGCCTGCGGCGATAGACGTGGTCGTAGAGGACATAATGCTGCTCCGGGCTGTAGATTTGTCCGGCTCCCATACGGTCGAAAATCCAAAGAGAGTTGAGGTCGTTGAGGTAACGGACTGTCACATAACCGGTTCCCTGATGGTAGTTGTGTCCCGCGTAGATATAATTCCTCACAGGCACATAGTCCCGAAAAATCATTTTTGCGACGATTTCGTACATCTCGGGGTATTCGTCATAGATTGCGATGCCGCAGGAGAGCATATCCCTGAGAATCATCCACTCCGAGCCGTGTCCTGCGACAGATTCGGTGGTTTTCGGCGGGTAGTGGCACTCCATCGTTCCTGCAATCCGGACGAACTCACGGACAAATTCCTGTTTCTGTTTTTCGCTCAGACGGTCGTAGCACCAGTCGTAAACTATCGACCCTACCATCATCATCGAGCCGCTTGCCCTGGAAAGGTCGTTTTTCGTTCCGAAATTGGTGCGTTTCAAGGTGTCGAGCATAGCGGTAATGGCCCTGTCGGCAGCCTGTGTGTCGTGTTCGGTGAGATAGGCGAGTGCGTCGAGCTGCGACTGCGAAGTGACACCTCTCATCTGCGCGTAGTAGCGGAATCCGTGGTCGGTCACCGCAGCTTCTTCCTCGGCCGTGCGGGGCTTGGCGGCTTTTTTGATTTTTTTCAAAATTGCCTTACCCTCCGGAGTCTTCATCTTTTCGCGAAGCTCCGGCACATTGGCATCTCGCAGATACAGCCTCGGATGCGCTTTCGGCGGCAACGGAATCGTCACTCCGTCCGTTTCGGCCCATACAACCTCATTATCCTTTCTTTCGGGCTCTGTCTGCGCAAATGCGGGGATGATTGTAGAAACGGCGAAAACTGCCGTGAGAATAAGTTTCAAAATAGACATGATTATCTGTTTTTCTTTGTCATACATGCGTATATATGGTACAAATATATCATATTCCGTCATTCTCTGCAAATTTTTCCGTGAACGCACACGGAATTCCGGAAATATTTTGTAATATTGCAGAAAAATATAAACAAACTAATTCGTAAGGATATGGTAAATTTTTCACTCGAAGGGAAGGTTGCGCTCGTAACAGGCGCATCTTACGGAATCGGATTCGCAATTGCCACAGCATTCGCACAGGCCGGAGCAAAGATTGCTTTCAACGACATCAAACAGGAGCTTGTTGACAAGGGTATCGCGTCCTACAAGGAGTTAGGCATTGACGCCAAGGGTTATGTCTGCGACGTCACCAAGGAAGAGCAGGTTCAAGAGCTCGTGAAGAATGTCGAGAACGATCTCGGCCCGATCAACATCCTCGTGAACAACGCCGGCATCATCAAGCGCATCCCTATGTGCGAAATGAAGGCTGAGGAGTTCCGTCAGGTGATTGACGTCGACCTCAACGCTCCGTTCATCGTTTCAAAGACCGTCATTCCTTCAATGATCAAGCAGGGCGGCGGAAAGATTATCAACATCTGCTCAATGATGTCCGAGCTCGGTCGCGAGACTGTTTCTGCATACGCAGCAGCCAAGGGCGGACTCAAGATGCTCACCCGCAACATCGCTTCTGAGTATGGCGAGTACAACATCCAGTGCAATGGTATAGGTCCGGGCTACATCGCAACTCCACAGACAGCGCCTCTTCGCGAGCGCCAGGCCGATGGCTCAAGGCATCCGTTCGATGCGTTCATCGTTGCAAAGACTCCGGCTGCACGCTGGGGCACAACCGCTGACCTTCAGGGACCGGCTGTTTTCCTCGCATCTTCGGCTTCCGACTTCGTGAACGGTCATGTTCTTTATGTCGATGGCGGAATCCTTGCCTACATCGGCAAGCAGCCTAAATAGTTTTCGGCAATGAAACGTTTTGTTGCAATCTCTGTTCTGTCCTGCCTTCTCTGCGCCTGCGGAGTGCCGGACAGAACTGTTTCTGTCACCAATGATTCATCGGTGGACAGGCATGCGGAGACGGTCTCCGTACCATTTGACGCGCTTGGCATCCGCGGACTTTCGGCTGAGAATGCCGTTGTTAAGGCCGCTGACGGAGTACAGCTTCCTTCGCAGGTTATCACCGATGTGGACGGACAGCTTTCAATTATTTTTCAAACAGATGTGAAAGCCGGCGGACATGAGACTTTCAGCATCGCGAAGGGGGAGCGTGCTGTCTTCGACACGCTCGTCAATAGCAGGTATGTGCCTGAAAGAAAGGACGATTACGAGTTCGAAAACAACCTTGTCCTCGGGCGTATCTATGGCCCGGCGCTTGAAGGTCCGCGGACATTCGGTCCTGATATTTTCATAAAGAACACTCCGGAACTTGTGTTTGACAGATGGCTTGCCGGCAGGGATTTCCATCGCAACCATGGTGAGGGGATGGACTGTTACATGGTCGGAAAGACTCTCGGCGGCGGTTCCTGTGCTCCGGTTTCTGACGGACGGATTCTCATCGGCGACAACTACGCCACCCAGAAGCGCCTCTGCAACGGTCCGCTCAGGACTGCGGCTGAGTTCACATGGCCTGAGTTTGAATTCGACGCCGCGGCTGTGACTGTGAAACGCAGTCTCTCCCTTGACGCCAACACCCGTCTTGTGCATTGGACGGCATCGTTTGAAGCTTCCGGAAAGGATTCTCTTGATGTTGTCGTCGGCGCAGTTCTTCACGATGTAAAGTCCATAGTCTATGGAAAGGACTACATTTCTTTCACCGAATTGGCTTCCGACTCACGTGAGGTAGTTAATGACGACCTCATCAGCATCGGTCTTATACTCTCCGACCGTTTCACTGCCGAGCCTTGTGAACTTGACGGTCACGCCGTTCTGAAATTCCGTGTGAAATGCGGCGAAACTGTTGACTATTGGACCGCCTCAGGCTGGAATAAGGGAGGAATCGAAAGTCCCGAGACTTGGAATGAGTATATGAAGGAGCAGGCTGTTGCTGTGAACAATCCTCTGAAGGTCGATGTTCTCAAGTAGGTTCTAGCCTGGCTCATGGGTGTCACCCTGAAATTTGCTGTAAAAAAGTGAAATTTTCTATTGCATATTAACAAAACCTTTGTACCTTTGCAATCCCAAATTTTGGGGCAGACATTGAGATATGGTGTAATGGTAGCACTACAGATTCTGGCTCTGTCAGTGAGGGT
>UQYV01000002.1 GCA_900545245.1 uncultured Bacteroidales bacterium
GCTGATTTTCAGAAGGTTACAAGGATGGCGAAAAATGGCTGTCAAAGTCAGGAAAGTCAAGATTTGATAATTTTCTTATTACTTGTGTTTTTATTCCATTTTTGTGCATCAATAAGCTGTACTCCTTAAAAGGCCCTCCGGCAATTGTCTTTCCTCTTAAGATCTCAAGCATTTCTTTTAAGGATTTGCAGTCTAACATCATTTTCTGTATTTTCCCGATAGGTTTTCCTTGATAGTCACACTTTGTCAAAAAGTTAAGATTCAGCCAGGACTTTTTACCATTTCTGATGATATGCAGAAAATATATTTTATAGATGCCATTTTCATTAGCGTGGCTCATAGAAACAACAAAAGGAGACGCATCTGGCACTTGAATAATGTCACCTGGGAATATGCTGCCAGATCCTCCTTGTTGCAATTCTTGTGGGTTGATTTCGAAATTGGTAACTTCATCTGGTAGTTCTCCTCTGGCCATTCTAGGAAGTAAAGGCAGTTCCATCTCTTTAAACTTCTTCTCTATCGGCTGCTCTACATAGTAAAACTGAACCTTATTAGCATACTCTTCAAAAATATCTTTGGAAAATATGGGATATGAGGGGAATGCAATAGTTTGTAATGATTTGCATCCAGAAAAAATGCCCTTTCCCAAGTGACTAATTCCTTTGCCAATTCTAACTTTTGCTAATGCGGGGCAATCAGAAAATGCGAAATCATCAATACTGCTGATACTGTCACCAATATACAGACGAGTAAGACGAGTGCACTCCTTAAATGCATTTTTATCTATTTTAATGACACTTTTTGCAAGAGATGCATCGATTAATCCAGAACACCCCATAAAGGCACTATCACCGATTACCTGACAACCAGCAGAATATGATATCTTTTGTTTTAACTCTTCAAGTCGTCTATTATTTTCCTGTTCTACAAAAGACCACCCAAAACTGGGGATAGATTTTTCTTTTATGACATCATAAGAACCGGTTTCTGGACAATAACTTCTTGTTTCAATATATGATAAAGATGAACAATTGCAGAATGCTTGAGCTCCTATCTTTTCTGCTAAAATACTGCGACGCAGGGATGTGCAATTCTTGAATGCCTGAACGCCGATTTCTTTTAGTTCCGTTCCCGAGACAGACAAAAGTGATGTACAATCATAAAATGCATTGTCTCCGATTGTCTTCAGACCATTCAATGAAATATCTTTTAGTGATTTACATCCTCTAAATGCACCATTCCCTATTTCTGTGCATCCTTGCCCTATTTTTATGCTTTCAAGAGTCGTGCAATAGGCAAAAGCTTCATCTGGAATACAAGCATTAGATTTCAATATTTTAATCCTTGGGAAGAGAATTGTCCATGGATATGGCTCATTATTAGGCTTCTGTATGCGCTCTGAACCTTCAAGAATAAAAACTCCATCCTTATACAAGGTATAAGATACACCGCCATTCAAGTCTCTTTTAATCAATATATTCGGGTCAGTTTTCTGGACTATAGGTTTCTTTGCTGTTTCCTGAACTATTATAGGTTGAATCTCTATATTGGTGGACGACTTATGTGAGTTTCTTTCATGGAAAATACAGCTATCCTTGGGGGGCTCTATTTTATTGCCGGGATATTTCTCAGCAAGTTCCTTGAATCTCGTATCATAGAAGTGTAGGGTATTTCCCTCGTTGTATGAGAATGATATCGATTCATCATTATTCTCCGCCTTGTTTGTCCAATTATATGAACCAGTTATAACTATCTTATCATCAATGATACAGAATTTGTCATGCATCAAATGATTTGTTTTATTCCAATGTATGACTCCTCCAGCCTCAATTAATTTGTTGAAAGAAACTTTATTTGTATCAGAAATATTTATCTCATCATGATTTGTTACTAGCTCGACAAATACTCCAAGCTTGCTTTTCAATAGAAGCGGTTGGAATAATATGTCATTGGTAAACCAAGCAACAGCAATTCTTATTGACTTGTTCGCATTAAATAGCTCTTTAAGAATCTCATTTTGAATGTTTCTTGAGTAATGTCGTATCATGGCATGAATTTGGTAATAAACAACCAGATAAGGGCGTTGGTTGACCTCTGTAGAAATCGTTATACTGAGTCGGAATACCTTAACTACTTTAGAATCTCTTATGCTATGTAAAACTATTGAGTATCATTAGGATCAAATAATCGAAACAAATAGTTTGCTGTTGCAGAAATAATAGCATCACCGACATTTCTAATGTTGAGATTTACTTTCAATCGCCATAATTCTTCATGAATATCATCCGGTTTAAGTTTGGCAAACTTTACCTGATTGGCAATTATGCTCGATATCCAATCAGCCGGTATCCATCTTTTAACGATAGAGTACAAATATGAACGAAGTGATTGTTCTGTCAGCATCTTGCATAGATTAATTAATACATAGCATAATGGTGTCTCTGTGTGATTTCTATAATTTTTGCTCTTCCTTGGAATAAGCCATCTATTATAGCTTGTTTGTTATTTGTCACTGTTTCGTATTCTTCTTTCCAATACTTCATTGCCAACTCTGTATATTTTGTCGAATCTTTATAAAATATGGTATCGCTGAATAATTCTCCATTATGCCATTCTATCGTTCCATCCAGTTCGAGTAATAGCAGATTATAATCATGGTTTTCGTGTGGGTAAAGGTGGTTCATCCAATTCTCTACATAAGCAATATCATGAGGAACAACAAAAAGAGAAGTCTCTCGTGATAATGTATTTGGAAAAGATTGACTCCTTACTTGCTCAAATATCTCTTCTGCCGCCCTTTTTGAGTGACAACTTATAAAATGATGAAATGGACCTTGTAGTGTCTCACCAACTTTATGATTAGCATCTTTCGCATCTAAAAATCTATATGCATATACTTTTTCGTCACGAGCCATAATACTCATATTTAGTGTAAGGCGAGCAATCAATCGAGTGATGAGTGTATGCCTTTCCCTTGCGTCGTTGAAACTGTCAGATTTCCTTTCAAGGATAAAAGCTTTACACTTTCATCAAATATGTACGTTGCCCGAGGGCAACACCGCAAATATAGGAATTATTTGCCATATTGTGCGGGGTATTGTGATAATTTTCATACAATTGCGTCGAGACCGTTTCAGTGTTCGTCCCGGCAGTCTGTATAGTAATGTTAGATTTTTAGAAAGGTAAACAACAAGAAATGGATTTCTTCCTGTGTGGGTTATTCATTCAGTGAGTTCGTCTGTGCGATTTCGCGCTTCAGCAGTTCATAGATATAAGCCGGACTTTCAGACGCAATGCCTGCATCCAGATCATTCAATACTGTGAATGTGCGGGAGGTATATACCAAATTCAGCGCTTGCTCTATTGGCATTTCATTGTCTTCAATCAAGTATTTGACAAGCTGATCAACTATGTAATTTACGAGAAACTCCCGTCTGCTCTCGTTGCTCATATTCTTGAAATGAATTTTAATGCTTTGGTATTTCCGAAATAATATTGGCTATTAAGTCGCTTGTATTCAAGTTCTTCTGCAAGTTCATCTAATGTCAGCGTTCCTTCTTCGTATCTGTCAAGAAGATATGCTACTCCGTCGTTGGCAATGGGACCAATAACAATATCATATTCGTGGCTAAAATGAGCCCTGCGACTTCTGTTTTTATAAATGAACTCTGCCCATTCTTTTGTTGGTTTTTCGAATACTAAAACGTTCAAGTCACCTGATGTCAAAACGTCCTCTTTGAATTCATATTTTTGAACTATAGGAGAGCCACCATAGATTCTCGACTTTTTTTGAGCCATAGCATCCGCCTGCTCTAAGATATCCGTAAGGTAAAAGCCTTTACCAAAGTCTTTGTATGGCAAGCATTTATCGAGCTCGATTTCTTGGAAGTCAGTGTATGTGCCGTGGTAAAGAATCATGACAAATGCCCTCCATTCTTTTTGCAGTATAAGATGAGGTCATCTACAGCATCTTCAATGGACTGAAGGTGTTCAATTTCATAGAATTCAACAAGGAAATCAATTCCTTTATACTTTTTCAAGTAGAGGAATGCCTCTTTTGTCGGCATGTCAAAGCGTCGCCCGAACGCTCTTATACAAGCATTCGTGTACGGAATCTGATATTTAGAATCTTTCAGCATAGTTGCTATGGTACGCTTTGAATAAAAAATAGTGCGTGAGGACAACTTTATGCAGGTACGCTCCCTGTCCTCTCGCAAATATAGGAATTATTTGCCATATTGTGCGGGGTATTGTGATAATTTTCACACAATTGCGTCGAGGCCGTTTCAGTGTCCGGCCCGGCAGTCTGTATAGTAATGTAGGATTCTCCGAAAAGTAAACTATTTATTTGTAGAAAAATCTTTGCTAACTTTGTGGGTTAGATAAAGCATTGACGATTATGTTGTACCCTATTGGAATACAGAATTTCTCGGAAATTCGAGAGGGCGGATATGTCTATGTTGACAAGACAGCTCAAATCTATAGTTTGTCATCGACAGGGAAGTATTATTTTCTGAATCGTCCTCGACGATTTGGAAAAAGCTTGCTCGTATCGACGATGGAAGCGTATTTTCAGGGACGGAAAGAGCTTTTCAAGGGACTGGCGATAGAGAAACTGGAAAAGAATTGGACAGAGCATCCTGTTCTTCATCTGGACTTGACAGGAAACAGGTATTTGACGGTTGCTGATTTGTATGAGAAATTTGAGCTTCATTTGGACAGATGGGAAACCCTCTATGGACGGCAGGGTAATTATGTTTCTCCCTCATCAAGATTTGATGCCGTCATAGATTCCGCATACCGAAAGACCGGCCAGAAGGTCGTCATACTTATCGACGAGTACGACAAGCCGGTAGTTGACAACATTGACAATCCGGAACTTATGGATAGTTTCCGTCGAGAGCTTCAGGGATTCTATAGTGTCATCAAGAACAAGGATGGGTTCATTCGTTTCGCTTTTCTTACCGGCGTAACGAAGTTCGGCAAGATGAGTATATTCAGTGGCCTGAACAATTTGACAGACATTTCAATGGACTTAGAATACTCAGACATTTGCGGAGTGTCGGAAGATGAATTGAAGTCGTATTTCAACGATAGTGTGGAGAAACTCGCTGAAAACAATGGACTCTCCAAAGATGAGTGCTATGCTAAACTGAAATTGATGTATGACGGCTATCACTTCAGTGAAGACACTACGGGCGTGTATAATCCTTTCAGCTTGCTGAATACCTTTAAAGCCGGAAAATTCCGTATGTACTGGTTTGAGACAGGCACTCCGACATTTCTGGTGCGCTATCTCAAACAGGGTAAATACAACCTTGACAACATATCGAAAAACGACGTGCCGGCCAACGCGCTCACGGGGACGAACTATGTGAGTCCGGCTCCGATAACCCTTATGTACCAGACCGGTTATTTGACAATCAGTGGGTATGACTCTCGTTTCGATGCATATAATCTCGACTATCCTAACGAAGAAGTGAAGTCAGGATTTCTCAACTCCTTGAGCCAGCTCTATGCCCCTGCCCTCATTCAGGGCGAGTTCTCAGTGATTCGGTTCATCCGAGACATCGAACGCGGTGACGTCGATTCCTTTATGACCCGTTTCACCGCATTCCTCTCAGGCAATGACTACGAAATCCAAGGAGACCTCGAACTCTACTTCCAGAACACGATGTCGGTGATGCTCAAGATGATGGGACTCTATGTCAAGACCGAGTATCACACATCTCGCGGCCGCATAGACATCATTTTCGACACCGACAAATATGTCTATATCATCGAGCTCAAGCGCGACCAGTCTCCGGAAATCGCCCTCAAGCAGATAGAGGAAAAGGGCTATGACAAGCCGTTCCTCGTCTCCGGCAAGCAAATCATCAAACTCGGCATCAACTTTTCCTCCGAGACCCACACCGTCGACGGCTGGAAAGCGGAATGACAATGAATTTATACATTGACATAGATGGAGTATTGCTGGACTATGCAACTCAAGCTCCTGCAAAAAATGTTAGCGAGTTCATAGATTATATAATCGAAGAATTCGATTGCTATTGGCTTACGACGCACTGCCAAGGAGATTCTATGACAGCAATTGAATATCTATCAGAATATTTGCCCGAGTGCATTGTCAGAAAACTATCGTCGGTTAAGCCTACAGAATGGAAAGCACTGAAAACTGAAGGAATAGATTTTACCCAACCATTCGTTTGGCTTGATGACTACCCGTTTCGCACCGAAATGGATGTACTCGAAGCAAATGGAGCATCAGATTCGTTATTTCGCGTCTGCCTCGAAAACGATGATGAACTGCGGCTCAATGTCATCGAATTTCTGAAGATTCGTAAACAGATGGAATGAGCATAAGAAAGGAAACGATTATATTTGTTGAGGAATGGTGATTGAAAATGAATGTACGTTGGTCAGAAATATATGACAAGCTTTGTGGGCTTGTCTCCATCATTATAGCTATATGTTTACTTGGATTTGTCTTTGTGTATTCTGCTCTTGAGATTTTTGACAATTTCTATGGAATAGACAGAATGCATCATGAATTGATGGCGAGAAAGCACCCAGTCAGTCGTGAAGATATCTATTCTGCGCTTAAATTTGAAGAACCTGATTCTGCACGAAACAGTTTGGCTCTTAAAAAATTGTCTTTCGCTGAGGATAAGTATGAAATAGTGGCATCTATACTTGATTATTATTATGAGAATCAAGACTATGATGGTTATATGCGTGTCGATTCACTACTGTCTGAAGTTTGGGATTGGGATAGAAATGTGTGGTCAAGTGGATATATTAACGGATACAAACAACGTGACAGTCTGATTGCGCAAAGTTTGTGGAATGCCATAATATATGTCGAGAAACATAATCCAGGGCCGGTTTCAGATTCCGTAGCAGCCATAATTCTTGATTTGTCGGAAAGAATGTATGGACCGACACTCGCTGCTTATGATATCCGAACAGACGGTTGGTTTCTTGCGGCCGACCGGAAAGCAAGGTATGCATGGCAGTTGCATAGTCCGAATGCCGACCGATATACTGACATCCTTATTAGTCTTGGTACCCGCTACAAAGGCCTATTCTCTCCTTCCCGTTTGATATTTTGGGACAGGGGAGGAGACATTCCGGATTATTATGAAAGGTTCTTCTCTGATCCTCTGTATATTCGTTATAAACAATTGATTCAGAAACGCAAATACAAAAAGGCACGACAAATCCTTGATTTGTTATCATCAAAAACGACTGATATTGAATACAATCCGAACAATCCGTATTCATTTCTTCAAGACACTGTCATTTCGCCGAAGTTCCCCTCCTATGACACCAGTGCCTGGATTCTCGAATATGCGAAATATGACCTCGCTAGCATAAGTGAAAATGCCCGTTTACGGTGCATACAGAAAGAACCTGGATATGAAGATTGGATGAATGGGGCGTATCTGACCGGGGTTCGGTATCTTGACCCGTTGGAAAAGATTCTTGAAGGGGCTCAACCCAATACACATTCTGAAACATTCAATGATCTTGTCCCATACATCATAATCAATTATAACAATCCGGATGCCCGTTGGGTGTATAATACGGCCCTTTTTGTAAAGGGCAATTCATCCGCATCGTACCTTGATATCCGTGACAGGCTTCTTCCGAATGAATGTGTGGTAGAGATTGTCAGAGCACCTTCTTTGGATTTTGGCGCAGATAAATACTTTGCCATATTACTTCGTAATGGGTGGAATGAGCCGAAACTTATTGGTTTACCGGATTCTGGACAGATGTCAAGTATTCTGCTGTACAATAATATCTATGCGTCAGCAGATTCTGAGGTATATAAACATATATGGAAACCTATTGAAAAGCATCTTGTACCCGGAGATGTGGTGTACTATTCTCCGGATGGATTGATGAATCTGATAAATATATCTGCCATTTCGGATGGTGAAGGTATGTCTGTTTCTGAAAAATACCATCTTCGCCAATGCGTATCAACGGCGAATGTGGATAACAGGGATTTTTATTCGGATAATCAGACTGTCGTATTGTTTGGTGGACTTGACTACGGAGATGGTTTCTTTAAACCACTGAGTAGCGCTGTTGATGAAATCAAGGAAATCGCGACTTTGGCTGAGGATTATGGCAGGACTGTAGATGTCAATTCTGGACTTAATGGTTCAGAACGTGCATTCCGTTCATTGTCAGGCTCCTTATCTTCGTCAATTCTTCACATTGCCACTCACGGCTTTTATTTCACTGCTACAAATGTCCCACAAGTTACCTGGTTTGACAAAATGTCTTATAAAGACAATCCATTGCAAAGATGCGGACTTATTCTGTCAGGTGGAAATACAGCGTGGAATGCGGTTGCGAAGTATGACGAAATAGATGACGGGATATTGACCGGAGCTGAAATTGCGGAACTTGACCTTTCTTCTTTCAATCTCGTGGTTTTGTCCGCTTGCTATACAGGACTCGGTGACATCGCTCCAGATGGTATAGCCGGCTTAATAAAGGCATTCAGAAATGCCGGTGTGAGACACCTTATTGTAACATTGGACAAGGTCGATGACAAAGCCACATCTCTATTTATGAAAAGTTTTTATGAACAATTGCTTTGCGGAGTGGAAATGCATACAGCATTTGACGATGCTGTAAGGTTCATAAAAAGCACACCAGAGTATTGTGCTGCTCGTTTCTGGGCCCCATTTATACTGCTGGATTTATAAGATTATTTAGAATATCTCCTCCAACATCCTTGCAGCATCATCGGCATAGTACCCTCCTGATTTTTTGATTTTTATAAGCATAGACTTTGCCTTTGACAATTTGCCTTGATGCATATATGCCAATGCAATATACCATTCGGTAGTTTTTCTTGCATATTCCCGATTCTTCTTGTCAATGAAAACATTGTTGTTATCGTTGTTTGGCACTTCGGTATCATCAATCTCCTTTAATATATCTTTTAGAAGTGACAAAGCCCCTTCCGTATTCCCGTCTCTCAGTTCAAAAACAGCGTTTTGTATATTGGTGCAGACACCGGAAGTGGCGACATCACGATATGTTTCTTCACTGGAGATATATCTTTCGCTCAGTTCAATTCCTTTCTGAATCTGCTCGGCAGTAGGGGAGAATAAGGTAACAACTGCCAACACCACCGCGGCGGCGACAGAAATAGCGCCTGAAGCAGACCATATTATGCGTCTGCGCATCCGGGATTTGCGTTCATCGCGGCGGATTGTGTTTTCAAGCGCCTGGAGCTGCTTCCTGGCTCCGTTCTCGAAGACTGCGTCCTCAATGAGCCTGTCGAGTTCTTTGTTGTCGATTTCGTTCATAGTCCCAGCTCCTTATACCTTTGTTTGACGATAGTTCTGACCTTGCCTTTGCAGCGGCTCACCATAGTTTTGACTGAATCTGCGCTCTCATAACCCATCGCGCTGGCAATCTCGGATTGTTTCTTCTTTTGAAAAAACTGCATCTCCAACAGAGTCGAACACGGATGCGGAATGTTGCGCACTATTTCGAGAACGACTTGCAGCCTTTTTTCTTTCTCCTGCGAATTATCCTCAATTTCAGGCAAATTCTCAATTATTTTTGCGCTGTCGCTCTCGCTGTCCCACACAACAAGTGGCAGATGGGCCTTTCTGAGCCTGTTATTTCGGATATATTTCCCCGCTGTGTAGAGATAGGCTCCGACCTTATGGTTTTCCAGAGCAGTAAGTTTCCCTCGCTGAACATTCTGCATGAGACAAATCACGGCATCTTGAAACAAATCTGAGGCATCGTCCCATTTAAGTCCGAGAGATGAGTGGGCGAAAGACAGAAATCCGCCACGGAATGAACGATAAATGTCATCCATGGCGGAATTGTCTCCGTCAATAAGTCGCTGAATATAATTCCCGCAGGTCATTTTCTCGAATTATTTAATATAAAAGTCGCCGTGCAGCGCAGAATCTTTTGAAATACACACTTTGATGTAAAAGTCGCAGAGACGGATGGAGTGCAAGGCTTGCGAAATCTTTTTAACCGGAGCAACCTTGCGGTTGTGAGGATTAAAAAGATGAGCGTAACGCAGCAATCCGCCGGCTCCTGCAACTTTTACTCGTTGTCTTTCTGCAAATTCTGCAGAAAAGCCTCATTAGTAGGATACTTCCGCATCCGCTCCTGCAAAAGCTCCATAGCCTCAATGGAGTTCATATCAGAGAGGAAGCGGCGTACCACCCACATTCTCTGTGCAACTGCCGGGTCGTAGAGCAAGTCGTCGCGGCGGGTCGAGCTGAGAGTTACGTCGATGGCCGGGAATATTCTCTTGTTGGCGAGCTTGCGGTCGAGCTGAAGCTCCATATTGCCGGTACCCTTGAATTCCTCGAAAATCACATCATCCATCTTGGAACCGGTCTCAGTGAGGGCTGTCGCAATGATGGTGAGCGAACCGCCGTTCTCGATGTTGCGGGCAGCTCCGAAAAATCTCTTCGGCTTATGAAGCGCATTTGCATCCACACCACCGGAAAGGACCTTACCGGAAGCCGGCTGCACCGTGTTGTAGGCACGTGCAAGGCGGGTGATGGAGTCGAGGAGGATGACAACATCGTGACCGCACTCAACCATACACTTCGCTTTCTCCAACACCATATTGGCAACCTTCACGTGTTTCTCCGCAGGCTCGTCGAAAGTGGATGCGACCACCTCGGCTTTCACCGTGCGTGCCATATCCGTCACCTCCTCAGGACGCTCGTCAATGAGGAGCACAATCATATAGACTTCCGGATGGTTGTCGGCGATAGCGTTTGCTATTGATTTGAGCAACATTGTCTTACCGGTCTTCGGCTGAGCCACGATGAGCCCGCGCTGACCTTTTCCTATCGGAGTGAAGAGGTCCACAATACGGCAGGAGAGGTCGTCGTGACCGTTGCCGAGGAGGTTGAATTTCTCATCAGGGAAAAGCGGGGTGAGGAAATCGAACGGAATGCGGTCGCGGATGGACTCCGGTGAACGTCCGTTGATGCTCTTCACGCGCACGAGAGGGAAGTATTTGTCGGTGTCGCGAGGCGGACGGATGTCTCCCACGACTGTGTCTCCCATCTTGAGGGCGTATTGCTTGATAAGTCCCTGTGAAACATAGATGTCGTCAGGGGAGCTGATGTAGTTGTAGTCGGAAGAACGGAGGAATCCGTAGCCCTCCGGAAGTGTTTCGAGCACTCCTGTTGCCTCGACTGTGCCCTCAAACTCAATTTTCGGCTGCTGTGGCTTCTGCGGTTGGTTGTTCTGGGCATAGTTCTGCCCACCGTTACGATAGACTTCCTGTCCGTTGCTCTGCTGTTGATCGCGCCCATTGCCATTTGGATTGTTCTTTTGGCTATTGCGCTCCTTGAGTTTCCTTGTTATGGCCTCTACTTCAGCATCGAGAGCCGGATCACGTTTGATGGCATTCTTCGGAGCCGCTGCAAACTCTTGAGATTCAGAGGCATGTGACGGTTTCGGTCGAGTTGCCTCTGGCTGCTGTGCCATGGACTCCGGTGTCACGACCTGCTGTGCAGCATTGTCTTCGCTTCGAGCCTCTTCCTTACTGATGCGGTTTCTGCGGCCACGCTGCTGTGGCGCAGCTTTTTCAGTCACCGTTTCAGAGGCAGCTTGATGTTCCTTGTTTCCAGCTTCTGGGCTCTTCTGTCCTGCCTGCTCTTTTTCCACAGCGGCTACACTCTGTCCCGCCTGCTCTTTCTGAGATTTCCGTCCTCTTCGCTGCTTCTGTTCCTGCTGCCGGGAAGCACCGTCTTCTGCCCTCCGAGTCTCTTTCTGCTCTTCGGCCACGGCCTGGTCCTGCTTTGCACTATCATCGCGCCGTGGACGTCCGCGCCGAGTTCGCTGCTGTTCTGGAGTACTGCTTTTCTCCTTCTGCTCTGAAACCTGCTTGTCATTTTTCGCGGTCGGCTTCTGGCCCATAGGCTCAGTCTGCTGCTTGGATTCAGTCTGGTCTGCCTCTGCGTTAGGCTTGTCAGTATTCTTGCGAGGTCGTCCTCTGCGTCCCCTTGTCCTCTCCGGAAGCCCTGCGGCTATTCTCGCAGCCTCCTTTTCTGCCTCCTTCTCCGCCTCGTGTGCCGCTTTTGCAGCCGCCTCCGTATCCAAAATGGCATAGACAAGGTCATCCTTGGACATTTTTTTAACGTTCTTAATCTTGAGTTCAGAAGCGAGTTCCACCAGTTTTTCCTGGTCCATCTCCTTCAGTTCGAAAATCTTATGCATAAAAAACTAATTAATATTCTGATGATCTGTCGGGGCAAAGAACCGCCCCAAAGAGAATTGACGCGACAAAGTTAAGAAAAAAAATAACGCAATACAAGCCAAAACTTATTCTACAATTTTACCGATAGTCGTTATCCCAGAACGAACTGCTCTTCTTATACTTCAGCAAATCCGCCAGCGCTGCCGCATTCGCCGCAATCCTGAAACTCCATGACTGCCACTTTCCTGTAGGCACCCACGAGAATGAAATGTTGAAACAATGCAAATCGTAAGTTGCTGAAATCTGCGTAGTTGTCAACTTCATTGCCATAATGTCGAAGCCTGTCTGCATGTTGATTGACATCTTCGGGGTAATCTTTACATTTCCCGAAATCCCAAGCGTCTGGTTGAAACGATGATTCGTGATAAGTTGCTGTGTCTCCGAAAGATACGAGTATGACTTACTGTAGGAGAACGAATAGTTGAAGTTTACCGACCACGGAACGTTAGGATTCATATAATACAACCATCCACCCGGTATGTATTCGCCGGTCACAGGATGATAGTAAATCCTCGTGTAATAGTCCGCAGGATTGCCTCCGGCCTGCTTTGTTCCATCGTTTCCATTTATTTTGCCTTCGCCGGAAAGTGAGTAGGAAAGGGAAGCGCTCGCGTTTGTCATACGCAAAAGCGGTCCTCCGGCAGCGATGCTGAACTTGTTGTATTTGCGTCCGCGACCATCCACCGCATAGGGGTCGAAGTTGCAGTTTGCGCTTATTCCCAGTTTTCCAAACACCGAAGTCGAAAGTGAAACGCCGACATTGTTCATTTTCAGCGAGTCTGCGAGAAAATTATAGCCTGTGTTGAAGTTCAACTGGTCAATGAGCTTGATTTTCTTCGATCCTGTGCCCGTGGTGTCTCGAAGGTCGCGCACTTTAGCCTCGAAGTTGTTTCCTATGCTCAAGCTGACGCTTCCCGTTTTTCCCTTTCCCGGGGCGGAATAGAGCGCTCCGCTGTAATTATATATGTTATAGTCTTTTGTCACGGATTCCTTCGTCTTTGGATCCGTGTACGTTAGTGTCCTCCACCCGTTGAATGCAAGTCCCTTCTCAGGGGAGAAGTTCATTGAGATTGACGGTGACACCACATGCCTGATTGCCTGCACCTTACGGTGTTTTCCGAAATTGAACATACCGTAGAGACGTGTGCTCATCGAGATTCCTCCGGAGTACGTGTGCGTCGCACCGAATGTCCCGAACTGCTTTCCGAGATTTGTCTGGACAATGCCCGTACCTTCGACCAGATTTCCTTCCGCATCATATTGAGGTTCAATAAATTTCATTTCCTGCGACCGGAAGTGCCAGTTCATTCCGTAACTTATGCTCGGAGTGACATTTATATACTTGAAGAGCGTGAAATTAGGCAGTCCTATCTGGAAGTTGTGAGTCATTCCGTTTTGGAACTTGTCCGCAAATCCCGGCTGCCCGAATTCCTTTGCCTCGAAGTTTATCTTGTTTTGGAGCGTCGTGCTGTAGCCTATCGAGAATTTTTCGTAAAACTTTTCCTTGCCGACACGGTTCTTTTTCTTGAACGGATATATCCTGCTCATGGAAAACGTGACGTTAGGGAGCGTGAACGAATAGTTACAGAGCGTGTCGCGCGTATTCTGGCTGTGGAGGGCGTTCACCGAGAGGTTGAACTTTCCGTTCCAGTTTTTGGAAAACGATATGGACGATGAAATCTGATTCTGCAGAGCCTCTGACACAGAGTGTGAATTATACCTGCTGTTCGCCGGGCTGGAGAAGTTCACCGAAGCACTGAAAGACACTCCCGGAATTGCCTTGGAATCCTGCGAGTGGCTCCATTTCACGCCGAAGTTTCGGCTCTGGAAGAAATCCGCCGCACCCTTCTCTCCGGTCTGGTCATTCGAGAAGTTGAATGCGAAAGTGCCTGTACACTTGTAGTTTACCTTATAGCGTGAGTTTACGTCCACGCTCCATGAACCGAGAGTGTAAAGGCTTGTCGTGAGCGAAATGTCGAAATAGTCGCCGATGACGAAATAGAGGCCGAGGTCGCGCAGGTAAAACCCTCGTGCTGTCTCCTCGCCGAATGTCGGAATCAGGATACCCGTCGCCCTATCCGGGCGCTTCGGAACGAATCCGAACGGCAGGCCTATCGGAAGCGGCACTCCCATAATCACAGGATAGGCCGGTCCGAAGACTGTCTTCTGGGACGGTTTCGTGATGACCTTGGCAGCAGTGAGGCTTAGGTAGTAATGCGGCTCCTCGGCATCGCAGACCGTGTATTTTCCTTTGGTGATGTTGATGGAATTATCCGGCATCATCTTGATGTTCTTTCCGTGGAGAATGCCGTCCGCTTCCTGTGTCACGATGTTGGTTATGCGCGCCTTGCGGCTCTTGAAATTGTAGCGCAACTCCTCCATCGTGTAGGACTTGCCGCCCTGGCTCATCGTCGGCTGTCCGGTGATGTTTCCGAGCGTATCCTTCGTGCCTCTGGCATAGACTGTCTGTGTCTGGAGGTCATATTCCATGTAGTCAGCAGTGAGTTTCATGTCCCCGTATGTCACGGAAACATCGCCGTAGTAATAAATCATCTGTCGTCCCTCGCTGAAATCCTCGATTATCGAGTCCCTTGCGGTCGAGAACGCCGGTCGTTCAAGCGAAGACTTGCTGAGCATCTCTACAGAATCTGCGCGGAATATGGAGTCAGCGAGGTGAATGGAGTCCCTGACGGCCTTGAGCGAATCCGCAGCAGCCTTCTGAGCGCTGTCAAGCACCGGAGCCGCCACTTCTGTCGTTGCCTTCTTCCCACGTCTGCGCGAGCGTCTGTTGTCCTGAGATGACGGCAGCATGAATGAACAGAGCACAAGCAGTGTGAGCACTGCAAGTACAGCGTTCTGCAAGTTATTGCGTCCTAAGGTTTTCTGCATCTGTCGTCTCAACTGTTCAATTTTATGCTCCACTTTTTCTACATTCGGCACAATCAAAGTGAACTTTGCTTCTGCTCCGTCTTATCGAAAAGAATCGGCAAAATCAAACTTTTTTTATAATTTTGCAACCGACAAAATTACGACTATTTTCGATTATTAGCAAACTGTGTGCAGTTTATGAACTGTTTTTTCAAATTTTTCAGAGTTGTTTCGTTACTCTTCACGTTCTTTCTCCCCGTCATGCTCGGGGCTCAGGATGGTCGTTTGGGGCTTAACACCGTCGTCATAGACCCGGGGCACGGAGGAAACGACCCGGGCTGCATATCCAAGGACAGGAAGACAAGGGAAAAGGATCTCACCCTCGACATATCAAAGCGTCTTGCCGGGAAAATCCGCGCGGAATACCCGGAGATGAAAGTTCTTCAGACTCGTAACACTGATGTTTTCATACCTTTGGTACAACGTGCCCAGATTGCAAACAGCGCTCATGCAAATTTGTTTATATCCATTCATATAAACGCCACCACAGGCACTGCCGCGAACGGGTACTCCGTTCATGTGCTCGGTCAGTCGTCGAAAAAGGGACGCGATCTCTATTCGAACAATTTCAACGAGTGTGCCCGCGAGAACTCCGTGATTCTCCTCGAGGACGACTATAGCACGAACTATCAGGGTTTCGATCCCAACGACCCCGAGTCTTCAATACTATTTTCCCTGATGCAGAACGCCTATCTGGAGCAGAGTCTTATGTTTGCGGACGATGTCAACCGTGCGCTGAAGCCGGGCCCGTTTCGCACGAGCAGGGGAGTGCACCAGGACCCTTTCCTCGTCTTATGGAAGACGGCTATGCCCTCTGTTCTTATCGAGTGCGGCTTCATAAGCAATCTGAACGACCTTTCCACCCTTCGCAGTGCCGCCAAACTTGATGAGATTGCCGAGGGCATCTTCAAGGCCTTCAAACAATTCAAAACAGACTACGATCGTAGTTTGAACGTGACCATACCGCAATCGGCTCAGACGTCTTCTGCAAAACCATCGGAGCACGAAGCATCAAAAGCTTCGGAAAAACCCACCGCAGAAGAGGCACGTGCAACTTCGGACGGGCCATGGTTCGGTACGCAGATTCTCGCCTTGAGCCGTAGACTTTCCGATGACGATCCTGCATTTCACGGGCAGAAAGTCACTGCTGTCAGAGACGGTAATATATATAGGTATATAGCCGGATGTTCCGCTGACCGGAAAGAGGCTCTCGCAGAAAGCCGCGTTCTCAAGAAAACGTTTCCGGATTCATTCCTCGTGCGGGTGGATCAGGATGGAAAGGTGGAGCGTAGCCGCTGATCTGTTGTGCTGCCGGACTGTTTTTAAGTTAGACAGATAATAAGCAAAAATATGAAACATACGAAAGAACTGAAAATCGGAATATTTGTCGTCGTAATTCTCGTCGGCTCATTTTTCGTCATCAACTACCTCCGGGGGAAAGACGTGTTCAACCGCGAGATTGAGCTCAAGGGGCATTTTGATAACGTTGAAGGGCTTGTGCCTTCGGCTGTTGTCCAGTACAGAGGCTTCAAGGCCGGACAAGTGTCAAAAGTGGAATACTGTCCGGAGACCGACAGTTTTGAGGTTATCTGCGCGATAGATAAAAAGTTCCGCATCCCGGCTGATTCAAAGATGACAATCTTCAGCACAAGTATAATGGGTGGCAAGGGCATCCTTCTCGAAACCGGAGAGTCAGCGGACATTGCAAAGGACGGGGATGAACTTTCGGTTGCAGTGCAGGCTGACCTCGTTGAGTCGCTTGCCGCGAACATCGGTCCGATTATGGACGCCCTGGACAGCACTTTGGCCAAACTTGACAAAACTTTGGGCGCTGTGAACAATCTTCTCGGAGAAGAAAACCGTGGCAACATTACACTTGCGATTGCAGATCTCAAGAGGACAATGACAAACGTCGCCGCACTCACCGGAAGCCTCAATTCCAGGTCTTCTGACATAGAGACTTTCATCTCCGAACTCGGGGCAGTCTCCATAAAGCTCGCCTCAATTGTCGAAAAGGCAGACGGAGCGATGGATGACCTCGGTAAATTTGCCGGCAATCTCGAAAAAAGCGACATAGAAGGGCTGGTAAAGTCCATAACGAATCTCTCAGAGTCCATCCAAAATCCTGACGGCTCAATGGGCAAATTTCTTCACGACGGCAATATCTACAATTCCGCAGATTCGCTTATAAACGAACTTAACGATCTCATCTCCAAAATGAAGGAGAATCCTAAGAAATATATGAAAATATCCGTGTTCTGACACCTTTGTTGCCGGAAATACTTCTTTTGAACTTTTCAAAATTATAAGTCACTAAAACTATGTGTAATTAAATAAATCTTTGGATGTAACTTATTATATGTCAGTGCTTTATATTTGAAATATATAAAAACAGAAAATCTCTATCCCGCATATTAAAAAATTATTTATATACAATAGAAAAAGAAATTTTTTATAATTTTTTTTTCACCAACTTTGCAATCCCTGTGAAAAAACAGGGTGATTTTTCAACGAAGGGAATGACACAAGAAAGACACATACAGATTTGGAACAACTGCCTGCGCTTTATAGAACAGAATATAGAGCCGCAGCAGTTTAATGTATGGTTCCGTCCGATTCGTCCGGTGTCGTTCACTGGGTCCGAGCTCACGATTGAAGTGCCATCGGCATTCTTTATGGAGTGGCTTGAGAACTACTATCTCAATCTTCTGAAGGCGGCGCTCAAGAAGGAGATCGGTGCGATGGCTCAGCTTAAGTATGTCTTCAAGCCGGTAAGGGTCCAGCCTCCGATGAAATGCCCGGCATCGCAGAGTAACACTCCCGTCAACAGACCGATTTCGATTTCTCCGGTGAACGGAGCCGGTACACCGGGAGCGTTTGTATATCCTGGACTTCAGCGAGTTCAGGTGAATCCGCAGTTGAATCCTGTCTATTGTTTTCACAACCTCGTCAAGGGCGAATGCAACAAGATGGGCGTGACAGCAGGGGAGAGCATTTCGGTGTCTCCGGGAAAAACGGCGTTCAACCCGCTTTTCCTCTTCGGAGGTCCGGGGCTCGGAAAGACGCACCTCGCTCAGGCAATCGGTATCGCAATTAAGGAGCAGTTCCCGGAACTCATAGTTCTCTATGTACCGGCCAACAGGTTCAAAACGCAGTATATGGAGGCATATGTGAACAATAAGCTCACTGATTTCATGGCCTTCTACATGAAGATGGACGTTCTCATCGTCGATGACATTCAAGATCTTGCCAGCCACGGTACGCAGAATGCCTTCTTCAACATATTCAACCATCTTCACCAGAGCGGAAAGCAGCTCGTGTTTACTTCCGACCGTCCGCCGGTTGAGCTCCAGAATTTCGAGGAGAGACTTCTCTCCAGACTCAAATGGGGGCTTTCCGTCGAACTCACACGACCGGACTACGCGACAAGGCTGGCGATGCTTCGTTCCCGCAGCAGTCGGGAGGGAGTCGAGCTTTCCGATGACGTGCTCAGCTACCTTGCGACTAACATCCGCTCCAATTTCAGGGAACTCGAGGGTGCTCTCATCTCGCTCATCGCGAACGCGACTCTCGCTCACAGGGAAATCACGGTCGAACTTGCCGAACAGATTACCGGACAGCTTGTCGGAGAAGTGAAGAATGAGATCTCAATCGCTCAGGTACAGCAGGTCGTATGCGACTACTTCAACATTTCAAAGGAAGAAATGCTCTCAAAGACAAGAAAGCGCAACATCGTTCAGGCACGCCAGATTTCGATGTACATGTCGCGCAATCTCATCAACTGCTCCCTTTCCGCGATCGGTGCTGAGACCGGAGGAAAAGACCATGCGACAGTGCTCCATGCCTGCTCGACCGTCACGGACCTCATTGCCACGGATAAGGTGTTCAAGCAGTATGTTACCGACATCGAAAAAGTTCTTGTTCCTCGTGCGTAAGAGCGGGCATCTGCTTCGTTTTCCTCGTGCGTAAGAGCAGGCATCTGCTTCGTTGCGCACCTTGATGAAATCCTCACAACCGTGAGGTTGCTACGGTTTCATCTTCACTGCGCGCCTTGCATCTGCCCACTCTTGCGCACGAGGTGTCTCAGTGTTTTTTTTAACGAGAATCATTCTGTCATTTCGTAAGCATCTAGAATCCTTGTTTCTGGAAAAATTCGTATATTTACACTTCGAATGTAAAATGTACGGATGATATGAACTCAGAGAAAATTCTTTCCATTTTCAAGGAAATAACACGCATACCTCGTGAATCGGGGCATGAGGAGAAAATTGTGGAGTATCTCGTGAACTTTGCGAAAGAGCACGGCCTCGAATACAAGACGGATGACGTGAATAATGTTGTCATAACTAGGCCAGCATCAAAAGGTTACGAGGATAGGTCAACCATTGTCCTTCAAGGACATACGGATATGGTTTGCGAGAAAAACGCCGGAGTTGAACACGATTTTGCAAAAGACCCGATTCGCTATGTCATCGAAGACGGGTGGATGATTGCCAAAGACACAACTCTCGGTGCTGACTGTGGAATCGGAGTCGCAGCGCAGCTTGCCGCTCTCATTGACCCGGCTCCTTGCGGAAAAATTGAGTGCCTATTTACCTCGTCCGAGGAAACTGGCATGGATGGGGCTTTCGGGCTCAAGCCGGGCTTCATCACAGGAAAGACCCTGATAAACCTCGATTCGGAGGATGAAGGCGAGCTTTTCATAGGGTGCGCCGGCGGACTTGACACCACGGCCGTGTTCAACTACATCCCGAAACCTCTTTCTACAGATTCCAAATGCTTTTCTGTCAGGATATTCAATGGTGTAGGCGGTCACAGTGGAGATGACATCAACAAGGGACGTGCAAATGCTGTCCAGTTGCTTGCGCGTTTCCTGAACGACTGTCTTTCATCTGCGGATTTCAAACTCTCCCTCTGCTGCATTGACGGCGGCAATAAGCGCAACGCAATTGCCCGCGAGTCCTCCGCGACAGTTGCCCTTACAGGAGACGAAGCTGCGTTCAAGTCCGATTGGGACAGCTTTTCTGCAGACGTGAAAGGGGAGTACTCCGTTACTGAACCGGATCTTTCTTTTGCCCTTGAGAGCGTTCCTGCACCGGCTTTCACATTTGACACGGACTCAGCCATGCGGATTGTCCGCGGCCTCTATGCGGCTCCTCACGGAGTTCTCGCAATGAGTGCCGACATCCCGGGACTTGTCGAAACCTCGACCAACCTGGCCTCTGTCAAGATGCTGGATGGCAACAAGGTACGGGTGGGAACGAGCCAGCGCAGTTCCATCACCTCTGCTCGCCGCGCTGCTGCTGCAAAGGTGGAGGCATCATTCCTGCTTGCCGGCGCTGAAGTCACTCACGAAGGCGAGTACCCAGGATGGAAACCTACGCTTGATTCCGAGATTCTGCGCAGAAGCGTAGCGTCATACAAGAAGCTTTTCGGTGTAGAACCTGCTGTCAAGGCTATCCATGCCGGGCTTGAATGTGGACTTTTCCTTGAGATTTATCCCGATCTGGACATGATTTCATTTGGTCCGACACTGCGCGGCGTCCATGCTCCCGGCGAGCGCCTCGACCTTGCTTCCCTCGACAAGTTCACGCTCCTTCTCGATGATATCCTACACAATTAGATTTCTCAGGTTTCGCAAGTGCGAAACACCTCTTTTGAGCCCTTGTGGCGAAGGCAAGTCCTCTCCCCGAGGGAGAGGATTTAGGAGAGGGGTAACGTGGACAGAAAAAAGTGCGTGGGGTTTGAGAGTTTGATAAATGAGATAAGTTTAATATTCGCAAGGAGTTAGAATACTTGCGAAACTTGAATTAGATTATGGCAGGAACAGATATAAAAATCGCCCCATCAATGCTTTCGGCGGATTTCCTTCACCTTGAGAAGGATGTCCGAATGGTAAATGAATGCGCCGACATATTTCACCTTGACGTGATGGACGGGACATTTGTTCCAAACATCTCATACGGATTTCCTGTGGTCGAAGCCATTGCAAGGCAGGCCAAGAAGCCTCTTGACGTGCACATGATGATTGTGCATCCGGAAAAATATGCCGTGAAATTCGTGGGCGCCGGAGCTTCTATGGTCAGTTTCCATCTCGAAGCAGTAGAAAATGACAGGAAGGCCGATGATATTCTCTCAGAAATCCGCCTCGCCGGTGCCAAGGCCGGACTTGTCATCAATCCTGACATTCCGGTCGAGCGCCTGTATCCGCATCTTGAAAATGCGGACTACTTTCTGATAATGTCGGTGTTCGCGGGGTTCGGCGGCCAGAAATTCATTCCGGAGACATTCACAAAGATTCGCAACCTCAAGGAATACATGGAAAAGCAGGGGATTGTTCGCCCGATTGAGGTGGACGGCGGAGTGTCAAAGGAGAACGTTCACGCATTGTGCGAAGCAGGCGCGGAGATTTTCGTCGCCGGAAGCGCCATCTTCAAGAGCGAATGCCCCGGAGATTACATTGCCCAGATGAGGCAGCTTGCTGTAGACTGATTCCATCCTTGAGGCAAATATTCTGCAAAACCGGTCGAGGCAGACGTCTGTCCCGAACCTTTTCCCAGTGAGGACTGCAACCGAAACCGGATTCACGAGCTCGGGAGGAAAAGCAGTCTGATTCAGGTTTATTCCGATTCCGATTATGCTGGCACTCAGATGTCTGCCGTCTGTTCTGTGCTCTATCAGGATGCCGCAGATTTTCCGGCTGTCCACATAGACGTCGTTTGGCCATTTTACCCATGCGCAGAGCCCGAGCTCGGCAAGAAAGCGGACAACGCTCGCCGCTGCTGCTGCACTGATCAGCATCTGACAGGCGGCCGGAAACGGCGGCCATGGTGCATTCTCCGGCCTCTCGCCGAACAGAAAGGCCATCTCGTCGCCTGGCAGGGCATATTTCTGCACAATAGTGAACGTCATGTTTTCTCCGGGTGCGGCAAGCCATTTCCTATTGTCTTTTCCGCGCCCGGCAGTCTGACACCTCGCCGCTATGACTGACATATTGTCAAGTTCCCCGAGCCTTCTTGCAGCCTCGCTGTTGGTCGAATCTATTTCATCATACCATATTATATGACAACTCCTGCCCATTGGTATACTCCGAATTGTTATTGGTTCGTTTTTTGATTATATTTGCAGGCTAATTTAGGCATATTTTTGTAAATACTTATAAGATCATAGATGAAAGTCAACGAAGTTAAGGTCATTGCAGAGGCAATGCTCGAAAAGAAGGGCCAAGGAGTCCTTTCCCTCAATCTGAAAAAAATAGGCACTGCCATATCCGATTATTTTGTGGTCTGCAACGCCGATTCCACGACAAACGTTCTGGCAATCGCCGACAATGTGGAAGACAGGATGATTGAACGCTGCAAGAGGAAGGTAATACGTTCACAAGGACGTGAAAATGCCCTGTGGGTCATCCTTGACTACGGGGACATAGTGGTGCATGTGTTCCAGACGGCATATAGGGATTTCTATAGAATAGAGGATCTTTGGGCTGATGCCGCACGCACGGACTATAGTGACGAGGTAAGTGAATAAGCGTTTCAGAACATGGCAGAAAAGAAGAAAAACAACAATAAGGACAGAAAGGTTAAGGTCATATCCATCAATCTGTCATGGCTTTACCTGCTCCTGATAGGAGTTATCCTATGGATGCTGTTCTTCGGACAGGGAAATAGCGGGGCAAATCCTCAGAAGGTTGAATGGGAAGAGGTGCAGCAGATGGCGCTTGATGGGGATGTCCAGGAAATCGACTTCGTCAGGAATGACTACGAAGGAAAGATCAAGATACGTCCCGACAGGCTCGAGAAATATGCGGACAAGTTCGGCGGGCAGCTGCCGAAGAAGTCTCCGCACTTCTTCTTCCTGGTGTCGAACAACTTCAACGCAGAAGAGATGTTCGGGGCTCTGAACGCACAGCTTCCGCAGGAATCGCGCTTCAAACTCGTTATGGAGAATAACGACAAGACGTGGATTGATATACTCAATTGGCTTCTGTGGCCGGTTCTGCTGATAGTCTTTTGGGTGTTTATGTTCCGGGGAATGGGCAAGAGTATGGGCGGTCCTGCTGGAGGCGGAATCTTCAGCGTGGGCAAGACACCAGGAAAACTCGTGGACAATAAAGACAAGAGCAAGGTCACTTTCAAGGATGTCGCCGGACTTTACGGAGCCAAGGAAGAGGTGATGGAAATCGTTGACTTTCTGAAGAATCCGAAGAAATACACGGCCCTTGGAGGAAAGATTCCGAAAGGTGCGCTGCTTGTCGGCCCTCCGGGTACGGGAAAGACCCTGCTCGCCAAAGCCGTGGCAGGGGAAGCCAATGTTCCGTTCTTTTCGATTTCGGGTTCCGATTTTGTGGAAATGTTCGTCGGCGTGGGTGCCTCACGTGTGCGTGACCTGTTCCGCCAGGCAAAGGAGAAGGCTCCGTGCATTGTCTTTATCGATGAGATTGACGCAGTGGGTCGGGCAAGGAGCAAGAACGGCGGCTTTTCTTCAAATGACGAACGAGAGAACACTCTGAACCAGCTGCTTACCGAGATGGACGGATTCGACACCAATTCCGGTGTCATCATACTCGCGGCAACCAACCGTGCGGACATCCTCGACAAGGCGCTGCTCCGTGCCGGACGTTTCGACCGTCAGATTCATGTCGATCTTCCGGATCTTAAGGAGAGAGGAGAAATTTTCAAGGTCCACCTCAAGGGGATTAGGCTTGCGGACAACTTTGACGTTGAATTCCTCGCCAAGCACACGCCAGGTTTCTCCGGTGCAGACATTGCAAATGTCTGCAACGAGGCTGCGCTCACTGCAGCAAGGCACAACAAACACAGTGTTGACAAGCAGGATTTTCTCGATGCGGTAGATCGTATCATCGGCGGTCTTGAGCGCAAGGACAAGATAATCACTCCGGCAGAAAAGAAGTCAATCGCTCATCACGAGGCAGGCCACGCCGTTGTCAGCTGGCTGCTTCCGAATGCCAATCCTTTGTTCAAAGTCACGATTGTACCCCGCGGACAGGCTCTCGGAGCCGCATGGTATCTTCCGGAGGAGCGCCAATTGATGACCAAGGAGCAAATGGTGGACGAGATGTGCTCTCTCATCGGAGGTCGCGTCGCCGAGGAAATTGTCAACGGACAGCCTTCCACCGGTGCGCTGAACGACCTTGAAAGGTTGACCAAGATGGCATACAGCATGGTATGCTACTACGGAATGAGCGACAAGGTCGGTACGGTTTCCTTCTATGACTCGACGGGTTCAAGGGGATATGAGCTCACGCGGCCGTACAGCGAGAGGACTGCCGAGGTTATGGACGAGGAGGTCAAGCGCATCGTGAAAGAAATCCACGACAGGACTCTGGCAATTCTCACCGAACATAGGGAGGAATTCCTTGAAGTGGCAGCGCTTCTGCTTGAGAAGGAAGTCATCTTTGCCGATGACCTTGAAAGGATTCTCGGTCCGCGTGCCGGAGACGACAACGGACAGACCCGCAGTGATGAAAAGAAGGCCAAAGCTCAGGAGGAGGCTGAAAAGTCGGCCGAAGAGAGGCACTCTGGGGATGCGGATGGCAGCTCCGACGGTGAAGACAATCAAAATGAAGAAAATACGGAACAATGAAAAATCTGATAATCAGGACTGTATCCGGCGTGGTTTTCCTGGCAGTGATGCTTCTGGCATTGCTGTCAGGAGATTGGTTTGAAGGGGGAAAGTACATTTTCGCGACCCTGATGAGTTTCGCGCTGGTGATGATGATGGTGGAATTTTTCCGGATGACTATGGGAAACGTCTACAAGGCCTCGCGGGTGCTGGCTATTGTGGGAGCATGCCTGATGTTTGCCGTCACTTTCCTTGTCCAGTCCACAGAAGCAGTTACGGGACGATTCATCACCCTCGCTTTCATTCCGCTTTTTGTTGTGATGATTAACTCCCTCTATGTCAAGGATAAGAAAGATTTCGGAAAGTTCTCCAACATCTACACGGGCATACTCTACATCGCCGTTCCATGGACCTTGCTCAACTTCACGGCATTCGACTCGAATCACGACTTCAACGGGCTCATGCTCCTGTGCATGTTCATAATAATCTGGGTGTCGGATGTCGGAGCTTATCTGTTTGGCAGCACGCTCGGGCAGAAGTTCGGCCCTAAGCTTTTCCCGACCATTTCGCCTCACAAGTCATGGGTCGGATGCATCGGAGGATTCGCTTGTGCCATCGGAGCCGGCTACGGAATGCACTGCCTTGACTGGCTTCCGTTTTCTGAACTTGCGTGGTATCACTGCCTTGCGATTGCCGCAATAATGAACATAACCGGAGTATATGGAGATCTTATTGAATCTCAATGGAAAAGGTATTATGGGGTAAAGGATTCCGGCAACATTATTCCCGGACACGGCGGCATGCTTGACCGCTTCGACAGCGCACTCGTTGCCATCCCTGCTGCCACTGTCTACATGATGTGCTTCGATATACTTTGAAAAACAGGCAAGTTTAGCTATATTTACAAATTCTTTAGAACTTGAGAAGTATTTGGAGGAAAGACAATGAAAATACATAAAGACTGTTACAAAACCATCGCTGTGGTCTGGCTGATATGCCTGATACTTCTTTTTCTTATATGGCGTTTTTTGTACAACATACTTTACGTTTCTATACCCCTCTCGATGGTGTTGCTGTTCCTGATGGGCTTCATCACCTATTTTTTCCGCCTTCCGAGGCGTGAGACAATTCCGGGAGACAATGTGCTGACGGCGGTCGCCGATGGAGAAATCGTCATCCTGGAAAAAGTTTATGAACCGGAATACCTTAAGCGCGAGTGCATCCAGGTTTCGATATATATGAACTTCTTCAATGTCCATGTGAACTTCTGGCCGATGGACGGAGAGGTAAGCTACTATAAGTATCATCCGGGAAAATACTATCTCGCATTTCTTCCCAAGGCATCGGAGCTCAATGAGCACTCCTCTGTAGGAATGAGGAACGCCTATGGCGAGATTTTGTTCAAACAGCTTGCCGGCACATTCGCAAGGCGCATCGTATGCTATGCGAAGCCAGGCAACGTTGTGAAAAAGGGCAGTCAGTGCGGAATCATCAAATTTGGCTCACGAATAGACATGTATCTTCCGCTCGACGCGGACATAAAGGTTGAGATCGGTGATGATGTCCGTGCCTGCGAGACGGTAATCGCGGAACTTGGCAATAAACCGGTATCTTCTATATAAGCGACTATGAATGAAGTCTTTATAATCCTATTTCTCATTCTGCTCAACGGAGTCTTCTCGATGTCAGAGATCGCGATGATTTCCGCACGGAAGTCCAGCCTTCAGAGTGAGGCTGAAGACGGAAACAGCAAGGCAAAAAGGGCACTCAAACTTGCAGGAGATCCGGATAAATTCTTGTCAACCATACAGATTGGCATCACCTTGATAGGTATTCTCACCGGTATTTTTTCCGGCAATGAAATCGCTCGTTCCCTCGGGGGAGTATTCGAGAAATGGGGAGTCCCGGTCTCGACCGCGAGCGGACTGGCAAAGACCCTGATTGTCATAATTGTAACATATTTCTCTATTGTGCTTGGCGAGCTTGTCCCGAAGCGCATAGGAATGAGCAAGGCCGAAAAGGTTGCCAAGGCAATGGCCGGGCCAATGTCCGTGCTTTCAAAGATTGCATCGCCTTTCATATGGATTCTTTCAAAGAGTACGGCCGGTGTTGCCAAAATGTTGGGTATCAAGGAAAATGACAATAATGTTACGGAGGATGAAATCATCTCGCTCGTTCAGGAAGGGACAGAGGACGGTGAAGTCTCCGCAGTGGAACAGGACATAGTGGAGCGCGTGTTCACGCTCGGCGATCTCAGCGTGAATACGATTATGACCTCCCGTCAGGACATAGTCTGGCTTGACAAGACTATGACAGAGGCCGAGGTGAGGGAAGTCATAGAGGAGAACATATACGAGGAATACCCTGTATGTGACGACGATCTCGACCATGTCATCGGAGTGCTGAACATCAAGGACTTCCTTCGCGGCTATGGAAAGGATGGCTTTGACCTCGTGAAGATGATGAGGGACCCCGTGTATTTCCATGAGAATATGACCGTCTACAAGGTTTTGGAAGAAATGAAGGTCAAACGCATCTCCCGCGCTCTTGTCTGCGACGAGTTCGGCTCGCTATGCGGATTCATTTCCTTGAAGGACATAATGGAAGCGCTTGTAGGCAATGTCAATGATGACGAGGAGGAGGAACCGTACATCGTTCCGCGTCTCGGTACTGACGGCAAGCCGGACACTACCGGAGCAAGTGGCTATCTTGTTGAAGGACAATGCCCGATTTATGACTTTCTGTCCTACTTCGACCTTCTCGATGACACGATGGAAGACTTTGAGTACACGACCATTGCCGGTCTTATCCTCAGCGAAACCGGTCACATTCCTTCAGCCGGAGAAATTATCAGCTGGGAAGGCTTCTCTTTCGAAGTCGTTGACATGGACGGCCCGAGAATCGACAAGGTACTTGTCCATAAAATCCAGCAGGAGCCGGAAGAGAAAGAGTCAGAGCAATCATCTGATAAAAACTCTAAGTCAAGCAGCGAGAAGGACTCGTAGGGACATAGCCTCTTATGATGCCGAGGGGGCTACAGTAAGAAAGGCTATCCCTACGACTCAGCCCGTTCAATCAATTCTAACAATCTATCAACGGCTTCTGCCTCTGGAACATGCTTCAGGACAGCTTCCTTGCGATGATAGATTGACACCTTTCCGTTTCCCTCCCCGACATATCCCCAGTCGGCATCTGCCATCTCGCCCGGACCATTGACGATGCAGCCCATGACTGCTATCACCATACCTTGCAGATGGGATGTCCGGCTCTTCACTGTCTCGAACGCCTCCTGAAGATTATACATCGTGCGTCCACATCCCGGGCAGGCGATATACTCCGGCCTATAGAATCTTCTTCGTGCGGCCTGCATCAGTTCATCAACCAGATAGTTCCCGAATTCAGGGGTGATATCCACTGCGTTTCCCTCAGCGTCAAGGTAGGTCCCACCGATTGTTAAGGAATCTGTCTCCTTGTCCAACAGCCTCTTACCGAAATCACAGGACGCATCGAAGAGCAGCCTCTCACGTGATGGCGCGTCATACTCCGCCGCGACGCTTCGTCCTTCGTCAGATATTGACAGATGCCGTAATGAAGAGTGTAGCCTATGCCCATAGCGGTCTGCAAGGTACTGTGCCGCAGGCAGTTCATTGACTGGTGGCTCAGTAAGTGAGACACGTATCGTGTCTCCTATGCCTTCCGCAAGCAGGGACGAAATCCCAACCAGAGACTTGATGCGCCCGGCGTCTCCGTTTCCCGCTTCGGTAACCCCAAGATGGATGGGGAAGTGCATGTCCTCTTCAATCATTGCATTGACCAACAGACGATAAGCTTCCACCATAACAATCGTATTACTCGCCTTGAGGCTTACAACGACGGACTCAAATCCATTTTCCCTGCACATCCGCAACCACTCCATTGTCGCTTCTTTCATCGCAAAGGATGTGTTTCCATAAAGTTCAGTAATCCGTTCCCCAAGCGAACCATGGTTCACCCCGATACGTAGCGCAGTTCCGTGCTCCTTGCATACGGCAACCAACTTCGAGAATTGCTCCCTGGCTTTGTTATGGTCACGATGGAAGTTGCCTGGATTTATGCGGACCTTATCGACAACGGCCGCTGCTGCAATGGCGATTTCCGAACTGAAATGTACGTCAGCGACAATCGGCACGTCAATCCCGTTGCTCCGCAGACGCGAACGGATTTCCGCGATGGAATCCACCTGCGCAAGTGATGGCACTGTGAGCCTGATCATCTGCGCTCCCGCTTCTGCCAGCTTGGCGCATTGACAGAAAGATGCTTCCACATCGGATGTGTGGGTGTTGCACATGGTCTGCACTACGATCGGTGCACCACCGCCCAGGATAAGGTTGCCGATCTTTACCGGATTGCTGATATACTTCATAATGTATTGAGTTTCTTTTTGGTATATATTCATTTTCTCATCAGTCGTGTACGCCCGGTACACTCCTTCTTCCAAAATAAATCTATCCTCAAAAATAAATCTCAAATCTGAGGATACTTTTTGGTCTATATTTCGATTTCATCGCCACTTTTCTACGTTCGGCAATCTCAAATGAATTTGGATTGCTCTCACTTATCGAAAAGGTTCATTTTCTCATCAGTCGTGTACGCCCGGTACACTCCTTTCCTCGTAGACAAAGGCTTTGGCCTCCTCACGTATCTGCCGGCGTGTCTTGCCGATGCGCTTTCCGAGCTGGAAATGGAGGCCGACAGAGACGATGATGTTCTGCTGATAGGAGTAGCGGTAGTAGTAGGAACTGTAATAGTTCGGTTTGAACAAGCTCGAAAATGAATGCTTGTACGTCGCCTGGAAATGTATTTCCACGGGGTCGAAAATGAATGCGAAACCTGCTCCGCCCTTGATACCGTAGTCAAAGCGATTTTCGAATCCGGCGAATTCCCGCTCGAACGAGACACTTGTGTGGGTATAGTCAGGAGTCAGGTTGATGTATTTCAGTTCATCGGAGGTTTCAGTCGTTGCATATCTATGGATATTGATTCGGTAGCCGACGTAGAGACCTGCGTTCAGAATGACTTTCATCTTCCAGAAATCCGCATGACAGTGGGCGAGCAGCGGCACTTCAACAACATCCATGACCGCAGACTGCGCTCCAAGGAACACCGGAACAGTCTGTTTCTTGCTGTCATAGCGGAACTTGTAGCCTTCCTGAGTGAAGAACAGACCGGCTTGGAATCCGAAATAGGGCATATACCCGAACATCTTTCCGTAACGCGTGTAGAGCACTCCCACATTATAGGGCATGAAAATCATATCCTCCTTGGCAATCTCCGGCTGAAGCAACGTCCGGCTCATCCCCACGCCATACTGGAATCCAATCATACTGTAATCGTTGATTCTTCTGCGCTTCTTCATGTCATACCTGTCTATGACATCGTTAGAGAGAGAATCCACGCTGAAGTGCGTCGTCGCGAGGGAATCAACGTTTATGTCGAAGTCCTGTGCGCGAAGTTCCGCCCAGAACAGAAGAATAATAGCCAACGATATGATATATAATTTCTTCATTCTTGACATTCCGTTATTTAAACATCTCTGTTACGTCAATTGTCTGCTCTATTTCCGCCATTTCCGGAATGTCGAGCACATAAGTCCCGTCATCGAGCTTGTAGAAAAGAACTTTCTCAGGCTGGCGGTGCTCCAGCAGAACGCCGGTGTCCACGATTCCGTTGCGGTTGATGTCCTCGGTGATTCGAACCGAATATTTCCCGGCTTTAAGGTATGGGAAAACGAGTTTTTTGTCGGACTCTATTATGTAGGAACGCAGAACCTTGTCTCTCTTTTCGTTCAGGAGGTCGACGATGTACTTGTTGTGGACGTTGTTCATCTCCATCGTGAGCGTGCTCAGTTTGTCATCGTTCGGAAGACTCACCTTGACGTCCAGACTGTCGTTTCTGAAACCGTTGATATCCATAAACTTGCGATGCGGAACCTTCATCTTGTACTCCCATCCCTGCATATACTGGAGCTTAGGGGTAAGGATATACTTCCTGAGGTTCAGGCTGTCCTGCACGACCTCGAACTTCTCCGACTTCTCCTGCTGACGAGGATTGACGGAAATGAATGATATAGAGTCAAATGCTTGTTCCACAATCGGATACTTGAACTCGAAGACAAAGCCATACTGCTCTATGTTCTCCGGCTTGGCGTCCACAGTAAATACGCACAGGGTGTCCTCCTTCTTAAGATCCTTCTTTGAACTCTTGCGTGCGGCAGCAGCTGTTTTGCGCGGCTTGGTGAGTTTTACGACCTCCGTGAAGTCTGATAGAAAACCTGTCGTGTCAGTCTTCATATACTTGACATTCAGGTAGAAAGTGTCCGGCTGCGTCTTGGGGTCGTTCACCCAGATTTCAAGGCTGTCGCGCTGGATGTTGAACTGAGTGATGAGCTTTTCCCGAGGAACTCCCTTTATCCAGATGGAATCCACCTGTGCGTAAGGCGCCATGAAAGTTATGTAAGCCGTCCTCTCTCCGAGGCGCTCCTTATTGACAATCATCTGCTTACTCGGCTTTTCCTTGAACAGGTTCAGCGTATGCTCGGACTTTCTCGCCATACATGCCAAGGTGTCCTTCATGTCATATTTCTGCAACTCGGGAATAGAGTCGGCAACCACCATGACCGGACGCACCAGAGAGTCGAGAAACGCCACTTTGTCGGTTTCCGAGTCATATTTGTTGTTGCCGTTCTCATCCATAATCGCGTACATTCTGTAGAGCGTGTCCTGGATGTTGCGAATTGCGAAATAACCCCAGTCATCGGTCTTTGCAGAGGCCACAGGGCGCTGGAGGAAGACCGCGGAATCAGCGTGGTCCTTGTAGAGCATCACAGTGGCACCCTTGACCGGCTTGAGGGTGTTGCAGTCTTGAACCGTACCCGTAACCATCATTGAGTCAATCACATTTCCGGTAGAGAATACGAGAGTGTATCCTGGGAACATATTACCCTCATTATTGTCGGCAATCGCGTTCGTCAGGTCGAGAGTATAGGTTCTGTTGGAATCGAGGTCACTCTCGAATGACACCACAACACTCTTTCCGTCAATTTTGTACTTCGGCCGTTTCTCCAGAGGCGGGGAGAGATAGATACCGGCGGGATCCTTCACCACCACATATTCATTGAAGGTAAACTTCAACTTCGTCTTGTGTGTCGGGACATTTATGCTTCCGTCCGCCGGATTAACTTTCCGCATTATCGGAGGAATCGTGTCTTTCGCGCCTCCGCTCGGAGGAGTCGTAGTATTGGCACAGGAATGCGAGAATATCATCACACCGAGCACAGCCCCGACCGGAAGCAAAGGGAAATATTTTTTTAGGAATATTTTGAAAATTCTGTTCATACTTTCTTACTTTTTACTGCAGGAACCTATTGTGCTACAGATCCTTTCTTGTGACGTTCCGTATTCCATCAATCTTCGAAAGCTTCTTCAGAAGTCCTTCGAGGCTCTTCTTGTCGTGCACCATCAGATCCATCTCTCCCTTAAAAATCGAATCCTTGGACTCGAAAACGAGTCTCTGGAGGTTGACCTTCATTACATAGGAAATATATTTGGTGATTTCGTTCAGCAGCCCGACCCTATCGATGCCGTCCAGAGCCACAGACGCGAGGAAACTTTGGTCCTCATCTGCCTCCCACTTCGGGGAAACGATTGACTCACCGTGAGTTGCTGCGAGGCTATTTGCCACAGGGCATGATTTCTTATGGACCGTGATGATCCCATCCTTATCTATGAATCCCACCACGGGATCGCCGGGAATCGGGTGGCAGCAAGTAGCTATTACAAACTGGTTGTCAGTGTTGCGGCTGTCGTTGATGACGTATTCGTTCTTGGGTTTCGATGAACGGAAGAAAGGAAGCGTCCATTTTCCGGAAGTTTTCTTTGTCGCCTCCTCATCCGCAGCTTTCTGGCGATCAAGTTTCTCGAAATATTCGGTGACCACATTAATGGCCTTGCGCGTTTTAAGAAACGAGAGCCATTCGCGCTTCGGGTTCTCCATCTGCGCAGTGATGATTTCCACCTGGTCGCCGGGACGCAGGACGTAGGAGAGCGGCTCCAGACGGAGATTGACCTTCGCGGCAATGGCCTTGTTGCCGATGTGGGTGTGAATCATATACGCGAAGTCCAAGGCCGTCGCACCTTTCATTATTGACTTCTGCTCGCCCTTCGGCGTGAAGACGAATATCTCCGAGGTCGTCAGATCGTTGTGTATGATGTCCAGGAGCTCAAGCGCGTTCACGTCAGGGTTCATCAGGATTTCCTGCACCTTGGCAATCCACTTGTCCATCTCGCTGTCATTCTCCCCGACGAACCCGTCCCTCTTGTAGGCCCAGTGCGCAGCGATACCCTTCTCTGCGATGTCATCCATCCTGCGCGAACGTATCTGCACCTCAATCCAGATGCCCGATTTGCTCATCACTGTGCAGTGCAGCGCCTCATACCCGTTATTCTTCGGCTGTTTTATCCAGTCGCGGAAACGGTCTGCCTTGTAGTCGTACTTATTGGTAATCGCCACATATATATTATAGCAGAGCTCCCTTTCCTTGTCGATGTCGCTGACCTTCGGGTCAAAGATAATCCTGACGGCATAGAGGTCGTAGACCTGCTCGAAAGTGACGTTTTTAGTCTTCATCTTGTGCCAGATGGAGTACGGGGACTTCACCCTCTTCCGGATCTCGTAGTTTATGTTCATACGGTCGAGGAGCTTGCGTATGGTGCCGATGAACTCGTCGACCTGCTTCTCCTTGTCACTGACGTTGCGGTTGATTTTCGCCTGAATCTCATTGAACGCCTGAGGCTCCTTGTAGCGAAGCCAAATGTCCTCCATTTCTGACTTTATGCTGTAGAGGCCAAGACGGTGGGCAAGCGGGATGAATATAAACATCGTTTCGCTCAGAATCTTGTCCCTCTTGTGCTCCGGCATGAACTCGATGGTGCGGCAGTTGTGCAGACGGTCGGCGAGTTTGATGAGAACAACGCGCACGTCGTCGTTGAGTGTGAGGAGTATGCGCTTGAAATTCTCGGCCTGTATGCTCTTGGTTTGGGCCTTGTCCTCATTGTCGAGCACTGTCTTGATTTTCGTGAGTCCTTCTACAAGCGAGGCTATTTTGTCGCCGAAGAGGTTTCTGATGTCTTCTGAGGTGTATTCCGTATCTTCCACAACATCGTGCAGAAGTGCGGCCACGATGGACTTGTAGCCGAGCCCGATGTCGCTGACAACGATTTTCGCAACCTCAATCGGGTGAATTATGTATGGCTCGCCCGAACGTCGTCTCACTCCCTTGTGCGCCTCGTTCGCAAAGTCAAACGCCTTCTGGACGACGTCGAGTTCCTCCTGATTCGCGCATCTCCGCTTTGCCGCCTCCTTGAGGGAGGCATATTCTCTCGCAATCAGCGCGTAATCCTGAGCTGTAAATTCTGAAATGGTGTTCATAAATCTCTAAAACAGGCTGAGCTGTTCCCCGGAATGATGCCCGGACTGCTCATCGTTAATATTCTTCTTGGCGCTATCCACATCTTCCACAGATGCCGGCGTTTCACCCTTGGCGGCGGAAATCATGTCCATGAACTCGGATTCGCTGATTATGCGTATTCCGAGCGACTCCGCTTTCTTTATCTTTTCCGGCCCCGGCTTTTCTCCGGCAAGGAGGTAGTCGGTCTTTCCGCTCACGGACGACGAGTTCTTTCCACCGTTTGCCTCGATGAGCGACTTCATCTTGTCACGCGGTATGCTATAGTTGCCGGTAATTACAATCACGGCCCCGCCCAGAACGTCGCTTTTGTCCAGTCCGTTCCCTTCAACGGCCATTTTCAGCCCGGCAGCCCTGAGGCGCTGGACCTCGCGGATGTTGTCCGGATCCATGAAGAAGTCGTAAATGCTGTCAGCAATCACCTCCCCAACGTCCGGCACCGACAGCAGCGTCTCTTTGTCGGCAGCAGCCACGGCATCGATGTTCTTGAAGAACCTCGCAACGGTTTTTGCCGTGGTCTCTCCGACATAGCGTATCCCTATTGCGAATAGCACATTCTCGAATGGTGTGGCCTTCGAGGCACGGATGCTTTCAAGAAATCGCTCTGCGGAACGCTCTTTCCAACCGTCAAGTGTCAGCAGCTGTTCCTTGTCGAGGTCGTAGAAATCGGCCGGCGTCCTGACCAGCGACAGATTGTAGAGCTGGTCCACGGTCGCGTCGCCAGCGAGTATGTTCATTGCCTTGCGGCTGAGGAAATGCACGAGACGTCCCTTAATCTGGGTCGGACAGCCATGTATGTTCGGGCAGAAGAACTTGGCTTCCCCCTCGTCGCGCACGAGACGGCAACCGCAGTCGGGACAATATTCCGGAAAGTCAGGCTTCTTCAGAGCGGCATTGCGCATTGACAGCTCCACTCCGGTAATTTTCGGAATGATTTCTCCGCCTTTCTCCACGTAGACATAATCCCCGATGCGCACGTCCAGAAGTTCCATCTGCTCGGAGTTGTGCAGGCTCGCGCGCTTAACCGTCGTTCCTGACAGCAGCACCGGTTCAAGGTTCGCTACCGGAGTCACGGCACCGGTCCTCCCGACCTGGTAGTCAATGGAAAGCAGTTTCGTGAGTGCCTGCTCAGCCTTGAACTTGTAGGCCACAGCCCAGCGCGGAAACTTGGCCGTGTAGCCGAGGGCTTTCTGGTAGGGCAGTTCGTTGACCTTTATGACAATGCCGTCAGTGGCAAAAGGCAGTTTTCTTCGTTCCGAGTCCCAATAGGATATATAGTCCTCGATTTCTTCGATGTTGCGGCAGACTTTGCTCTTGTCCGACACGGGCAGCCCCCATGACTTTGCCGCAGAGAGGGCCTCTGAGTGGGTCGCGAACGGAAGATTCTCGCCAAGTATATGATAGAGAGTACATTCCAGACCACGCTTTCCAACCTCCGAAGGATTCAGAAGCTTAAGCGAGCCGGATGCTGCATTGCGCGGGTTTGCAAATGGGGCATCCTCATCGCGTTCGCGTTCAGCGTTGAGCCTGTCAAATGCCGCATAGGGCATGTAAATCTCTCCTCTGATTTCAAATTCTTCAGGGAATGTGCCTCCGTGGAGCTTCTGCGGTATGTTTGAGATATGCCGCACATTCGCCGTGACGTCGTCTCCCACAGTGCCGTCACCGCGCGTCAGCGCACGGAAAAGTTCTCCGTTCCTATAGGTGAGGCAGATTGCTGTGCCGTCAAACTTCAGTTCGCAGCTGTAGCTGAACGTCGTGCTTCCGAGAGACTTCGAGACGCGCTCGGAAAAAGCGACGACCTCGGAAATGTCGTAAGTGTTGCCGAGCGAGAGCATAGGATAGCGGTGTCTGTACTGCGCAAATTCTTTTGTACGATCGCTTCCGACGTGCTGGGTGGGGGAGTCCGGCGTGACAAGTTCCGGATATTCTTTCTCCAGCTCAATGAGTTCATACATCAGGTTGTCATACTCGAAGTCACTGAGCGTTGGAGCATTGTCCACATAATAGCGTCTGTTGCTCTCGGTCAGGATCTGCCTGAGTTCGTTTATCCTCCGTATGTCTTTTTCCCTCTGTTCCATATTTTATCAAATATCTTACAAATTTACCAAAAAATTCGGGGATATTGGATTTTAGTTGTATTTTTGCGCCGCGAAATCGTGAATATCTGCGGATATGACGGATTTTGCGGAGAAAAGATACGAATATTCATATAATAAAATATTACAGAGTTATGAAAGATTCAATCATTATCCTCTGCGGCGGTGGTCCTGCCCCTGGAATGAATTCAGTTTCAATGAGTGTTGCAAAGACTTTTCTCTCAAGGGGTTACAGGGTAATCGGCCTTCACGGCGGTTACTCCGGACTTTTCTCAAAAAACGCCCGCACTGAGGACATCGACTTCGCTAAGGCAGACCGCTACTTCAACCGCGGCGGTTCCTACCTTGAGATGAGCCGTTTCAAACCGACCGACAAGGATTTCGAGGAGAACTTCAACCTCGATCTTTTCAAAGAGAACAACATCAAGCTTCTCGTGACAGTCGGCGGCGACGACACGGCATCGACAGCGAACAGAATTTCCAAGTTCCTTGCAGCAAAGAACTATCCGATTGCAAACATCCATTGCCCTAAGACCATAGACAACGACCTTCCTCTTCCGAACAACACCCCGACTTTCGGCTACAACTCCGCAAAGAACGAGGGTGCGCACATCGCGAGGACCGTCTATGAAGATGCACGCACATCAGGCAACTGGCTCATCATCAGCGCAATGGGACGTACTTGCGGTAGCCTTGCGCTCGGAATCGGCGAGGCAACTCACTGCCCGATGACCATCATTCCCGAGATGTTCAACCACACAGAGATGACTCTTGAGAAAATCATCAAACTCTCAATCTCTGCAATCGTGAAGAGAAAACTTCTCGGCATCAACTATGGTACTATCATCGCAGCAGAGGGCCTTTTCCACAATGATGAGGTTGCAAAAGAGGCTGCTGAAGCCGGAATCCACTTCACTTATGACGAGCACGGTCACCCTGAACTCGGCAAAATCTCAAAGGCAGTTCTTTTCAACGACCTTCTTGAGAAAGAGTTCAAGAAACTCGGAGTGAAAGTGAAGAGCCGTCCTGTGGAGATTGGTTATGACGTTCGCTGTCAGGATCCTGTGGCTTACGACCTCACCTACTGCACCGAGCTCGCAATGGGAGTTTACCAGCTCTTTAGCGAGGGCAAGACCGGATGTATGGTCTATGTCGACGCTTTCGGAAACGTTTCTCCGCTCTATCTCGCTGACCTTCAGGACCCTGAGACTGGCAAGATTCCGCCGAGAATCGTTGATATCAACGCCGGGACCGCGCAGAACTACTTTAAGTACATAGCTCACTACATCACTCCGGAAGACTACGAGGCAGCAAAAGCCTACCTTCCGAATCCGGAGGAGTATGACTTCCGCAAGATTCTCAACTGGTAGTCGGGGCGAAGAAAAGACGACAATAATGATGACAAAATGGGTGTCCGAGAGGTTCGGGCATCCATTTTGTTCGTTTTATAAAATGGTTAAAAATTATATTAAAATTTATTAAAAACATTTCGTGATTTCTCGACTTTTTATAAATTTGCAATGATAATTTATAGCTTTTAGTGATGAAAGAAGTCCGTATATTATTATATGTATCGCTTGCACTTGCATTTACGTCCTGCGGCGGGCGGCGTGACTATACGGAAGTCGTGAATCCTATGGTCGGGTCGGGAGGCCACGGCCATGTCTTTGTCGGCGCTAACTGTCCGCACGGTATGGTGGAAGTCGGGCCGAACAATCTTTCTGTGGGATGGGACTGGTGCTCCGGCTACCACGATTCGGACCGGACGATAACTGGTTTTGCGCAGAATCATCTCAGCGGAACGGGAATCGCTGACCTAGGCGAAATTATTCTGATGCCGTGCGCTGACAGTCAATACATTGAAAGCCTCGCGGAGGGGGGTATAGGCAGTGAGCCATATCATGTCGCGTTTGAAAAAGAGCGCGAACTGGCCGTTCCGGGGTACTATCGGGTCAGCTGCGACGGCTTCACGGCGGAATTGACCGCGACCGAACGTGTGGCATTCCACAGATATTCCTGGAATGACCCGAACTGCGAAAAATTCCTTCTTCTGGATCTTCGTCATGCACCAAAGTCGCTGATGTTCAGGACCGGTTGCCTTGAAGCTGCCATTGACCTGGCTGACTCCGTCTCCGTTTCCGGCTACAGGATTTCGGACGAATGGGCGAGAGGGCTGAAGGTCTGCTTCTTCGGCAAGTTTGACAGCCCGGTGAAGGATGTCCGTTTCTCTGTCGACTCCACCGTTGCTGTTCTCGGATTCGGAGCGCTGTCCTGTCTTGAAACACGCATTGCCCTCTCGTACAATTCTGTAGAGGCGGCCACCGCTAACCTTGCTGAGGCTGACGGGCTTGATTTCGACGCGACACGGCGGCGTGCGCACGACCTGTGGCAGGCCTCCCTTTCAGCAATAGACTTCAAGGGCATTACGGAACGGACCGACAGCATATTCTACACCGCCCTCTACCACACGGCATTCGCTCCACAGCTGTTTTCTGACCTCGGTCAGGAAGAAGCCTACACCATATTCTCCACATGGGACACTTATCGGGCCGCACATCCCCTCTATACCCTGATTGACGGCAGGGCTGGCTCTTATGTCAATTCCCTTGTCTCAATCGCAGAACGCGACGGAAGGCTTCCGGTATGGCATCTTGCCGGTAAGGAAACCGACTGCATGGTGGGCGTGCACTCCGTTCCGATTATGGTCGATGCCGCCATCAAGGGTGTTGAAGGGGTTGATGCACGCAGGGTGTATGCACAGGTGCGGAGACTTGCGGAACAGCCTGTGGAAGGGATGGAATATGTTGACAGCCTCGGCTATCTGCCTGCCGACAGGGTGAACTGGTCGGTTTCCCGAGGACTGGAGTACTGCATCGACGACGATGCCGTGGCTCGTCTTGCAGCGTTTCTCGGCGACAGTCTCCCGGCGGAATATCACCGTCACAGGGCAGGGCTCTACCGAAACTATTTCGACCCTGCGCTCGGATTCATGAGAGGCCGCCTGTCCGACGGAACTTTCAGAAAGGACTACGACCCTTCATTCTCGCTCCACGAGGAGGCCGACTACGTCGAGGGCAACGGCTGGCAATACACATGGCTCGTGCCGCATGACCCTCAGGGGCTGATTTCGCTCTTCGGGACGGAGGCCGCGTTCACCGCGAAGCTTGACTCGCTCTTCACGGTGGATTCAACGCTCAATGAGGGCGCGTCAATCGACATAAGCGGCATGATGGGACAATATGCCCATGGAAACGAGCCGAGCCATCACGTAGCCTATCTCTATGCCTGCGCGGGGCAGCAGTGGAAAACCGCCCGTCTTGTCAGAGAGATTTGCCGTGACTTCTACACCACGGCTCCGGACGGGCTGATTGGCAACGAGGACTGCGGGCAGATGTCGGCATGGTATGTCCTGTCCGCCCTCGGGCTGTATCCCGTGAGCCCCGTTGCCGGAGTCTATGTGTTCGGAAGCCCGCTGATGCATTCAGCCGTGCTTCACACAGTGTCTGGACATGATTTCAGAATTGTTGCGGAGAACAACAGCGCCGACAACATATACATCCAGAGAGCATTTCTGAACGGAGAGCCTTACAGCCAGTCCTGGATTGCCCATGAGACCATTCTGAAAGGAGGCGAACTCCGATTCGTGATGGGACCGGAACCCTCGTCATTCGGTTCGGACCCTGCAGACCGGACATTCCAGAGTAACATATAAAACACGAGAGAAAAGATGAAATCATTAACCGGATTCCTGTGCGCAGCCGCACTTCTGGCGTTTCCGCTTGTCCTCGATGCCGGGACTCCCGTCAAGGGAAAGGTGTCGGACGCGTCCGGAGCACCTGTCGTCGGTGCGCTTGTATTTGAGCCGGGGACATCGAATGGAACGATGACGGATGAGAACGGCCACTATTCGATTGAACTCTCGTCCGGCTCCGCGACAATCTCGTTCTCCCTGCTCGGTTACAACGACATCACCGAAAAGGTGAACGGACGGGCTGTGGTGGATGCTGTAATGACAGACGACCGCCAGCAGCTCGAAGAGGTCGTGGTTGTGGGCTACGGCGTGCAGAAACGCGGAACCCTGACCGGCTCGGTGGCATCCATCAACTCGGAGAAGCTGACGAAGGCGCCGGCGGACAATGTCGCGAACCTGCTCGGCGGAAAGCTACCCGGACTCGTGTCAAGGCAGACCACCGGCCTTCCGGGTGAGAATCAGGCCGACATATACATCAGGAGCATATCGACCACGGGCTCGTCCTCACCGCTCGTTCTTGTCGATGGAGTGGAGCGGGATTTCTCGAACCTCGACCCGAGTGAAATCCAGTCCGTTACCATCCTCAAGGATGCCGCTTCCGCCGCAGTCTATGGAGTAAAGGGAGCCAACGGTGTGATTCTCGTCACGACCCGGCGAGGGGACGACCACAAGGCGAGCGTGACTTACAACGGAGCCGTGACATTCTCAAACAACGCGGACATGATCAGTCTCCTCGACGGTCCGGAATATGCCTATTGGCACAATCTCGCGACAGACCTCGACGGCATCGCACGGGAATATTCAGACACTGAAATCGGATACATCCGGGACGGCAATGACCCTCAGGGCGTCTTCGGAAACACGGACTGGCTGAAGCTGGTATTCAAGCCTGTCGCAATAGGGCACAACCACAACCTGAGCGTGACCGGTGGCAACAGCAGCGTGAGATATTTCGTCGGAGGAAGTTTCCTCAATCAGGACGGAATCATCAGCAATGTATGGTTCAGGAGATATAACCTGCGCTCCAACATCGACATAAACCTCACCGACCGGCTTACCGTCAAGCTGGACGTTTCCGGGCGAATCGAGAAAAGGCATCAGCCTGGCGTGTCGGCAGGAAGCAGCGACCCGACATCGTCCCTGGACAACGGAGGCAAGGAATATGGCTACAAGAATATAATCTACTATGCCATATCCGCCCGTCCTACCGTCCGTCCGACAATGCCTGACGGGACATACATCGGCTACAACAACCCTCTGATAGCACGGGACGAGTCCGGATTCAACAAGAAGGACAACTCCTATGTATATACCTCCGCCACGATGGAATACAGAATCCCCGGAATCGAAGGGCTCGTTGCGAAGGGAATGTTCAGCTACGACTTCAGGAACACGCAGCAGAAGCTGCTCACCCTGCCGTGTTCGCAGATGACTCCGCAGTACGGCAGCCATGATGCGGACGGCAATGTGACGCTGACTCCCGGCAATTCTCCGCACAGCGCCTCCGGGATAAACCGGCTTACCGAGACCTGGAGCAATTTCAGCCGGCTCAACTACCAGCTCATGTTGAACTACAACCATAATTTCGCGAGAGTTCACGAAGTCGGAGCCGACCTTGTCTGGGAGCAGAGCGCGACATGGCTCAAGAACATGGGCGCGGCGAAGCAGAACTTCGCCATAACCGAAATACCGGACCTTGATTTCAGCACGGACGTGACACCGAACTCCGTGACAGGCGGCCACACCGACACCGGACGCCAGGGGCTGCTCCTGCGCACCAACTATGCATATTCCCAGCGCTATCTCGTGCAGGCTTCGGTGAGAGGGGACTGGTCCGCACGCTTTGCCGCCGGCAAGCGTCTCGGCATCTTCCCGGCCGTGTCTCTCGGCTGGAAAATCTCCGAGGAAGGCTTCATGTCCGGAACGCGCGACGTCCTCGACAACCTCAAGCTGCGTGCCTCGTGGGGAATACTCGGCAACGACTCCATTTCCGATTTCCTCTTTGTTCAGGGACTTGCGCTCGGCACCAAACCGTCCGCAGTCATCGACGGGGTCTCGAAGCCGGCGCTTTCCACGACCTCCGTTCCGAACAGAAACATAACCTGGGAGACCACGACGACCTACAATGTCGGTCTTGACTTCTCCCTTTGGAACGGTCTCCTTTCATTCGAGGGCGACGTGTTCTACAAGGTTACCACAGACATCCTTCAGTCCCAGTCCGGGCAGATGCCTCCGTCCATAGGAGGCAACTACCCGTCCATCATAAACGGTGGCGTGGTCGATGTGCGCGGCTTCGAGCTTGTGCTCGGACACAACAGGCGTGTCGGGGACTTCTTTTACGGAATCTCGGGCAACGTTTCTTTCGCGAGGAACCGTTATGTCAGCACGAACGACTCCGCGAACATCCCTTCTTACCAGAGCAAGATAGGCCAGCCGCTCGGCAGCGTGCTCGGATATGTCTCGGACGGGCTTTTCCAGAGCGAGGAGGAGATTGCGGCCTCTCCGACCTACAACAGCGGCGTGAGGGTCGGCGACATAAAGTACCGCGACCTGAACGGCGACGGAAGAATCACGGCCGAGGACAGGACTTGGATTGCCGGTTCGCAACTGCCTGAAATAATGTACGGTCTCAACTTCGACTTCAGCTGGAAGGGGCTCGGGCTGTCGCTTTTCTTTCAGGGTGCGGCAAGAACCGACATCATGCTCTGCGGAACCTACAGCGCACTCGGGTTCTCGGACGGAACATACTACACGCAGGCATTCAAATGGGGTAGCAACCCTCCAAAATACCTCGTGGAAGGCAGCTGGAGGCCTGACAACACCGATGCGTCCTATCCTCGCCTGAGCACCCAGTCGTCCGTGAACAACGTGCTCCCGAGTGATTTCTGGAAGCGTGACGCCAGCTACATCAGGCTCAAGAACCTCCAGCTTTCATATTCCCTTCCGCGCAAGGCTCTTGAACGCATCCGCATGGCCGACATCCGTGTGTTCTTCAGCGCGAGCAACGTGTTCACGCTCTCGGCTCTGTCGAAGCTCGGAATTGACCCTGAGGCACCGAGTGTCAACAACGGCTACTACCCTCAGCAGAGGGTTTTCAGCCTCGGTGCAAGTCTGACATTCTGATAAACTGGAAAAGACAATGAAACTGAAACACATATACACGGCAGCCTTTGTTGCCCTATCGCTCTCCGCCGTGTCCTGCTCGGTTCTTGACATCGACCCGAATAACAAGTACGGCATCGACTATGGGTTCAAGAACAGGGAGAACGTCGAACTCTACCTCAATTCCTTCTATCCGATGACGGCCAATTTCGGCCAGTTCGGAAGCAACGCCCTCGGAGGCAGCAATTCGAGCATGTCCGACGGGCTGACGGACATCCTGAAATACGGAGCCATCGTCTCCGGCGCCGGTGACTGCAACCTGATTATGACCGTCGATGGGCAGCAGAGCATCAATAACAACTACTTCGACGCATGGACAACATGCTACGGATGGATTCGACGCATAAACGAGTTCCTCGACGGCCTTGAGAGCCACAAGTCGAACTTCAGCGAGTCCGACTACGGGCGTTTCCGGGCGGAGGCTCTCTACTACAGGGCCTATGCCTACTTTCTCATCATGCGCTCGCACGCATCCGTAAAGGACGACCTCGGCGTGATACTCAATCTTGACATAAACTCCTTTGATGCGGACAACAGGGTCCACCGCAGGGCGAGTGTCTCTGACAGCTACGACTGCATCGAGACGGACCTCGACTACGCCATAGCCCATCTCCCTGAGCCCGCAAATGCCGCGGGACGGCTCAACTGCCACGCCGCCAACGCCCTGAAGGCCCGCGCCATGCTCTATGCAGGACGCTATGACAAGGCCCAGGCAGCAGTGGAGGCGATTGTGAACAGCGGGCTCTACGGCTACATCGACGACTACTCCGCAATATTCCGAGACCTGAAGAACAGGGAAGTGATATGGGGCTACGGCTATGAAGCCGGCACGCTCACGCACAGTTTTGACAGACAGTACTCCCAGCCCGGCGACATCTGCGAGAATGACGGCAAGGGAGCCGGATATGCCGGACCGACGCAGGAATTTGTCGATATGTATGACTATGCCGATGGCCGTCCGTTCAATGCCTCCCCCGACGCCGCGAACCGCTATGTCACGAACGACAATGCCGGAAAACGCGACCCGCGCCTCGCCGCCTCCGTTATGTGGAACGGTTCCGTCTGGAAGGGGCGTGCGCTTGAGTGCTTCGAGGGCGGGATTGACCAGAAGTATATGCCGTACGGCAGCACGAACAACCCGGGAAACACTGTCACCGGCTACTACATCCGCAAGATGATGGACGAGAACAACACGGACTTTTTCGTGAACGGTTCATATCAGCCGTGGATTGAGTTCAGATATGCCGAGATGATGCTGATTTACGCCGAATGCCGTGCCCGTGACAACGATTTCACGGCCGCATTCTCCACAGTGGAAGACCTCCGCCGCCGCAGGTTCGGGCGCGATGATGTCTATACGCAGCCAATGAACGACCTTGAGTCCGCACTTGATGTGATTCTGAAGGAGCGGGCCGTGGAACTCTGCTTTGAGGGACACCGTTTCTGGGATCTCCGCAGAACCGGACGTGCCGCAAAGGTGCTCGGGGGAAAGAAATATACCGGAGTGCTCTGGAAAAAGGGAGGCGACGGAACATTTACTCCGACCTCAGTCTCCTGCGACATGGGAGAACGGAAATATCCGGAGCGTTTCGACCGTTTCCCGATTCCCCAGTCCGAAAGGAGCAACAATCCCGAAGCCGCGCAGAACAGCGGCTGGTAATCAATCAGTCAGTCAGCATTCATAAAACAGATGAAAATGAAGAAAATACTGAAATATGCGCTCGTGGCGGCCGCGCTCGTCTCCTGCCACAAGCTTGAATATCCGCCGCAGGACAGTTCCTGCACGCTGAACTCGATGAAGTGCCTTGTCTATTACGACGCGGACAACCTCCGGAAATATTCCGAACTCGACGTGCTCGGAGGCGGAACCTACAACGAAAGTCTCGGAGCCGTGTCCTACACCTTCCCGTCCGATGCCTCGATGTACAATTCCGAGACGCTCAGGCGCTGCCGTCTGGAACTTACCGTTCCGGCAACCGCGAGAGTCGTTGAAGTGGATGCAGCGGGAAACGAGACCGGCAGCGGCATTTCCGGGATGCGTGACCTCAATTCAACTACAGTCTATTTCAAGGTCATAGCGGCCGACGGCACTGAAAAGCAGTATCAGGCACGGTTCAGAGTGAATTGAGAGAATATGGAATAAACCATAAACACTTTAAATAACAATTTTTTATGAAAAAGATTTTTCTTGTGATTTCTGCGGCGGCGCTCATGTTCGTCGGCTGCAAGAAAGAGAATCCGGCTCCGACGACTTCGTTTGTCCTGACGGATGCCATGATTCAGGTAAACGGACTCACCGAGGACTGCCTCACCGTCGTCAATGCGGCCGCGAAGACCGTGACAATCGAGGTGGCGTATGCCGACAAGGTTCAGCTGAAGGCTCTTGACGTAAGGTTCACCGAACTTCCATCAGGTGTCAAGGCCGACAACTTCACCTTCGATTTCTCTACAGGAGCGACCAAGACCGTGAAGTTCACCGAAGGCGAGGCTTCCGTTGAGTATGTTTTCTCCGCAAGTGCCGCCCAGCCAGAGCCTAAGCTCGTGTCCGCGACTCTGAACGGAGTGGCTGTTGCCGGAGGCACCGCCAAGCTGAAAGGTTCGGCTGACCTCACTAAGGTCGAGTTCAAGTTTGAAGTCTCTCCTGCCGGAACTAAAGTCCTCGTCGGACAGAATGAAATCAAAGACGGCGACGAGATTGACTTCAGCGACAAGCTCAACGGCGTGACTTTCACGCTCAAGTGCGAGGATGTCGAAAAGACGGAGAACATCAAGGTTGTCACCACCGGAATCTCCTCAATCGAGCGTGTCTGGGGACACTATGTGAAGCCTGAGACAACCACCGATGACTGGTATGGAACAGCTGTTGCTGCCAGCGGTTGGGAAAGGAACATCACCATGGACGACAAATATGTCTATATGGTAAAGGCCGGCGGCCCTGGGGTATATGCAATCAACATCGCGGACGGTACCGTCGCAAAGGAACTTTCTGTTGAAGATTATGTCAAGGGCGGCGTTCATTCAAGTTCTTCGGCTCAGGTCATGAACAATGGGACATCTTCGGTCCTTCTCGTCAGCAATATGGTGAATGCGGCAAATTCCATCCTTCGCATCCACGCATGGGATGACATAGACTCCAAGCCTCGTCAGGTTCTCGCATACACCCTCACTGAAGCGCACCGTTTCGGTGACAAGTTCACCGTGGAGGGCGACTGGCAGAAAGGACGCATCATCTTTTATGATTACACGAGCGCCACAGAGCGTTGTGCCGCAGTCTTCACCGTCAATGCCGGCGTGATTGAGCCTAAGCCTGAAATCGTGAAGCTCGGAGCCATCAGCGGCAATAACATCGCCGGTCTCTACAAGTTCAGCGACACCGAGTACATCTGGGCGGGTACGGGAGCATATCCGATTGTCTATGGAGTTTCAGGTTCCACGTTCACGAGCAAGTATGTCTGCAACGACGGCGCGAGATTCTCGCAGCCTGTCCTTGACGTGAACTTCTTCACTTTCAACGAGCAGAAATACATGGTTTATGCGCGTCTTCTCAATGCATATCAGGACGGCGCAATCCGCTTCCAGGAAATCAACTACGACACTCTTGCCGAGAGCATGGAAAAGATTGACACTTCAACAGACAGGCAGCTCGGACTCGGTGACCCGGAAAAACAGGGGGTTACCGCCAACAAGAACGGCAACGGCTGCGGCGCGTGCGCAGTGCGCGAAATCAACGGTGAAATCTATGTAGCCGGATGCGTGATGGGAGCAGGCGTTTCCGTATTCAAGGTCAAGTAGGTCTCGGAATCGTCTATCATAGAATTGAAAATCAGTTTTTCCGGATGCCTGAAACTTTAATGTGGCTTCAGGCATCCGTTTATGAATCCGTAAAATGTCCGGAAAAATGTTCTTCAAACTGCTGGCAGCCATGGTTCTGCTGCTCGACACATCCTGCAACAAGCCCGTTCCCGTTCAGCCGGAACCCGAACCCAAACCCGTGCTGGAACTGAACTCAGTATTTCTGCGGGAATATCCGGGCGCGGACGGCGTGATTGACAACACGGCCGGAACCGCCCTCATCACGCTGCCTTACGGCGCGTTCCCGGGCAAGGCGCACATCCACTACACCGTCCCGGACGGAATCACCGGCAGCCCGAAAAACGGGAGCGAGGTGGATGCTTCGCGTCCGATTGAACTGTTCCTCGTGGACAAGGATGGGAATGCTCGCAAATACACTGTCACAGTCGAGGTCGCCAAGTCATCCGATGCGACGATTTCCGGAATTTCCAATGTTGAATACCTCGTCGAAGGGGAGATTGACGGCGATTCCATACACTTTGTATTTCCGAACTCCGCAGATGTCACCGCTCTGACATTCAATGCGGCCATGGCTGACGGAGCAACCACCGAACCGTCTTTCGACGTTGCGCTTGACCTGACTGAGCCGAAGTCAGTGAGGGTGACGGCCCCCGACGGAACGACGACAAGGGAATATGTCCTTGATGCACGAGTTCTTGAACCGGAAACTGCCGTCAGGGGAGTGTACCTTCCGGCGCCGTCGCACACGCATTCGTTCGGCAGTTACGCCAACGCGAAGTCGTCCATGGAACTCCTGTCGGAACTCAATTTCAACTGCATCTTTGTCTGCGTGTGGGCAAATTCCAAAATCGCATGGGACAGTGAAGTGCTTCTGCAAAATTCCACCTATGCATCGGCACGGGAGGGCAATATGTACGCGAACTATACGGGAGGCAGCGGCGATGCCCTGAAGGACATGATTGAGCTTGCCCATGAGCATGGCATCAAGGTCATCCTGTGGTTCGAGTACGGATTCATGCACAAAATTGGCGGCGTGAACCTGTCGGACCCTATTGTGGCGAAGCACCCCGGCTGGCTGGGGAAGGGAAGTGACGGCAAATGGTCGAACTACAACGGCACGGATTACTATCTGAATGCATACGACCCTGAGGTTCAAGAATTTATGCTTTCCTTGATGGAGGAGGCTTTGGAAAAATACCCTGAAGTTGACGGGATTCAAGGAGACGACAGGCTTCCGGCCATGCCACGAAACTCTGGCTATGACGACGTTACGGCCGCACTTTATAAGTCGGCTACGGGGCTCACTCCGCCGGCGAATCCAAACGACAGTGCATGGGTGCAGTGGCGGCTGTCCCTGCTGAACGGCTTTGCCGTTGACATGTACTGTCGTCTCAAGGCGAAGTCACCGAACCTATGCGTATGCTTCGCTCCGAACAAGTATCCGTGGTGTATGAACAACCTCATGCAGGACTGGCCGCAATGGATAAGGGACGGTGCGGTTGATTTGCTCACGGTTCAGTGCTATGTCCTACCGTCCTATGAGACCGACGTCACAAACTCACTGAAACAGGTCGCTGCGGCCGGCGCCGGGAACATCCTGAATCCGGCGATGATTCTCAAGAACGGAGCCAACATCATGTCACGCGATGTCCTGATACAGCAGCTCCGATTCAACCGCAAGGCCGGTACCTGCGGCGAGAGCCAATTCTGGTTCGACGGACTCTATACCGACTATGTCCGGGATGTTTTCCGGAGCTTTTACCCGGGAAAGGCCCGATTTCCTGAATACTGAACAGAGTGAATGCCATTCTCTGTTCAGACAGTAAAGATTTGATGACAAAATGGGTGTCCGAGAGAATCGGGCACTCATTTTGTTTTATATATGCGTCGTTTTGTGAAGAAAGAATATAAATATGGGCAAGACACTTATATATCAGATAATTCCCAGACTTTGGGGCAATAAGAATGAACATCCCGTAAAAAACGGCAGCTACGCCGAGAACGGCTCCGGCAAATTCTCTGACATTGACACCGGCACACTTGAATACCTGAAATGGTGCGGTTACACGCACATCTGGCTTACGGGCATAATCCGTCATTCGTGCTGTGACCCATCGGCTATGGGCGGCCTGGCAGAGGGAAATGGGGGACACGTGTCCAACGCTCAGTTTGTCAAAGGTTTAGCAGGTTCGCCATACGCCATACAGGACTATTACGACGTAAATCCCTACCTGGCAGACAACCCGTCGGACAGGATACGCGAGTTCGAGACCCTCGTCGCGAGAATCCATTCTGCAGGTTTGAAAGTTCTCATTGACTTCGTTCCTAATCATGTTGCAAGGGACTATGGAGTGGGTGTCGACAGTAGCATCAATGGGCGTCCAACTGTCAAAATGTCACTTGGCGCGACGGACGACAAGTCTGTTCACTGGAAGGCAGAGAACGATTTCTTCTACTACCCGAAGCAGAGGCTAGTCCTTCCTAACGAGGCGCAATGGAAGGCTTCCGGAAGGCAGCTCTACGAGGAGTACCCGGCCCGTGCATGCGGAAATGCCTACACCCCGTCTCCCGGAGTCAACGACTGGTATGAGACAGTGAAGATAAACTACTGCGACTACCACACCGCAACTTGGGATAAGATGCTTCACATTCTTCGCTACTGGCTCTCAAAGGGTGTCGACGGCTTCCGCTGTGACATGGTGGAACTTGTTCCGCCTGACTTCTTCAAATGGGCGATTGAGGAAATAAAAAATGATAGGCCGGAAACGCTGTTCGTCGCTGAAGTCTATCAGAAACAGATGTACGGAAAGTATGTGCGGGAAGTAGGCTTTGACCTTCTCTACGACAAGTCCGGACTCTATGATGCCCTCGCTGACATCGTCAGATGTGACGATAGCGAGCAGCCATATGTCGATGCGTGGCAGTCCACAACCCGCATCACGACCTCTTGGCAGAATCTCGGAGATCTCCAGCTTTACATGTTGAACTTCCTGGAAAATCATGATGAACAGCGCTTTGCCTCCGATTTCTTCGGAAAGCGTGCCGAACGCTGCTATCCGGCTCTTGCCGTGAGCCTGATGATGAACCTCACGCCATTCATGACCTACTTCGGCGAGGAAGTCGGCGAGAGGGGAATGGATGAAGAAGGGTTCAGTGGTATTGACGGACGCACATCAATATTCGACTGGTGGTCTACCGGACGACTCAGGGGTCTTAAGAAACTCACGGAAAACGGCAACTGGCTCACTGCCGTAGAACTTCTTTCGAACACTGCGGACAAGGACAGAAGGCCGCTCCTTCGCAAGCGTGTCAAGAGTGCTGTCAAGATGAAGATTCTTATGAAAGACACGGGACTTACGGAAGATGAGCTGAAGTTCTTTGTGAAGTACACCGGGATGCTGCGCTTTGCCGCCAACGACAACGCCATTTCCAAGGGAATGACCTACGATCTCTGCTACTGCAACTTCAACTCACGCGGATTTGACAGGGACAGGCATTTCGCTTTTTTGCGCGATGACGCCGATGACACTTTCCTGATAGTGGCTAACTTCTCATCACGTCCGGCAGACATTGACATAATGATTCCGGAACATGCCTTTGAGTGGCTTGAACTAAAACAGACAGAAACTTGCAATGCCCAGTCTCCAGTAAAGGTTCAAGTGTCGGCAAATGATGTCTTCATACTCCGTCTCTCTTCGTCAGCAAGAGCATGACGAGAATAGCAGACAATCAATAAAGGGCTTTTAAGACTGCTGTGGCATAGTTCGGAGACAACGGAAGCACCGGGACGCGGTCATTGTCCACGATTATGTAGGTAGCCTTGCTGTCGTTCTGCATCATCTTCACACGCCTCGTGTTCACGATGTAAGACCTTTGGCAGCGAACTAGCGGGGTGCCTGCAAGCTTTTCTTCCAATGTTCCTATCGACATTTTAAGTGTGTGCGAGACGACGGCATCGCCTTTTTCGTAGAATATGTTCACATAGTTGCCATCTGACTTCATATATAGAACAGAATCCAAGTCTACTGAAAACTTTAGTTCACCGGAATCATCCATAATACTTACCATTCTGTCTTTCAAGTGTTTGACAGTAGGTTTCTGGAATTCGTCCCTTGAGTCATTGTTCTGCTGCATTTCCTTCCTTCGCTTTCTTTCCAGACTCTCGAAGTAGGCGTATATTATGGAATATGGAATCGAGAGTATCAGCGTGACGCAGCAAAACGTTTTCACCCACAGCGATGCGGAAGAATGATAGTCTCCGAGCGAGAAAATGAGTGTGAAACAGATATAGGCTATGCTGATGGCTACTATTTCGGCAATGCACCACAGAATGTAGTTCCATTTCTTGCATTTTCTTGTCCTGCAGAAGGATATGAAAAGCGTGTTGCTGATCACGAGTATGCCTACGGCGATGAAAACGAACGCTATTGTGAGGAAGGCGAGCTGCGGTGTCCGCACCGAAAACCACGTTGTCGGGGAGAAGGGCATGTAGAGCAGCATAAAGAATGTCGATGACAAGAGAATGTACAAGATAGAGCTGTAGGGAAACTTGTCCATCCTGAGTCTCCTTGGAATGTCCCTATTCATGAAATTAAAGATGCGGTTCATCAACATACTTGCTATACTTCATGCAAAGTTACTCAAAATGTTTGTTCTTTGACGAAAGTTTCGGATATTTGTTTGATTTGTCATTTTGAAAAGATGAAAACTATGGAGAATATGACTTTCGAAAGGATAGACGAGATCGTTTCGGCGCATAAAAGATCGTTTCATTCAGGAGCGACGCTTGATGTCAGAAGAAGAAAGGCTAACTTGTTGGCTCTGAGAACTGCATTGAAGAAGTGGGAAAAACCCCTTGCGGACGCACTGTGGGCGGACCTGCACAAGTCGTATGAGGAAGCGTACCTCACTGAAATCAGCATTGTGCTCAGCGAGATTGACAATCATATAAGGAACCTGCACAGATGGGCCCGGCCGCAGAGAAAGCGCACTCCGCTGAAGATGTTTCCTTCAAGAAGCGAGATTATTTCAGAGCCATTAGGCAATGCGTTGATTATCGCTCCGTGGAACTATCCTGTTCAACTGCTTCTCAACCCTCTGGCCGGTGCGCTGTCCGCCGGATGCACAGCCGTCCTTAAGCCTTCTCCTTACGTCCCGCACGTCTCCTTGACGCTTGGAGACATGATTTCAGAGACTTTCCCGGAAAGTCTTGTGGCGGTTGTCCAGGGCAACCGGGAAGTGAACCGGCAACTGCTTGAAATGAAATGGGATCTGATATTCTTTACCGGCAGCCCTTCGCTTGGACGTCAGGTGATGGAGGCGGCTTCACGGAATCTGACACCTGTCGTTCTCGAGCTCGGAGGAAAAAGTCCATGTGTTGTTGACAAGGACGCGGACATCGCCGTAGCGGCAAGGCGCATTGCATGGGGAAAGTCACTGAATGCCGGTCAGACATGCATAGCACCGGATTATCTGATACTCCATGAAGATATAAAGGATAGTTTCCTTGCAGCTCTTGAGAAGGAATTCAATTCACTCCTCGGTGAGAACCCGCAGGAAAGTCGACACTTTGTAAGGATAGTCAACGACAGGGCGTTTGATCGTCTCAAGGGCTATCTTGACTGTGGCAGAGTCATTTTCGGAGGTCAGACATATGCTGATGAACGCTATTTCTCCCCGACACTGCTCGACGACGTGGATCCGGCCTCTCCCGTGATGCAGGAAGAGATATTCGGGCCGATATTCCCCATTGTCACCGTCAAATCCACAGATGAGGCAATAAGATTCATTGTAGACCGTCCCAAGCCTCTGGCACTCTACTACTTCGGCAAGGACGGAGACAATGTTCTGAGAAGCACATCGTCCGGCGGCGCCTGCATCAATGACACCATTATGCACATCGCCAACGAGAACCTCCCGTTCGGAGGGGTAGGAAACTCCGGAATGTCAAGTTACCACGGCAAGAGAAGCTTTGATGCGTTCACTCACTACAAAGCTGTCGTGAAGACCCCGACGTGGCTCGACCTTCCTTTCAGGTATATGCCGTACAAGTTATTCAGCCTTACCAAGAGACTGCTTTAGTGGCGGCTGCATAGAGGGGAGGCGTATCCGCTATTTGCCGCAGAATGTCTGCCGGCGTCTGAATTCCGCGACTGTAACGGCCGTAGCGACAGCGGCATTGAGAGATTCAGAGGTCGGTACGCCGGCAGGGTAGGGCGGGATGAACAGACGCTCGGTTATACGAGCCCCGAGCTGCGGCGATATGCCGTTCGACTCGTTTCCGATGACGATGACGGCCGGGGATTCCTCTCCTGTTGAAAACTTCCTTTCATAGATGTTCTGCCCATCGAGAAAGGTCCCGAATAGTTTGCCACCGGCAGACTCGGCTGCATCGGCAAGCAGCTGGAGGTCGCAATAGTGGAAGCGGACACGGAAAATGGCGCCCATAGTTGCCTGTACCACCTTCGGATTGAACAACTCTACAGTATCCGGTTCCGCGAATATTCCGTCAATCCCGAACCAGTCGGCAATCCGTATTATGGTGCCGAGATTGCCCGGGTCACGAATTGTGTCAAGAGCGAGAAACAGTCCGCGCAAGCCAAGCGCTTCAGAAACAGCCTTTCCGTCAGAGAGCCTGACATTGCCGGGTTTCTTGACAACGGCAAGTGCAGGAGATGGAGACGAAAGTGATGTTATCCTTGCCATGACATCGGTGCCAATTTCTTCCTCACGCCACACCTTTTCCACCTCAAACCCCGACTTGAGTGCTTCTGCGACCATCTTTTCTCCTTCAACGACAAACACACCGCTTTCGTCCCTGAACTTTTTCTGTGACAGGGAACGCAGGTATTTTATTTCATTATTCGATATTCCGCTCATCTTCCTCTAAATGACAGGGGACGAATGACCCGCCATAACCTTGCAAAGGTAGAAAATATTCGCGTCAAATGAGGAATATATGCGCATAAATCCATAACTTTGCAATTATTGCGGACATATTCTGTCCTGCATCCTCTTTTTATGAAACGGAAGACTACGGCATATATTCTCATTTTCACCATCGCGCTTCTTGCGACGGCGTGCAGCACCACACGTGTGCTCGGAGACGGGGAGTACAGCCTTGCCGGGACAAAGGTCAATGTGACAAACAGGACCAAAGACTTCAAGGAAGCAGGTCTTGCAGCCTACATCAAACAGAAGCCGAACTCGAACTTTATCTTCGGATGGAATCCCTTCGTGAGCGTCTATAACTGGTCCAACGGAAAGGGGAAAGGCTGGGACAAGTTCGTGCAGAAGCTCGGTGTGGCTCCGATCATATATGATCCGGAACTTGTCGACGAGTCTGTCGAGAATCTTGAAAAGCATCTTGAATACATCGGCTACTATGGATCCAAGGTAGATTCGAAGATACATGTCAGAAAGAAGAAAGTCTATGTAACATACGACATTACACTTGGAGAGCGGTATCGGATTGACAGCATTGCCTACCGCCTTCCCGAAAGGGGAGAACTTGCCGCCGACTTCCTTGCCGACGTGTCCAACTCCACGGTGAAGGTCGGGGACTGGCTATCGGAGGCGGCTCTTGAATCTGAGACAGTCCGATCGACGTCCGTGCTTCGTAATAAGGGCTGGTTCGGCTTCAACAAGAACTATTTTTTCTGCGAGGCCGACACCCTCGGAACTCCTGGAGCGGCAAGGCTTCAGATTAGTCTGAACGAGTATACGAGGAACGAGACGCCGAAGGAGACCGCTCCGTTCCGCCGCTTTACCTTCGCGGACGTCAACATTTCATATCCTTCAAAGCTGAAGGTACGCAAGGGAGTTCTTGAAGAACTGACTACAGTGCGTCCCGGGGACGTCTACAGCGAGAATGCCGTCAACCAAACCTATTCCAGACTCTCATCGCTGAGGATGTTTTCCGGCGTGAACATCGGTGTCAGTCCAGTGGACAGCAGCAGGCTCAACTGCGACATAAGCCTAACTCCGTCAAAGCTTCAGGGTTTTAAAGTCAATGTGGAGGCGTCCGTCAACTCGTCTGGGCTGTTCGGCGTTTCACCTCAGCTGTCCTGGTATCACAAGAATATCTTCAGAGGCGGGGAGTGGCTGAACCTCAGCTTTATGGGGAACTTCCAGTTCAAATTCAGGGACAATGTCCATTCCAATGAGTTCGGTGTCAGCGGCGGACTCAGTTTTCCGAAGTTTCTGTTCCTTCCTTACAGGCTTTTCGGGGGGACGATTTCGCGCACGGACATAAACGCTTCCTATAACTACCAGAGCCGTCCGGAATACACCCGCAACATAATCTCCACATCCCTGGGATTCAACGGCAACGTGAACTCAAAGTTCTATTATCAGGTCTATCCGGCGCAGCTCAGCATAATCCACATATTCAACCTCGACTCCGCGTTCCTTGAGAACCTCAAGAGCGATCCCTTTCTGCAGAATGCCTATCAGGACCATTTCGACCTCGGAGCCGGAGGCACTTTCTACTACACGACCAACTCGGACGTGAACCCGAAGACATCGTATGAATATGTCCGCCTACAGACTGACATTTCAGGTAACGTTTTGAGTGCGTTCAAGGGCCTGATGAAGAAAGACGGCAATGGCTCCGGAATGATTTGGAACACTCCTTATTCGCAGTATGTACGTGCGGAATTGACGCTCGGCAAGACATGGAGATTCGGCAAGGATGACAAACAGGGACTCGCTACAAGGGTTCAGGCAGGTGCAGGATATGCCTACGGAAACTCCACGGCACTTCCATTTGAGAAACATTTCTATGCAGGAGGAGCCAACAGTATGCGCGGATGGCAGGCACGCAGCCTCGGCCCGGGACTCGCGGCGAAGGACACGACCTTCGTGATTCCGAACCAGACAGGAGATATGAAGCTTGAGGCAAACATTGAATATCGTTTCCCGATGTTCTGGATGTTTTCCGGGGCAGTGTTTGTGGATGCAGGAAACGTGTGGAACCTAAAGCGCTCAGACCGTCCGGATGAACAGCAGGATCTGGCGCATATCAATGGCACAAGCCTGTGGACGGGAATGGCGATGAACTGGGGACTTGGTCTCCGTCTTGATCTCGACTTCCTTATTCTGCGTGTAGACTGGGGAATGCGTCTGCACGATCCGGCCAGGCAACGCGGTTCCTGCTGGCTCAATCCACGACAATGGCTTGAGAGAAATGGCTATGCTCTCCATTTCGGCGTTGGTTATCCGTTCTGACGAACGGATAACCAGTTCCTCTTAACCCCTGTCATTTCATGACATCCCCTATTAGGGGAACGCGACCTCCACTTCGCTACGGTCGGCGACTCCGCTCCTCCGTTACACTCCGTCGCTCCATCGCGGCGTCTGATGACGCCTTGTTAAAACGGATAACCTAAGACTTCCTAACCCCAGTCAGCTTCGCTGACAGCCCCTGTTAGGGGCATGCGCCCTCCATTTCATGACATCCCACGGCTATTTTTTGTAATATTTAGGCCAGAGAGCCGAGAGCCGTGCGGAGAGTTCCGCCTCTTTTTTGTTATCTGCCGGGTCATAGAGCCTGGTGCCTGACAGACCTTCCGGCATAAACTCAAGGTCGGCAAAATGTCCAGGATAGTCGTGGGCGTACTTGTAGCCGTCCGCGTAGCCGAGTTCTTCCATCAGTTTTGTGGGGGCGTTCCTGAGGTAGAGAGGAACAGAAGCTGTCTGAGTCTGTCCGGCAAGTTCAAGTGCCTTGTTGATTGCAAGATAGGCTGAGTTACTTTTGGGAGAACTTGCAAGGTAGACTGTCGTCTCGGCAAGCGGAATCCGCGCTTCCGGCATGCCGATGCTGTGCACCGTCTGAAAACAGGCGTTGGCCAGCAGGAGCGCATTCGGATTTGCAAGGCCAACGTCCTCCGCAGCAAGAATACAGAGTCGGCGTGCTATGAATAGTGGATCTTCCCCGCCCTTGAGCATCCTCGCGAGATAGTAGAGAGCGGCATTCGGATCTGAACCGCGCACCGACTTGATGAAAGCCGAAATTATGTCATAGTGCATCTCTCCGCTCTTGTCATAGATAGCCATATTTTCCTGAAGGCTTGCCGTCACGAGTGCGTTGTTGAGCACGATCTCGTCGCCACTCTTATGGGCAGAAACGATTATGTCAATGATGTTTAGCAACTTGCGGGCGTCTCCTGAAGAATATCTGAAAAGAGCCTCTGTTTCTTCCACGCGGATTTTCATGCTCTTCAGAACGGAATCTTCGGAAAGCGCTCGGGTAAGCAGTGCGTTCAAATCCTCCTTGTCGAGCGACTTGAGCACAAACACCTGACAGCGAGAGAGAAGGGGAGTGATGACCTCAAACGAAGGGTTTTCAGTAGTGGCTCCGATGAGCACGACCGTTCCGTCTTCTACGGCACCGAGAAGAGCGTCCTGTTGTGACTTGCTGAAACGATGAATCTCGTCGATGAACAGCACCGGAGCTATACCGCGACTGAAAAGCCCCTGAGATTTGGCCTTCTCGATGACTTCGCGCACCTCCTTCACTCCGGCGCTCACGGCTGAAAGCGTGAAGAAGTCTCTTCCGGCAGACTTTGCAACAATATTCGCAAGTGTAGTCTTGCCAACTCCCGGCGGTCCCCAGAGAATGAACGAAGTAAGATTCCCGCTTTCAATCATATTCCGCAGCACGCAGCCTTTTCCGACAAGATGCCTTTGCCCCACATAGCCGTCAAGGCTGTGTGGGCGCATTCTTTCGGGAAGTGGTGCTGCCATATACGATTGTTCTATAATGATTAACTAATCAATAATATGCTTGTTATCAAAGATTTAATCTAATCCCCCAATGGAAACTATTCTATTTTCTTTGCATAGACACGACGCCTCTTGTGCTGCTCCCGCTCAAAGTATTTCCACATCGCCTGAACGCTGTCGTTGGTCTCCAATTCGGCGGTAGTCTCTGCATACTTGAAGCCCATAGCCTTGAGGCGCGGGTAGAGGTCAGTCACGAGCACGGCATTAAGCCCTTTGCCACGGTAGTCTTCGCGCACTCCCACCAGCAGCATATCAAGAGTGTCGCAAGGTTTCCAGAAAATGGCCTTCAGAAGATGAAACCATCCAAACGGAAACAACTTTCCACCACACTTTTGGAGCGCGGCGGTAAGGTCAGGCATTGTCACTCCTGCTGCAACCAATTCCCCATTCTCGTTCTCAATAAAGCTGACCATACGCGTGTCGAGCAATCCGAGATAGAGTTTGGTGTAGGCGTCAATCTGTTTATCAGAGAGCAGTGAGAACCCGTAGAGCTTGTAGTATGTCTCGTTGATGAGCTTGAAGAATTTGCGTCCGTAATTCTCCTTGTTGACCATCCGACGAGTCACTTTCCTCACATTCAGCTTGTTCTTGGCAATCACGATGTCCGCATACTTGTAGTAGCGTTCCGGAAGTTCGTCCGGGATGGTAATCCTGTACTCCATCCAATCCGTCTCTTTTGTGTAGCCGAGCTTTTCAAGAATCTGCGGGTAATAGGGATAGTTGTAGATTCCGATAATTGTCGCAACACGCTCAAATCCCTCTACAAGCATTCCCTCCGGGTCGAAATCCGTAAAACCGAGAGGACCCGCAATATCCGTCATGCCACGTTCCTTTCCCCAGGCAGCGACAGCATCAAGCAAAGCCTTCGCAACCTCCTCGTCATTAATGAAATCAATCCATCCGTAGCGGACCTGTTTCACTTTCCAAGTTTCGTTTGCGCGGTTATTGATGATTGCCATAACCCTTCCTGCAACCTTCCCTTCCTTATAGGCGAGAAACATCTGCGCCTGGCAAAAGTCGAATGCACCATTTTTCTTCGGATCAAACGTGTTGTAGTCGTCCGAAATCAGGCTCGGAGCATAATACTCATCGCCCTTATAGAGGTCATTCGCAAAATGAATGAATTCCTTCAGCTCTTTCTTTGTCTGAACCTTACGAATTTCTACTGACATATTCTTTTCTATTGTTAGTTATTTGACAGTATAACGTCCGTTGTATGCTCCGAACATTATATTGATTCCGTAGGTCACGGATGTGTTTACTCTATTTATCGGTATGAATTGTGGATTCACGTTCAGCATTGGAATGTACGAGTCCGTTCCGACGAACATGTTGAAACCGGGAAGATGGAAAGTGAATGCGAGTCCCGCAGAATGTCCGAATGTGGAATATGCGTAGTTCGTCGTTGCACTGAACCAGTTCGTCGGGTTGACGTTGACTGAAAGACGTCCTTCTGTCCAGGTGTATATTCCGGAGATCTTGGTTGTAGAGAGTAGTCCTACAGACATCCTGCGGTAGAACGGCATGCGGTATTCCAGTCCCACATACACAGTCGGGTCGAGCATAAGCGTCTTTTTTATTCTGTCGTCTATAACATTAAAATCCAGACACTTGAGGAACTTTTTACCGAGATTTTTGAAATCGGCTTTCTCTCCGCCCTTAACGACGTATGTTGTCTTCGGATTGCCGTCCGCATCTTTTGCGGCCGATGCCGAAGAATAATTGTTCCATGATATGAATCCCAAATCCGTGACCGAAGCCGATGCGGTGAAGTCCTCGAGAAAATCCACCGTCACTCCGAGGTCCACCGCTCCTCCGAAATTGCTGCACGTCGATGCAATTGCGTCAATATCTGTACTGAAAGTGTTTCCAATAGATTCCCAGTCAACGTAATTCTGCTCATTTACAGGGAAATACATCCCAAGCGGCAAAGCGCCCCTTGCCGAACCGTCCGTGACCGCATAGATGCCTTCGGCTCCGGTGGTGAGACTGGTTCCCTTCTTCAATGAGACTTCCGCATCTGCGACGCCCATGAGAAATTTCGCCCTGGCTCCAAACTTAACATGCTTGCCAATCGGGAGTGAGAACCCATAAGCCAATGAAACATGGGCATTTGCCTTCACTCCTGTGTTGCTGAGGTCAAAGACATTCCCGTTCACGGAGCCTTCCTTCGCAAATCGGAAGAGGTCGTAGGGGAGTGAGGTGGCAACGTCTGCCTTGACGGAAAGATCCACCGTATGGAACATTCGTCCTTTCTTGCCCCAGAATCCAAAGGCAAGAATCGGAAGATCCGTATTTGTGTTTATGTAATTACGGGTGTCAAATTTCTTCATTGCAGTGGCGGCATCCACTTCTGAATTGAGGAAAGTGGTGAGTCCGCTTCCGTCCTGTTTAGGATAGAGGATGGATGACATTCCGAGATTTGACTCGACTCCGAGGTTGAAGTTCCCCAGCGCAGGAAGCGCTACGAATCCGCGGCTTGAGCCCATTGCAGGGTTCATCTTGAACTTGAACGCATAGCCGTCCATAAAGTAGCCGCTTCTCATGTTCTGGGCTGACATTGCAGCGGCAGATGAGAGCAGAAGTGTGCCTGCAAGTATATATTTCCCAAAAATCTTCTTCATAGTCCTTTCATTTACAAGTTTTCGTCAGGTTGCTTGTTCCCGTCGATGAACACTCCGCTATTCGTCCCAACCACTATGTCGGAAACTGAGAGTGACTGTTTGGCATTCAGCGTCACGACGCTATTTTCCGGAGACGAGGCCACGATGTGCAACCTGAGGCTCTGCAATTTAGAAATGTGCGTTCCCTTGTCCGCAACCGCAACGAGTTTAAGCATTCTTGTCGACGGGGTGGAAAGTTCACTTGCCGGAAGTCTGAGTGCCTCTATTTCATTGCCGCTTTCGTCCTCATATTTCAGCGATACGCCCTGCATGGCCTCGCCCTCGCTGTCCACAAGGTCAAAGGTGATGCTGGCGTCCATAGGAAGCGTGCTCGTGAAGTTTGCCTTTATGAAGATGTCGTCAAACCTGATGTCGTTACCGAAATCCACATTTATATCAATGTTCTCGTCTCTCTTGAGTGTCAGTGATTTGAATGAGAGGGGAACCTCAATCCTGTAGGTAAGTCCCACAGGGTAATTGCTGCCCGCTTGCACCATAACATATCCGTCTCCGCCGGCACTGCCGCTAATCTTGGTCTCTGAGATGGCTATCTTGGCAGGAATAGGGGAGACAAGGCCTGCAAGTCCGGGAACTTTAATTTTCTTGTCTGAAACATCGCCGTATTTGCCGGAATCCGAAAGGCAGAACTTCTGGCTTTCGGTATTTGCGCCGACTGCGACGCCATCGCTCTTGCTGATGCTGATGTGTCCTGTCTGCTGCCCGTCCTTGGAATAGGCTGTGATGTCAGCAGATACCGTCAAATCAAACGGAGTGCTGTTTTTCGCCGTGACATAGAACAGCGCATCGTCAAGTTCAAAGCTCAAGCTTCCGTCTGTCAACGCATCAGGGACATTGTCGATAGGGACTTCCTGCGGCTCGCAGTCTATGACCGGTGATGCCTTGAAAGTGACGGTCTTAGCAGTGATGTCGGTGATGCTGAGTCTGGTATTTATACGGAACTTTTCTCCTGATGGCAGTCCGACATCTGTGAATTTGACTTTTCCCGCGACTGTCAAATTATCGGAAAAGTTGATTTCCTTGTTTGTCTTTCCGGCAGCGTTTTCAAGAGCAAGACCACTCATGTCAATCTTGGAGATGTAGCAAGTGGAGGAAAAACTGTTGCTGCTTGTCAAATCTGTTGTTATCACTATGACATTATGGCGTTCAAGTCTCATAAAAGACTGAAGCCTTGTTTCGTCCACATACATATTCTCCGGAAGAGTGAACCGGAAGTCCTTCAAAATACTGAGGTGTACCTCGGGAGGAGCCACGACCGAAAGATTTAGCGCAGCATCCAGTTCAACCTCCCTTATAGCCTCCACGCGGCTGTCAATCCCGGAAATCTTGAGATTAAGCGGAACCTTTGTATCCACGGGCGATGTCTCTTCGGGCCATGTGACACCGGGGCCGGGCGCATAGAAATAGTCGTTTTCCGGATACTCGACAGTCTTTGTATAATTGTCAGCCTCAATGCCGGCAAAAGTATAGTTCTCGTTCAGTCCCGCTGTTGGCTCTACCTCAAGCACGAAAGTCCCGTCATCACGCTTTTTCAGAAGACCGCTGCCGTCCGAAGCGTCTTTCGGCATCAGAATTTCTTCGAGTGTGTAGGAATAGCCGCTCTCGCCGGGAACAGGCATTTCAATCAGCCCACCGACGTTCATAGTCTTGTCAATAGGTCTGGTAAGGTCATAGTCCTTGTTTACACATGACGACATGACCACCAGCACACCTAATGTGAATAATATGTTTTTTCTCATTTTAGTCAGCATTTAAAAATAAGTTAGCATGACTTTGTCATCAGATTTGTGTATCACACAAATTGCTACAAAGGTAAATAAATAATAGGGATTTTTTGTATTTTTGCCCCGCTTTTCGCCAACTATAAGGCGTTTTAACGGATATTATGGACTTTCTAACTCTGCTTCTGCTCGCTGCCGGACTCTCGATGGATGCCTTCGCCGTGTCCGTATGTAAGGGAATGTCAATGAAGAAAACAGGTCTGCCGCAGGCGCTTGTCGTCGGCCTGTGGTTCGGTGTTTTTCAAGCACTTATGCCAATAATCGGCTATTTTCTCGGCATTCAGTTTATGGGCATGATCAGCGCTTGGGATCACTGGATTGCATTTGGACTGTTGACCCTCATAGGTGTCAACATGATTCGCGAAGCCACCGAAAAGGACGATAAGAAGGCGAAAAATCCGGAGAAGAACGACCTTGCATTCAGGACCATGCTGATGGCGGCAGTCGCGACAAGCATCGACGCCTTGGCTGTCGGGGTTTCGTTTGCGGTGATGAACGATGTGAACATTTGGATTTCCGCCGGAACGATAGGTGTCGTGACGTTGGCTTTTTCAGTCATTGGAGTCAAGGCAGGGCATCTTGTCGGGAGAAGATTGGCGTCAAAAGCCGAAATTATCGGTGGCATTATATTAATATGTATAGGAATCAAGATTCTCATTGAGCACACGGTTCTCGGACAGTGCTAAGATGCACGAGTGAATCTGCATGCCCACCGCCCAGGTAAAAACAAGTTAGTAGTTTTGTTACACAATCAATATTATGTTAACTTGCGTGGAGAAGCTGGACTTCCCCACGCTTTTTTAAGAAATTTAGTGTATCTTCGCAACGGATTTGACTCAGGTTTGTTTTGTTGCAGAACTTGAGCGATTTGACTTGATGAAATCTTGGCAATATGGGAAAAAGAAAACAGGATATAATTTTGGAGAATGTCACGATTGAGGCTGTGGCAGCAGAAGGCAAGGCGCTCGCTCACGTTGACGGAGCCGTAGTTTTTGTGCAATTTGCAGTACCCGGTGATGTCGTTGACATCAAAGTGACTAAGAAAAAGAAAAACTATATGGAAGGGTATATTCTGAAAATTGTGAGCCCTTCCGAACATCGTCTCAAGCCGTTCTGCAAATATTTCGGCACCTGTGGGGGTTGCAAATGGCAGCCACTGCCCTACGAAATGCAACTTCAGGCAAAACAACAGCAGGTATATGACCAGCTTGTCCGCATTGGCCACTTGGATGTTCCTGAAATACAGCCGATTGTAGGTTCAGACAAGATTCAGTGGTATAGGAACAAGCTCGAATTCACTTTCTCGCGCAGAAGATGGATTCATGAGGACGAAAATCCTGAAGAACTCTCTGAGACAGAGCACCTTGGACTTGGATTTCATGTCGGTAGATTCTTTGACAAGGTGCTTGACATCGACTGCTGCTACCTCCAGCCCTCCCCTTCCAATGAGATTCGCAACTTCATAAGAGTCTATGCCATAGAGCATAAGCTCAGTTTCTTCGACATCCGTGAGCACACGGGATTTCTCCGCACAATGGTCGTGCGCACGACGGAAAAGGGAAATGTGATGCTGATAATGTGCTTTTATCATGAGGATGAAAAGGCACGCACTGCCCTGCTCGATGCCGTAGCGGAGAAATTCCCTCAGATAACTTCGCTTTACTATGTCATCAACGGAAAGGCCAACGATTCTATTTCTGACCAGGAGTGCATTCTTTACAAAGGTGAAGATGCGATTTATGAAGAAATGGAAGGACTTCGTTTCAAAATCGGTCCGAAATCTTTCTATCAGACAAATACAGAACAAGCATACAAACTCTACAGCACGGCACGTGAATTTGCGGCACTCACCGGCAGTGAGGTTGTCTATGACCTCTATACCGGCACCGGAACCATCGCCCAATTCGTCTCGCGCCAGGCAGCAAAGGTCATCGGTATTGAATATGTGCCTGAAGCCATTGAGGACGCAAAGTTGAACGCAAAAAACAACGGCATAGAGAATTGCACTTTCTTTGCTGGAGACATGAAGGATGTTCTGACAGAAAATTTCATCGCAGAACACGGACGTCCTGATGTCATAATCCTTGACCCTCCTCGGGCAGGAATCCATCCCGATGTAGCCAAAGTGATACTTGAAGCCGCGCCGGAAAGAATGGTTTATGTCAGTTGTAATCCTGCCTCCCAGGCTCGCGATCTCGAGATTTTGTGTAAGAAATACGAGATTACTGCTGTGCGGCCGGTGGATATGTTTCCGCAGACCCACCATGTCGAGAATGTCGTCGCACTGAAGCGGATTTGAGTGTCTGTATCAGAAATATACCTCAAATTCCATCGCACATAAAATACTTTGAATATAAACAACAGAATAATAATCTGATAATTAAATATGTTTGAACAGATTCTAATTCTTATTGGTGGGCTGGCACTCATTCTTTTGGGCGCGAACTGGCTCGTCGACGGCTCGTCGAGCATCGCAAAAAAAGCCGGAGTCAGCGAATTCGTCATCGGACTCACGATTGTCGGTATCGGCACATCTATGCCTGAGTTAGTGGTCAGCTGCACTGGCGCATTCCAAGGCAATGCAGACATAGCCATAGGCAATATCATCGGGTCTAACATCTTCAATGTCATGCTTATACTTGGAGTCACGGCCCTTATTTGTCCGTTGATAATAACAAAGACGAATAGGCTCGTTGACATGCCTCTCAACCTCTTGGTGACGCTGTTCCTGATTTGCATGGGAATGACTCATACAATCTTCGGCTTCGGCTCGGACGAACTCACGAGAATTGACGGAATCATAATGCTTGCGATTTTTGCTCTGTATCTCTATTTCTCATTCAAGAAAGGTTCCGGTGCGGAAGAAGAGGAGGAAAACGGGGTCAAGCTTTATAAGACTCCGGTCGCGCTGGTGATGATTCTCTTCGGACTCGGAGCGTTAGTCGGCGGTGGTCAGCTTTTTGTCAATTCAGCCGTTGAGCTTGCGAAAATTTTCGGCGTTCCAGACAAGTTCATTGCAATCACAATTCTGGCCGGAGGTACTTCCCTCCCTGAACTTGCAACCTGCATCGTGGCCGCCGCGAAAAAACGTTCGCAGCTCGCTCTCGGCAACATTCTCGGGTCGAACATTTCAAACATCCTGCTCATCCTTGGGGCAGCATCAGTGATTCACCCGCTCTCATTTGAAAATGTGACATTTACTGATCTTGCTGCTGTTTCAATCTCTGCACTTTTCCTTGTCCTTTGCGGGTTATGCTTTCCCAAACGCGCCAAAATCGGCATTCCGGAAGGCATTATACTGCTTCTGATGTATGCAGTTTATATGTTTTTTCTGATTAAGTCAGTGATGTAATTTATTGCATAATCCGTTGATTAATAAATAATATAACAAATTAGTAATACCACGCAACAAAGATGTTATATTTTCTTCAAATCCCGGAGCTGCCGGTTCATCTCGATTCGCTCGACATTAAGGCGGACACACAGAAATTGATAGAACACGTCGCGACCACCCCTGCCGAGGAACTGCTGAAAGAGCTGCTTTCTGATATGATTCAGTTCGGTCTGAAGGTGCTCGCTGCCTTGCTCATCTATTGTGTCGGTGCCTGGATTATAAAGAAAATCAAGAAAATCCTTAGCAACATCTTTGCGAAGCGCCACACGGAAAAAGCCATCGCATCATTTACGATGAGCCTTGTGAGCATCACCCTCACTATCCTGTTAATAATTCTGACTGTCGGCACTCTTGGAGTCAACACTACCTCTCTTGCCGCCCTGCTTGCCGCCGGAGGTATGGCAATCGGTATGGCACTCAGCGGAACAGTTCAAAATTTTGCGGGCGGAATAATGCTGCTTGTTTTCAAACCGTTTAAAGCCGGAGACTTCATCGAGGCACAGGGATTTTCCGGAACAGTCAGCGAGGTTAACATCGTGAGCACAAAACTGCGTACGACCGACAATAGGACAATAGTCCTCCCGAACGGAGCCCTTTCCGGTGGAACAATCAACAACATCTCGCAAAATCCGACACGACGGGTAGAGTGGAAAATCGGAGTCGAGTACGGAAGCGACACAGAAAAAGCCCGGGAAATCCTTCTCGGACTCTTAAATGATGACAAACGTGTTCTCACAGGACCGGACGCTCCGGAACTTCCATCAATGAAACTCTCGGCACTTATGGATAGCAGCATCGAACTTCAACTCCGCTGCTGGGTGAAGACCGAAGATTATTGGGATGTACTCTACGACACCAACGAAAAAATCTACATCTCCCTCCCACAAAACGGAATCAGCTTCCCATTCCCACAACTCGACGTCCACGTAGTAGACCAAAACAACTCGAAGTAAAATAAATTTTACACCAGTAGACCGCCTTTGGCGCGTATATCCTTGGTCACAATAGGATTTGCATAAATCTTCAGAAAATATTCCCGCACGCCGACCCGGTCGAGTTCTGGCTCAATTGTGTCGAGCTGATGTTCCATATAAGCCGCGAACCGATTCTTGTCCTCCTCGGAATACTTTCCGGCAAAACGACCGCCTTCGTTGAGCATGTCGTATGCAATGTAGTTGTTTTTCCAAAGCCGGTAACCATCGACGACGCGGATATTCACAGCATGTCGTATGTACTGATAGCGGTCGTTCTTGTCACAAAGCGAGGCAAGAGAGAGTTCCTCGCCAGTGAGCGGAGTTCCAATGTTCAAATGAATGTTGCCTTTCTGCTGCGTGACTCCGACAAGAATGCTGTTTAGGTCCTCACCCTTGCCCTTCACATATTTCCCATCACGTTTCGTGATGAACATCTCTCTGGCTTTCAGAATGTCGCAAGGCTCAATCTCGTATGAGATGCTCATCGGGACGATGTTGAGTTCTTCAAAATTCTCCTTGAAACATCCGGGGCGTCCGCTCATGTCGAGCATTTTCAGCAGCCCCTGCTCTGTGGTGTCATATCCGTCCTTTGTTCGTCCTTGGCGCTGTGCCAACCATACGGAACTCTCACCGGTCGTAATGCTTTTGCGGATATAGCGGGAAAGTCTCTGCGAAGAAAGATAGAGTTCGCGTGCCGAAACACCGCGGATGACCTTGATCATACGGTTCGAGCGGATGAGATACTCTATGAACTTGTTCTGTATCAAATTATCTCCCACGCAAATTTCCGTAGGCTGGAGATTGTTCTGGTAGAGCACCCACTGGAGAATTGCCGGATCCAAAATGATATCCCGGTGGTTCGACAGCATGAGAAATTTCCTGCCATCCTCGACATTCGCAATCCCGTCATAAGAAAAATTATGCGCCGTCGTTTCCAGAATCCGTTTTACTATCCTCGACATTATCACATATTGGAAATCGTCTATCGACTTCATCTGAAGCAACTGATCTTTGAGATAGTCACCTTCCTTGTCCGGGTAGAAATATTTTGAAATCTTCGGCAGCACAGGGCTGGCCGCGATGTGCTGAAACGCATCCACCGCCTCCGCATCGGTTTTGAAAGGTCCGATTGCATCAATATCGTTAAAGTCTTCCATAATGTTTCCTTTATTCCGCGAATATACGAAATTATCTGTAATATCAGCAAAACGCATACTTAATTCGTCCTTCGCCGCACGTTTGATGCCTGTCAGGCGCGGTGGAGAATTGAACTGTCACCATAGCTCAAGAAGCGGAACCCATGTCCGAGAGCATAGTCGTAAATCGGTTTCCAATTGCCTCCGACAAATGCCGAAATCAGCAGGAGAAGAGTGCTCTGCGGCTGATGGAAATTGGTAATCAGGGTCTTCACTACGCGAAAGCGAAATCCTGGAACAATGATTATGCGCGTACCGGCGACGAGTTCGTCGAGTCCGTTCCTTTCGAGCCAAGAAATGATTGCGTCAATCGATTCTGTGAAGGAATATGTATATTCCCGTTCATATGGTTCCCATTGGGAAACGTCCGCCGGATTGCCGCCTTCCAGGCAATGTACACCTATGTAATATAGGGATTCAAGAGTTCTCACAGACGTGGTTCCGACAGCAGTGACATTGTCTCCGTTGTCACGGAGTTTGCGAAGCAGGTCAATTTTGACGGAAAATGGCTCTCGGTGCATGTGATGTCGGGAAACGAGGCTATCCTTTACAGGAAGAAAGGTCCCCGCTCCGACATGCAGGCAGACATCCTCCATATCAATTCCGCGCTTGCGGATATCCTCGAGCACTCTTTCGGTAAAATGGAGACCGGCAGTCGGTGCGGCCACAGACCCGCGGTACTTGGCGTAGAGAGTCTGATAGCGATCAAGGTCTATTGCTTCCGTGTCCCGATTGAGATAGGGTGGAATCGGTATATTCCCGCAAACTTCGAGCACACGCGAGAAGGGCATGCCGTTCTTCCATCTGAACTCGACCTCCGCGGTCTGTCCGTCACGGCTGACAAGATCTGCCGTAAGTCCAATCTCTGAAATTTCTGGCGATGCCTCCGGATTAATGACATGCAGAGTGTCAGCCTTCCATTTTTTAGCGTTCCCGATGATGCATTTCCACCGGCAAGTTTCCGTAGTTGCGAATATGAGGTTATACTCCACCGGATACTCAGGCTCAAGGCAGAAAATTTCAATCACTGCACCGGTCTCCCTTTGGAAGTGCATTCTGGCAGGCACAACCTTGGTATCGTTGAAAACCATGGGCGAATCTGCAGGAAGGAGTGCAGGTAAGTCGCGGAAGATGTATTCACGGATTTTACCATTGTCATATTCGAGAAGTTTGGATGCATCCCGCTCTGCAAGCGGATACTTGGCGATTCGTTCTTCCGGGAGACAGTAATTGTAGTCTTCTATGTGTATTTCGGGTATCATTGTCTGTATGTTTTTGCGGCACAAATGTAATCATTATTTCTGACACACTCCAAATCATCTTGTTTACAAAATTTAATTACACTTGTACACAATCTTAATTACATTTGTAACCAAACAGCACGAAGATATACACTATTCGAAGGTCATAACCCACATCGTTAAAATGTAACATAAAAATAACTTATCTTATTATGTAGAATTAATCTTCTTATTGAAAATCAGTGAATTAGTTATTATTATGTGGTTAGTTACTTCAATACTGAGTGTAACATAGGGCGTTATACCGGGGAATTATGTTCAAAATCACGAAATTATACGAAATTAACACATTTATAATTACTTATTTAAGCGGTATTATATTGACTATTTATTTACTTTATCTTCACAGTATTTACACCCCTTGTTAACACTTGTAAAGTAACAAACGTTTGTACATATTAAAAAGTTTATTTACCTTTGTAACATTATTGCTTACAACTATGAATTCACGTTTGTTACAGTTCCTGAATGCCGAGAATATCACTCAGGCACAGTTCGCGAGCTCTATAGGAGTTGCCCGCGCAAGTATTTCGCACATAATCTCCGGAAGGAACAAACCGAGCTACGAATTCATCTCGGCAATGATGAAACAATATCCGCAGTTGAACCCGGAATGGCTAATCCTCGGAAAGGGAAGAATGTACAACGATGCCAACAGACCGTCGCAGCAGGCCCCGGACAGCATCGGCGATGACTTGCTCTTTCCAACTGATTACGACTCCCCCGCATCTGCCGTTGTGCAGCCGGAAGTTCAGATGAAGCCTGTCCCGTCAAGAATGAATTCCAAAATCTTTCAGGACGGTTCCCAGCTTGAAAGTAAGGCGACTCCGGAAACAAAGCATGAACCTGAGCAAAAGCCGCTGTCACAGCACCATGATATCTCGGCAACTTCTGTCGTAAAACAGACTTCCGAACGCCGAATCAGCAAAATAATAGTTTTCTTCGACGACGGAACATTTCAAGAAATGCACAGTTGACAAGTATCGACGATACATTTTCTGCCATACGCATGATTTTGTCGCAAAATTTGTGTATGTTTGCCACCCGATCATTCTCCAGCAATACAATGCGAAAGAATTAATAGCTTCATGTATAAGACACTACTGAAATATTATCTTAGGCACAACTCCCCTGCTAAGGCCTTCAGGATTGCTACCGATGTGCTGACAGCAGTCAGGAGATTTCCGTTTGGTCGACAATTGGTCCGTATGCGCTACAAAAACGGGCTCAGAGCCGACCGCAAACGGAATATTTTCGGACTTGAATTCAGTAACCCTGTCGGGCTTGCTGCCTCAATAGACACTGAAGGTACTCTCTATAACATGCTGTCCGACTTTGGTTTCAGCTTTATAGAGATTGGACCTATGTCATACGTGGCACAGGACTACAACACCCCTATATGCTACCATTGCGGAGTTAAGAAAGCCATCGAACATCTGAGGTGTGACAAACCTGACTGCATAATCGCCGGCAACATAGCCAGAAGCCTCCAGAGCAAGGGTGCTGACATCATGAAAGACTATGAAGAGACGTTCGCGCTGCTCTACGATTTTGTCGACATGATCGTGATAAACCCCGGTTGCACAACAACGGAGACCACAGAGGACAGGCAGGACAAGGAGAACGGAATTACCTATCTGCCGGATGTCATTGACCGGCTTATGACAATGCGCTTGTACTATGACAGTAATAAGCCCGTACTCGTCCGCATCACGCCGGAAATTTCGCGTTCCCAGACAGAAGAACTAATCGAATGCTGCCTGAGTTCGGGAATTGACGGCATCGTGGCCGGCAGCACACTAAGAAAAGATGACGACGGTGACGGTAGTGCCCTACGCGCAAAAAATGTTGAATTCATACGCTACATTGACGAGAAATCGCATGGGCTTTTGCCTATCATAGGCGTCGGGGGCGTAATGAACGGCAGCCATGCTCAAGAAATGATCGATGCAGGAGCATCCCTCATTGAGGTGTACACGGGTTTCTTTCGAGAAGGACCATCAATAGTCAAGAACATTGTGAACAGCATCAAGGAATGAAACAGACAACGGCATCGATCTGCACAATTGGAGATGAAATTCTGATCGGGCAGATAGTAGACACAAATTCGTCAGTAATCTCACGAAAGCTGAACGAAATCGGGGTAACGGTTACTAGTATGGTCTCCATAGGCGACAATCGTGAGCAGATCATTGAAACGCTAAGTAAGGAATTGTCTTGTAATGACATAGTTATTGTTACCGGAGGGCTTGGTCCAACTAAAGATGACATAACTAAATCAGCTCTTGCAGAGCTTTCCGGCAGTACTGGCCATAGGCAGGACCAGATTCAATTGGAGATTATTCATGAGATTCTGAGCTCGCGCGGGCTCGACGTTCTGGATACCAACATAGCCCAGGCATCGGTTCCGGACACCTGCGAGGTCATACCCAACCGCAGAGGGACGGCTCCAATTATGGTCTTTCCGTTTGCTCCCGACAGATTCGGGCACAAGGCAAGGCTTTATTCAATGCCTGGAGTCCCGTTCGAGACAGAAGCCGCCCTTCCCGATGTGATGGCGGACATACAGGAAAACTTTAATCTGGAGGCCATCACGCATAGGACGCTGATGACGTTCGGACTTGCAGAATCTGCCCTGTCAAAAAAGATAGAAAGATGGGAGACTGAACTTCCGCCGCGCATCCATCTTGCATATCTGCCTAATCCCCTGACAGGAGTGCGCCTCCGGCTTTCAATTTATGGCGGCAAGGAGGTGGAGAACGAGGCTGAACTTGATAGACAGGTTGCAGCTCTGCGCGATATGCTGGGGGACGTTATCTATGCAGATTGTGACAGCAACCTGCAGACTGAAATAGGCAGATTGCTGCTCGCTCGAGGAAAGACAGTAAGTGTCGCTGAATCCTGCACAGGAGGAAAGATCTCGGAACTCATGACATCAGTTCCCGGTTGCTCGGCCTATTATTTAGGCTCCGTCACTTCGTATGCCATTCCTGTCAAAGAGAAAGTGCTCGGCGTTCCGTCCGAAACCATAGAGACTCATGGAGTGGTCAGCAGCGAGGTCGCCGCGGCTATGGCGGAAGGTGTCAGGCGTCTCACCGGCAGCGACTATGCGGTGGCGACAACTGGGATTGCCGGACCGGGAGGCGGTACTCCAGACAAGCCTGTCGGCCTGGTTTGGGTTGGCGTAGCCTCTGAAAAAGGAACAAGAACAGCCTCTTTTATCTATAAAAATGACCGCAAGCACAACATTGAGCGGTTTTCTGCCGCTGCGCTACATTTATTATGGGAAACAATCCGCAACGAATAGAACTTATTAGTAAATACATTTCAAAACAAAAATGTTTAATATTAAAACATTTTTGTTACATTACTTTTGTCAACAAATAACGAAAATTTATATAGCATTTCTTGCGAAATTTGAGTCACGCTAACAGGCGCAGGAAGTTGCCCCCGGCTATTGCCGCAATGTCCGTCTCCGAATAGCCACGATTTCTAAGTTCCTCGAAGATTACCCCAAAACGGCTGCAGTCCTCAAGTCCCTCGGGAGTGACAGAAATTCCGTCAAAATCAGAACCGAGTCCGACATGCTCCGGACCGACAAGTGACACGGCGTGGTCGATGTGGTCCGCGATCCTCCTGAAGTTCGGGCGTGGCAGAGCTTTCAGTCTGTCTATACATTCATGCCATGCCGTACGCCTGGAAATGTCACTTGGATCTGAAATGAATGCCCCTTCAATCGAGTCTATCTCGTCATCGTAACGGCTTAGCACCTGTGCAAAGTCCGCATCAAGAAACGCCGGATAGAAGTTGATCTGGAGAACGCCACCTTGTTCCGCGAGGCTTCTAATCATCCCGTCGCTCAAGTTTCTCGGATGGTCGGCCAGTGCCCTGCAGCATGAATGCGTGGCTACAACAGGCTTTCTGCTGTACTCCAAGACATCATAGAACGAACGGTCAGAGATGTGAGAGACGTCCACAAGCACTCCGAGACGATTCATTTCCCTCACAACACTTTTTCCAAACGGACTGAGACCTCCCCATCGTCCGGCATCGCCGCTTGTGCAGGAATCACATATCTCATTGTCGCGTGAGTGCGTAAGGGTTATATATCTGACGCCCAACTCTGAAAACAGTCTCAGCAGTCCGAGATTTTTCTGAATCGGAGAACCGTTCTCGATAGCGAGAAACACTGAGACCTTCCCGGCTGCCTTGTTTCTGAAGGCATCTTCAGCGGTAGTTGCAATCGCTGCTACATCCGAATTCGCGGCGACCGCGTCCTTTGTACAGGCAATCAGCTCAAGCGCATACCGCGTGGCCGCATCTGGAGCCAGCGAACTGGGTATATACGCAGCAAAGAACGATGCGTCTACTCCCCCGCGCTGCAGCTTCGGAAAATCCACCTGGGCGTGCGCATCTTCCTTTCCGATGTCACGCAGCCTGTAAATCTGCGACGGCGTGTCGCAATGAGAATCCAATACAAACATTCAAATCAGCATTTTGAATTCACCTTTATTAGATGCAGAAAGTCAAATAAAAGATGGAGACCAAGGCTTGTCTATCCGCTTTTATTTGGCTTTTTGCCTTTGGCGGACTGCCTCATACAACATAACAGCTGCAGCAATGGAGACATTCAGCGAGCCTATCTCCCCAGCCATCGGAATCGCAGCCTTGACATCAGCGAGTTCCAGCATCGCCGACGAGATTCCCTTGCCTTCCGAACCCATGATCACTGCGATTGGTCCCGTGAGATCAACGTTATAGATGTAATTGTCCACCTTCTCTGTAGCCGCAACGAGCCTGAATCCAGACTGCTTCAGGACATAGGCGGCATAGCGCAGATTGGGCACCCGGCAGGTGTCCATGCGCATAAGTGCGCCCGCCGAAGCCTTGATGGCCTCAGCATTGATTGCAGCGCCGCCCTTTGCCGGGACAATGATGCCATTGCCGCCGACACATTCAAGCGTACGTGCTATTGCCCCGAGGTTGCGCACATCGCTCACGCCGTCAAGAATTACAAGAATCGGGGATGCAGTCTTGGCCAAGGCATTGTTCACCATATCCTCCAGTCCTACATAGTCAATCTGGGAAATATAGGCGACCACGCCCTGATGCGCGCCGCGTACTGCCCTATTGAGTCTGTCTATTGGCACGAACTGGTATGGTATGTTCTTTTCGCCGAGCAAACCGTAGAGTTCGCGGAACTGCTGCCCTTCCAGACCCTGCTTGAGGAGCACCTTGTCAAAGCGACGCCCTGCCTTCACAGCCTCCATCACAGGGTGGATGCCATAAAGAAACTGCATTTTATCTTCTTCCATATTTATCTGTGTTACTTTAGTTTACAAATGTTAACTCAAGGGCAACTCGAGTTCACTGCACATCCTGAACAAAAACAGACACTATACTTCAAGACTCTCGGACAACTCTGCCCACTCGTCTGTTTTGGCATCGAGATCACGTTTGAGTTCGAGGAATTCCCGAGTCAGTTCCATGTAATCATCGGATGGTGACGGCGCGGCAAGCACCCCTTCAATCTCTTTCATCCTAACCTGAATCTCATCTATTTTCTTTTCAAGAAATGAGATTCGGTTCCTAACCTTTCGTTCTTCCTTTGATATGAACTTCTTTGCCTGATATTCCTGCTGTGCAGCCTCTTTCTTTGCGGCAAGCTCTGCTACAACAGTCTGTTCTGCCTCCGGCTTGGCGTGGCGTTCCAGTTCGTTGAGATTCTCGATGCGACGTGTCTCGAGGAAATCGCTCACACCGCCAAGAAATTCCCGCACATGTCCGTCACGGAATTCATAGAGCTTGTCGACAAGCCCGTCAAGGAAATCACGGTCATGGGAAACTATTATCAGCGTGCCGTCATAGGACTTGAGGGCCTGCTTCAAGATGTCCTTGGAAAGGATATCCATGTGATTCGTAGGCTCATCGAGCGCAAGGAGATTATAGGGACGAAGCATCAGTTTTGCCATAGCAAGACGTGCACGTTCCCCTCCGGAAAGAACAGCCACTTTCTTGTCAATATCCTCTCCCTTAAAAAGGAAAGCAGCCAGAATGTCGCGCAACTTCAGACGTATATCCCCCACAGCTATTCGGTCAAGAGTCTCATAGACAGTGTCGTTCTTGTCAAGGACATCTTCCTGATTTTGCGCATAATAGCCAATGCTGACATTATAGCCGACACGGGACTCCCCCTTCATCGCCTCCAATTCGCCCATGATTGCCCTCATCAGTGTGGTCTTTCCCTCGCCATTCCTTCCGACAAGAGCAACCTTCTCTCCGCGTTTGACCTCGATGTTCGCACCGGAAAACACAACCTTGTCTCCATAGCCGAGCGTAAGATCCGTAGCCTTGTAGGCTATGTCTCCCGAGCGCGGCGCAGGAGGAAACTTCACGGCAAGTGTGGACTTGTCCTCCAGATCCACCTCGATGCGCTCCAGTTTCTCAAGCTGCTTCACTCGGGACTGTACCTGATTGGACTTTGTTGGCTTGTAGCGGAAACGCTCAATGAAATCTTCTGTCTTTTCAATCATCCGCTGCTGATTCTCGTAGGCCGCCTTCTGCTGGGCAATACGTTCCTTCCTGAGTTCCAGATACTTGCTGTAGGGAACCTTGTAGTCGTGTATGTGACCGAGCATAATCTCTACTGTCCGGTTCGTGACATTGTCCAGAAACTTCCTGTCGTGAGATATCAGCACCATTGAGCCACGATAATCCTTCAGATAGCCTTCGAGCCACTCGATAGACTCGATGTCGAGGTGGTTGGTCGGCTCATCAAGCAGAAGCACATCGGGCTTTCCGAGAAGTATCTTGGCCAATTCGATTCTCATGTTCCAGCCTTGGCTGAACGTTTCCGTCGCTCTCTGCAGTTCGTCATACTTGAACCCGAGACCCAATAGAGTACGCTCAGCAAGAACTTGAGGTGAGTCTGTCTTTATTATTGAAAGACGGTCATTTATGTCATTCAACGAGACTATGAGCCTCTGATATGCGTCCGATTCGTAATCCGTCCGCTCTGCAAGTTCTGCAGTGATGCGGTCCAATTCGGCCTCCAGGTCGAACATTTCCTGAAAGGCAGTCATAGTCTCGTCAATCACAGACTTGCCCCGGTGGTGTTCCATAATCTGCGGAAGATAGCCTATCTTCACGTCCGAAGGCACTGCAATCGTGCCGGATGTCGGTGTCTGAAATCCACATATCAACTTGAGTATAGTAGACTTGCCGGCACCATTCTTTCCGACCAAGCCAATCTTGTCCTGTTCGCTAATGTGAAAATTTATGTCGTCAAGAAGCGTGAAGCTCCCGTATGCAACCGTCAGTGAATTTATTGAAATCATTATCTCTTCCCTTTTATTTCTTACAATCCCCCGCTATCTGTCTCACTATTACCAGTTTCGACATCATCCGCATCCTCTTCCGGTTCGTCATTCTCCTGTTCATCTTTGCGGCAGACAAGTATGCTGAACTCATAGAGCAGATAAAGCGGAATCGTCACCACAATCATGGACATTATGTCTGCGGGAGTAATCGCGGCAGCTATAATCATCAGTATAACAAGAGCATGCTTCCTATGGTTCTTCAATGTGCTGCGATGCAGCACCCCCATACTGGACAATGCGAGAATCACAGCTGGAAACTCAAACGCGAGACCCATGGAAAACACTGTAGAGAAGAATGTCGAAATATATGAACTCAGCGAAATAGTGTTCTTCACCATGCTGCTGACCGTATATCCCTGAAAAAAATCGACAATGAACGGGAGCAGGATGAAATAGCCCACGAGGAGACCGACATAAAAAAGAGTGCCTGCGAACAGGAATGCTTTACGTACCGGTTTCTTCTCTTTCTCATACAATGCCGGAGCTATGAATCTCCACAGTTCATAACATATGTACGGGGCACCGAGAACGATGGCTCCGAGCAGAGAAGTCTCAAGGTGAACCATGAACTGTGCCGTCAAATCATAGTTTATCAGCGATATTTCCGGCGTCATCCCGAATAGACGATAGACGGGAAATGTCGGTTGTGTCGGAGCAAGGACAATAATGTCGAAGAACCAGTCCTTCAGGATAAAAAGAAGCAGAGCGAGCACAAGAACAAGACCCGCCGAGCGGAGAAGAACTCCCCTCAGCGCGTCAAGATGATCCCAAAAAGACATTTCTGCCTTACTGTCCCCGTCCATCGGAAAAACCTACTTTTTGTCTGCGTCCTTGATTTCCTCAGGAGTGGTGTCTATTTCTTTCTTTATTTCCTGAATCTCTTTGTCGGCATCCTTCATTCCCTGCTTGAAACTCTTCATTCCATGTCCTAGTCCGCGCATGAGTTCAGGAATCTTCCGACCTCCGAAAAGAAGAATAATGACAAGGGCGATAATAATAACCTGCCATGGGCCGAAAACTCCGAGTGGTAACATTGTCAACATAATCTGATTCGATTTATTAAGTTAATAATATTCGTCATTCAAGCATAGGTCGTCCTATTCATAGTACTTCCCTATCACTTCCAACAGGTCTTCCGGGCATCTGCGAGGGCGTCGCGTGTCCGCGTCTATGAAACCGAGCTTTACCGTACCTGTACAGAGCAGGACATCATCCTGGTTGTAGATTTCCGTCTCAAACAGCAGTTTCGCCGTCGGAAGCTGCGGAAGCCGCGTCACGATGCGCAAGGTGTCTCCAAGTCTGGCCGGAGCCTTGTATTGGGCCGAAACAGCTGCGACAGCGGTCATCACTCCCTCACGCTCCATCCGTTCAACAGGGAAACCGACATCCTGCATCAGCTTTGCCCTGCCGCACTCAAAATAGCGTATGTAGTTCGAATGATGGACTATCGCCATCTGGTCAGTTTCGTAGTAACGGACTTCAAGATATAATGTAGATTCTATCATGTTACAAGCTGAATATATGTATTTTAACAGTATGTCATTTGTCTACTACATCAGGCTTTGAGAGCTTTGAGTGAATGCTCTATGCTCTCTATCTTCGAAAGTGCATCAGCCTCTTTCTTCCTCTCCGCGGCAACAACGGCCTCTGGAGCATGCGAAACAAATTTCTCGTTGGAGAGCTTTCCGCGCACGGACTTAAGGAATCCCTGAAGATACTTGAGTTCGCCCTCAAGCTTTGCTATCTCCTCCGTAGCGTCAACAAGCCCGTCAAACGGAACGAACACCTTGACAGTTCCCGCCATAAATGACACGCCGGCAAGTGATTCATCGACAGTGGTGACGTGCTGTATTTCGCTGACATTAGCAAGTTTAACTACAACCGGTCCCATTTCCTTAGAGAAGTCTCCTACAAAATATGCCTTGAGCGGCTCTCTGGGCGAGAGTCCTTTCTGCTGACGGATGTTCCTAATGCCGGCAACAACTTCTGTAGCAAGCCCAAATGCGGCGATATACTCTGCATCGCTTTCTCCGGCAACAGGGTATCTTTCAAACATAATAGTTTCATTCTCTCCGCGTTCACGCACCGCATGCCAAAGTTCTTCGGTGATGAACGGCATAATCGGGTGTATCATCTTGAGAAGGTCCTCAAAGAACTCAAGCGTAGCCTCATAAGTCTTCGCATCGATCGGAGAACCATATGCCGGTTTCACAAGTTCAAGATACCAGGCGCAGAAATCATCCCAGAAGAACTTGTAGACAGCCATCAGTGCATCAGAAATCCTGAACTTTGCAAAATGGTCGTTTACTTCAGCCGTCACAGCATTGAGTTTGTTACCGAACCACTTGACAGCCACTTCGCAAGCATCACTTTGCTCAAGTGAAGCATCAACCGTCCATCCGGTAATGAGCCTGAAGGCGTTCCAAATCTTGTTTCCGAAATTTCGTCCCTGCTCAATCTGGGACTCATCATATAGGATATCGTTTCCTGCCGAACTGCAAAGAAGCATTCCCAAGCGCACGGCATCCGCGCCATACTTGGCGATGAGGTCGAGCGGATCCGGAGAGTTTCCCAGTGTCTTGCTCATCTTACGACCGAGTTTGTCGCGCACGATTCCGGTGAAATAGACGTTGTGGAAAGGCTCCTCCTTCATGAACTCGTCGCCGGCCATAACCATTCTGGCGACCCAGAAGAAAATGATGTCAGGTCCTGTAACAAGGTCATTTGTAGGATAATAGTAAGCAAGGTCACGGTTCGGCTGATGTTCCGGGTGTCCCGGCATTTCCGGATCAAAGACAGAAATAGGCCAAAGCCATGATGAGAACCAGGTGTCAAGCACGTCATCGTCTTGATGGAGATCCGCTGCGGTCACGGCAGGATTCTTCTGCTGCGCAAGTTTCAAAGCCTCTTCGGCCGTGGACGCTACAACAAAGCTTCCGTCCGGAAGATAATATGCAGGAATGCGCTGCCCCCACCAAAGCTGACGTGATATGCACCAGTCATGCGCTGTCTCCATCCAATGGCGGTAGGTATTGCGGTACTTTTCCGGTATGAGCTTTATTCTTCCGCTCTCCACGCTTTCGAGAGCGGCCTTTGCCAAATCATCCATCTTGAGAAACCACTGTTTAGAGAGTTTCGGCTCAATGACGGCGTTCGTCCGTTCTGAATATCCTATAGGAGAAGTGTAATCGACTGTCTTCTCGAGATTTCCGGCTTCCTCAAGCATCTTGGCAATCTTCTTTCTCGCCACAAAACGATCCTCGCCAACAAGAATCTGAGCCTTTTCGTTCAGGCGGCCGTGGTCATCGATTATGTCAAGAACCGGAAGATTGTGACGCATTCCGATAGCGTAGTCGTTCACATCGTGAGCCGGAGTCACCTTGAGACATCCGGTTCCGAAATCCATCTCGACGTATGAATCCTCAATAATAGGTATTTCCTTGTTTATCAGAGGTATAATTACCTTTTTCCCGCGAAGCCACTCATATCTCGTGTCATTCGGATTGATGCAGACAGCTGCATCGGCCATGATTGTTTCCGGACGGGTGGTCGCCACGACTATGTATTTGTCGGTCGGGTTGCCGTGTCCGTCGGAGACGAAGTATCTCATGTGATAGAACTTGCTGGCTGTGTCCTTATGGACAACTTCCTCGTCGCTGACTGCCGTGAGACCAACCGGGTCCCAGTTGACCATGCGCACACCTCTATATATAAGTCCCTTGTTGTAGAAGTAGACGAAGGTGTTGATCACAGCCTCACTCAGATCCGGATCCATAGTGAACTTGGTCCTGTCCCAATCACATGACGCACCGAGCTTGCGCAACTGACTGAGGATGATGCCGCCATGCTTTTCCTTCCATTCCCATGCATGCTTCATGAACTCGTCGCGGGAAAGGTCCTCTTTGCTGATGCCCTCCGCCTTGAGTTTGGCCACAACCTTGCTCTCGGTTGCGATTGAAGCATGGTCGGTCCCCGGAATCCAGCAGGCGTTCTTGCCGTCCATGCGTGCCTTGCGAATCAGCACATCATTGATGGTGTTGTTGAGAACGTGCCCCATGTGAAGGATTCCCGTCACGTTAGGAGGCGGAATGACTATAGTGTAAGGCTCCCTTTCATCCGGCTCCGAGTGAAAGAACTTGTGTTTCAGCCAGTAGGCGTACCATTTGTCTTCGGTCTGTGCCGGATCGTACTTCGACTGCAATTCCATATATTTCCAATATTTTAAATTTCAATTTTCACTATCATGCGCCATTTCCACAGCAATTTCCACCATCGCACGTCATTCACCGCGCATAAACGTGCAAAGATACAATATTTTTGACTAACTTCGCGAGACAATACAATCTATATCTTTGAAAACGTAACGTGCAATTCAAAAATTATGGAAAACAACGACAACAAGCTTGACATCGAAATCCCTCACGACGTCGCAAAAGGCTCATACTCGAACCTTGCCATCATCACTCACTCCCACAGCGAATTCATCCTTGACTTCGCGACCATGCTTCCGGGCCTGCCGAAAGCGAGCGTGAGCAACCGCCTGATTATGACACCGGAACATGCAAAGAGGCTTCTGATGGCACTGCAGGACAACATTCAGAAATACGAGTCCCAGTTCGGGACGATTTCATTCGGAAGAAACGGAGGTGACACATTCCCTATGGGAGGATTTGGAAACGGTTTCGGAAACGGTGCCAAAAGCTGATGGAGATGGTAAAAATTACAAACTCACAGCTCAAGGAGCTTGAAATTCCCGAAAAAGTCTACGAGAAGATTCTGAGAATCAAGGCTTTCACATTTGATATCGATGGAGTGATGACCGGCGGAAGCATCTTTGTCGCAGAAAGCGGAGACTTCCTGCGTACCTACAGCGCGAAGGATGGTTTCGGCCTCAGAATGGCGTCTATGGGTGGCTATAGGCTCGGTATCATAACAGGAGCACACTCGGATACAGTCGAAAAACGCTTCCGGTTCTTCGGCTTCGGCGGTACGGACATCTATCTTGCCTCAAAGGACAAGATTGCTGATTTCAACAAATTCTGCACAAAATACGCCCTGAAACCGGAGGAGGTCCTCTACTGCGGAGATGACGTTCCGGATGCGCCTGTTCTCGCGGCCTGCGGATTGGGCATCTGCCCCGCCGATGCCATGGAAGAAGCGAAACTCTGTGCTGACTATGTGTCGATTTTTCCGGCAGGAGCTCGTTTCGTCCGTGAAATCATAGAAATTGTGATGCGCGCACAGGGAACATGGAACTTCGATGTTTCCAAATATGAGAAAAGTTACTGAGTAACAATGACTGCAAGGCATATAATTCTCGCCAGCGCCTCTCCCAGGAGGCGTGAGCTGCTTGCCGGTCTCGGTCTTGAGTTCGAGGTCGACACACGCAATTGTTTTGAGGAAAAATACAGTCCGGACACGCCTCATAGGGACATCCCTCTTATTCTTTCCAAAGGGAAATCCCACGGATTCCACCGTCCGCTCTCAGAAAACGAAGTCCTCATAACAGCCGATACACTTGTGCTTTGTGGGGAAGAGATTATGGGAAAACCTCATTCCGAAGAGGAAGCACGCCAAATGCTGAAACATCTGTCCGGTCGAGAACACGAGGTGATTACAGGAGTTACCATCCGTGACGCCTTTCGCGAAAAATCGTTCGCAGACAGATGTCTCGTGCGTTTTGCCCCTCTCAGCGAAGAAGACATCGACTTTTACATCAAAAACTTCAAACCCTTTGACAAAGCCGGAGCCTATGGCATCCAGGAATGGATAGGATATGCGGCAATCAGCGGCATAACAGGGTCATTCTTCACAGTTGTAGGCCTTCCGACACAACTTCTCTACTATGAATTGAAGTCTTTTTTGTAAAAATTTGTCTTTTTTTTGCATTTTTTTGCGGAAAAAATTTGCAGAATCAAAAAATAGTCGTACCTTTGCAAACGAGTTAAGGGAAGACGATTCTGTATTCTAAAATTAACTCATTGGTTATTAGTTTTAGTGTTATTAATTATGTGGTTAGTATGAGGTGTCCTCGCGGGAGCGACGACAGCTCATTTTTTATTTATATGAGTTTCACATTATTGATATAAACTACGGGTGCCTGAAGAAGCGAAATCTTCAGGCACCCGAATTCTATTGTGATTCTAAATCTTAGTGAATCAAGACTGTGAGTCCGGCCATAACGATTGAAACCATACTCATAAGCTTGATAAGAATATTGAGTGACGGTCCGGATGTGTCTTTGAATGGGTCACCAACCGTGTCGCCTGTCACTGTCGCACGGTGAGCCTCAGAATTCTTGCCGCCGAGATTACCCTCTTCAACATATTTTTTCGCATTGTCCCAGGCTCCACCGGAGTTGGCCATAAACACAGCCAAGACAAAACCGCTGCCGAGACCGCCGACAAGAAGCCCCATAACACCGGCTACTCCAAGAACGAGACCTACGACTACAGGAACAATGATGGCAATCAAAGCCGGCAGAAGCATTTCGTGCTGAGCACCTTTAGTGGAAATCTCCACACAACGTGCATAGTCCGGCCTTGCCTCTCCTGTGAGAATACCCTTGATTTCGCGGAACTGTCTGCGAACCTCTGTCACCATACTCTGGGCAGCCCTTCCGACAGCATTCATTGTAAGTCCGCAGAAAAGGAAGGACATCATCGCACCAATGAAAACGCCCACGAGAACCACAGGATTCATAAGATCCACATTATAGAATGCCATAATGTCAGGAATTGTCGCGCTTGAGGCATCAATCCATTCTCCAGTGACGGACATAACCTGTTTTCCGATGTGTCCGAGACCGATTTTGATTTCTTCTATGTAGGAAGCAAGGAGTGCAAGACCCGTGAGGGCTGCGGAACCGATTGCGAAACCCTTACCTGTTGCCGCAGTGGTGTTTCCAAGAGCGTCAAGCACATCCGTACGCTGACGGACTTCCGGATCGAGTTCACTCATCTGAGCGTTACCTCCCGCGTTGTCGGCAATCGGGCCGTAAGCGTCGGTGGCGAGGGTTATGCCAAGAGTCGAAAGCATTCCGACTGCTGCGATACCAATGCCGTAGAGACCGAGGCTGAGGCTCTGGGCAGAGAAAGAAAAGTCAAAACCGTTGGCGCAGAAGTATGAAAGAAGAATTGCGACTGCGATTGTAATTACCGGAATTGCAGTTGAAAGCATTCCCAGACCGACTCCGGAGATGACAACCGTGGCAGGACCGGTCTGGGCGCTCTCGGCAAGTTTCTGTGTAGGACGGTATGAATGTGAGGTGTAGTACTCCGTTGCCTGTCCGATGATTACTCCGGCGAGAAGACCGACCACTACTGAAAGTGAAATCTGCCACCAATTATCCATACCCAGGAGCCACATAATCCCGAAGGTCGCCACTGCAATAAGAACGGAGCTGAGATTTGTTCCGATACCCAAAGACTTGAGAAGCTGCTTCATACCCGCCCCCTCTTTGGTTCTGACAGTGTAAATACCTATAATAGAAAGAATCACGCCGACTGCGGCAATGAGCATAGGAGCCACAATCGCCTTCAATTGAAACTCTGTTCCGCTCATATAGAATGCAGATGCTCCGAGCGCACTGGTTGCGAGGATAGAACCACAGTAGGATTCATAAAGGTCAGCACCCATTCCGGCAACATCACCCACATTGTCACCCACATTGTCAGCGATAGTTGCGGGGTTGCGAGGATCGTCCTCAGGAATTCCGGCTTCGACTTTTCCCACAAGGTCAGCTCCCACATCGGCAGCCTTTGTGTAAATACCGCCACCGACACGCGCAAAAAGTGCCTGTGTGGATGCACCCATTCCGAAAGTAAGCATTGTCGTTGTAATGATGACGAGGTTATGAGGATCGTCAGTCGGATAAAATGCCGAAAGAATGAGCCACCACAATGCGATGTCGAGAAGACCGAGACCAACAACCGTGAGTCCCATCACGGCTCCCGAACGGAATGCCACCTTAAGACCGCTGTTGAGCGAACGCATAGCCGCATTTGCTGTCCTCGCAGAAGCATAGGTCGCTGTTTTCATTCCCACAAACCCCGCAAGACCGGAGAAGAATCCACCGGTGAGGAATGCAAACGGAACCCAAGGGTTCTGGACGTGAAAAACATAGGCCAGAACCGCAAAAAAAACAGCAAGCACAATGAAGACAATAGTCACAACCTTGTACTGCTGTTTTAGATAGGCCATAGCCCCTTCCCTTACGAACCGCGCGATTTCCTGCATCGTCACGTTTCCCTCACTTTCTTTCATCATCTGTCGGAAAAACAACCAGGCGAACAGAAGTGCAATCACTGCCGCCACCGGTACGAAATAGAAAAGAAATGTCATAGTTTTGTGTTTGTAGTAGTTAAAAAAAGTTTCGTACTATTGTTGAAAGGTCACAAACATACACAAAAAATACGAAAAACCGCACATTCTTAAAATATTTGCAACAAATAAAACCACGTGTAATGTCTCCAAACAATCGTAAAAAGAAAGAGCTCGCTTGCGCGAACTCTTCTTTTGGAGGTGCCAAGCAGATTCGAACTGCTGTAGCAGGTTTTGCAGACCTGTGCCTAGCCCCTCGGCCATAGCACCATATTTCCTTTGGGAATGCAAAGTTAGGAAAATTTTTCCTTTGTGCAAACTTTTCTGTGTGTTTGCGTTGAAAATTGTTTCAGCAACCGCAGTTCCTGATACCTGGTTTACTCTACATACAGCAGCAGTCCCTTCAAATACTCCCCTTCCGGGTGGTAGATGTTAACGGCGTGGTCGGCCGGTTGGTTGAGACGGTCGAGGATGCGGACACTCCTTCCGGTCTGGGCGGCAGCGGAGAACACGGCAAGTGCAAAGGCTTCCTTGTCAACGACTTGGGAACAACTGTAAGTAAAGACGAGTCCTCCAGGCGCAACCTTTGAAATGGCAGCCGCATTGAGTCTCTGGTAGGCCCGCAGAGCATTATCTCTGGCCCCACGGTGCTTTGCAAATGCAGGAGGGTCAACGATGATAAGATCGTATTTTCCTTCCGGAATGTTTTTCACATAATCAATGGCATCGCAGCAAAGTCCTTGATGTTGAGCAGTTTCTGAACCGGTAGTAAAACTGTTCAGCGACACATTTTTTTCAACCAGTTCCATGGCACGTGCAGAACTATCGACAGAATCGACGTGAACTGCGCCTCCGGCCAGAGCATACACGGAAAAGCCTCCTGTGTAGCAGAATAGATTGAGAACGCGGCGACCGGCAGCATAGCGCTCCACAAGCGCACGGTTTTCTCGCTGATCAAGAAAAAATCCTGTTTTTTGTCCTTCTGTCCAGTTCACTATAAATTTGTGCCCATTTTCAAGAACAATCTGCTCGTCGTCACTGAATCCGTCTTTTCTATACATATATCCGTCGACCAAATCGAGCCCCGCCTTAAAAGGCGCTGTGCCAGAACTTTTGTCGTAAACCGCCTTCAGAGCGTCACCATAAATAGACTGAAGCGCAAGACAAATCTGTTTTCTTGCTCGAAACATTCCAACGGAATGGGCCTGTATCACGCATACACCATTATAGTAGTCAATAACAAGCCCTGGAAGGCTGTCTCCTTCCCCATGAACCAGACGATAACAGTTTGTTCTGCCTACAACCGATGCCTTCGAATCCGATATACAGCGTTCAGGAGCAAATCCGGCAGGTGGCTCAGCAAGAGATGCCGCAATGCGCACAGCTAGCGCCCTGGAAATCATCGTCTCCCAAAAGTCCGGTGCAAGAACATCCGAGTCAAAGCTGAGAATCCGGACTGCTATTGAGCCTATCTGGTAGTGACCACACGCAAGAAAAGTCCCATCCGCGGCATAAACCGACACGAGGTCACCTTCCGCAGGAGTGCCTTGAATCTGTGCTATTGAACCGGAAAACACCCACGGGTGAAAGCGACGCACCGACTCATCCCGGCCTTTGCGAAGTATTACCTTTACCATAATATATACTTAATTCTCTATTATCTCAACCGAAACAACATCACCTTTAAAGACTATAGTCGTTGGCGCCGCTAGCGGCTTGAGTTCCGTATTCTTCAGTTTCAAATACATCTCACGGCAGATCCACGCATCTGTGGCAGCATATTTCATTTGGGGATCTGAAAGCTTGTCCGCCTCCCAATTGGAGAGCTGCTGTGTCTTGGAAACCTTGACTCCGAGAATGATTGCAGCCATCTTTTTGACGCTCTTGTCGCGTATCCCCCATTCCGGAACAATCTTCTGCAAGTCCACAAAAGAAGCGGGCTTGAACTTCGCATAGCGCTGAAGCCCCCTCACGTCGTCCGTTGTTGCTGCTCCCACCTTTACGATGTCGGGATTTGCAAGAATGTTGCACAATGCCCGCTGCATCCCAAGCGACTTTATCCTAAAGAGAAACGCCTTGCCGCCGCCCGAAAGCTGCAGAAGCGCGACACCGGGATTTGGTGTGTGGGGAGTGAAGCAGGGCTTCGTTTCTGTGTCGAAACCGAGAATCTTCTGTCTTTTCAAGTAACGGATAGCTCTCCTATAATCCTCAGACAATGAGTCTATTACACATATCTCCCCCGGAAATGAAGCCAGCGGCATCGTCTCAATCGCTTCCGGAAGTATGTTTTCTATGAATCTGTTTTCGTTCACCTCTGCACTGCTCTTTAATTAAACTGTACATCACTCCGTCAGCCTGTCCATGTTGAGTATCACCGGAGCTACAAGACGGTTGACCTTTTCAAGATACTCGTCACTCATATACAAGCGTCCAAGAGGAACTGTCCGCGTAATCTGAATACTTGCATCCGCCGAATGGTTATACTTGAACTTGTCGGAAAGCGTGCCTCCGAAACTGACACTCTCAAGCGGAACGCTCGACGACGGAACTGTCACGTATGCCTTCACCGAAGGGTATGCAATCCTATGCGTAAACAAATTATGATCGCGAAGAACATTGTAGCACGCTTGAATGACAGCATCCTCTCCCCCGATAAATTCAAAGTTCTCGTCAAGCACTGCGCGGTAGTTCTCCATATCAAGCCCCTGGGACGTCCTTATCTCCTCCAACACCTCCGAGAGATCACGGACATTGAGCGAATCGGACGATACGCCGACAAGCACGGCTGAAATCTTGTCCTGAGCACCCGACGCCAGATAGTTGTCAAGAAACTCCATGAATATCGTCTTCGAGTCCCCGCCTGAGACCGTATGTTCGATGTAGTCGGGAAATGAATCAGAACCATTACGGCACCGTTCATACACTCCTTTGTACAGACCATGTTCAATCTCCTTACTTCCGGCAAGAACGGCAATCAGCCCATTCGGGTGACGTTTTCCGGCGCGGTTCATCATTTCGTCAGAAAGTGAGAGTACAGGGACATCAATCCCGGCAGAGACAAGTAGAGTATCAATATCCTTCAACGCATAGCGGCACAGATATGGAGAATCCACAATCAAAACCTTTGCAGGAATGCGGGGTGAAGTCATTTCTTCGTCAAATGTGTTTGAATAGCAACTGCTACCCAAGGACGCCACTGCCATGCTGACTGCAGCCTCGCGCATTGCAGGAATATTCTCGGCCTCAATGTAGCCGGCATACGGAGAGTTTGCCATGTCAAATACAGGAGTGAACGTCTCCCCCGCAAAATCATGCAGTTCATCCGGCTGCTCGCGCCCGTCGATGTTATCGAAACGGTCTGAGCACAGAAAGTCAGACACCATGCGGCATACCGACTCAAAATCTCCTATGACTGCGATGCTTCCTGCCACATTGTTCGGAACATATTTGTCCAGAATGTGCTTGGAAACAGAACTCGTATCAGTGAGTGCCTGCTTTACAAAGGGCAGGTATGGTTCTAAAACATTCTTGTTTCTCTCGCATGCTGTCAAGATAATTGCCAGCATCAGAATCGATATGAGAAACCTCTTCCTCATTTCGCGTCCTTATGGGTAAACGGCAGCGCCGCAACGTTCAAGACAATGTAATAGAAAAATATGAGGCTGAATGCCATCGAGAAATGAAGCCTAAACACAGCGACTGCAACTACTATGAGAGCGGCACCGACAAAAAACGCTATCCGCAGTTTTCCATAGTGCCCCTCTGCAAGGTTGCTTCCCTTTTTTATCTTCATCGCGAACATTGGAATCTCGCAGACAAGCAGGGCTGCGACTGTGACAGAAAGCACAGGAACCATAATCCTGACGGTCGCCCAATCTGAAAGCCATGCGGCAAGCTCACTCTCCGATTTCATCGCGAAGCATACGAGTGCCGCAAGAAATATTGCGCCCGCAGGGGTTGCAAGACCAATGAAATTCTCGCTCTGACGCTCATCTGTGTTGAACTTTGCCAACCTCAGTCCGGAGAACACGGCAACGAGCACGGGAGAGAGCACCACGAGCCAGTGAATGAACGGCGAGACGTTGAATGCGAGGTCAAGCCCACCCAAGAACGAATGCTCAGCAAAGCATACTAGCATCACCGACGGAAGAACACCGAAGCTAACCATGTCCGAGAGGGAGTCAAGTTCCTTGCCCATTGGTGAATAGGCATGCAGTGCCCTTGCGGCCAGACCGTCGCAGAAATCAAAGACGGAAGCGGCCAGCATAAGATAGAATGCCGTCGGCACATCACCCTTCAGACAAGACAAAATCCCCAATACACCACAGAGCAAGTTCATTGATGTGATGGTATTGGGGATATTTTTACGAATGCTTACCATAATCAATCATCCGAATATGGACAACTTATTTTATGCCAAGCTTCTTCTTTATCGACTTCGGAAGCGCGTCCTTATGAACAACAATGTTGAGAGTCTTGTAACGGACATAAGCATCTGACGCATACCATATTCCCTTGTATGCCCCGGCTTCGCCCCAAGAGTTCTTCACGATGAAGAAAGGATTGCCGTTCTGATCTTTTGCGAGACCATAAATCTGCATTCCATGGTCGTCGGTCGTCTGCTTGTTGTCATAGGCAATCTGACGCATCTCCTGAGTAATTTTCTTTTCCTCTGCAGAAGTCTGCTCCGAAGACTTTTCGTCAGACTTTCCAATCCAATGCTCTTGATCGGAGCCCGCAGTCGGTGCAGCATCCACGTCCGGAACCACAGCGGTGCCGTTGCGTGTAAATCCCTTCTCGCTGACGTCAGCACCCCACGCGATAGTGAATCCCTTGTCAATGGCATTGTACATCACTTCCATAAGCTCATCAATCGGAAGATTGTATGCGCTCCCCCATCTCCAGTTGTCGCTGACTTCTATTACGAACGGCTTGTAGAACGGGTGATGAGTGAATGAGGAAAGGTTAATGTAGTCGTCAACATTGATTCCAAGATAGTCGCGATAGGACTCCGGAGTGAAAGTCTTTCCGTCAACTGTGAATTCTGTCGGAAGTTCTCCGAGATATGCACTGAGTATGCCGTTGTAGGCATTCTTCCACGCGGTCGAAAGAGTCTTGTTCGGATTCTCGGCGATGGCTTTGATGAAACCCTCGAGTGCGGCGTCCATTTCTGCCTGAACCGGAAGTTCCGTACCATAGTTCATTCCGGTGTAAACTTCCTGCGGAACGATTCCATAGTTACGAATTACCTCATAGACATCGCCGAATGAGCTCCCGGCCGAAAAACCGAGTTTGCCGTCGAGACGGACATATTTCACTCCCCTGTCAAAATAAGACCTGTTCACCACGAACATCTCTGAGAGGTCCGTCTCAATGCCCTTCTGGCGGAGAATCTCAGACTCTACAAAAGAAAGTGCGGAATAGCACCAGCATGTCCCGGAACGGTATTGGTTCTTGATGCTTGTAACCGGATTCTCCTTTACGGTAGTAAACACATACTCGGCCCTCTGAGTTTTGTCCTGCGCCTGTGCAACGAAACCGAATCCAAGTGCAAGCGCGACTGCGGTGATGATAAATCTCTTCATATCCTTAACCTTTATATTATACCAAATAAAATATATACCTAAAATGAAGCTCGCAAAGTTAAGGTTTTGCCTCAATAAAAGCAAAAAAAGTTCAGTCGATTACCTCTATTCGGCTATTTAAGTCTGTCAACCTTGAGATTGCCCATGTTAAGTCCCCAACATCCGTTCTGAATGATTGGAATCTCAACTCCGTCGGGTCCCTTCTCCCAACAAATTTCCTTTAAGAAAGTGTGGGAATGACCGCCAACGATAAGGTCAACATTGCGCAGACCGCGCTGAACCATCATTCTGTCGCTCTCAAACCCAAGATGCGTGAGACAGATGACCATGTCGCACTTCTTTTCGTTGCGGAGATAATCAGCCCACCTGTTAGCCGTTTCCACCGGGTCACGGAACTCAAGCTGGCGGGCAATGGCCGCATCAACCACAGGCCTGACGTCAGTGGTAAGACCTATGATTCCGATCTTGAGTCCGGCCTTGCTGACAATAGTGTATGGCTTGACATATTTTCCAAGCTCGAACTTCGAGAAATCATAATTGGCGCAGAGTATCGGAAACTTTAGCTTCTTTACGCGAGAGGTGAGCTCGTCAAGTCCGTTGTCAAACTCATGGTTTCCTATTGCAGTGGCGTCAAAGCCCATGGCATTCATCAGGTCCACTTCCAGGAAGCCTCTCATGACGATAAAATAGGAGGTTCCCTGGCTAAAGTCACCGGCATGCAGAAGAAGGACGTTCTTTCTTCCGTCGGCAGTGCGCACGCTGTCGATGTACGCGGCCCTTTCGAGAGTTCCGCCCTGCCCGTTGAGAGAGCCTACACGTTCCGGCTCTATGTGGCTGTGAGTGTCGTTCAGGTGAAGTATTGTAAGTTCCTGTGCATAAGCACCATAAGAAACGGCAAGCAATGCTGCGACAAGTATGTGTCCGATTCTTTTCATTTTCTGTCCTCCCCTATTTTTCGATTACGACTCTTCCGTCTGTGTGATACTCAATCGGTTTACCTTCAGATGAAAGGGACTTCACCTTATCGAGTATGATGTCGATGATGTCGATGTCGTAGATTTTCATATTTCTGGAATTGTTTTCGAGGTAGAGTCCGTCACCTCCTTCAAGAAGGAAAGATATAGTAGCAACTCCGTACCATCTGGCGTCGTCTAGCGGTTCTCCGTCCAATTCCGCGGAGACAAGCTTTCCATCTTTTGCCACGACCCTACAGCCGCCGAGCACCTGAAAGCGATCGGCTGCCATCTTTTCAAGAATTGCGCGGATTTCGCTTCCCTGAAGTTCAAGGTAGACTATCTGATTCCTGAACGGGAACATGGATTTCAGGTCGTCAAGTATGATGTTGCCGTGAGGCATGGCACAGCGGATTCCTCCGAAATTGCCGACACCGAAAGACACCGACTTTCCGGATTCTTTTGCCACAGCTTCCATTATGTTGTCAATGAACCAGTTAGAAAGTTCAGATTCCGGATACTCGACATCCATCTCACGGGTGCTGTACCCTACGGTCTCCCTCATCGGAGCCATCCTGTCCTGCACGGAAAGCAGTTCCTTGGCAGCCTTGTATGTTGCCGTACGGCGACCATATACCTTGCCGTCAGGAGCGTAGTATTTCCCGTGCCTGATCTCTCCGAGACATTCCTTCACGTCGTCGGATGACGGAGATTTCGCTCCAACACGGCTTCCGTCCATCGGTGTCAAGGTCCACGAGACCACTTCAACTTTGCCGACTTGTTGCTGACGATCTGCAGAATTCTGTGCAAATGCGGTGATTCCAGCAAGCAATAACAATATTACAAATATCTTCTTCATCGTATTTTATTTTATTTTGGTTTACCGAATCTTGTCGTTCTTCCTAAGCTATTTCATTCTCAACCATTTCCACAAGTCCTTGAACGTTGATTTCTTGCCGAAAGTGAGTATTCCGATTTTATAAATCTTGGCAGAGAGCCATGCGCAGCCGAGGAAAGTCAGCAGCAGCAGCGCAATCGAAAGTACAAGCTCCCACATCGGCACTCCGAAAGGAATCCTTGCAAGCATCACTATCGGCGAGGTGAATGGTATAATCGATCCCCAGAACGCCAACGGGCTATCAGGAGATTTGAAGGCATAGAGGGCGATGAAGAACCCGAGAAGAAGCGGAATCGTCACCGGAATCTGAAGTTGGCTGCTGTCTGCCTCGTTTTCAACGGAAGACCCGATGGCCGCAAAAAGTGAAGCATAAAGCAGGTATCCAAGCACGAAGAAAATCACGAATGAAACGAGTATCTCAGTATAATTCAACTCCCTAAGAGCAGAAAGCACCGAATTTCCCTGTGTGTCGAGACCTGCCGCCATTGCCGACGGATCGAGGTTCATTCCCGTAGCATCCAATGCTGACTGGTCAACCCCTGCCATTGCGCTCATCTGCTGGCTGCTGCCCATAATAGAATCAAATCCGATGATTCCTCCTACAGCAGAGACAATCACACCGGTCAGCACAATCCAAAGGAGAAACTGTGTCAGGGCAACGGCAGCGACGCCGACAATCTTGCCGAACATAAGTTCCGTGGCCTTGACGCTGGAAACCAAAACTTCCACCACCCTGCTGGACTTTTCCTCAATCACCGAGGACATCACCATGGCGGAGAACATCGCTATGAACATGTAGATTATCATCCCGAGCAGCATCGAAACAATCATCTTCACCTCAGCAGAATCGAGCTTTGCCTCTCCGGAGTCATCAATTGTATAGGTCGTCACACTGACGTCGGCCTTGACTTCTGCCATAATCTGCTTGAGATCTCCTATGTCATAAAGCGAGATTCGATAGTCTTCAACCGCATCGTCCACTTGTGACTCGATAGCAGATTTCAGTTCAACGCTCAGTGCCTTCGTTGAATACGTGGTAACATTTACAGTTTTTGTTGAATCAATTACCGGAGACACTATCATAAGCACGTCAACGCCAAGTTCCTTTAGATCTGCCTTGACGGAGTCCGGCTGATGCCCGGAATAGTCAGTGAATATATAAGAATCATCTGACTTAAGTTGCGGCATGACTATGCCGGACTCGTCGATGACAGCTATCTGTTTCCCATTGTCCTTCACAAAAAACATTATCAGCGACGGGAGCACCATCATCGCGGCAAATAGAATCGGGCCAAGGAAAGTGATTAGAAGGAATGACTTTTTTTTCACACGGGTCATGTACTCGCGAGATATGACCACGCCTATATTTCTGAAATTCATAGTATTGTCCAATATTATATAATTCGTTACTTTGAGACCTCCTGACCCTTTACAAGTTCGATGAATATGTCATTCATCCTTGGAATGAGTTCTTGGAATGAATTGACGGTCAGATTCCCGGTGATGATTGCAGAGAGCACATCATTGCTTCGCACCCCTTCTTCAAGAGAGAGAACCGCCGTGTGCCGCCCCGCCTCATTCTTGTCGCTGAGCACGGAAAACAGCCCTTCGTGGGCGGCCACCGGCGTTTCTCCAGTGTAGACGAGCTCGACATTGCTGTTCCCGTAATGGTGGCGGATGTCATCGAGATGGCCTGAAATGATGAGCTTGGACATGTTTATGAGAGCGATGTCGTCACAAAGTTCCTCGACGGATTCCATATTATGCGTGGACAAGACAATCGTAGCCCCTTCGTCGCGAAGACGCAGGATTTCTTTCTGAACGACCTGCGCATTGACAGGGTCAAAGCCGCTAAAAGGCTCATCGAGGATGAGCAGCGAGGGCCTGTGCACCACCGTCGTGATGAACTGAACCTTCTGGGCCATGCCCTTTGACAGTTCCTCCACCTTCTTGTTCCACCATGACTCAATCCCGAAACGGACAAACCACTTCTTCAGCTCCGTCTCTGCATCCTTATAGGACATTCCTTTCAGCCGCGCGAAAAAAAGCGCCTGCTCACCGACTTTCATCTTGCGGTACAGTCCTCTCTCTTCAGGCATATAGCCAATCTTCTCGACATCACGTTGCGTGATGGGACGTCCGTCAAACAGGATTACTCCGGAGTTCGGTATGGTTATCCTGTTTATAATCCTGATCAGTGTCGTCTTTCCGGAACCGTTAGGTCCGAGCAGGCCAAAGATCTTGCCCTTCTCCATAGTTACGGAGACATGGTCAAGAGCGACCTTTTCTCCGAAAGATTTGCAGATGTCCTGACATTCAATCAATCCCATAGACTTTATATTATGTTAAAAATTAGGTAATTCATATACATCCTCATAATGTAAGCAGCCTTGCCGTGAGCTCCGTAACAAGTTCGGCATCTGTGGCCTCACCGTTGTCTCCCCCCTTGCCCTTGAAATCATAGTCACGTATCAGCGCGATGGCAGCCATACACTTGCGTGTCGGATAGTTGCGCACCGCCATGTCATATTCCCGGAGAAAATAGGGATTGACTCCCAAAAGCGATGCCTTCTCAGCATTGCCGACTCCCGGTTTCGAGGCAAGTAAGGCGTTGTATTTCAGAATCCGGTAGAAATGCGTGAACAGAGGGCCTGTAGCCATAGGTAAGGCAAACTTTGCGGCAGAACCGATATAGGCGGCTATCTTTAAAGCCTTGGCGGCATTGCGGGCAGAGAGTTCACGGGTAAGTTCAAATATGCTATATTGGCGGCTGATGCCGACGTTGCGCTCAATATCCTCCGCAGTGACATCTGTCGTGCCGTCCGGAAGATTCTTGAGCATCTTGTCTGTTTCCACGGCAATCTTAGACAAATCGGTCCCGGCATACTCGGCCAACAGAGAAGCGGCTTCGGGAGCCAAAGCAAGCCCGCGAGACCGGTAATAGGACGTTATCCACTGCGGCATCTCGTAGTCTCTCAGTTGGGAGGACTCGACGACAACTCCTATTTTTGAAACTGTCTTGTAAAGGGATTTCCTCTTGTCCGCAGACGCCCCGTGCATCGCAATCACAAGGACGGTGGACTCCAGCGGTTTCGTGCAGTAGAGTGCAAGATCCTCAAGCGAACGCATCATCTGAGCCTCCTTGACCACAACCAGTCTGCGTTCCGCAAACATCGGATAGCTTCTGGCCGACGTTATCACAGAATCGGCGTCAACATCAGCGCCATAGCATATCAGCTGGTTGAAGTCCCGCTCCCCTTCATCATCGAAGGCATTGGCAATCACAGCTTCGCAGACCATATCCACATAATAGGGTTCGTCCCCCATCAAAAGATACACCGGCGCGAACCGGTGCTGCCTGACCTGGGCGACTATTTCCGCACATTGCCTATCTGTCTCCGCAAATCCCTTTGCCATATCTACTTATCACCAAAGCGGAGAAGCCTTTCAGGAGACTTCTCCGCCCAATAAATTACTTTACCTGTTTTTCCTTAATCCTCTTCAGCTTTTCCTTCAAGACGTCCGCGCAGTCAACGACGGCATCCTCGAAAGTTGCGGCATTTCTTTCCACGACGACATCATTTCCCGGCACCTGCACTTTCACCCAAACATTCTTGTTGTCATGCTCCGCCAACAGCGAAAGCTTCACATCAATACCGATGACCGAATCATGGAACTTAGGCAACTTTGACAATTTCTTCTTCACGAAATCCAAAAGTTTCTGATCGGCGTCAAAACGGATAGATTGAATTCTGATCTCCTCCATAAGTTACCTCCTTCTAAAGAATAAGTTAATTGTTATATATTGCAGGCTTTCAGTCAGTTTCCAAACGCGATTCCGCTCTCGGATGAGCTGCGCCATAAACCTGTTTCAACTTTGCAATTGAGTTGTGGGTGTAAACCTGCGTCGTCGCGAGCGAGGCGTGCCCGAGCATTTCCTTTATGGAATTGAGGTCGGTGCCGCCGTCGAGCAACTCTGTCGCGAGCGTGTGTCTCAGGACATGCGGCGAACGACGTCCGGTAATCCCGGCTATCTGCGAAAGCTCGCCTTTCACAATCCTGTCGACAAGCACGGGGTAAATCCTTCTCCCGCTCCAGGTCACGAACATCGCATCCATCGCATCTCGTTTTCCTCCCGCCATTGTCTCAACTGCGTTCAAATATAGCAAAATTTCTTCACACAACGACGGAATCACAGGAATTTCTCGCATCTTGTCACCTTTTCCGCGTATCAAGACCACCCGACGTGAAGTATCGAGGTCTCCGATATTCATCCCTATCAGCTCTCCACGACGTATTCCCAGATTCAGAAGTGTCGATATTACAGCACGTTCAAGGCGTTTTTCGTAAAGTTCGCGCGCTTGAGCCTCCGCATCCTTATTCCCCTCTGCGGCAAGTGAGAAGGCTGCACGGAAAGACTCGAGAAATTCCGGTGAGGCATAGATGTCTGTCTTTGCGAAATATTCCGACATGGAATCCTCGCGATAGAACTCCGGAAGACGCTTCGGAATCTTCGGACGTCGTACGGTCTTCATCGGGTTGGACTTGAGTTCCCCCGTGCGAACAAGCCATGTGCAGAAACTGCCGAGAACGCTCATGTGAAGATTGGTAGTCTTGGGCTGAAGTTTCTCACCGTCAATAAGATGTACCTCGTAATCCCGAATGACCGAAGGGGTTATGGTGTCGACATCACCGACAAAGTCCGCGAACCTTCTGAGGGCGTCGGAATATATTTCGCAGGTACGGGCAGAAAACCTCCGTACTCCGGAAATATGAATCCGGAATGACTCGATCCATGTCTGTAATTTTGTCCTGCTCTCAGCCATATTCAAGTGTTTCTGCTGTACACTCATTCAACGGGCGTCAGCCCCATCTGAGCGGCTTTCTGCCGCATAAGGGCGTCGGCAGCCTCGAACTCGTTGGGAATTTCGCCGTCAAGAATGGCATTTTTCACATACTCCTTAAGGATGCCTATGGTATTGCACGGCGGAATCCCGAAAACCTGCATAACATATTCCCCATTAATCGGGTTCTTGAAGTTTCGCACGGCATCCTTGGCCTCCACCTCGACCAATTTACGGCTGACGAGCTCGAAATTGGCGTGGAGACGCTCGACTTTGCGAGGGTTCTTCGAAGTTATGTCACCGTGGCACAGCAACATCAGGTCATCTATGTCGTCTCCGGCCTCAAACAGCAGCCGTCGTACCGCAGAATCCGTAACTTCCTCAGTGACAAGTGCGATAGGACGAAGATGCAACTCCACAAGTTTCTTTACATATTCCATCTTCTCGTTCAGCGGCATCTTCAGCGACTTGAAAATCTTTGGAACCATACGGCCCCCGACGACTTCGTGTCCATGGAATGTCCAGCCCACAGTCGGGTCGTACCGTTTGGTCGCGGCCTTGCCTATGTCGTGGAGCAGTGCCGCCCATCTGAGCCAGACGTTCGGCTCCGTGCGAGTCTTTGCAGTCTTGTCTCCGTTTCCATCTGGCGCATAATCCTTCAGACGTCCTTCCGCAATGGCCTCGGCTTCGAGTGCCGCAACATTGTCAACTACCTGAAGCGTGTGGGCAAAATTATCCTTATGTCCATGACCTTCAACGGATTCGACTCCCTTGAGTGCTGTCAGTTGCGGAAGTATCATCTCAAGCAGTCCGGTCTCGTCCAGCAGGTAGAAGCCCATCGAAGGCGTCTGCGTCACGAGAATTTTGTTCAATTCCTCGACGATGCGCTCCTTTGAGAGGATTTCCAGGCGGCCCCGATTGCGTCTTATGGATTCGAGCGATTCGGGGACAATGGAGAACCTGTGTTCAGGAGTGGAGAGTTTGGTGGCAAAACGGATTGCACGAATCATGCGCAAAGGGTCGTCACTGTAAGTCGTGTCCGGATCGAGAGGGGTGCGGATTATTCCGGCCGCGAGGTCGCGTATTCCTCCGAAAGGATCCACCAGTGCCCCAAAGTCATCCTTCTGGAGGCTGAACGCCATCGCGTTGATCGTGAAGTCGCGGCGCAGTTGGTCTTCGCGGAGTGTGCCGTCCTCGACTATTGGCTTGCGGGATTCCCGCCGGTAGCTTTCCTTTCTCGCGCCAACGAACTCGACTTCCATGCCGTGATATTTCAGCATCGCCGTTCCGAAATTCCTGAATACAGAGACATGCACATTATAACTTTTTTGTTTCCCGTCAAAACATTCATGTTTCTCTATGTATGAAGCAACATTTTGCGCCAAATTTATGCCACTACCTTCGACAACGATATCAATGTCCTTGTTAGGCCGTTGCAGAAAGCAGTCACGCACATATCCGCCTATCACGAACGCCCTCACGCCCATTTCCTCCGCCACTTCAGAAACGATTCTGAAGATTTTATGATTCAGAAATTCCTTGAATTCTCCCATTATCTCAAATTATTCAAGTTTCGCAAGTATTCTAACGTCTTGCGAATATTAAACTCATCTCATTTATCAACCTCTCAAACCCCGCGCACTTTTTTCTTACTCTAACGTCATTTCGTCATAACGCGGAAAAGCCGTCAGCCGCGTCAGAGCATCAGCCCCGTCTTTCTTAAACCCGACGGTTCTCGTACCGTTTGTTATGAATATATACTTCACGTCCAAAGCCATATTATACCGCACCACCTGCATCAGCACGTCTCCAGTCAATTCTACATCCGGCCTCTTGCACTCCACGACCGCCAAAGGCTTCGCATCGCGTCCATACACGACAACGTCGGCCCTAAGGTTCTTGTCTCCAAGGCGGAAAGCAACCTCCGACATCATCAGATGCTCCGGCACCCCCATCGTCTGCTTCAGCACCGCATCGACAAACCACTGCCGCACCCTCTCCTCCGGTGTCAGCGCCACCATCTTCTTCCTCAGCGGATCCCATATTTCGTTACTGTTCATCATAATGCCAAATGCTGCCGCGCAAAGTTACAAAATAATAGTTTACCTTTGTAGCCTTATAGATAATGATAATATAGAACAATGAAAAAGACGATTGATATCATATACGAGGACAAATGGCTGGTGGCGATTGACAAGCCTTCGGGGCTGATGAGCGTGGCTGGAAACAGGAAGGACGTGGAGACAGCATATATGCTTGTTAATGACTACCTTATGCATAAGTACAACGGTCGCGTCAAGGCTCATGTTCTGCATAGGTTGGACAGGGACACTTCGGGCGTGCTGCTGTTCGCGAAGGATTTCGGAGTGAAGAGGGCGATGACAGACAATTGGAATGAGAGGGTTGTGGAGAGGAAATATGTCGCGGTGGTTGACGGGGTTCCGGAAAACGGGAATGCGCCGAAAACGAAGACAGAGAGCAACGCCAACGGAAACAAGGGGAAAAACGCAGGTGACGAAAGCCGGGAAAATACGGAACCGAGGCACGGGAGGATCGTGAGTTGGCTGACAGAAAATGAAAAGAACTTCATGGTCTACTCGTCACTGACGGAGAACGGCGGCGAGATGGCGGTTACTGACTGGAAGGTGCTCAAAACGGACGGAAAGAGGTCGCTCGTGGAGTTTTTGCTGGAAACAGGACGCAAGAATCAGATTCGCGTACAAGCGGCAGCGCATCTGCACTGCCCCATTCTCGGAGACGCGAAATATGGGGACGGAAAGTCGGCGCGACGCCTCTGCCTGCACGCAAAGGCACTCGGCATCGTACATCCGATAACGCATAAGGTGCTGAAAATCACCGCAAACACGCCGCGCTACTTCAACGGGCTTGTTGGAAAAGAAAACAAATGCGCAGCAGAAAGAACACGCCTGTAAAGCACGCGAAGACGTCCGACAAACGCGGCAAATGACAGCCGTCCGCGGCATCTGAGCGCAACGGCCTCGAGCATACGCGCCTTGCGGACAGTCTTTAGCTTTTTACCGGTGCTGAAGAACGGATGCTGCACGAGATATTCCGGAACATAGACCATCCTCATGCCCGCCTTGTGGCAATCCGACAGGAACACCGTCTCTTCACCTCCCTCCGGCCAGACCTGAGAGCCAAGTCCGAAATTCTCGTCGAAACGTATGCCACTCTTCCTGACAGGCTCATATCGGAACGCAATCTCGACTGCACTGAAGTAGACATTTCCGTACACCGGCACTTTTCTTATCTCAAACTCTTTTTCAGGATAGTCCTTGAATTCAGGCTGGCCGTCTGGAGTTGCTATGCGGAAACACAGGACGTCTGCCCAAGACCGCTCATCGAAAATCTCAATAATCCGGCTGAGCCAGGCATCGGTATACCCGATGTCGTCATCGGAAATCACGCACAACTGTTCCTTTAGGACACATGATTCAATGCATTGTGTGTCAGCCTTATGAACACTTCGCCCCGTCTCGGCTTCAAGGATCGATCCAAGGACATCGAGGCAATGGTTGCGGTTCCGGCTCAAGCCTTTTCCGACAAACGGCGAGTAAACGACATCACTTCGTCCGCTGAATTGGAGCGAAGCATCAGCTGTCAGTCCCGGGTGTGCGGCGGCATAATCCGGAGACAGTTGGTGAGAGACGATGTAACGGACATCCGCGCGGGGCGAAAGAAATATGTTCTGAACGTCTTTGACTGATTCGTTATAACAGGATATGAGTATGTTGAGTGTCATTATCGTAACAAAGAAATGAAGATTTTCAATAGCGTTTCGGCCTTATCCGGAACGTTTCACATACGGCAGCGCTGACCTTATAGAAACTTGCGGAAAAACGGGGACTGGACAGGCGATACAAGATCAGGTTCGGCACCTGCCCGCGGCGTAAGGAAAATATGCCTCCTGCACGGTTAAGAAGTGCATCAGCATGCATATAGTGGTAGAGACGGGATATGTTGTCCGACGTGCAAAGGCCGGTACGACGGGTCGCGAAAACTGTGAGTATCCGGCAGATAAGACGTCCGACAAGGTCCCGGTGATACAGAAGACTGACTTTCTCGCTTTGGGGAAATGCTGCCTCCATTGCGTGGATGGTCTCAGAATAAGAACCGAGGAGAAGCATAATGCGCATCAGATGCCTATCCGAGCTAAGATCTGAAGACAGTCCTCCGGACATACCGCTACGGTAGACGTACACGCATCGCGAAACCGTCATGACGCTTCGACAGCAAATCAGACAGCGAAAGAGAAATAGCATGTCTTCACCATATGAAAGAGCGCCGTCAAACACAAGAGCGGATTCATCCAGAAACGATTTCCGAAACAGTTTTCCCCAGACAGGACGAAGGTAGGAGCCATCGTCAGAAAGGTTGTCGTCAATAAACTCGGAAAGTTCCCCACGACTATAAAGGCAATTTTGTGCGGGAGCCTCAGCGACAACAGAGCCGCCGAGGAGTCTGTAACCGCCGATGTAGATATCAGCAGTCTCCTCCGCAGAAATGGTGGAAATCCAGTCGGAGAGGCAGTCCTTGGGCAGAATGTCATCGGCGTCGACAAATGTGACGTAGTGGCCGGCGGCAGCGTTGATCCCTGCATTCCTTGCAGAACTGACTCCTCCGTTCGCCTTATGAATCACACTTATACGCCCATCGACAAGACTGAATCTGTCACATATTTCCCCAGAACCGTCAGTGCTTCCGTCGTCTACCAGGATGAGTTCGCAGCTGTCAAAAAATGACGGAGAGAGTATTGAGCCCACAGTGTACTCAAGCGTGCGTACTGCGTTATAGACAGGGACGACCACGCTTATGAGAATCTCGCCCCGTCTTTTGACCTGTTCCGCTGCCGCCTCTCTGCAGTCGCAGCACTTTTTAAATTCCCCGCCCTCCATAATTATCTCAAGTTATTGTTTAGAAAATCAAATGCTTCAGCCCTTAGTTCAGATAGTTTGGCATCAACTTTTTCCCAGTCGATGTCCCCCTTTGGAACGTCTTCTGAAACCACAAGCCTCTCACTGAGACCAAACTGTCGAAGAAGCCATTCTATGCGGGAAAGCCCTCTGGCCTGGTTGCCGACGACGACGAATGGTCTATGGAATAGTATTGAGAACACGCAGGCGTGGAATGAATCCGTGATGACGAATGATGCCCTCGAAATGCCCGCTATCCAAGATTCGACGGAAGGCTGCACCCTTGCGCTCACCTCGCCTGTTCCGCGAGGATCTATCACAAGGAAGCGAGTGATTTCCAAATGTTCATCAAGGCTCCGGGCTTCGGAAAGGAGACATTCAATCTCATGCACACGCCCAAGCGTTTCCGGTGTCCTGTCGAGGATGTATTCAAAGACGCGGCCATTGCCGTTCAAGTCCATCCCGGTTTCGGCAGGGGTTTCTATCCGGCAACAGTTGTCCTCCACGATGGGCAGATAGTCTTCTGCAGAAAGCAAAAACGTCGGGTCCGGAACGGTGACGGAGGCAACTCCAAGATACTTACCGGCATTCTCTACTCCGGACAATTCACGGAATGACAGCGCATTGAAACGCCCCGCCAAGCATGATGCAAGAGCAGTTTCAAACGCATTGTATTCCCAGTCATCGCTGCCGAACGACACGGCATATGCAATCCGCCTCACATCCCAACCCTGCGGTCCCGCATCGTCAGAATACACCTTCTTCTTTGTCGCGACGCTGCAAACTCCCCTATCTTTCCAAGTGAAGTCCAGATAGGAATTCATCAGATTCCGATTATACTTCGGTCTCCAAACCTGGTCGCTGCCGACGATAAACACGTCATAATCAGACGGTCCAATCTCATCGAATGAAGAAATATACCTTATATTCATATTTTCCCGAAAGAATCTGATGAATTCGGCGCCGACGACATGAAACTCCCTGTTTATCCTGCGCTCACGGAATATCTCGACGTCTCCGCGCTGCAGCACATATCTCCGGAACGCCCTCGTCAGAAATTTCCGCACAGCCATGATTCCTTTTGGAGCAGGGATTATCTCATCCAACTGTATTATTTCCACGTCATTGCCCATCCTGACAAGAGCCTGTTGCAATGCAAAGGCTTGCAGAACTCCGCCATAATTGGTGTGCAATTGTAATGTGACTATCCCAATCTTCATAGCTTCCCTATCTTTTATTCTTCCGTGCCGCTTTTTCGGCGATGCCGTATCCCCCGTTGCATTTAATTGAACGCTCGAACACGTCTGCCGGGACGTCGGTGAGTTTCAGAGACGCGGAAATATCTTCGACTGCCCTGGCTCCCCGCTCGGTGAAAACGCTTACCACACTGACTCCAAGGCGGTTATATGCATCAGGAAACAACCGTTCCACGCCCCAGAAATCCCCCAGACTGATGTCCGCTCCGCTGCGTCCGTTCTTTGCGTGGCAGTTGTAGCACGAATCGCGAAGGTTTTTGTCTGCGAGAAAATCCTGCATGAACGGATTCTCAGAATAAGGCTGCGAAAGTCTGTTTATACTGCCATCTGGCATAAGATAATCTATTGTCACATGATAGTCCTTCCACCCGGAGACGGATTTATCTCGGAAATTGACGCCACAGACGGAAACGGCTCCAGAGGCGGCAATGCCGGCATCGACAAAGCTGCGCCAAGCCGCGGGAAGAGGCGCCCCATGACAAAGGATCTCGACAAGCAGCAGCTGTCCGCCGACAGATTCCGGACACGCCCCGTTCGCTGCGGATATATTATCTCGACCGATAAAGATCTTCAACGCACGCACCTGACAAGGGGTGCCGACGAACATCACGGAACGCCCAGAGGCAAGCATATCCCTGATTTTCAGGAAACATCCGCCAATGGACGACTGTACGTACTTGCTCCGCATCATTGCCGCAAGGCTTGCCCCATCTTCGGCAAAGGCATGATGCACGCCACGGAAATCCTCATCCCAAACAGCTGCGCAGACAGTTCCTCCCCCACGGATAAAGTTCCCTGCAAGCGCATTAAACACCCCGCCTGAGGAACTCTGCCGCAAGATTTCGCCATCCCTGTTGGTTGCGGCATACACCCTTAAAGGACGGTTTGCGAAAGAGTCGAGACCATGACCAATGTTTTTATTAGGCGACAGACGCGCCTTGACTGCAACAATGATGGACTTTCGCTCACCGGACGTGCATCCACGGAGCCATGCGGCAAGCACAGCCGAACACATGGCGAGCAGCACAACGAGAAGCGGATGCAGATGCAGTCCGAGCATGCCTGGAAGCATAATCGGCACACAGGCATAGGCAGTGACGGCGATGGCGCAGAGCCAAACATCACGCAGCCAGAGGCCGACGTCCAGGCCGACCATTTCACGAAGCAGAAACAGCCTTGCGAACATCGCTGCCTGAGAAAGCACAATCGCGACCACCACAACCCACTCAACTCCAAGGCCATATGCGAGCAAGGCCCATGAAACAGGAATGTTGAGTAACAGAATTCCCCCCACAATCAGCTGGTATCTTTTTATGTTTCCTGTTGCCAGTTGCATTGTAATCAAAGAGTTGGAGAGAGAGTCGCTCAAAACCAGCACCAGCAGCAGACGGACAAACACCGGAGCATATTCCGGAATCTCCTTCAGCCACAGTCCCAACAGCCAGGGCGTCTCAAAAATGAGCGGAAGGGCGAAAAAGAGTATCAGGAAATATGAGAATTTCGATGACTTTCGCACGAGGCGATGCATGTAGTCGAACTCTCCGGAAGCGTATGACTTAGTTATCTGCGGATTTACCGCCGTCATGAAATTGGTGACGAAGCCCTGCACGGCATTGCTGAGCTGCATGGCGATGCCACGACCTGCATTGACAGCCGGGCTCGGAGAATAGAGATTTATGAGAATGTTGCCCCCTTGGTCCTTGAGCACGCCGGCACTCACACCGATGAAGTTCCACCCTGCGAAGCTGAACATTTCCTTGAGTATGGACGCATCCGTCCCGAAAAGTCCCTGCCGCATCCTGAATGTCTGCCCCTCAATCCGCTTTCTCCGACATTCATCAAAATGCCTCCGGCAGTAGATGGCATACGCGCTCCGCACGCACAGCGCCACAACGCACATGAGCAGGGCATACCAGACCATCCGGTCAATCGGAGAGACCGCCAGCAGCAGCGCAACTCCGAGCTTCGCGAATCCTTCGAGCAGCCCGACTGCAGCGAATGCCCCCATACTTTCGTGGGCGATGATTGTCGCATTGTAGGGTACACTCAACAGATTTATCACAAAAGTTATGAGCGAGAACTGAAGGACAATCTGGGCAGCCGCGATCCTCTCCGGAGGAATCGTCATCTTCTCGCCAATGAACCAGAGCCCCAACGGCTCACCGACAGCCACGACAATCAGCGCCAAAACAATCTGAACAAATACAGCGCAACGGAAAATTGCGCCCAAGCGGGAGCCTCCCCTGCCGAGTTCAAAGGTGATGAAACGGGATATTGCGGAAGAAAGCGCCCCGGAGATTATCGAAAACATGGCAACGACGCCACCGACGACGTTATATATGCCATAGTCGCTTTCTCCGAGAGCCCCGAGCACGACACGGGAAGTGTACAGCCCCACAAGCAGCAGGACTGCCATCCTCACATAGAGAAGCAGAGTGTTTTTTGCTATCTTTTTTGCGCCATTAGAGTAATCCATCCGTATCGTGCACATCCGTCCGTTCGGGGCGGACAATTAACTTGCTAAGATACGATAAAGTTTTCTATGCGCAAGCGAGTGGACGAAGTTTATGGCATTTTGCCCTACGATTGGAAAATATAGAGAATTTATCGTTGAAAAACATTCATTTATTTTTGTCATCTGCATTTTTATTCATAACTTTATGGACGTCAAAAAGCGGCGCGGATACGCCGTGAACATATAATTGAAAACACTTCAATATTATAATGCTATGGTCAGACATACAATAATGTGGAAGTTCAAGCCATCAGATGGAAGAACTCCAAAAGAAATTGCAGAAGACATCAAAGAACGCTATCAGGCTATCCTCGGGATTGTTCCAGGTCTGAAGAACGTTGAAGTCGGAGTGAACCGCAACGAGTCTGCGACATCCTACGACGCCGTTCTTATCGAGGATTTCGACAACTGGGCAGATCTTGCAAGCTACAAGGCCGACCCGGTCCGCAACGAACTCAAGAAGTACATAGACTCTCATGTCGCTGCCAGAGCGAGGGTCGAATACGAGAGATAGCCAACACAGACATATTTATATACGACATCCCGGGACTTCACACCCGGGATTTTTTGTGTTCGTCAAGATCCTATTCTATAAACTCTCTATGCTTTGATGTTCAGTGAGTTAAGACGGAAGCATGATAAAAAAACGAGAAAACTTATTGTCGGTCAGAAAAATGTACATAAATTTGCGGCTTGGATTTGTACATAAATAACTATTAAAAGATGAAGAAATCTTACATTTCTCCGCTTGTCTCAGAAATTGAGATGAGCGTCGAGTTGGGCTTCTGCCAGTCACCGGCAGGAGCGAACCTCGCTTTGGGGGACAGGTTCTATGACGATGTAGTCTCTGAAGAAAATTAGTGGTAGTGTCGTTAATCAGATTAAACTTAAGAAAGTATGAAAAAGCAATATATTGCAGCGTTTGCCTGCATTCTTGCAGCAGCGTGCAGCAAAGCTGAACTGAATGAAGTAGCTCCGGGACCTTCCGGCGAGAGCATGACACTCACTCTTCCACAAACCAAAGTCGCTATTTCAGGAGATTCCTATCAATTTGAATTGGACGATGAAATCACAGCCATTGCATCGAACGGCAGCCGGGCTACTCTGAAGCCGAATGCAGCCTCCAGTGGCGCTCACACGGCAACAAATTATTTCACAGGAACTTTCGACAAGCCTGTTACTGACGGAAGCACTATCAGTTTCTATTACAATGCAAAGTCAATTGCCGACAATGGCACAGCAACGTTTGAGCAGAATGGTGACCCTTGGCTCGTTTCTACAGGCAACAACTTCACAAGGACCGAAGACAGGCAGATTTCCGTGACTGCAACATTGGCTGCACCTGAGAATGTCCGTGCCATTGCAGTGATTTTTACTGGCAATGAAGGTATTGAAAGCTTCGAATTCCATGCAAAAGACCAGAGCATTAAACTTGGGACATTCGACGGGACTTCTTTTTCCGGAAATTCAACTGTCTCACAGAATGTGCTCAATCATCAGTCCGAAGGCATTGAATTCATGCGTTCCAACATCGTCTATGTCCCGAAAGATATGGAAGGCGGATTCTGGATAAAGGCAGTTAAGGGGCAACAGGCTATGTACAAGAGCTATGCGACGAAAAATCCTATCGAAAACACAAAGGTTACAATCAGTAGTTTCGTTCCGGCGAAGGTTGACATTGATGTGCAGATTTCTGGATTCGCGACGTCTTATAGCTACGCAAAGGGTATCGACGGGGTCGCACAGAGCATAGCCACCGCCAATAGCAAGTCAAATGACTGGATGGACGAGGGCAAAGCAACTTATAAAATCAGCCGTGAAGGCATTCCGGCAGCCCTTCTCACTTTCGATTCGTTCAAGCTTACCGTTGATGGCAAGGAGTACACCGGCGATGAGGCAACAAAAGCCATTTCTGTCGCAGCCGGAAACGGCCACACAACTTGGGGGCAGAAAGACATCGTCGCGACGGTGGTTTACAAGGATTTGGACGACAATGAATATACTGGCACCCAGACCATTGTACGGCACATTACTGGGTTGCCGTATGCGGCAAATGGCGTAGATTTAAGTGGAACAAAAGAATCTGAGAGTATTTCATTTTTATCTCCGTCAAACATTAGTATTTCCTTATCCCTAAATGATGTTACAGCAAGTTCTCTTTCACGTTGGCAGAAAGGACATCTTTATGTTAGTATTGGAGGAGTTGATTTAGGAATGCAAATTGAAGCTGGGAATACAAAGTTTGATAATGTTCATAAGGACAATATTACTTTAAATGGCTCTATTTCAACCGCAAACGGAAGTGTCGTTTTAACTCGAAAAACACCACTACCTGGGCCATATATAACAATATCCCAAGTAAACATATCATACAAATAATCGGAGTAAAGCGCAGCGACGGCCAAACACCGTCGCTTTTTATATCCCTCTCATCAAGACAGATAAAAAAATCCCTAATCTTTTGGTATTAAAAATAATTCCTTATCTTTGCGGCATAAAACATAATGATTATGCCAGAGGTATTCAGATTTTTCGGATATTCATTTTTCTTCTATAGTCGTGAGCATGAGCCAATTCATATCCATATCGAAGGCAATGATGGCTACGCTATTTACGATTTAGAAGAGGATTCGTTTATCGAACGTGAACACAGTATAGAATAAAAAAGAACGACCTGAAAAAGATTGAAAGAATCATCTTTGAGAACAAGGAGCTAATTATAAAAAGTGGAAGGAGCACTTTGAAAAGTGATGGAAAAACTGCAGAACATATCATTTGATTCAAAATTCATTTATGCCGAAGATGAGAAGGGGCGCAAATTGAAACAGTCGCTTTTGTGGTATCCTGCTTTAGCAAAAGCCAGCAATGAGCAGCGCAGCAACTATACCATCGGCTTCACCGGGTTTCATTGGCGTGACCTTGACGAAGACATATCCTTTGAGAGCTTCGAGTACGAAGACGCAGTCCCGTCAAGGCTTCAGGAGTTCTTTCTGATTCACAAGGAAATCAATGTGGCGGAGTTTGCCAAGCGCATTGGAATCAACGCCACCCTGCTGCGAAACTACATCAATGGCTTCAAAAAGCCATCAGCAGCCCGTGAGAAGGAAATAATCGAAGCAATACATAAACTTGGGCTGGAGTACTGTCTCTTCGCCACCGTTGATGGCTATGACGGTTCAGGGCAACACCCGATGAAACAATATCTCTCGGAACCGGAATCACCGAAATATGACAATCAGCAATAGCAGGGAACCTCTGATAACACCAACAATGTAAAGATTTGGTTCACAGCCGGAGTACAGAATCGCAGTAGTCGATGACGCGGCCGCGGTGGGTGATGAAAATCATCGTGCGGGTGTTCAGTTTTGCCGTTAGACGTTGAAGCAGGAGGTCTTCTGTGGCGTTATCGAGGGCGGAACTGAACTCATCAAGGAGGAGGATGCTGCCGGGACGCAGGAGGGCGCGTGCTATGGCGATACGTTGGGCCTGCCCCTCGGAAAGCCCGCCACCGGCTTCAAAGCATTGGGTGTCAAGACCAGACGGAAGCTCCATAACAAAATCTGCAGCAGCCGTGTAGAGGGCTTCTTTCATCTGGCTGTCCGTGGCGTGCGGGTCGCCCATTTGAAGATTTTCGCGAATTGTCCCGCTGAAAAGAGTGTTGCCCTGAGGGACATAGACAAGATTGCAGCGGGTGGATTCCGATGCACGGACCTTTTCGTCAGCGGAATAAATGCTGACTGAACCCTTTGTCGGTGAGAGGAGCGAGAGCATCAGCTTTATCAATGTGCTCTTACCTCTTCCGGTCGGTCCGACGATGGATGTCTTCGAGCCGGGGACAAAGTCAAAGGAGAAATTGGTGAATATGTCATCTACACCGTCAGAATAGCGGAAAGAAAGATTCTCTACACTCACTCCGGCAGTGCCGCGGAGGAAGTGCTGCTCATCCGAACTCTCCAGCGGGAGCTTCTCTATTTCCTCAATGCGGTCGATAGAGGCGGTGCAGTGCATCAAGGTAGGCAGTTGCTCGCTCACCTGAACAAGCGGCCGCTGCACCTGCCCGACGAGTTGGAGAATTGCTGTGAGAGCACCATAAGTCACCACTCCCCCGGCGATGCCGTAAATTCCCCAAAGGAACGCGACGGCGTAGCCAATGGTGAAGGAGAACGCTATCAGAGTGCGCGCAATTACACTAAACTTGGCCCTACGCATATTTTTCTCATAATTGTCCACCTGCAGTTCCTCCAGGTCCTCGCTGCTCGCCTCTGTGTATTCAAGTATCTGAAGCAGCATGATGTGTTGGACAGATTCCTGAATGTGTGCCTCGACTTCGGAGTCGCTCTTGCGGATGTCGAGCGTTAGGTTACGGACACGGTACATAACATAGCGCCCACCGAAGATTGCAATCGGAATTATAAGCACAAGAATCCACGCGAGCCTCGCATCAATTTGGAGGAGATAGACAAACGCGGCAAGGAACTGCAGCCCTGCCCAGAAAAGATTAGGAACAACGCAGCAGAACGTATTTGAGACCGTCGAGACGTCCACCTGCAGACGATTCAGCATGTCGCCGGTGTGGTATTTCCTCGAATACTCGTTCTTCAGATGAAGCAGGTCATCAAAAAGCCTAAGCCTTATCCGGTTGGCCATGCTCACGGAAATCTTGGACTGGTAATATGACTTGACGGCCACAATCCCGGGACGAATCATAGACAGAGCGAGAAAGGCCGCAGCATAGACTGCAAGACCATATTTCTCGTCCGGAACGCCCTTGAAATGAAGTATCGCTACATCCACAAGCCTCTTGCTGAGCCACACATAACCGAGTGCAAAGGCAACCATGAGAATTTGACACAGAAGAACAAGGGCATACGACCACCTGCACTGCCTCACCTCATTGAAAAACCAGCGGATGTAGTTCATTATACGCGGGGATTATTGAGAAAACGACTATTCCCGACGCCCGGGGTAAACTTTCAGAGCCTCGGCAAGCACCTTGAGTGCCATCTTGAGCTCGGACTTGCAGATGGTGTAGGAGATGCGGACTTCGTCGCGTCCACGTCCCTCGTCGGTGTAGAAACCCGATGCCGGCGCGAGCATAACTGTCTGTCCCTCATAGCTAAAGTCGCTCAGAAGCCATGCGCAGAACCTGTCGCTGTCGTCAATCGGAAGCCGGGCCACCGTGTAGAACGCACCCATAGGAATCGGGGAATAAACTCCAGGAATACTGTTCAGCCCGTCAATCAGGCAGTTGCGTCGTTCGATGAATTCCTCGTAAGTGTGGATGGCATAGTCACGCGGCGCGTCAAGCGAAGCCTCGGCGACAATCTGTCCGAGAAGAGGCGGCGAAAGACGTGCCTGGCAGAACTTCATCACGGCCTCGTGAACATTGCGGTTTTTGGTGATGAGGGCACCGATGCGTATTCCGCATTCGCTGTATCTTTTTGACACAGAATCGATAAGCACAACATTATCTTCAATCCCTTCAAGATGGAAAGCAGAGATGTACGGCGAACCTGTGTAGATGAACTCCCTGTAGACCTCGTCAGAGAAGAGGAAAAGGTTGTGCTTCTTCACAAGGTCGCGAATCTGATTCATCTCGCTGCGGGTGTAGAGGTAGCCGCTCGGATTGTTCGGGTTGCAGATGAGTATTCCTTTGGTGTGCCGGGTGACAAGTTTCTCGATTTCATCGATATGTGGCAGCGCGAATCCCTCCTCTATCGTGGAGACAACAGGACGGATGACGGCTCCGGCGGAAACGGCGAACGCCATGTAGTTAGCGTATGCCGGTTCCGGAACAATAATCTCATCTCCAGGATTGAGACAGGCGAGAAAGGCGAAGAGAACAGCTTCACTTCCTCCTGTCGTGATGATTATGTCATCTGCTGAGACCTTTATCTGATACTGGTCATAATAGCCGACAAGCTTTTCACGAAAAGAACGGAAACCATCGCTCGGGCTATACTCCAAAACCTTTCTGTCTATGTGTTTGAGTGCATCGAGACCGACTGCCGGCGTCTCAATGTCCGGCTGCCCGATGTTCAGTTTGTAAATATGGACCCCCCTATTCATTGCGGCTTCCGCAAGCGGGAAGAGTTTTCTGATCGGTGACGACGGCATAAGTTCCGCCCTTTCTGAGATAGCTGGCATAACAATAAAGTTTTACTGATTAAACTTCCGGCTACTTTCCGCGAGTGCAGTAAGTTTCTTGAGCGTCTTTGACGTGAGGACTTTACGGGTGTCCTGGTCAATTATTGCTTTTACTCTATGGCAATCAGATCCGAACATCGCATACATGCCGTTTTCCAACAACCATTCAGACTTACCCTTCGCAGTCTTTCCATAATAGCCTGTCAACGAGGCAAGGTTCATCTGCAGCAGGACGCCCCGAGAAACGATGGATTTGTAGTCGTCCTTCCCTAAGTAGCGGTAGCGCTCTGGATGCGCGAGTATCGGTGTCAGGCCGGCCATCTGTATGAGTGAGATGGTCGCGTCCAGATTGTATGGAGGATTGTTCAGAGACGTCTCCACAAGGACACGGTCAGCTCCGTGCAGAAGCAAATCCCTGGCCCGTAGCCTTTCCATGAATAAGTTGTCTATCATGTATTCAGCGGCAAGGTGCAGCCTTATGCTCCCTTGATAGAGTTTCTGAAGCTGAGAGAAACGCTCCTTGAGCTTTTCCGTCGTGTTCGGAACATCTTCCATCACGTGCGGTGTGCACCAGACATCAGTGACACCGAGAGACTCCTCGTATGCGAGCATCTCAAGCGAATCGGTGCGGTGCTTGGAACCGTCGTCCACGCCAAACAGTATGTGCGAATGCGCATCGACGGAGCCTGAAAGTACTCCAGACTCCGCCAATGTGAATTTAGTTCTCAAAAAGTCAAACATGGCTACCCATTATTCGATTTCCTTCGAGTCGTCGGAATCATTTCCATAACCATATCCGTAGCCATAACCATAGCCATATCCGTAGCCGTAACCGTTTCCTGACTTTGCGTATGGCTTGTATTCCATCTGCACTCCATTAAGAACGATGCACATGTGTTTGTACTTGTTCTGTTCATAGAGCTCATTAATCTTCGGCATCAGACGCTTGTCGAACAAACCGGCCCTTGCAACGAAGAGCGTCATGTCAACATACTGTGTCACGATTGCGGAATCGGCAACAATTTCGATAGGAGGACAGTCGATGAAAACATAGTCATATTTTTCCTTCAGTTCGTCCACCATCTTCGGGAACACATCGGAAAGCAGAAGTTCCGTAGGGTTAGGAGGAAGGACGCCGACAGGAAGACAATCGAGGTTATTCGCAACGTTCACTGTGACTGAAGAAAGGTCGTGGATGTCTCCGTTAAGGTAGGAAGAAACTCCCTGCACAGCATTAACATTCAGTGCCTTACTCAATGAAGCCTTGCGGAGGTCGAGGTCAACGAGCACAACCCGTGCCGGCTTGATTGACATTGCAGCCGCGATGTTCATTATGTTGTAGGTCTTTCCGGCATTAGGGTTGAACGATGTGAGCATAATCACATGCGATCCTTTCTTTCCGAGCATGAGATCGAGATTCGTGCGAAGCACGCGGTAGGCCTCGTTCATCATGTTTCTCTTGCCGGCCTTAACCACAATCCTGCATCCGTCTTCATCGGCCGCCTTTTTCTTTCCGAACCGGCGGATAAAGCTGAACTTGCCTCTCTTGAGGACAGCGTGAGGAATCTCAGCAAGGAACGGAACCTTGAGCGAAGCAAGATCCTGACGTGTTTTGACGGTAGTGTCGAGCACTATCCTGAGGAAGAAACAGGCGAAAGGAATCGCGCAGCCCATAATCAGTGCAAGAAGTAGAATCATTGCCTTTCTCGGAGCGACAGGGTTCGGAGAGCCGTTAGGGCGCATGATCACTCTGGTGTTGCCGACATTGACAAGAGCCGTAATCTCATTCTCCTCCCTTTTCTGGAGAAGGAAGATGTAGAGAGATTCCTTCACTTTCTGCTGACGGGTCATCGAAAGGAGTTCATATTCCTGCCCGGAACTTGAAGATATGCGCTTGAGAACCTGATCCTCCTGCTGCTTGAGGCCGTCAGCCTGAAGGTTGAGCGTTGCCACGAGGTTGTCGATGGAACGGAGAATTGCGTTGCGCATCGAAGCGATGGAAACATTAAGGTCAGCTACCATTGGGTTTTCGCTTCCGGCAGACTTGTAGCGGTCGCGCTGAAGGATGAGCTTGTTGTACTCGCCTATCTGCGACTCTACGCTCGTGCTTGCAATTCCGGAATTTGACGGAATGAGGTTTGTGACGTGTGCAGGGTCATTGAGATAGTCCTTGATGAATGTCGCTATTGAAAGCTGGTTGTTAACCTCAAAAAGCTTTTCTGCGTATGTCGAAGACTCCTCAAGATACTGCTGGGCAACTGCCTTGAGATCAGTGAGATTGTTGCTTGCCTTGTAGGCCTTGAGATCGCCTTCAATGCCGCCGAGCTCATTCTCGATGATTCCGAGGCGTTCCGTTATGAAAGTGCTGGTGTTTCTCGCCGCACGGTTCTTGTCGTAGAGCCAGACTTCATTGTAGACATCTATCAGGCTATTGAGAATATTCTCTGCCCTTGAAGGGAACTTGTCCTTGTAGTTGAGCACGAGAACCGTGGATTCCTTGCTTGAAATGTTGGCGGAAAGGTTAGCGCAATATGCTTTTGCACGAGCCATCGGGTTTGCCCATGATATGAGGATGTCGTTCTTCCACTTGTCGAAGCTGAGTGTAGGATGAAGGGTTATTGTTCCGACAGGGGTAGAGAGCGTGTCCCCGACATTTCCCTGCACCTTTTCCTTGATTTTGTCCCGTCCGATACGGAAATCGCTCAGAACGAATGTGCTGTCCCCTTCCTTTCTTACATTGAACGAAAAGCCCTTGGTCGGATTATTCCCTCCGAGTTTCAGTTCAAGCGGAGTGTTTCGGTAGAGTTCGACGTTACGCATGAACTGCTTCTCCACATACACTGTCTGGAGGGCGTTTCTTTCGACTACAATCTCCATGAGGTCAGGAGATGTGAATGCCTCCATCTCGTTTTCTACAGCAACGGTGTTGCGAAGACGCATTCCACCGCCTGTGAATGACGAAAGGTTACGTACCGCCGCGTCCTGCGCACTCTCGTCGACGATGAGCTTGGCACTGCGGCTGAATGTCGAAGGCGTTCTATAGAGATATATTCCCGCGCAGAACACGCAAACTATGATTCCTGCCACGAACCACCACTTGTTGCCCCAAATGATGTTCCAGATGTCAACCAAAGAAAGCGCGTTCTGGGTTGAGTCTGCTCCGTTCTGCTGCTGATTGTTAAGTTCTTCCATATATACTTACTAATGTATCAGATATTTTTTCCTTAGATTATTTTCTTAGAACCAATGTCGTCACGAGAGTGGCGAGGGACACGAGAAGTGAGCCTGAAGATATGGCTATACTTGTGATTCTCAATCCCTTGTCGTCCATTGTAGACTGACGCTGCTTGATCTTGGACGGCTCCACGTAAACGATGTCGTTCTGCTGAAGATAATATGCGGGACTGTTGAACAGGTCAGTGCTCGTGAGGTCAACTTCATAGATGACCCGCTTGCCGTTCTGTTCGCGGATGACGGACACGTTCTCACGCTTTCCGAAAATGGTCAAATCACGAGCGAGACTCAAGGCCTGAAGAATGGTGACCTTATCGCCCTCAATGGTGTAGGTGCCCGGGGAAGAGACCTCGCCAAGCACGGAAACCTTGAAGTTCGTGAACTCGACAGTCACCACGGCGTCGTCAAGATATTTTCTGTCAAGCAGTTCCTTCTTTATCGTGTCGGCACATTCCCACCTCGTCTTGCCGGCAACCTTAATCTTGCCGAGCACAGGGAAGTCGATGAAGCCGTCATTGTCGACGGAATAGCACATGATTCGCTGTGAACTTCCGCTGGAGACCATCTCTGACCCCGCGTTGTAGGAGACAATCGGGAGGTTGAACATAGGTGTAAGTTCCGGTGTCCGCGAACTGACCACAATGGAAAGCATGTCCTTCGGCTGAATCACAATGCCCGCATGCCTGTCTATGGCCTCCGGATTGTTTATCACCTTGTCCTGAAAATATGGTATGTTCTTGTAAGAGCCGCATGAAACGGCAACAAACGAAAGCCCCAGAAGAAGCGTCAGCGAGGCTGTCCTGAATGAAAAGTTCTTCAGATTCATTAACTCGGTTATTCTAAATACTACTGTTTAAACAAAAACTCTGCGTTCGCATCCTTCTGCGCAAGTGCATAGCCTAGAATCGCGAACAACGCGCAAAGTTAGTGATTAAAAACATACAATGCAATCATTTGCCGTCCTTTAAAGGTTCAATTTTCAGTCCTTTTTCCTTTCCTCTTGCCTTTCTGTAAATCTTGTAGCCTGTTGCTGCCACGAGAATGGACATCAGCGGGGAGAGGAGGTTGAAAAAACAGTAGGGCAGGTAATCGAGCGTCGCGACCTTCAGCACCGTGGCCTGGGTCATTCCGCAGGAGTTCCATGGAATGAGGACGGAGCAGACGGTGGCGGAGTCTTCGACCGAACGGCTGAGCAGACGTGGTTCCAGCCCTTTCTCCCTGTAGAGGTTCTTGTAGAGGCTGCCGGTAAGGATTATCGAGAGGTACTGGTCTCCTGTTATCATGTTGGCGAAGATTCCTGTTCCTATAGTGGACGCGACAATGCTGAGCGTGCGGTTTATTCCCTTCTGAAGCGCATTGGTGAGACTCTGAAGCATTCCGCTGCCAACTAGGACACCGCCGAAGGCCGATGCCGAGATGACGAGAAACACTGTCGGAAGCATTCCCGTGATGCCGTTTGTGGCGATGAGCCTGTCAAGAGCAGGGTTGCCGACGGATATTCCGGTAGAGCCGTATGTCGTGAGCATCAGTCCCTTGAATCCGTCCATAAAAGAGAGGTGGCGGTAGGCACTCAGAGGCTCTCCGGAGGCGATGTGCCAGACAATGTGCGGCTGGAATATCAGTGCCGCTGCGGCAGCGAGGAGAATGGCGACGAACAGCGTCAGAATGGCCGGCATCTTCCTGACTATCAGCACTCCGGTGATTACCGGGACAAGGAGAAGCCAGAGGTTTATGTTGAAGCAAGAGGCAAGGTCACCGGCAAACTCGGCAATTGTGCTCTGTGAGGAAGTTTCGTGCGTGAGACTGACGGCAAGAAATATTATGAGGGCGATGACGAATGAGGGAATCGTTGTCAGGAGCATGTAACGAATGTGGGTGAACAGCGGGGTTCCGGCCGCCGAGGATGCGAGAGTGGTGGTGTCGGAAAGCGGGGAAATCTTGTCTCCGAAATATGCTCCGGAAATGATTGCTCCGGCTGTCCAGCCTGCGGAGTAGCCATGCGCGGTGCCGATTCCGATGAGGGCGACACCGACCGTGGCTATTGTTGTCCAGGAACTTCCGGTCATGACGGATATGAGGGCACAGATGGCGCAGGTGGCGAAGAGGAATATCTTCGGGGTGATTATTTTCATTCCATAGTATATCATCATCGGGACGATTCCGCTGGCCATCCATGTCCCTGCTACGGCTCCGATGAGGAAGAGGATGAGTATGGCGGAACTGACAGAGCGGATGTTGTCCATGATTCCGTTCTCGAAGTCTTCCCACTTGACCTTGTAAAATATCATGGAAATGGCGACCACGACACCGGAAGCAAGGAGGAGAGACACCTGACTGGCTCCGTCAAGGGCGTTTCCCCCGAAGATTTTGATTACTATCGAAAGGGTCGCGGCAAGAAAGGCAAAGGGTATCAGTGACACCCACACTGCGGGGATTTTACCCGGATTAACTAACTTCATAAGAACTTCCCGGAACTCTATTTCAATTATAGCAAGACTGTATGATTTCAGACAAGGTCGGGTGCGGATGGATGATGTTGCCCATTTCGTGGATTGTGGCATTGAAGTTCATCAGTGCCGTTATTTCCGAAATCAGGTCGGAGGCGGAGGCGCCGAGGATGTGGCAGCCGAGAATCTGACCGTCACGCAGTCCTGTCTGGCCTGGAGCAGCGACAAGAATCTTGCAGTAGCCCTCCGTTGCCTCGGATGCGAGAGCCTTTCCATTGGCGCGGTAGAAAGACTTCAGAGCCTTGAAGGCTATACCCTTTTCCTTGCACGCTTCTTCTGTAAGTCCAACTGTGCCGACTTCAGGCGTGGTGAAAACCGCTGCCGGCATTATGTCGAGCCTAATCGGAGACTTGCCGATGTGAAGAACCTCGTCAGACTCGTTCGCGCTGTCAAGAATATGAGCGAGCGCAACCTTTCCCTGAAATATAGCGGCATGAGCGAGCATCATCTGCCCGTTGACGTCACCGATTGCATAAACGCCGGGGAGCGTCGTCTGCATGTGCTCATCCACAATGATTCCCTTGCGGCTGTGCTCTACACCATTGCAACCCGTGATAACACGAAGATCAGGAACACGTCCTACGGCCATCAGAACCTTGTCTGAAACGACTGCGGAAACCTTTTCACCGCTGCGCATGGTGACAATCTGAACTGGGATTCCCTCTGACTCGGAACAAATCTTTGAGACATCCGATGAACTTTCAACTGAGGCGGAAATTCCTGTCACCTCAGTTCCCGTGAGAATTGTGATGCCAGACTTTGACAGCGACTGCTTAAGGCGCTTGGCAAGGTCGGCGTCGAAATGAGGGAGAATGTTCTTACAATATTCAATCACAGTGACTTCCGAGCCGAGAGATGCAAAGACTGAGGCGAACTCCAGACCTATCACTCCCCCGCCGATAACGGTCAGGCGCTTCGGCACCTCCTTCAGACGTAGCATGTCCGAAGAAGACAGCACGCCCGGAGTCTGTGCAGCACCGGGAACATTGAGCCATGCAGGATGTGAGCCTGTTGCAACGATGATGCGGTCGGCTGTAAATTCCTTATATTCAGAGAACTCAGGATCAAGATGTTCTACAGCTGCTGATTCAGCTTCCGTCGGCCAGACTCGGACAGTGTGCGCATCCACGAGGCGAGCAATGCCCCTCACGATGTCCACTCCATTCAGCAGAGTTTCCACTCCGGAGCGAAGCTGTGCCACGACTTCGTCTTTGCGTTCCACCATTAGGGCAAGAGTAGTAGCAGCATACTTATGAGCGTCGTGGCAAAAACACTTGGTCGGGATGCAGCCTTCGTTCAGACAGGTTCCGCCAAGCGGCCCGGCAGTGATGAGCGTCACATCAAGTCCTTTTTTCCGGGCAGCGACTGCGGTTTCGTAACCGCCGGGACCGGCCCCTATTATAATAATCTTAGAAAGGTTCATTATTGATTCCTTAATTTTTGAATGACAAAAGAATCGTCATCGTTGCACTATGCTGACAATCAGAAGCATAGCTTCGGATTGCGGGCGGCGGAAGTCTCGTCAAGACGGCGCACCGGAGTGGTGTGAGGAGCACTTTTGAGAGCCTCCGGGTCTGAGACGGCTTCCTCTGCAATTCTGTGCATAATGTCAATGAAAGAGTCGAGGGTTTCCTTAGACTCGGTCTCCGTCGGTTCTATCATTATGGCCTGATGGAAAAGCAGAGGGAAATAGATTGTCGGAGCGTGGAAACCATAGTCGAGCAGGCGCTTGGCAACATCCAGAGTCGTCACGCCCGTAGACTTATCCTTCAGTCCGTCAAACACAAACTCGTGCTTGCAGACTGACGAAATCGGTAGTTCGAAACTGTCCTTGAGCGATTCCTTTATATAGTTGGCGCTGAGCGTTGCAAGCGGTCCGACAGATTTCACATTCTCCTTCCCGAGCATCAGTATGTAGCACAGAGCCTTGAGCAGTACGCCGAAATTGCCCTGAAAACCGCTGACACGGCCAAGAGAATCCTCCTCTGGTCCAGTGTAGTCTGCAAATAATGCCTTCCCTAAATCGTCAGACTGCTTCCCACCAACATAGAAATCCGGCTGAGGCAGATGTTTCACAAGATGAGCGGCAACTCCGACCGGGCCTGCTCCGGGACCGCCGCCGCCATGAGGAGTGGAAAAAGACTTGTGGAGATTCAGGTGCATGATGTCAAATCCCATATCGCCGGGACGCACGACACCGATGAGCGGGTTCATATTTGCCCCGTCGTAGTAGAGAAGTCCGCTACAGCCGTGCACAAGTGTCGCTATTTCTTTTATTTCAGTCTCGAAAAGCCCAAGCGTGTTCGGATTTGTCATCATTATGCCGGCAACAGTCTCGTCCAAAAGTGGCTTCAAGTCCTCCACGTCTATGCGTCCGTCAGGCTTTGACTTCACGACAACGACATCAAGACCACAGACCGCAGCTGAAGCCGGATTTGTTCCATGGGCCGAGTCCGGCACAATCACCTTGCAGCGCCCGAAGTCTCCTCGAGAAATGTGATACTGCCTCATAATCATAAGCCCTGTAAGCTCTCCATGAGCACCGGCAAACGGGTTGAGCGTGAATGCCGCCATTCCTGTAATCGAGGAAAGAGCCTTCGACAGGTCTGCATAGACTTTTCGGCAACCTGAGACGGTGGACATAGGCTGGAGCGGATGAATCCCCGCAAAGGCAGGCATAGAGGCAATCTCCTCATTGATCTTCGGGTTATATTTCATCGTACAGCTGCCTAGCGGGTAAAACCCGGTGTCGACGCCGAAGTTCATCTGCGAGAGATTCGTGTAGTGACGCACGACGTCAGGCTCGCTGACCTGCGGCAATTCGGCCGGCTCATCGCGAAGTAGCTCCACCGGCACCGAGTTCTCAAGACAGTACTTTGACGGATAGTCATTTACAGGAAGCGTATATCCCTTGCGCCCGTTAGACGAAAGTTCAAATATAAGTTTGTCGTAATATTTCATATATCTCGCTCTCCCCCTATTTTTTCAAAGATTTCACAACGTCAACGAGACTGTCGCACTCTTCTTTCGAATGCTTTTCCGTGACACAGAATGAGACGAAGCCTTCTTCCGTTGCGACGGCTCCAAAAAATCCGGCCTCAATAAGTGCCTGCTGCAAAAGTGCAATGTCAACAAGCGGTCTGAGGACAAATTCCTTCAGGAACGGGTGCTCCTGCGTGAACGGCTCGGCAAAAAGTCCTGTCTTCAAGAGTTCAGACCTGAGATAATGCGCCCCGCTGCAACTGAGCTCATTGACCCCGCGAAGTCCATCCTGGCCCATAAGCGACACATAAACAGCCACATAGAGAGCCATTAGCGACTGGTTCGAGCAGATGTTCGACGTTGCCTTCTCGCGACGGATGTGCTGTTCGCGGGCCTGAAGGGTCAGCACGAAAGCACGCTTGCCGTCGACATCAGCCGTCTCTCCGACAAGGCGTCCCGGCAGCTTGCGCATAAATTCGTGGCGGCAGGCAAGGAATCCGACGTAAGGGCCTCCGAAAGAAAGGGGTATGCCAAGAGTCTGAGCGTCTCCGCAGGCGATGTCGGCGCCATTTTCTCCTGCTGTCCGGAGCACGGCCATCGCTGATGGGTCGCAGTACTCGACAAGCAGCGCACCAGCCTCATGCAAGGCTTCAGCATAGCCGGATAGGTCCTCTATGACTCCAAAGCGGTTGATTCCCGGAACAATAAGCCCGGCGACGTCGCCTGTGACGAGTTCCTTCTTGACCGCCTCGAAATCAGTCACGCCGTCCTTCGCAGGAATGAGAGTCAGCTGAACTCCATGAAATTTGGCGTAAGTCGTCACAACTGCCCTTACATTCGGAAGGAGCGTGCCGGAAATGAGGATGCGGGTCTTTTTCTTCGTGCAGGCAAGCGTCATGAACATAGCCTCGGCTGCAGCTGTCGCGCCATCGTACATTGAGGCGTTTGCCACGTCCATTCCAGTGAGACGACAGATAATGGTCTGCCATTCAAAGATATAGCGCAGTGTCCCTTGAGAGATTTCCGCCTGGTACGGCGTGTAGGCCGTGAGGAACTCGGAACGGGAAAGAATGTAGGGAACGACGGAAGGGCTGTAGTGATCGTACGCACCGCATCCGGCAAAGACTTTCAGAGGAACGTTCAGCGACGCAATGTTCTCGAAATACCTCCTCACCTCGATTTCCGACATGGCCGAAGGGAGGTCATATTCCCCCTTATAAATGAATTCAGACGGGACATCGGAGTACAAATCCTCAATCCCCCGCACTCCGATCCGGTCCAACATCTTGGCAATATCCCCCTCAGTATGAGGGAAATAAGCAAATGAATTAGTCTTCGTCATTATCAAAAAATTTGCTGATTGAGAACTCTGTGCAACGCAGTAATCCGCTTATTATTTGCAAAGTTTCTCGTAAGCGGCGGCGTCCAAAAGACTATCAACTTCGCCCGGCTCACTCATCTGCACCTTGATAATCCAGTTTGCATACGGATCTTCGTTGAGCAGCTCCGGCTCATCCTCAAGAGCTTCATTAACCTCTATGACGGTTCCGGAAACCGGTGAAATGAGGTCGCTCGCTGCCTTCACGCTCTCAACGGCGCCGAACTCTTCTCCCGCTGCAACCTCGTCACCGACCGACGGCATGTCAACATATGACAAATCACCCATAGCATGCTGTGCGAAATCTGAAATTCCAATTACGGCGATGTCGCCTTCTACCTTAACCCATTCGTGTGACTCGGCGTATTTGAGTCCTTCAAGTACCTTTGACATATTTTTGTATTTTTATGATTATCAATACTTTAAATTCAATAATTCAGTTTATCTGTCTGTTTCACCACTTGGCTTTTTCAAGACTTGATGAGACTATTTCTTGTAGTTCGGTGTGTAGAAACGTCGTTTCACGACTTTGCCCGGGAAGATTTTCTTTCGAATCTGAATCTGAACCGGGGTGTCAAGTGCAGAATGTGCCTTGTCGACAAATGCCATGCAGATGCTACGGTCAAGCGAAATCGAATGATAACCGGTTGTCACCTCACCAATCTGCACTCCATGCTCGTCAAGCACCGGATAGCCTGCCCTCGGAATAGCTTTGTCGAAAATCTCAATGCCGACAAGCTTCTTATCCACGCCTTCAACTTTCTGACGTTCAACTACTTCCTTACCTATAAACTCCACCTTGTCGGTCTTCACAAACATGCCGAGAGAAGCCTCAATCGGAGTCGTGCTGTCGTCCAGTTCGTGTCCGTAGAGCGGCAGTCCAGCCTCGAAACGCAGAGTGTCGCGGCAACCGAGCCCGCAAGGTTTCACACCCGCCTTTTGGAGCAACGTCCAGATGTCCACAATCGCCTCATTCACGGCATAAATCTCGAATCCGTCTTCTCCTGTGTAGCCTGTTCGGCTGACAATCAGCCTTTTACCCTTCCACTCAAATTCGCGGAATGTGTAGAACTCAAGCTCTGACAGTCCAGTAAGTCCAAGAATATCAGTGAGTTTCTTTTCGGAAGACGGTCCCTGTACAGCGATTTCGCCCCAAAACTCAGAGTCGTCGGAAATCTCCACATCGAAGCCTTTGGCCTGAGACTCAATCCATTGCACATCCTTAGCGATGTTTGCAGCATTCACGACAAGGAGATATTTCCCTTTTTCATAAAGCTTATAAACCAACAAATCGTCCACAACACCTCCGTCCTCACGGAGCATCATCCCATAGAGAATCTTTCCGTCCGGCATTCCTGCGACATCGTTTGTAAATATATGGTTCACAAACTTTTCCGCATCTTCTCCGCTCACGAAGACCTCTCCCATATGAGAAACGTCAAACATTCCGACGTCGCTCCGGACGGCGTTGTGCTCATCGACGATGTTCGTGTACTGAATCGGCATTATGAATCCTCCGAACGGACTCATCTGTGCTCCGAGAGCGACGTGGCTGTCATAGAGACAGGTTTTCTTTTCAGAATTGTGGTTTTCCATTACTTGACCAATGTTTTGCAAGTGATTGGCTTGCTGCGTTATAGCTTATATTACTTCAACAAAAGCATTTCGAGAGACAAGCAAAGCGTCTGACATCATCCGACAGCAAGTCAAAGGCTGTCATCCGAGCATCCGATGTGCCCCTTAATGAACGAGGGATCAAGATAGGATTTTTCAATTTCGGAAATATCCCCTTCCTGCGCCGCGTTCAGTTCAAAAGCGTCAGTACAAAAGTATGAAATTAAAGCTGATTTCAATGCTTCGAGACCGATATTTTTTTCATCAAGAAGCGATTTGAGATTCATCACCCTCTGTTCCACGGACTTTACTCCCTTGCTCTGAAGTTTCGCACGGGAAGGAGTGATGGCGGCGGACATCGCAGAAAAATCAAGGTCGTAGAGGAATGTGCCGTGGACAATCCCGACACCGTTAGGCTTGAGAGAGAATGCGTTGCCGGAAACTTTCCTTCCGTCCACAAGAACATCGTTGCGCCCCGACACCTCCGCGTCAATGCCGAGGCTGCGTAGAAATTCCGCCAATTTTTCGAGATATTCACTAAAAAGTGCCGAAACATCGGAGCAACGCCTTATATATGAGATCATTATGTTTCCTTTGTCTGCGAATACGCATCCGCCTCCACTCTTCCGGCGGTACATCGCGATTCCGTGTTCGCGGCAGTATGGGACATTGACTTCTGCGTTCATGTCTTGGTTGCGACCGAAGATGACAGTGGGGGTCACCTGCCAGATGAAGAACAGTCCGTCACTGTTCCACACGGTCCTATCCGAGTCCGTGGAACTATCTTTTAATGTTCCACAGCGGCTATTCAGCAGCATGTCAAGATTTTCGGCTGCATATTCCTCCATCGAGAGGTAAAACACCAGACGACGATCAGCACCGTTATTGTCCGGAAGTGATAAATAAGTCATTTCCAAATAATTAAAAAGTATTTTATCCCCCTGCTCAGGACTTTTCAAGTTCAGACACTCCAAATGAATTTTGGAAGGATGCGGACAATGTAGCTTTCTGTGACGACATGGCCTGGAAGAACGTGGTGCGTCATCATCTCACGGTTGGAAAACAGACGCTCGTAGTCAGCCTTGATCTCCTCACCGAGAAGCTGGTCATGTTCGGTGTAGTGGCATAGAATCCTGTCCGGAAGCATTCCGGGAAAGGCCTCCTCCCCTGTTGGCGTGATGCAGTCATCATTTCCGACAGGCAGCGGCCAGTCCAGAAACTCCTTTACATCATTCTCTGTCACAATGAATTCCGTTGCGCCGTCCGAACGCGGGCCGAACCACTTATTCTTGCCAAGGTGCTTCTGAATCGTCTCATACGGATTCACCGCAGGATTTATGACCAATTCCGGCCCACGAAAATCGCAGCAAACGGCATAGAAGCCACCAAGCGAGGTGCCGAGGACGGCGGCATAGTCGCCATCCTTCAGCAGTTCGTTGATTTTCGCGATGGACTCTCCGGGATGGTGGTTCAGCTCCGGTACAACCCAATCGAACTGAGGATAGTATTTCCTCAGAAAGTTGACGATACCCGATTTTGCCGACCCGCCGAACCCGTGAAGCCATAAAATTTTCCGCATATCCGTTACAGACCGAATTGTTCCTTCAGCTGCGCAATCTTGGCATCAGCATTGTCTCCATGCGCACCGAAATAGAACTTGATCTTCGGCTCAGTGCCGGACGGACGCACAGAAACAACGTCACCCTCGGCCGAATAGAACTGAAGCACGTTGGACGAAGGCAGACCTGTCTCCTCAGTCTTGAGGTAGTCGATAACCTTCGCTACCTGAGTGCCGGCCAAAGACTTAGGCGGATTGTTTCTCATATCCGCCATAATCGCGGCAATCTCCTCAGCTCCGGCCTTTCCCTCACGCACGAGTGAAACGAGAGCCTCGCGGTAGTAGCCGAACTCTTTGTAGATGTCCTGGAGCAACTGATAGAGTGTCTTGCCTTGATCGGCAGCCCATGCGGCGCATTCTGCAACCATAGCGCAGGAAATCGGAGCATCCTTGTCGCGGACATATTCTCCGACATTGAATCCGTAACTCTCCTCGCCTCCGCATACAAACTCGCCCTTGCCCTCATTGTTGCGGACGACGTCGGCTATGTACTTGAAGCCTGTGAGGACATTATAGACCTTCACGCCGTATTTTTCGCAAATTGCACGAATGAGCTCTGTGGTGACGATGGTCTTCACGCAGTAGCACCCAGGAGTGAGCGTACCCTTTTCGTGGCGACGACGGAGGATGTAATATGTGAGGATAGAACCGGTCTGGTTGCCGTTGAGCAGCACCATCTTGCCCTTGTCGTCGCGCACTGCGATTCCCACGCGGTCAGCGTCAGGGTCGGTTGCAAGCACGAGGTCGGCATTTTCTCTGTCAGCCACCGCAATTGCCATCGTGAGAGCCTCACCGTTCTCCGGATTCGGAGACTGGACTGTCGGGAAGTTGCCGTCGCTTATGTCCTGTTCCGGAACGTGGAGAATGTGCTTGAATCCCACGCGGTCCAAAAGCTCAGGAACGATGCGAACGCCTGAACCGTGAAGCGGAGTGTAGACAATCTTCATGTCGGAATGACGCGCCACAGACTCCGGAGAAAGCATGAGAGTCGTCACCGCATCCATATATGCCTTGTCCATCTCGTCGCCCATGAGAGTAATCTCGGCGCATTTGTCGCCAGGTTCAAACTTCACCATCGAAGGGTCGGTGATTTTGTTCACCTCGGCTACAATGTCCTTGTCCACAGGGGATATAATCTGCGCTCCGTCGCTCCAGAACACCTTGTATCCGTTATATTCCTTCGGATTGTGGGACGCGGTAATCATCACACCGGCAGTTGCCTTCTTCGTCCTCACCGCGAAACTCAAGAGCGGAATCGGACGCAGACGGTCGTAGAGCCACACTGAAATGCCGTTGTTCGCAAGCACATGAGCCGTAATCCTGGCAAATTCCGCACTGTTGTTCCTACTGTCGAACGAAATGCAGACTGAATGGTTTTCGCCCGGAACATTCTTGAGAATGTAGTTTGCAAGCCCTTGCGTGGCCATCCCGACCGTATATTTGTTCATCCTGTTGGTTCCGACGCCCATCTTTCCGCGAAGTCCGCCGGTACCGAATTCCAGTTTCCTGTAGAAAGCGTCCTCAAGAGCGGCCATGTCGCCGGAATCAATTAGCTGATGAACAGCCTCTTTCGTAGCCTCGTCATAATCCCCGAGAATCCAGGATTTCGCATTTTCCATGTAGTCCATAAGTCTCAATATTAAAAGTTATTCATATTCATTACAATAGCCGCCTAAGCATCGCAACTCCGCGAGATTCAGAATCGGCTACGCAAAAATACAATAAATATCGCTCACCCAAAAAGTATTTTGTAGTAATTTTGTCGCATGGATATGAATCAGGAAAAGAATAGTTCAAAAAATATGGATTCGCTGTCGGAGTTTATCCGGGAGCATTATGGCGATGACCCGGACAGGCTGGCGCTTCAGAAGGCGAAGTGGCCGGAAATTGATGTGGCGGCGGCCGTGAGCACGCTCTTGAGCAGACGTAAACTGTCCAGGAAGGCTCCGCTTTGGGCTACAACGGATGGATTGGTGCTACCGAGGACTTTGTCAGCGGAGCAGTGCAGTGGAGAGGCTGCGGCACGACATAAGGCCCTGGCAATCAGGGAATTTCTCGGTAAACAACCATGGCGCATCGCGGACCTTACGGGAGGGCTAGGCGTGGACTGCCTTGAGTTCTCGAATGTGGCGGAGGCGGTGCTCTACAACGAGATGCTGCCCGAGCTGGCCGAGGCGGCGGAACACAATTTCAGAGTGCTCGGAGCCGGAAACATCGAAATATCCTGCTTTGAAGCAAGCCCAGTGACTCTCGGTGGGGCTGCTATGAGAACAACGAATGCCGGCAATGACGTCCCCAAAGGGAATGGTATGACGGAGTGCGACAAATCAAATGAAGGGGTAGGCTATTACGACGGAGGCCTTCGGGAAAGGCTTGAACGATTTCACCCTGACGTGATATTCCTCGACCCGGCACGGCGGGACGGCTGCGGAAAGAAGGTCTTTTTGCTTGAGGACTGTTCGCCGGACATTCTGAAAATCAAAGATATACTATTGGAAATAGCTCCGGTTCTGGTACTGAAGCTCTCCCCTATGGCTGACATCAGTATGGTGCTTGAAAGGTTGGGAAAAGAGTGCCGTGAACTGCAAATCATCGAATCCGGAGGAGAATGCAAGGAGTTGCTTGTCTTGATGCGGCGGAATGTACAGGCTTCGGGACAGCAAGACAGCTGTCTGATAAGGGTTTATAATCTCGACGCCGGGAAGGACTCCCCTGTGTTTGAATTTCGCCGCGACGAGGAAAACGGCTGCCCGGGACCGCAGCTCACGGATTCGGCGGAAATTGTTCCGGGAGCGCTGCTGTTCGAACCAGGCAAAGCGCTGATGAAAGCCGGATGCTTCCGCCTTATCGGGCAACGATTCGGCGCTTCCGCACTCGGACGCGACACGCACTATTATATATTAAGGGAGAATACACCTGACACGGCAACTGCAACATCTTCAGCAACAAATATATCTTCAGCAACGGGCCGGGAACATTTCTGCAGCCACCGCTGTCTGAAAGACTCCGGCAAGCTGTTCCGCATCCTCGACATCGCTGAAATGTCCGGCAAGGAGCTTAAGGAATTCGGCAAAAGTCATCCAGAAGCCGAAGTCACAGCCCGAGGAGTCCGGATGACCAGCGAAGAACTCCGCAGACGTCTCGGCTGCAAACCCTCCGACCGCCACCACATCTTCGCCCTCCACGTCGATAAAACCGGCAAAAACCTGCTGCTCTTCACCGAACGGGTTTAGAAACCTTCAAAAAATGACCTGCTCACCAAAGGACGAATAAGGCATTTTAGGGCGATTTTCTACCCAAATCTCATAGAAAAGGGCACATTTGGGTAAAAAATCGCCCATTTTTTATTTCTATTTCCGTTCATAAACACTATATTTGCTGTCGTAAGTAATATTCACAGTTATGATAAGCAACAAACTTGTAGGCCGGGAGCGAGAATGTAAAGAACTCAAAAGAGTCATGGATTCCGACCGTTCAGAATTTGTTATAGTTTATGGAAGACGAAGAGTCGGCAAGACTTTTCTCATAGACCAATACTATCAGGGGAAATATGATTTTATGTTTGTCGGCGGACACAATCTGTCTCGGCAAAGGCAACTCACGAGTTTCGCCAGAGCACTCAAGAAGTTCTCCGGAACAAAGACAGACAAGTTTGCTGACTGGTTTGACGCATTTTATGCTCTTGAGGACTATCTCGAATCTCTTGACACGGGCAGGAAGAAGGTGATTTTCATAGACGAGATGCCATGGATAGACACGCAGAAGTCAGACTTCGTATCAGCATTGGAGGATTTTTGGAACGGTTGGGCGGCCAGACGATACGACATAGTGCTCATCGCCAGCGGCTCTGCAACATCGTGGATGGTTGACAATCTGATTGAAAATCAAGGCGGTCTGCACGCACGCATCACCAGTAGCATTTATGTCCGGCCGTTCACGCTACATGAGACGGCGGAATATCTTCAGAGAAAACACTGCAAGTGGGACAAATACCAGATTCTCCAATGCTACATGGTCTTCGGCGGCATTCCGTTCTACCTGAGTCTAATAAATCCGTGCGAAAGTCTGGTCCAGAATGTGGACCGGCTGTTTTTTGCACCTGGAGGCATAATGCGAAGTGAATTTGACGAACTTTACAATGCACTATTTGCCAATGCAGATTTGTATATCAATGTTGTAAAGTCAATGGCCGGTCATCATGAAGGTATGTCCCGAGACGAAATCGCAAAGGCCACAGGCATGAGCGGAGGAACGCTCACCTGTGTACTGACCAATCTTGAACGCTGCGACTTCATCGCGCGTAGCCGGAATTTCGGTCAGAAATCCAAGGATACAATTTATCGTCTAGTCGATTTCTACACCCTATTTTATTATAAGTTCATCATGCAGGACACCGCCGGCGATGAGCAGTGGTGGAGCCACAACTTTGAATCACGGGCAGTTTCCGTATGGCAGGGTCTCACTTTCGAGACAGTCTGCCTGATGCACACCGACTGCATCAAACGCGCATTGGGAATCTCAGGGATGGCGACGGAAATATCGGCATGGAGAAAGACCGCGGGCGAAGGAGAAAAGGGCGGACAAATCGACCTAATCATTAAGCGTGCCGACCGCATCATCCATTTGTGTGAAATGAAATTCAGCAAATCTGAATACCGCATCACCGATGCCTACGAACAGCTGCTGAGAGAGCGTTTGGAACTCTTCCAAAGTTCCACCAAAACAACATTCTCTTTGGTAATAACCTTCGTAACGACATACGGAGTAGCCGACGGGCTTCATCATAGTCTGGTACACAGCGAGGTCACAATGGAACAGTTATTCAACTAATTTCCATAATGTTACAATGCAATGACAAGTCGTCGCGAACATTTTATAGAAAAAATATAATATTTTTTGTATAAAACCAGAAATATGCCTACCTTGCAGAAAATTATACGTTATGGCTGCACGCAAACCTCTGAACCCATTTTTCATCGGAACTGACATTCCGGACAAATATTTTTGTGACAGAAAGAACGAAACGGTGGAAATTATCCGGTATATAAAAAACGGAAACAATGTTGTCCTGAAAGCCCCGCGAAGAGTGGGCAAGTCAAGCCTTATCAAGCATGTTTTGGCTCAAGATGAGATTGCAAAACACTATAACACCCTATATGTCGATGTATTCGGGACATTGTCCGCATCCGAATTTGAACGCGAACTGCAGAACAAGTTTATGATGTCCCCATTCGCAAAGGCAACAAAGACATGGAAGACATTAGTGTCGTATGCGAAGGGAATCCAACTGAATCTCGGCTCTTACAACGGTACGGTTATAGACTTTCCGTCAATCGGCCTTGGGGCTACGCCGAATCCGGTTTTCACAATCAACGAGATTTTGAATGAATATGAGCATGCCGACAAGCCGGGGCTTATAGTATTCGATGAATTTCAACAGATTGAGAACTATCCGGAACGCATGGCCGCCATACTGCGCAGCAAGATTCAGGAACTAAATAACACGAAATTCATTTTCTCCGGCAGTTCAAGGCATATCCTCAACACGATGTTTCTCAATTACAACCAGCCTTTCTACAAAAGTGCCCTGACGATGGATTTGGATATTATCGGCATTGATGCATATAAAGACTTTGTGAAATCAATGTTTGAAGACTACGGGCGCAGCATTGACGCAGACGCTGTTGAGTTCGTCTATTATCTGATGTCGGGAAATACCTTCAATATGCAGGAGGTAATGAAAGAAACTTTTATGACAACTGAGGGCAAGCCCGGTGCCGGCAAGGAAGATGTCGTGGCTGCAATTCACTCGATTCTTGACAGGCACGACGAGGAATACAGGGAGCAGATAGGCCGGGTGTCAAGCCTAAAGGACAGGAAACTGCTCTACTGCATAGCAAACGAGGGCATCGCCAAAAGTCTGACTTCCGAGGCTATGCTGAAGAAATATGGCCTTGACAATGCTTCGTCCGTACAGCATTCGCTGAATAACCTGACGAGTGAGAAAATCTCTATGGTTCAGAAAGTCGCAAAAGCGGCGTATATGATACAGGACCGGTTGTTCGAACTTTGGCTTGCTCTCAAAGCCGGGGCACTTGAGAGCAAATTCCGCGATTGCCGGGAACGATTTGAGGAAGAACGTAAAAGTTCAAGATGACACAATAAACAAACCAGAATGTCAGAAAAGCGCGAAAAGGCGCGATTCTCGTCCCAACCTCATCATAGTCAAACAGCTCCGGAGAAATCGACGGCAAGACAGGAGCATCGAGATATATCCGCTGGATGACATAGCGTTCAAAGATTTCATTCAATCCCTGCTAAAGCGCCTCCTGCGGAGTATTCCCCGCGCATAGGCCGCATTCGCAGAATTCCTTCTCCGTAAAACTGACACATTTCTCATCCAAAAAATATCGGAATTTCTGGCCTGAAGAAGCAAGATGAGAAAGTTCCAGGCAGAGCTATACATACAAAGAAAGTGTGGAACTTATTCCGCTTATTCCAAAAGAGGCTCTGACAAAGCCCAAGAACAAATAAGGAGAAACGGTCCCACACCTGTATACGGCGACTTTCTGAATTGACAAGTCACATACAGATGATGGTGTCCATCGTCTATCCCCTGTTCTATTGGAAACTGTCAGATTTCTTTTGGCAGGATAGTGCGAAAACACTTTCATCAAACTATTTCGTCACACCCGTCAAGGCATAACAAGAGACAAAATTAATACATTTTCCCGAACTGACAATGATGATTTTGCACGACTGCAAACAAATCCAAAGGCCCTCTGCCACATTACTGAACAAATCGACGCCAAATTACTGAAAAATTTCACGCCAAATTACTGAATTCACCAAAAAGTTATTATATTTGCATCGGTAAAGCATTAAGATATGGAAAGTTACAGATATAGGATCATGGACGACCTGCTGAAAAGGAAATTGCAGGCTAAGGGCGCTGTTCTCATAGAGGGCCCAAAGTGGTGCGGGAAAACAACGACGGCGGAAGAAATAGCAGCAAGCAAGGTGCTGCTGGCAAGGACCGATACAAAAGAGAGTTTCAGAAGTCTTTTGGAAATAGATATGGACACGGCTTTGGCAGGAGCTGCACCGATGCTGATTGACGAATGGCAGACAGTTCCAAAACTTTGGGACGCAGTGCGCTACACAGTAGACCACCGCCGCACAATGGGCCAGTTTATCCTTACAGGCTCCGCCGTCCCTGACAAGAAAGCCGAAGAAGAACGGGAACACTCAGGCACCGGGAGGTTCGGATGGCTGACAATGAGGCCGATGACGCTGTTCGAATCAGGAGAGTCAAACGGCTCCGTCAGCATCGGCGAATTGTTTACTGCACAAGAGGATATACTCGAAACGAACGAACTCAAATTACAGGACATCGCATTCCTCATCTGCCGTGGAGGTTGGCCGATGGCTGTCGGACTACCGGAAGAAGCTGCCCTGGAGCAGGCATTTGACTATTACGATGCTGTCACGAAGGAGGACATAGTGAAAGTTGACGGTGTAAAACGAACTTCGGAAAGGGCACAGCGTCTGATGCGGGCATACGCACGTCACCAAGGCACACAGGCATCGATAGCTACACTGCGCGAAGACCTGAAAAACAATGATTCTGCAACACTCGACGACAACACAATAAGTTCATATCTTGATGCACTGAGAAAGATTTTCGTGGTAGAAGATCTGCCGGCATGGAATCCGAACCTACGTTCCAAAACGGCGATACGCACCGCTGACACGCGCTATTTCGTTGATCCTTCGATAGCCACTGCTGCCTTGGGGCTCGGTCCGGAAGACCTTATAAATGACCTCAAAACGATGGGATTTTTCTTTGAGGCCATGTGTATAAGAGACCTACGCGTATTCGCGGAGGCGTTAAACGGCAAAGTCTATCATTTTCGGGACAAAAGCGGACTGGAATGTGATGCGGTGATACACCTGAGAAACGGACGATACGGACTGATTGAAATAAAGCTCGGTGGGAAATCTCTTATTGATGAGGGAGCCGCAACACTCAATTCTCTTGAGGCGCAAATTGACACGACACGGATGAAATCGCCGTCATTCAAGATGATCTTGACTGCAACAGGAGAACATTCCTACCGCCGGCCGGACGACGGAATATATGTTGTGCCAATCGGCTGCATCAAACTTTGAATGCTGAATAAAAAAGACGATATTTGCAGTCCGAATGTCGACGGGAGGTCGAATATGGTCAATTTCGAATGGGAAGAAAATTATCTGAAATATTATGCGCCGCCATGTTGGCGACACTTTTTTCGTCATGCTCCGCGACGAGGCATGTCAGCACTGAATATGCTCCGGTGAAGACGGATTATGTCGGGAAGGGAACGTTGGAAACCATATTCTGCAAAAGTTCGCAGACTGGACTGAGCGAGCGGAGGATGTTTGTATATCTTCCTGAAAACTACTATGATACAGATATAGACTATCCCGTATTATACCTGTTGCACGGAGCAAGGGGAACCGAGACTTCATGGATTGAAAAAGGACATATCATGCAAAACGTTGACATGCTTGTCAGCGAAGGCAAGGTGAAGCCGATGATTGTCGTAATGCCGAACTGCAACGAGTATGACAACGACGCCGACTATGCAATGTCGAGGCAAAAGCCTCTCGTCGAATCTGTCCTCGAAGTCAATGGCGCCGTGGAGACATATTTCGTGACTGATGTCATGGAAACCGTTGACAGTCTGTACCGTACGATCAGGAGCAAGCACGGACGCGCAATAGCCGGCCTGTCTGTCGGGGCTCTGCAAACGATATTCATCACGGCTCTCAATCCTGAACTGTTCGACTACATAGGGCTTTTCTCCCCGATGATTAAGCCTGTTTTCCACTACGGAGAACATTCCGGGTTTTACCGCGACCTCAAGAAAAGGCTGATAGTCCAGTTCGCGATTCCTCCGAAACTGTACTCAATAATGGCAGGGAAATGGGACATTTTCTTTGCGTCAACAGAGCAGTTCAATTTTTATCTCAAGACACACGACTATCCGCACGAGTATTACATGTCCGGCGGCGGTCACAACTGGCGCAACTGGGAAAAGTACAGCATCCGGTTCATACAGGGTTTATGGAATGAAGACGGGATGTAAGACGCGCAACGCAGCAGACCGCCTTTCTTCGCCCCGTCAGATGTAGAACTCCCGGCGATACTTATACTCCGACCTCAGTTTCTCGAATGACTCCGGATGGAGACGGAACATGAAATCGTCGGTGAAAATCGGATAGTTGTACTGGAAAGTCGCGGCAATCTCCCCCTGACTCATACCCTCTACATCAAGCTTGAGCGGCTGCTCTTCCTGGTGGTCGGAGCGCGGGTAGAAATTGTAGAGCTGGACAATACCGAAATGACGCGCCACTGCCCTGACTGCCATTGCCGTGCCTTTCTGCTTGCCCTGATAGGAATATCCTGCTATGTGAGGAGTGGCAATATCCACCATATCAATGAGTTCCTCGTTAACATCCGGCTCATGGTTCCAAGTGTCGATGACGACGGCACCGAGCTTCGGAATATATTCCATAAGAGCCTTTTCATCGACGACTTCTCCCCTGGAGGCGTTGATGAAGAACGCTCCGGGGCGCATTTTCGCGAAAAACTGCTCATTGGCCATAAATTTCGTCGTCTCGTCGAGAGGTGTGTGCATCGTAACAATCTGAGAGTTCGCGAGGAGCGTGTCAAGGTCACAGAAGCCATCCGGTCCCTCGGCCTTTGCCCGTGGAGGGTCGCAGAGAAGGACATTGAACCCGAGTTTACGGGCCATCGATTCGACAAGGGAACCGACATGTCCAACACCGATGATGCCGAACGTCGCGTCCTTCAGCGTGATGGCCTTGCGTGACGCCACTCCGTAGAGAGCCGAAAATACATACTGGGCCACGCCCCCGGCATTGCAGCCTTGGGCATTGTGGACTTCAATCCCGTTAGCATTGCAATAGTCGAAATCAATGTGGTCCGTACCTATTGTCGCTGTCGCAATCATCTTCACCTTCGTTCCATCAAGCAGGGATGCGTCACATCGCGTGCGCGTCCTTATTATGATGGCGTCGGCATCAACAAGATCTTCTCGGACGATTTCCTTTCCGTCCACGTATGCGACCTCACAATACGGCTCGAACACACCTTCCAAAAACGGTATATTTCTGTCTGCAACGATTTTCATATCAATTTTAATAAATACCCACTCCACTATTTCAGCACAAGCGCCTTCACCGGATCCGAGCCGTCCGCCGGCATGCCGAAGAACATCGTGTCGGCACGCAACTCCCGATTCAGGGCTTCCAGCAGCACATCCTTCTGAAAGTAAAGGTGATTCCGGACCATAGACGAAGACATTCCGCAGTAGAGAACACCTTTGACAAAATTACGGTTCAAAGTCCATGCAGCGACACCGGAAACCTTGTCCCACGCCATATAGACACGGTTGCTGTTCCATCCAGGCATCAATCCGGAATCCTGCAGGTAGACGCGCAGCATAGCTCCTACGCGCACTGCTTCACGACGCCGCAGCGGATCACCCTCCGTTGCCTCGCGACGGCGAATCATTTCTTTTGTGAAATCATCAGGAAATCTGCGGTAATCAGCCATAATTATATTTTTTCAAGTATCTCCATCTGGACAAAACCCATCTTTCAGTATATCAACATTCTACGTAATCCACACCGGCGAAACGACATTGGAATCATTCAACTCTTGTGAACACACCCCCGACCGTCTCGAAAAATGCACGATCCTCAGTGAGTCCGTCCACCAGCGAAGACAGACGCAATTTGTTGCTGTCCGTGATGAAAATCTGTCCGAAATCCTCGCTTGACACCATCTCCAGCAGGTTACGCGTCCGGTTCATGTCAAGCTTGTCGAAAACATCGTCCAACAGCAGAATCGGTGCGAAACCGAAAGCCTTGCGCATAAGCTCGAACTGTGCCAACTTCAGGGCCAGAAGAAACGATTTCTGTTGCCCTTGGGAACCGCAGCGGCGTATCGGATAACCGTCCATTTCAAAGATGAAGTCGTCCCTCTGAATGCCCACGGTCGTATATTTCATAATCCTGTCCTTCTCCAACGAATCCTTCAATAGCTGTTCGAGCGGAGCCTTGTCGAGGTCGGAACGATAGCGTATCGACACGGACTCGCTGCCTCCGCTCAACCTCCGGTAGTACTCGTTCACGGCCTCCGTCAACGGTTCGCACAGCTCAGCCCTCTTTCTGTGGATGAAATCCGCGTGCGATGACATCTTGATGTCGATGACCTCCAGCAGAGTCGCGTCACAGACTCCGTCTTTAAGCATCCTGTTCCTCTGCGCAAGCAGACGGTTATATTGCTGAATTGCAGAGAGATACTCCCGATCTATCTGGGAAACTACCGCATTCATAAAACGTCGTCTCTCCTCCCCCGAATCGCTGACGAGGGATATGTCAGACGGGGATATTATGACCGTCGGAAGCTTGCCGATATGTTCAGAGATGCGTCCGTAAGGCTTGTCGTCGCAACGGAGTTTCTTTTCCTCACCCTTCTTGACGACAATGGAAAACCGGTTAGTCAGCGCCGACGGCATCTGACAGGTTCCCGCAATAGAAAAGCCATCCTGCCCGTGCCGGCAGTTGAAACTGTCGTTGATCCCGAGAGCGCTCTTTGTCATTGAAAGATAATACACCGCATCAAGAAGATTGGTCTTCCCCTCACCATTGTTCCCCCAAATGCAGTTGATTTTCGGGGAGAACTCAAGTTCCTGAAACTCAATGTTCCTGAAATTGGAGATGACTATTTTCTGAAGAATCGGCATAACTATCGTCTTAAAACAATATGATAAGGATTGCAAAGTTATGAATTTTCCCGTGAAATTGTCTTTTTCACGAGATTATGATTCCTATCTTTTGAATATTGGACAATTTTTCATATTTTTGCGGGCTAAAACGGATAAACCACGTCCGGACAATACGATTAATATTAAAAAAATTATAACAATGTCACAGGTAAACAAGAAAGCGGAAAATGCAGAGACGGTTGTCAATGCTGTTTCCAAGACCGACGAGTTCTTCAATAAAAACAAGAAACTCCTCATCGGACTCCTCACTGCCGTAGTTGTCATCGCGGCAGGCTCATACTGCTTCTACAAATTCTATTGGCAGGCAGCAGTCGAGGAAGCCAAATCTCAGGTCGTGATTGCGGAGAGAAACTTCAACGCTGAAAATTGGGAGGTGGCTCTCAATGGCGATGGTGACAATCTCGGATTCGTGCAGATCATCGACCAATACGGCAGCAAGGGCGGCAATGCTGTCTATTTCTACGCTGGAGTCTGCGAGCTCAAACTCAAGAACTACGAGGACGCCATCGAGTATCTGAACAAATACAAGGGAGGCGACGATTTCCTCGCTCCGCGTGCAATCGCATGCAAGGGTGACGCTTATGTAGGCCTTCAGGAATATGCCAAGGCTCTCGACTGCTTCGAAAAGGCCGCTGCAAAGAAGGATAACGTATTCGCTGCCGGCTACCTTATGAAGGCTGCAGCCGTATGCGAGAAACTCGGAAACAACGAGAAAGCGCTCGCCCTCTACAAGAAAGTGAAGGATCAGTATCCTAATTCTATCGAGGGACGCGAGATTGACAAATATATTTCCAGAATAGAAAACAAGTAAAAATCGCCTAAACAGATAAAATGGGAAGAGCATTTGAGTTCCGTAAGGAAAGGAAGTTCAAGAGATGGGGCCACATGGCCAAGACATTCACCAAAATTGGAAAGGAAATCACCATTGCCGTAAAACAGGGCGGTCCGGACGTGACCGGCAACCCACGTCTTCGTGCGCTGATGCAGACGGCAAGGTCGGAGAATATGCCTAAGGAAAACATCGAGAGGGCCATAAAGAGGGCTTCCGAGAAAGACCAGGCAGACTACAAGGAGATTGTACTCGAAGGACGTGCTGCACACGGCATCGCAGTCCTCGTGGAGGCAGCAACCGACAACAACAACAGGACAGTTGCCAACGTGCGCTCATACTTCACCAAGTTCGGCGGTTCGCTCGGAACCTCGGGCAGCGTTGAGTACCTCTTCGACCACAAGTCAATGTTCCGCATCAAGGACAACGGAAAGATTGACCTCGAAGAGCTTGAGCTTGAACTGATTGACCTCGGAGTTGACGAGGTTTTCGAGGAGGAGAACGAGGACGAGGAGAAGGAAATCGTCATCTACGGCGAGTACACCTCTTTCAACGCCATCCAGAAATACATCGAGGACCACGGCTACGAGATGATTTCAGCCGAATTCACCAGAATCCCTAACGGGGAGCTGGTTGATGTGGATCCTGAAGCACGTGTCGAAATCAACAAACTGATTGAAAAGATTGAGGAAGACGATGATGTGCAAAACGTCTACCACAATATGTCTCCCGAGGAAGATTAGAATATAGGCGGTCTACTGCGTTATTCAGGGGCTCTCAAATCCTCACAACCGAAAGGTTGCTGCGGTTTGAAAGCCCCTGAAACCTTGTATCCCTTCCTCTATTCTGAATCTTCCCATCAAGTTTGAGCCCCTAAGAGCCCTTATCTTGTTCCTAATGACATATTTCTTTGTCATTATTGAGTTTGACTATAATTCGTAAACTATAATTATTCCACAACCTTCCATTCGCCTCCATTGCGTGATCCTCCAATACGAATAATCCGGCCACGTCGCTTCAATTTCTTTATATGATAAGCAACTCCATCTTCTGTTATGCCACATACGGATGCAATCTCTTTTGCCGTGACCTTAGGATTATTACTGATTATTTTAATTATGGTTTCCGTAGTGTCGGCAGGAGTTTCCGTAGTAACTATTGGCGTTTCCGTAGTCATTTCCGTAGTAGCCGTAGAAGTTTCCGTAGTGACATTAGTATTGTTTCCCAATTTAAGATAAGTCTCGATTCTATCAGGGTTACTCTTTTCCCCAACCACAGGTGCACTCCACCCATTATCCTTCCATCCTTTTGCAATAACATCGGCACCAGTGCCACCTTTCTCGCCAATCCCCAAGAATACAAACATTTTTTGAATGACAGGATTTCTGCACACGCTGTGTCCTCCTTCATAATACTCTTCCATACTGATAAGCATTGTACCTGGGTTGGACAACACAATACTGTCTAAATATCTGTCGATAACAATGTTACCTCTCACTGTGTATGCTGCATGAATCAAGCTGTTGGCTAAAGCCTCACGCAGAGCCACATGAGCTGTAGTGGTATTATTCCTTATCTGATTATTGTCAAGGCTGAATGGTACAGGCAGAGCGTGCTGCAATAAGGGCAAAACACGAGTAAAGAACTGATAAAGGTTGGCTTCCCATGTTCCATCGGGGTATATGCGATTTGTCCACCGTATTTGAGGGTCGTCACTCAAATGCTCACGATAGTCAGGAAAGAACTCTTGACAACACTCTGGGTCGGTAATGCTATTGGTCTTGCCAAACATCAGCATTCCTGCAACCGTAAACCCTTCCATTGATGTGGCTCTATCCTTACGATAGGCACCAATATTTTCCAAAAACTGCTTATCATCGACCTCTGTCCAAGGATGATTTTCGTGCTTGATATCATATGCACGGCGATACTGGTGAAGAGTCGGTATGTCAATATCATCAATAGAATAACCTCGTAAAATTCGAGAGTCAGCAGACGCTTTCATGTTATTGCATCTGAATACATCTGCTTTATCTCATCATCAGTACAAAGATAATCCCCTTCATCTCTTCGCTTATAGGTATGTCCAAATGGAGTAAGCGTAAGATGTATTGGGCTATTATCGATTTTGTCGCCCAAAACAATGCCAAACAGCTTGATGGCGTGGATGAAGAAAAAGATGGGATGCAAGGCGGACGGTGAAGATGAATACCGCAGCAACCTGTCGGTTGT
>UQYV01000003.1 GCA_900545245.1 uncultured Bacteroidales bacterium
AGGATGAATTTTTCAAATATTTGTTGTAATGTTGCACTTGCTTTTTGACTCTGCGTTGGGAGGTCAGACAATAGTTTTTTTATTTCCTGATGAAAATACTTATTTTATGGACAACCTTTCACACTTTCATTCATTAGAAGAATTAATCCGCGCCTTGGATAGGGAGCGGAAGTTGCTTCATGCGCTGTTTCAAGATAGAAAGAAATTGTCGTTTAGGTATGATCTGGCTCGTGAGTTGGTGAGTAAGAAGGATGAGAGCATTGAGTTCCTGAAGCGTTATGGCGTGATACGTGAGAATGCTGATTTTGTGGAACTTGAGGATGTTTATCTGAAGTTCTTCGAGGATGTGTTGGAGGTTAATGAGGAGATAAATGTTGCCAGTGTAAAGGAAAGCATCGGAAACCTGAATAATGCCATAGATTATTATCTGAGTGAGAATAATCCGAGCAGGAAGTACGGATACCAGCGTGATGTGAAACGAATACTGAGGAATATTGCGTTAACAACGCTTAGGAATGTCATCGGTTTGAAGCGCAACATCGACAATACCTACAAGAACGAACCAACCTTTACCATCAAGAAAAAGAAGTTGGTGCACCTTGACGAAAAGCGCAAGGATATTGCGGCCTTGATAAATGAATGCGAACGTGTGATTGATGAGAAGCAGACAACATTCTTTATGGTAGCTATGGACGTCCAGCTGAAGGACATCGTTATGGACGTAAAACTGCAGTTGCGCGACGTGTATCACAACCTGTTGGAACTTGACCGACAAATCATCAATTATCTGAACCTCATTGAATACCAGAACCGTTTGCTGCAGAAAGTGCAGAAACTCAAATACCTGCGCGACCAGATGTTGCTGGACACGAACACCGACATTCAGGCTAAACTTCAGGTGAGAAATCCCGTATGGATGGAGCCTCGTCCAAGATATAGGCTAAAGGTGTCGCTCTCTATGCTCCGAAACTCGGAAGATGGACTTAAAGTGCTGAAGGATATTGCAAAAGGCAAGGGCAACAGTCGCTTGAAGAAAGGTAATCTTGCCGAACCGCTTACCGAGGACGAACTAACGGAACAGCAACAGATACTGCAAATGGTGGATGTAGGCGAAGTGAAGAATGCGTTCATGGCATCGGGCGACAATCTGTTCCATTTCGTGATTAATTATTCTGGCTACAGAATCAAGATGGACGATGAAGCCAAGTTAGTTATCTTCTGCCAGATTGCTACACAATATCTTGACGAACTGCATGTTTGTGACGAATATCGGCAGCAAGGGGGAATCGAATATCCAATTATATACCCGTTTACATCAAGCAATTAAAAATATGCGTTACACAAAAGAAATATTCGACATACTGAACAAGGGAGGATTCATTTCCCAAAACTCAATCTCGCAACAACGTTCGCATCTGTACGATGCTATAGAGGATGATTTCCAAAATTATCAGGAATACTTCTCAGGCATAGGTTTTCTGCTCGAGGGTGGTAATGGATATTACTATTTCTCTCGCACAGAGAATAAAGTTGAGTTGGCGGACAAGGTTCAGCGACTCGCATTGTGGATAGATCGTGTGGATTTCTTGAAGACCTTTAACAATATGTTCGCTTCCGGCTTCACATTTCGTAAGTCGAACATACTCGAAAAATTCTCCAGCGACATTGAACTCAAGGAGAAGGCACGCAACCTTTACACAGACGTAAAGACAAACGAGGAGAAGGTAGAGAAACTTATCAACGATTTGGAGCGCCAAGGCTTCGTGGAATTAGAGAACGACCTTGACGAAACCTACAAAGTGACAGCAGCCTTCCATTACATCGAAGAACTGATAGATTGTCTAACCATCATTGAAACAGAAGAGTCATGAGAGCATTGCGAAAGATAATTTTTGTGAATAGTGCCAACATCCGTTATGCAGAAGTAAAGTTGGACGGTAATGTGCATTTTATCGGCACTCAAGGTGTGGGTAAAAGTACATTGCTTAGGGCAATTCTGTTCTTCTACAATGCCGACAAACTACACCTTGGCATACCGAAGGAGATGAAATCGTTCGACGAGTTCTATCTGACTCATGCCAATTCATATATGGTGTATGAGGTAGAGCATGAGCACGGACCTTTCTCAATACTCGTATTCCGCTCCTCTGGTAGAGCATGTTACCGCTTTATTGATGCAGCCTATCAGAAGGAATGGCTCGTTGATGAGCATGGAGAGGTGACAGCAGAATGGAAGGTGATACGCGATAGATTGAATAGTGCTTACTCAAGCAAGATTATTGATAGATACGAGCAGTATCGTGATATACTCTATGGCAATAGGCAAGCTGTAGGCAAGGAGTTCATACGTTTTCAGTTGTTGGAAACTAACCGTTACCAGAATATTCCACGAAGTATACAGAATGTGTTCCTCAACTCGCGTCTTGATGCCAATTTCATCAAGGACATCATTATCCGTTCGATGAGTGAAGAAGAAGCCAATATTGATCTTGGATATTTCCGCAGACAGGTGTCTGACTTCGAACAGGAGTACAAGGATATTTCGTGCTGGTATAAGACAAATCAAAAGGGTGAATCCGTAGTAAGAAAGCAGGCTGATGCAGTCGTGAAGACATACCATGAGCTCCTCTATATGAAGCAACAGATAGAGGGACTGTGTGGTGAACTCAGGTATGCAGAACGCGTTACTCGTGAAAGATTGCCACTTATTGACGCTAAGAACGGAGATCTTATGCAAGAGCTGGATAGGCAGAAGCGTTTACTCTCTGAGGTTCAGCAAAAGTATGACGAGGAGAAGGCTACTTTGAATCAGGAGCAAGGCGTTGTGAACGAAAAACTGAGGCGCGCCAAAGAGCGTAAGGAATATTATGCAAATCAACAGATAGATGTTGTAATAAATCGCTGTGCCAAAGAACCTGTTGTGAAAACAGAACTTGATGCCCTCAAGGATAAGCTTGCTGATCTCACGGCACGTTTCAATGACGTTACGACTAAATATAAGGCTCTGTGTCAGAACATCACCAACCAGTTTGAGACTTTCAAACAAACTCAGCAGCAACGTATTCTTGCCGATAGACAGGAAAAGCAGAATACGGATGAACGCCTTTGGAAAGAGTATGATGCTACGAGAATGGAGATAGAACAGTATTTTGCGGAGAGAATAGTTTCGGCAGCTAACTCCATTGATGCTATAAAGGCAGAACAAAGCGATTGTGACAAAGAACTTCTGAAGTTGAAGTTTCTTGTGCCCTTCAAAGAAGAGAAGGAAGCATTGATGCGGCAGCTGAGTGATCTGCAACTCAATGAGAAAACACTTGAAAGCCAGATTGGTAAGCTTGTGTCTGAGCTAAAGAGTGTTCAGGCAGAATATGATAAAAAAGAGGGTGAAATTAATGCGGACTACACCCGTCAATTGGACAAAAAGCAGAAGCAGATAGATACCATTGTAGAGCAAATTCAAACCATCGATGCGCTCCTTAATCGTACTAAAGGTTCGCTCTACGAATGGCTTGAGAATAACAAACCTGATTGGGAACAGAACATTGGCAAGGTAATCAATGAGGAGAAGATTCTCTATCAGACAGGACTTCATCCGCAGAAAGCAGATGGAGCATCATTGTATGGCGTGAAGTTGGATCTAATGGATTTTCCGCTTAATGTGCGTAAGCCAAAGCAACTGAAGGAAGAAAAGGACGCTTTGGAGAATGAACTTAAACAAGCGAGAACAGAGTATGCTGAGATTTGCAATAGTCAAGAAAAAACTTTCGAAGATTTGAAGAGCCAGTTTACACCAAAGATTAAGGCCCTACGTCAGTATAAGTCGATTGCAGAGACGGAACTCAATATGATTCCGCAAAAGCGTAAGGCTATGCTCGTTAAAATTGAAGACTATGATGCCAAGTCGAAGCAGATAATTGAAGAAAGGCAGAATGAACTGTTGAAACGCCAGCAGAAGTTGGCTTATGACTTTACATCTGCACAAAATGCGCTTGAAAGAATCAATACTGACAAACAAAAGCAACTTAAATCAGTCGAAAAAAAGCATAATGACGCTAAGGCTGATAACGTTAAACTATATGCCGAACGTGTTGATGCTATAAATGCGGAAACGAAGACTCGCAAACAAGAAGCTGATACAGAATTTCAAAAGCTGAAGCAGCAGGAGTTGGACGAATTGAAAGGTCGAGGTGCCGATACCGCACTCGTGGAGGATTGCAAGGCAAAGATTAGCAAGGCAGACGACGATCTGAAATACATAGAGCGGAATCGCGAACTCGTATATGAATACAAGCGAGATAAGGAGGAACTCTTTGACCAAGAGGATAATCTGAAAAGTCAGAAGAAGAACCTTACAGAGAGGATTATGCTGTTGAATGAGAAATATGGCCAGCGTAAGCAAAAACACGAACAACAGATTATGTCCTTGGGAAAGGAACTTAGCGAGCGCAGAGAAGAAAAGAAACGTCTCGAAGATGAGTTGCAGAAGGCAGAACGCTTTGCTCATGATGAGAATCTTTGCCCTCCTATGCTTGCAGAAGCTAAAGAGAAGCGGACGTTGCGTACTCCAGGGCAAGCTATTGACGAACTTACGGGTATCATTGTATCGCGTCAGTCGAAACATAACCAATTCAAGCAGAGCATCAATGTGTTCAAGGCTAATTTTTCAGCAAAAAACACATTTAGTTTCCGTACCGAACTGACCATAGATGAGGATTATCTTGACTTTGCCAACAACCTCGATGACTTCCTTATTAATAATAAATTGGAGGAGTATCGCAGAAGGACAAGTGAGCGTTATTTGAACATTCTGGCGCGTGTGTCGAAGGAGATGGGCGAGTTGACACGCCATGAATCGGATGTCGATAAGATTATTCACGATATCAATAACGACTTCAAGGAACGCAACTTTGTGGGTGTTATCAAACTCATTGCTTTGCAGTCAGTTCCTTCGGCAGACAAGATGGTACAGTTGATGAAACGTATTAAGGAGTTCAATGATGATAATCAGTTTGCAATGGGCGAGATGAACCTCTTCTCAAACGCTAATCGTGATGATGTAAACCAAAAGGCTGTGGGGCATCTTCTCGACTTTATGAAGTCGTTGACGGATAATCCTTCGCGCCAATATCTCACGCTTTCCGACCTGTTCCAGTTACAATTCCGCATCATCGAGAACGACAACGATACAGGTTGGGCAGACAAGCTCTCACATGTGGGTAGTGAGGGCACTGATACACTCGTAAAGGCGATGATCAACATTATGCTTATCAATGTATTCAAGGAAAAGGTGAGCCGCAAGTTTGGTGATTTTAGAATTCATTGTATGATGGACGAGATTGGCAAACTGCATCCGCAAAACATCAAGGGCATCCTTAACTTCGCAAATGCTCGTAACATATTGCTTATAAACTCCTCACCAACAACCTACAACGTATCTGATTATCGTTATACCTATTTATTGCAAAAGGATGGCAAGTCAAAGACTATCGTTCATCCATTGATTTCGCAGAAATGAAGATAACCGTTGCTCTCATAGACAAACTAATCCGTCTTCGCGATGGAAAATCGCTGCCGGCAAGCCAACTCAAGGGCGAGTGGATAGAGGATTTGGTACATGATGATGTCTTGTTTAGTACATCGCATGGAAGTAGGAGAACATGGTTTGCTCCCAATGCAGAAAAATTATGCAAAGCGTTAGCTTCTGTTGATGAAAGATTTAGAGACATGGAGCTATTGCGTGAAACTTTATTGTCGGAGAATACATTACGTTCGCAGCAGGCGTCATCAACAGGCAACTCAAAGTTGGTGATGGCACGCTCATGTCCTGGTTTCCCAGTTAACTCATACGAACCGATTCCTTGTACATTGAATGGACGGGAGTTCGTTGTCAACCCACAAGAAGGCTGTTTCTTATTTGTGACAGATTGGCAATCGTTCCTCGTTCCCGATGATGTGGTTGTAGTAGGTGTTGAGAATATGGAGAATTTTCGCATGGTCCGGCAGCAACGAGATCTCTTTGAACAATGCATTGGTAATAATCGTTTGTTGTTCGTTTCTCGTTATCCACAATCCATTGATTTACGTTCTTGGTTGCAGATAATCACCAACCGCTACATTCATTTTGGTGACTTCGACCTTGCTGGCATCAATATTTTCCTCACAGAGTACAATGCATATTTAGGCGATCGTTCTTCTTTCCTCATTCCCTCTGACATAGAAATACGATTAGCAAAAGGTACAATTGAAAGATACAATGACCAGTATCAAAAGTATAAGGGTGTAAATTCAAATATCCCAGAGATTCAGCACCTTATTGACATCATAAATAGGTATCATAGGTGCTACGATCAAGAGGGATATATAAAAATAAAAGAACCATGTTCCTCTACCAAAAACTCATAGACCGTTCCTATACCAACTCCAAAAAGTAGGCACGGAAAATATGTCAAATCAGCTGCGCCAGAAGATTTTGGTTTTTGTGCAGAGCCAGGTGCAGAGCATCATCAGGAGGGTGAGGACTGCTCCTTTCGCAACGCCCCAGAACGGGGAGCCGAGACTCAGGCTTTCAAGCAGCGACATCGCTCCGGTGAGCGTCAGGACCGGACCTACGACAAATCCTGTCACCGTGTAGGCGACCATCGGGTTCTGCCCCACGGATGATAGGAAACGGCAGCGGAGTCCGGCGTTTAGCTCACAGCAGAGCAGGGCGGAGACGACGAGTATGCCCATTCCGGATGTCGTGAAGAGGTAGGAGAGATTGCAGTAGTCCTTTGTTATACCGCCGTCAAGAGGGTCGAACAGCACTCCTGAAACGAGGAATATGAACCCGATGTAGCCGATGCGGGCCCATACGGACTTTGTTACTTTTCTGGTGACGGCGAGGAATATTCCGGCAAGGGCGACGGACAGGAGTAAATCTGCGAGTATGTTTCGCGTGTAGAGCCCCCATAGTTGGACGATGACGGCAGAAACTGCAATGAGTGATGCCGGAAGCCACATATTCTCTTCAAGAGCCCCGTTTCTTTCCGGAGTCCTGACGTATCCGAGGATAATGTCTCCGACGATGGAGCCGGCGAGGACAGGGATGAGGTACTGTAGGAAAGACCATTGGAATGCCCATCCTGCGACCGGAGGCACGGCCGGAATGAACGAGAGAGCCTGTGGGGCATACGAAGACACGGCTTTTAGCGTCACGACAAGCGCAAGGCACAGCCAACGAAGCGGAATGCTGTCTTTTGTGAGAAGCCAAAGAAGCCCTCCAAAAAGCGAGGCCACAGCGAGAATCATAATTATGATGTCATTGTCGCTCGTGAGCGGAACCCCGAACACGAACTTCAGCAGGACGGCACAAATGGCAAGCAGGGCCACTCCGGAGACGTTGATGACAATATGGACCCGTCTTTTTCCCGAATTCACTCTCATCAGTGCGAGGCAGAGCGCTGCCCACACGAACATCCTGAGCAGAGATTGCGCCCATTGAGGCTGCACTCCGCTCCCAACTCTGTAGACGTTGCCGAGCACGAGAGCGAATGCCGTGAGCGTCAGCCATCTTTTCACGAGCCCACCGCAGACGGCAGCTTTGCTTTCTCCCTTTGCGAGTTTCTTACGCAGGGAAAACGGCAGTGCAGCTCCCATTGACAGGAGGAAAAACGGGAATACGAGGTCTACCCAGGTCAGTCCGGGATTGTTCGGGTTGAAGTCGTAGGTCGGAGGCGGTGTCTGTGCGTGAAACATCCACCCTGGAAGGTCGGAGAAGAACCCTTCGTTGGCGCTGAATGTCATCCCGATGATGGCGAGGCAGCGGAGGATGTCAATGGCGGCGATTCTTCCGGATTTCACAACAGTCTTTTCAGTGTCCATTTCTTTGTTTTTTTTAGTAATCGTTAAAAAATAACTTGAACTAAATTTGTATCAGATTTATGAGGATAGATTTCTTTTGGAAGAAGGAGTGTACTGGATGTACACGACTGATGAGAAAATAAATATAGACCATAAAGATATGCAAATTGTTCAAGTTATTTTTTAACGATTACTTAGTGCTTATATATGGGCCAGGTTCGTGCTTGTTATCAATTGCGCGTGGCATGGAGGCAAAAATAGAGAATTAATTTCGTATATTATTAAAAATTCGTAACTTTCGTGAAATAATGCGTAAAAAATTTTAAAAACTCTTTTATGAAAAGAATAATTCTGACTATTGTTTCCCTGATGCTGGTGTGCGTGTCATACGCGAAGCCTGTTAAAGGAAGGGTACAGTGCGACGGAAAAGGAGTGGCGGGCGTTGTTGTTTCGGACGGTTTCTCGACTGTGCTGACGGATTCGAAGGGACGTTTCCATTTTGAACAGGCTCCACAGGCACGCTTTGTATTCATTTCAACCCCTTCGGGCTATATTTCATCGCTGCGTGGCGGGGATGACTGTTACTGGCAGAGCATCGAAGACGGCAGGAAACGCTATGATTTCGCTTTGAGGAAAAACCCACGCGATGACAGCCGTCACAATCTCGTTGTAATCGCAGACCCTCAAATCAGCGATGCGGATGAGTTCCCATCGCTCAGACACAATGCCGCCGCGCTCAAAAACTGCTACGACAAGATTTCGACTCAGGCATATACATTCGGTCTGTGCCTTGGTGACATCGTCGGTTGGAACCACTCCCTCTATCCGGAGTACAACAGTATAATGGACAGCACCGGCATCGAATGGCGCAATGTGATGGGCAATCACGATATGACCAACTACGGCCGGTCTTTCGAGGGGTCCACGCGAGATTATGAAAAAATGTACGGACCGTCATATTATTCTTTTAACGTCGGAAAGGTTCACTACATTGTTCTCAACAACAATTTCTATGTCGGAAAGGACTGGTATTACATAGGCTATCTCACTGAGCAGCAACTCTCTTGGATGGAAAAGGATCTCTCTTATGTCGGAAAGGACAAAAAGGTGGTCGTCTCTCTGCACATCCCGACGACTTTGCGTGAGTGGGACCGGACGGGATATAATTTCAATTTCAGTCACATCGCCGATGTGATGTGCAATCGTAAGGCTGTTTACGACATTCTTGCTCCTTACGACGCGTTGATTCTTTCCGGGCACACGCACACGGGGAACAACGAGATCATTGCGGAGAATCTGATGGAGCACAATGTGACTTCGCTGGGAGGCGCCTGGTGGTGCGGCCCTATCTGTGTGGACGGAGGTCCTGCAGGATATAAAATCTACAACTTCGACGGGACAGATGTCAAATGGCGTTTTGCGGGCTGCGATACCGGGGAGAACTGCCAGATGAAAGTCTATTGGGATGCGAAGTCGTTTCCGGGCGAGGTGGTTGCCAATGTCTGGGATTATGACCCTCAGTGGAAGGTCGAGTATTTCGAGGACGGGGTGAAAGTCTGCGATATGAAGCGTTTCGAGGGCAAGGACCCTTATGCGTCTGAAGTCTACCATGATCCGTCTTCGCTCAAAAGGGGTTGGGTTTGCGCGGTTCTCACGCAAAACCTGTTCAGGGCTCCGATGTCCGGCGACGCGAAGAGTCGCGAAGTTCGAGTGGCCGACCGTTTCGGCAATGTCTTTTCTGAGGCTTTCGAGTCCACCGGGGTGCTTGTTGTAGGAGGGGGAGCGAGTGGCGTCGCAGCTGGGATTCAGGCCGCACGCTGCGGGGCCAAGAGTCTTATTATTGAAGAGTGTCCTTGGCTCGGCGGAATGCTCACGGCGGCGGGAGTAAGCGCCATAGACGGCAACTACAATATGCGAAGTGGCATTTTCGGCGAATTCTGCGACCGTCTTGCCGCGCACTACGGCGGATATGAAGCTCTCAAGAGCGGATGGGTCAGCAACATACTTTTCGAGCCTCACGTCGGAAACGAAATCTTCCACAAGATGGCCTCCGAAGAGAAAAACCTTGGTCTGAGGCACGGATATGCTTTCGAGGGAGCAGAGAAGACGGCCGACGGATGGACGGTCCATTTTGAAAAATACGGCTCTGAGGGTGGCGACAAACTGACGGTGAGGACAAAGGTCTTGATTGATGCGTCGGAACTTGGCGATGTTGCCGCAGCCTGTGGGGTGAAATATCGTGTGGGAATGGATTCACGAAGCGAAACCGGTGAGGACATCGCTCCTGAAAAGGCAAACGACATAGTTCAGGATATGACATACGTTGCCATACTTAAGGACTACGGAACGGATGCGGATATGACCATCGCGCGTCCCGAGGGCTACGATGCGGACATCTTCGTCAACAGTTGCAAGGGACCTCGCAGCACGGTGGCAAGCTACGGGAGGATACTTTGGTCTCCGCAGGAAATGATTGACTACGGCCGTTTGCCTGGAGGAAAGAAATATATGCTCAACTGGCCAATTGACGGCAACGACTACTATGCCAACGTCATTGAGATGAGCCCAGAGGAACGCAGTTTTGCCTACGAAAAGGCAAAGGACATCACAAGATGCTTCCTCTACTACATCCAGACCGAACTCGGATTCAAGAATCTTGGAATCGCCGATGATGAGTTTCCAACCTCTGACGGATTTCCGTTCATCCCTTATCATCGTGAAGCCCGCAGGATAGAGGGTGAGGTGACATTCACCGTAGACCACGCCGCAAAGCCTTTTGACAGTGATGAGCCGCTCTACCGCACGGGAATAGCGGTAGGGGATTATCCTATCGACCACCACCACTATCGCAATCCGGACTGGGATAATCTCCCCGAGTTGCACTTCTATCCGATTCCTTCCTTCAATGTCCCGATGGGCTCTCTCATTCCCAAAGCTGTGGACGACCTTATTGTGGCGGAGAAATCAATTTCGGTGACTAACATAATGAACGGTTCCACAAGGCTTCAGCCGGTGGTGATGCAGATTGGTCAGGCGGCCGGCGTATTGGCTGCTCTTGCCGTGGAAAAGGGCGAAAAAGTCAGGGATGTGCCGGTGAGAGAGGTGCAGGATGTTCTGCTTGCATCCGGAGCCTACATAATGCCATATCTTGACCTCAAACCCGGGGACGAAAACTTTGAGGCAATCCAGAGAATCGGGGCGACAGGCCTCATCCGGGGCGTGGGGCGCAACGTTGACTGGTCAAACCAAACCTGGTTTGCTCCGGATGATCCGTCTATCATTCTTAGGGCCGCACAGATTGACAGAACGGAAGACCCTTTTCACAAAGTGAAAATAGACCTTCACGGACGAGAGGTGGAAGAATAGAGTGTGTCTGAATTATACAGAAGTCCTGCGCAAGTCTTATGTCAGTGCTTGCGCAGGGCTTTTTTCATCACCGGCAGCATCACCCTGGCATAACGCTCCATTCCGAGGTCGGTGAAATGTATTCCGTCGACTGTCGCCTCTCCGTCGTTTCCGATGAGATTGTCGGCAGGGACATAATAGATGAACTTCTCTCCTTGGCGACGCAGCCTTTCAAAAAGTTCTTTCTGAGCCGCGTTCTTTCGGGTGATTTCTTCCCGGATGCGATTGTCCACAATTGAGTGGGTGAAAAGCGGATCTTCGACAAAAATCACAGGAGTTTTAGGATGAGCTTTGCGCAGAATGTTGAAAAACTCTTCGCCCTTTTCGGCAATTGCCTTTGCGGATGCATTCGGGACATAGTCGAGCACATAGAGTGAGGGGGATTCAACTTCTGCCATCAGCTCGGCGATTTCCATATCCAAAAGGGCGTTTCCGCTGAATCCGAGATTTACCACTTCACGGTCAAGTTCCCTTGAGATGATGGACGTGTGTGCCATTGCCGGCCTGGAAGCGCAGCCTCCCTGAAGAATGCTGGTGCCATACATCACAATCGGACTTCCGCTTCGAGGACTGTCGATTTGGGGGAGTTCGATGCCTGAGTTTTCGTCGATTCCGATTTCTATCCGGTCAATTCCGTCATACAGAGAAAGATAGAGCATATATTCCCTTTCCTCCCTGTCCATATTCGCAACTATTGTCACTTCATTTTCTTTCCCTTTCGGTCTTCCGCTGCCTGCGAATCTCCATTTCCCGCCATTTAGGAAATAGAGATCAAGACCTTTTACCCCCGTGTCGGTCATATGGTTCATCCTGTTGTCGAAAGTGGAGACCCAATGCGCCTTGATAAAAGGGGAGTCGCTCCTGAATCGGAGATAGAGCCCTGCGCTTTCCTGTCCAAGATGCCAGAGCGCGCCCCTGCAAACCCCTTCAAGTCTTGCGGGAAGCCTTCTGTAGCGTCCGTTTGCGCAGTCTCCCTCAAAGGCTTTTCCGAAAAGAGGCAGTTCCGCCCCGTCATAATAGGCGGTGCCGTCTTTGATTTCCTTGGGAGACAGTTTCTGTGCAAAAGCGAAACCGGGCAGAAACATCAACACTGCGATTATGACTGCCGGAATAAAGATTTTTTTCATACTGAGGGGCGTGATCGTTATGACTAAGAAACATGAAAAAAATAAACTGTTTAAAGTAGTCCGAGCAGACGGCTGCGTGAGAGCATACAAGCTCCGACAGGACCGCCTTTCTTCCCGAGTTTTGAGAACTTGATGCTTGTGTCCTTGCTCACGATAATGAGTGAGTGACGGTTGATAGCGCTCTTAATCGGCAACATAAGGTAGTCTTTCGCGATGGCGAGTCTTCCTCCAATCACCACAAGCTCCGGATTGAAGATATTAATCAGACCGGCAATTGCCTGACCCAGCACAGAACCGATTTCCTCGACACATTCGATAGCGAGCACATCCTCTTCCATAAGAGCTTCCACAATGTCGTCTATGCCTATATCCTCGGGATTCTCAAATTTTGAGGATATGGATGAAGCCTTTCCTTCCTTGATTTTTTCGACGAAAATCCTGTGGAGAGCCGAGCCGGATGCTCCCGTTTCGAGACATCCGATTTTTCCGCACTGACAGATTTTGCCGTTGTCTAGCATAGGGAAGTGTCCGATTTCACCGGAGAATCCGGATTTGCCGTAGGAAAGTTTGCCGTCGAGCACCATTCCCATTCCAAGACCCCAACTGAGGTTGATGAAGAGCATATTCTTCTCGTTGTTCGCCTCTCCGCAGATATACTCGCCATAAGCCATCGCCCTGGAGTCATTCTCGATGAATACCGGCGCACCGAGCTCTTTTTCAAGCACTTGAGAAAGCGGTTTGTCCTCACCGATGAAATAGGAAAAACTGTAACCTGTCTCGTGGTTGACACGTCCGGTGAGGTTGATGCCATAGGCAAGAACCTTTTCCTGTTCAATTCCAAGCGATGCGGTGTTTTTCTTTATGAGTTCCGTCAGGTGGCGGAGCGAGTCCTCGGTCCCTTCCAGCACAAGAGGAATATCTTCTTTATAATCAACAAGTTTGCCCTTGAAGTTTGTCACTGCGATGCTGACGTGGTGTCTGCGGACGTCCGCTCCCACGAAATAGCCGGCAGCCTGATTGAGCCCATAGATGCTCGGGCGCCTTCCTCCCGAAGTTCCTGTCTTTCCGAGGTCCTCGAGAAATCCGTCTTCAATCAGTTCTCCAATGAGTCTTGTGACTGTAGGGATGCTGGCGTTGAGTTCCTTGCTGAATTCCGCTATGCTGAAATCTCCGTCATTAATACAAAGCCCGAGAATCTTCTGCTTCATAATGGCACCCTTGCCCTCTATGTTGTTGAGAAAAGTCGTCATATCTTTTATGTTTAAAATTTGAATCTGATTGCGCATCCGCCGCTTGTAGCGAGTCTCAATTTGAGAGTTTCTGTTGATGTAACCGTTTTTTCGGAATATTCGAACGATGTGGGATTGTCCTTCCAGTCAGCGTCCTTTCCGTCGGCATAAATCATTGCGGTATATTCCTTTCCGGGAGTGAGGAAATCCAACCGTACATCCAATTCTCTCGCATTTTCGTCACTAACGGCTCCTAAATACCAGTCTTCGGAATTACGGTCCTTACGCACGGTGACGATGTAGTCTCCGATTATTGCCATCGGGGTGTGGCTTTCCTCCCAATCCACCGGGACATCCTTTATGAAATCAAAAGCCTTGTGACCGCGGTAGGCTTCTGGCGTGTCGGATGCCATCTGGAGCGGACTGTAGATTGTGACATATTGCGCAAGCTGTTTTGCGAGCGTTGTCTGCACGCGACAGAAAGGGTGGTTCGGATTTGAGAAATCGAATGTGCCGAAGGTGTAATCGGAAGGACCTGCGAGGGAACGGATGAATGGAATCACTGTCGAATGCTCCGGTTTGTTTCCTCCGTCAGCTTCCCAGGCGTCGTGCTCCTGTCCACGTATTGCCTCGTGTGTCATTAAGTTGGGCCAAGTTCTGCCAACTCCCGTTGGAATTACCGGCTCGTGTTCATCGATGCAGATTTGATATTCGGCGGCTTTTTCGACGATTGCGTGAAGTCTGTTCACTCCATATTGTCCGTCGTGCTCTTCTTTTCCGTCCATCAGTAGGTTGACGTTTCCTGTCTTTACGTAATGCATTCCATATCTGCTATAGAGGGAGTATGCACTGTCTATTTGCGAGAAATAGTGTTCGGTGTTGGCGGCGGTCTCGTTGTGGATAATCATCTGGACTCCTTTGGAGGCGGCGTAGCGCATAATGCTATCGAAATCATAGTCCGGATAGGCCTTTGTGAAGTCGAAACCTGTGCTGTTTTTCATCCAATTGCCATCCCATCCGAGATTCCAGCCTTCCACGAGCACAGCTCCGATTCCATTTTCTGCGGCAAAGTCAATGTATTCTTTTGTGAGTTTCGTATTCGCTCCGTGTCGCGGGCCGTAGTACCAAGTGTATAGGTCTTTGTGGAGTACCCACCATATTCCGATATATTTTGATGGGCGAATCCAACTCGTATCTTCGATTTTACAGGCTTCGTTGAGATTGAGCATAAGCCTGGACTCCTGAAGTCCTCCGGGAGTGTCGGCAATAATCATTGTCCTCCATGGTGTGTGTGACGGAGTTTTGGCGTAGACTTTTACTCCATTTTTCCACGCAGTCAGTTCGGCTTTGAGGCATTTGTTGCCCTTGGGAACGAGATTCATCTTCGCATAGTCAAGAAGTGCCGCCTCGTGTATGGCGTAGTATTTTCCATCGGATCCTTCAATCGTAAGGGGCGTGTAGGCGGTGTCAATTTGCGAAAAAAACGTCTTGTTGCCGTAGCCTTCATAGTAGGGGTCTTTGCGGCTAATCCACCAGGCCTGATGCTCTTTTGCGAAGGCGAACTCTGTCAGTTCGTCCATAATCACGAGAGTTTCTTCCTCTTCTTTTAGGGGGAACTCGTATCTGAATCCGAATCCGTCGTTAAAGACTCTGACTCTCAGGTTCAAGAGTCTTTTGCCGTTGTCGAGGCAGTAGCAGATTTCGTTGTGATGGTCGCGTACAAGTCTCGTTTCTCCCCAAGGCTGCTCCCAGGTTGTGTCGGCGCTCGCACGTTTGATTTTCTTGATTTTGAAGCCTTCGGCGAGATTTTCTCCGTCGGAGAGAATGAATCCCAGCTGCGATTTTTCAATTATTTCTTCGCCTGAGCGTTTGACGCTGTAGCGCGGGACTCCATTTTTGTCAAGTTCAAGTCTGAAAGATATGCTCTTGTCCGGAGATTCTACTGTCGTGTTATTGCAGGCTGCGAATGAGAGCAGGCATAGTGTCGCCAAAGTGACCGTAAGCTTGAATTTCATAGTTATGTATAAAATCTGAAATGCATTAGAGCACAAAGATAATAAATGTTATCCTCTAATCGGGAACGGATGACTAAAATTTTTTATTATTTTCGCAGTTGAATCTTAAAATCTATCTTAATGTAACAACATTTAATTATGCTGTCAAACAAAAAAAACACTGTAGGGGGGCTTCTACTTGCCCTTTTCATCTTTTTTTCTTCTTGTGCCCCGAAGGGGGACGATGAAGCCGTTCGTGCGTTGGCAAAGCGTCTGATTCCGAAATATGAGAAGAATTTTGTTTTCAATGCCGTTGAGGATAGTCTGCAATACTATGAACTTGAGTCCGTGGGGGACAAAATTGTGATTCGTGGGGATTGCAGCAATTCGATCTCTGTCGGACTGAACCGCTATCTGAACGACTGGTGTCTTACGACAGTTTCGTGGAATGCGGACGATCCGATTGAAATGCCGGAGCTTCTTCCGAGGGTTGAGGAGCCTGTCAGGGTGGAGTCTCTCACGGATAATCGTTTCTTCTTGAATTACTGCACTTTCGGCTACACAATGCCTTGGTGGGGATGGAGAGAATGGGAGCGTTTTATCGACTGGATGGCTCTCAACGGAATCACTATGCCACTTGCGATTACGGGGCAGGAGGCTGTTTGGCAGAAGGTTTGGCGCTCTCACGGAATGAGTGATGAACAGATTCGTGCCTATTTCACAGGGCCGGCTCATCTTCCTTGGCACCGTATGTCCAATATCGATCGTTGGGAGGGACCGCTTCCTCAAGAATGGATTGATTCACAGGCTGAGCTTCAGAAGAAGATTCTTGGGCGTGAGCGTTCTTTGGGTATGACCCCGGTGCTTCCGGCTTTTGCCGGTCACGTACCTGCCGCTCTTGCGGAACTGCATCCTGAGGCGGAGTTTTCGAGGGTGAGTTATTGGGGCGGATTCGCTGACGAATATCGTTGCACTTTCCTTTCTCCGATGAGTCCGCTTTTTGCCGAGATTCAGAAGGAATTTATTGAAACTCAGACTGAAATGTTTGGTAGTGACCACATCTATGGCGTGGACCCGTTCAATGAAATCGACTCTCCGAGCTGGGATCCGCAGACTCTTGCGGAAATGTCCCGCTGCATTTTCTCGTCAATGACAGCTGCCGACCCGGATGCGCTCTGGCTTCAGATGGGATGGCTATTCTATGCTGACCCGGGCCACTGGACTGATGAAAATATCCGTGCCTATCTCACCGCAGTTCCTCAGGGACGTATGATTCTTTTGGACTACTACTGCGAATTTATCCAGATTTGGAAACAGACCGAGGGTTTTTACGGCCAGCCGTACATTTGGTGTTATTTGGGCAATTTTGGCGGAAACACTATGCTTGCCGGCAATTTCAGTACTATAAGTGACAGAATAAGCGAAACTTTCTCCAACGGACAGGACAATGTCTACGGAATCGGTTCCACTCTTGAGGGTTTTGGCGTGAACCGGTTTATGTATGAATATGTTCTGGGCAGGGCATGGAATACAGGGCTCTCTGACGCAGAATGGATTGACCGTCTTGCTGACAGACAATGCGGTCGTGCTGACGCTGATGCCCGTTTGGCGTGGAAGAGTCTGATTGAGAAGGTTTATAAGGATTATTCCATCACCGGTCAAGCCACTCTTACCAATGCACATCCTTGTCTTGAGGGTAATTGGATGTGGACGACGCGCCCTGGCAGAAGCTGGTCAGTGGCTGACATTATGGACATTTGGGAGAAATTCTCCCGCGCCGATTCTGAAAGGGATACATATCTCTTTGATCTTGTGAATGTCGCCCGTCAGGCTTTGGGCGACCTCTTTCTTGATATGAGAAATGAGTTCACAAAGGCTTACTATTCCGGAGACCTTCCGCTTGCTCATAAGAAGGCGTCTGAGCTTTTGGAACTTCTTGACGATATGGACCGTCTGCTTGCCTGCCACCGCGAATTCCGTCTGTCTTCTTGGCTGGAGCCTGCCTGCAAATTGGGTGGAAACAACAAGGCTCTTGCCGACTACTACGAACGCAATGCGAAGGTTTTGATTAGTGTATGGGGAGACAGTTCTCATCTCACCGACTACGCAAGCCGTTCCCTTTCGGGCTTCGTTTCATCCTACTATCGCGCCCGTTGGGAAATGTTCTTCACTGAGGTGCTTTCTTGTATGAAATCGGGCAAAGTCTTTAATCAAAAGACCTTTGATGCCGAAATCTACGAATTTGAGCGGCGTTGGCCGGACTCTGTTCTTCCTGCAGAACGAACTCCGGAAGATGCCCGGATGGTCTGCGATGAACTTCTTGAGAAATATAAAAATAGGGTATAACAAAAAATCGGGGCTGTGAGACCCCGATTTTTTGTTATACTTTTATTATTGTCTTTCGCTGATGACGATGGATGTGACAATGCGACGTTCAGTCTTGTCGCTCGGGCTGTTGAGGACTGCTCCGTCCTTGCCGACAATTGCGGAAGAACCGCCTCCGTCGAAGTTGAGGGCATCAACAGCTCCGAGGCTGATGAGTTTGTCGGCGAGTTCCACCAAGGTGAAGCCGGCGCTGCCTCTGTTGCCGCGTCCGTCGCAGACAAGAAGGATGAGTTTGTTGTCTGCCGTGATTCCTGCAGCAGTTCTTGGCTGTCTTGAAAGACCTGCCGTGCCACCGCTGTCAAGCACTTCTTTCCAATAGTTTGTTTCTGCGACATTCTTTCCCTTCTCGACAAGGCGGGGACCCGCAGCGAGAGCATTCACAGGGCTCCAGAGCTGTGCTCCGTGGGATTCCGCCGTAGGGGGTGTCTCCATAAATGTTTTTGTCTTCTCGTTGTTGTCAAGGGCTGAAGGGTAGGAATAGAACTTTCTGAACTGCGGGTCCGACTGGTAGACCCAAGTGATTTCGAACTTTCCGTCTTCCATCTGTCCGAGTGCGGAACGCACCGGGTAGACAGTCTTTTGGTAGTTGTTGTCGTTTGGCCAGTTCATTGACCTTAGGCCTTGGGCTTGCAAATTTCCGTCGCTAATGCAAAGCCCGATAGACCTCGTCCCGGAAAAATAACCCCCATTTATGACTATGCAAGCCTTGTCCTTTCTGTTTCCGTACTCCTTATATATATCAGAAGGCTTCTTCATCGGAACTGTGTAGTATGGTGTAAACTTGAGTTTGTCATTCTTGCTGAAATCGACAGTCACTGCAAAACCGAGGCATTTCTTGCCATTGCTGAGTTCATCGTTAAACTCAATGACCTCAACGCCTTTGGGGTAGCCTCCTGTCCATTCTTCTTCGTCGTCCTTGCCGGGAGTCGGGTCCGGTGTCTCCTGCTCCGTGGGGTCAGATGGTTTGTCTGTGTTCTTTCCGCATCCGACAGACACAAATGTCGCCAATAATGCGATAAATAAGATATTCCTGAATTTCATTTTTAAAATATTTTAATAAATAACAATGCAAATATATAAATAATCACTAAAACAAAGGTTGCTAAATAAATTAAATTATATATATTTGCCATTGAAAACGCGCATATAATTACTACACTGATAAATTATTTAATAACTACTAATGTCTTTACACTATGAAACACGTTAGCTTACAAAGGCTTCTATTTGCTTTTGCGGCAACATTCTGTTTCGTTCTGGCATTGTCGCCTATGGCGTCAGGTCAGTCCCTCGACGTTTCGGGACGAGTTCTCGGAAGCGACGGTCCCGAAGTCGGAGTCGTCATCTCCGTAGTGGGGGGGGCAGCTAATTCCATAACTGACCAGGACGGATATTATTCGATTCAAGTCCCTAACGCCAATTCGGTTCTTCTTTATTCGCTGCTCGGATACAAAGAGCAGCGCGTTTCTGTTCAAGGGCGCTCCGTTGTAAACGTTCGTCTCGAAGAAGAGCATACATCTCTTGACGAAGTGGTCGTCATCGGTTATGGCACGCAACGTAAGGAGTTTGTAGTGGGTTCGGTTTCGCAGGTTTCGAGCAAAGACCTGCTAAAGGCTCCTGTGACAAATGTTCAGAATATGCTCGCCGGCCGTCTTTCCGGAATGACTACTATCCAGCAGACGGGAACTCCGGGTGACGACTCCGCAAGGCTGCTCGTCAGGGGATTTTCCACATTCAACGATTCGAGTCCCCTTATGCTCGTCGACGGTGTGGAAATGCCTATGTCACAGCTCAATCCTAATGATATCGCTTCTGTGACAGTCCTTAAGGACGCAGCAACTGCGGCGGTTTATGGCGTGAAGGCTGCAAATGGCGTCATCCTCGTGACTACAAAATCCGGCTCGCGCGGCAGGTCTTCGATTTCCTATGACGGTTCAGTCACTTTCGACCTGAATACTGCGATGCCGAAGATGCTCAATGCGCAGGACTACATTTATTGGCACAATCTCGCCCGCACACTCGACGGACAGACTCCATACTGGACGGACGGACATCTTGCCAATATGAAGGCTAAAGGTATACTCGGAGACACAGACTGGCTTTCTGAAATCTACAAGAAATTCGGCCTCACCCAAAACCACAACATCTCCGCAACCGGAGGAAATGAGCGTGTCCGCTACTACGCCAGCATCGGTTACAACGGACAGGACGGTATTCTCCGCAACACCGATTTCAGTCGCTACAATTTCCGCGCGAATGTCGAGGCAAATCTTGCACAGAACCTCGATTTTATGATTAATGTCAGCGGTTCCCATTCGGACAGACATTGGCCGGGCCTGGGAATAAGCGCCCAGTCGGAGTTCAGCCCTATTACGAGGGCTTTCTACGCTTTGCCACTTCTTACCAAAGAATATGAGGGACTTCCCCTCGGATACTACAACGGCGTCTATACCTACAGCCCGATTGCCTCACTTAACACCGGCTATCAGCACCAACGTCGTTGGAATGCGGAGATTCGTTCTCAACTCTCCTACAAGTTCGATGCAATCAAGCCTCTCAAAGGCCTCAAGGCTTTGGTTTTCTTTGCATATAACTTCGGCTACACTCTCGACCACAATTTTCTCGAGACCTACAAGAACTACAGTTACAACCCTCTCAACGAGTCCATTTCGCTTCTGACTTCCGATGGCATTCCGGAGAGCAACTTCAATAAGTCACATTCGAGTGGCTTCCAGATGACAATCCGTCCGCAGCTTAGCTATGAGAGAGAGTTTGCCGGGAAACACAATGTGACAGGACTCTTCCTCTTTGAGCGTTACTATAGCCACAGCGATACGATGACAGGCTACAAGAAAGGTTATTTCAGCGACAATCCTGTGGATATCTCGATGGGTATGGAAAACCAATCTCCATTTGTCAGCGGCTCGCACGGCAATAGGGGAATGGCCAGCTTTGTGGGCAAACTCGGCTACGCTTATGCAAAAAGGTATATGGCGGAGGCGACCCTCCGTGCCGACGGTTCCTACAAGTTCGCTCCCCAAAACCGTTGGGGATATTTCCCCTCGGTGGCTTTGGGATGGGTGCTTTCAGAGGAGAGTTTCCTAAAAGGCAAGACCGATTGGCTTGACTGGCTCAAACTCAGGGCATCTTTCGGTATCCTTGGCTCCGATGATACTGACCCATATCTTTATCTTCAGACCTACAAGGTCGCAAGTTATCCGATTGTAATTGGAGGACAGCCGCAAAGCGCCTATTACACATCAGGCTATGTCTATGACAATCTCACTTGGTCGAGGACTAATACTTGGAATGTGGGTTTTGAAACACGTATGTTCCGCAACCGTTTTTCTTTCGAATTCGACTGGTTCTATAAGCTCACCACCCGAATCCTCGAAAGCGAACAGGGAGGTTCGACCTATGCACCGTCGTTGGGAGGAAACAACCCGATTTGGGTCAACTCGGGTTCTGTAGACAATAGGGGCTTCGATATGACAATCAAATGGGGAGACCGCTTCTCAAGCGGCTGGTCTTACTCCCTTACGGGAATTCTTTCCTGGTCCCGAAACCGTGTGCTACAGAAGAAGATATCCGACAATCATCCGTCCTATCGCGCCGTGCTCGGACAGCCGATTGCTTCTATCTATGGCTTCAATGCGCTCGGACTCTTCCAAACCCAGGAACAGGTGGACAACTATCCGACGGCTCCTTCCGGAACGGCGGCACTTGGAGAAATTATGTATGAGGATATCAATGGTGACGGAAAAATCGACAGTATGCACGATTTTGTGAAAATCGGACGTTCCCGTGTTCCGGAGATGGTCTTCTCGCTCAATTTCGAAGTCGGCTGGAAAGGACTCAACCTCTCAGCCCTGCTTCAGGGAGCGACTCTGTGCAACTACTCGCTTACAGGAACCTACAAGAACGGAAGTTCGGACAATACGATGTATACCCGAGCCTTCTATGGAAGCGGTAACGCCCCATACTACCTTGTCGAGAATTCGTGGAGGCCGGACAATACCGATGCGAAATACCCTCGTCTTCGTTCATCCTACAATGCGAACAACGGCTGGTCGTCTTCTTTCTGGATTGTGGACGGTTCCTACCTCAGGCTCAAGAACCTCCAACTCAGCTACACCCTTCCGGAGAAACTCTTCAGCAAAGAGTCTTTCCTCCAGAACGTGATGGTCTATGTTGCCGGAACGAATCTTTTGACCTTCAGCGGGTTCAAATACATCGACCCTGAAAACCCGGGAATCAATAACGGCTACTATCCTCAGCAGAGGACATTCAGTCTCGGTCTCAAACTCACTTTCTAAGTTCGAATGAATATGAAAAGGATATATACATACGCCCTTCTTGTGGCATTTGTCAGTCTTCTGGCTTCATCTTGCGACAAGGTGCTGAACATCGACCCGTCAGACCGTTTCTCTCCGGCGGCAGTCTGGAAAAACGAAAACTCTGTCGACAAATATGTCTATGGATTTTACGGCTTCCTCAAGGAGTCTACGGAAATATATGATTCCAATATGAAGGCTTTCACCGATGCCTACACCGATATCATTAAGTCTTCTTCTTGGGATCAGTACGGACACAAATACAACAAGACTCTCTTTGAGGAGTCTGCAATCAATTCTGATGATGCGGGTCCTTTCTCCTGCTGGACAGGAGACGCCGGTTGCTACAACAGGATACGCCGTCAAAACGAGTTCCTCCGCGACGCTCCCGCCTATGTGGGGCAGTTCAAAGAAGATTTCATCAGAGTTCGCTGCGCCGAGGTTCGTTTCATCAGGGCCTATGCCTACTATCGTCTCATCCGTGTCTATGGCGGAGTGGTGCTCAGAACTGAAGTTGATGGTCCTCAGAAGAATGACAAGGCTCGTTCATCGGAGGCAGAATCTTGGGCGCAAGTCATTGACGATTTGAAATATGCCGCAGCCAACCTTCCTGTCTCATGGGACAACAACGGTCGCATCACCAAGGCTGCCGCTTTCGGAATGCTCTCACGCGCAGCTCTTTATGCGGGAGACTGGAAACTTGTGACCGATGCGGCCGACTCTTGTGCCTATTATGGCGGAAAACTTTCTTTGGAGGCAAACGGAGGTTATGCCGCTGTGTTCTCTTCGAGGACCAATCCCGAAAACCTTCTTACTGTCGCATTCCTTCCGGGCTATGGCGGACAAGGTGCATCCCATAGGGCTGATGTTTTCTTCCGTCCGGTTGGAGACGGCAAATATCACGGCAACGCCTCTGTCTATGGAGCTTTCGGACCGACAAGCGAACTCGTGGACTCATACGAGATGGCGGACGGAAGCGAGTTTTCGTGGGCCACTCACGGAAGCGACCCATACAAAGGACGCGAGCCTCGTTTCTACGCCACAATACTCTATAATGGTGCAGATTGGGAGGGACGCAAGATTCAGACTTATGTTGACGGCGAAGACGGAATCTCAGAATTTGCCACAGAAGGCACTGCTTCTTCATCCGTCACGGGATATTATCTGAGAAAATGGATAACAGAGGACGATAAGACCTGGTCGAAAAACGGCAGCTCCCATTTTGCGATACTTGTGCGCTATGCTGAAGTCCTTCTCAACAAGGCAGAGGCCTACGCCAGGATGGGAGATCTCGCGAATGCTCTCGTTTGTCTGAATGAAATACGTTCCCGTGTGGGACTTCCTGAAAGAACTGCTGCAGACGAGGCTGAGTTTATGAAGCATCTGCGTCACGAAAGGATGGTCGAGCTTGCAGGAGAAGGCTTCAGACTGTGGGATTTGCGTCGTTGGAGGCTTGCTCACGATGAGGATGGTTTTATCCACGGGAAGCAGGCTCACGGAGTGAAGATTAGCAAAGATGAGGCAACGGGAGCTTTGACTTTTAGCCAGGTTGAGGTTGATGCCGGGATGAAAAGGTTGTTCCCGGAGCGCTTCTATCTTTTCTCGCTCCCTGTCAACGAGCGCTCCAACAATAAACTGCTTGGGCCGAACAATCCGGGTTGGTAGCGGATGTTAAATTGAATAACAGATGTTTAAGAATATGAAAAAGTATATTTTAAGACTGTTTACACTTGTTTTCTGTCTTCCGCTTGTAATGAATTGCGCAAAACCGGGAGAAGAATACTTACACGAGGACAATAGCATAAGCAGCATTTTTATAGTCCCTGCAAACGCTACGGTTTCCGCCACCGTTAGTGGTGTAATTGCTCCCGTTCCGGGGAAGGAGGATGCCTACACAATCGATTTTCCGATTCCAAGAAAACTCAGATCGTCTTTCGACCTGACAAAACTCAAGGTCAAAGCCACTGTGGGATATGACGTAAAAATCACTCCTTCACTCAGCGGCATCAAGGATTTGAGCGAAGCTTACGAGATTTCAGTGGAGGCAACCCAGACCGGAAAAGTGCGTAAGTACACTCTCCAGGCCTATTATGAACGAAATTAATTATATCAGAGAATTTTGGCGAGAAAGGCTCTTTGCCAGATTATAGTATTGACGATTACATAGTATAATACATTAAAACACAATATACTAAAACACAACACATTAAAACACAAAACATTATGAAGACAAAATCGTTATTCGCATTTTTGGCGGCAGCTTCCCTTGCGGTGGCTTTCTCCGCTTGTCAGAAAGAAGAGCCTAAACCGGAGCCCAAACCGGAACCGACACCTTTAAGTGCTGAGGCCAAGCTTCTTAAATTCGATGTTACCGGAGTGAACGAAAACGGCAAGACCATCACCATTGAAGGAGCTGTTTTCGAGAAGGAAAAGGTTGTGGAACTTGCATATCTTCCGGAAGATCTTCCTGCCCTCAAGGCGGCAACTACGGTTGAATACGAGATTTCAGAAAAGGCGACCATTGCTCCGGACCCTACAACTCTGACAGACTTCTCTGTTGAAAACGGAGTGAAGTTCACAGTCACTGCTGAAGACGGAAAAACTGCTGTGGAGTACACTGTTCTCGCTAAGGCCGCTCAGTTTAATGTTAAGGTTTCGCAGATATGGAACAAGACTTATGGCGAGCTCAAAATTGCAGCCCATCCTTTCTATTCTTCGGGAATCGCATTTACGGGACGCAATTTTGCGACTGCGGATGGTTCGGTATTCGACCTTGACGGCAATAAAATCGGTAAGCTCAATTTTACCGGAGTTCCAACTTCTGACCAGGCCAATTTCGTTCTGATAGATATGACAAATGATGTCAATGGTGTTCTTCTTGCCACTGTCGGTTTGACGGCGGATGGCGGCGTTCCTAAAAGAGGAGACGACATAAAGACTACAAAATTCTATGCTTGGCTTGACGGTTGGGATAAGGATCCTCAGTTGATTCGAGATCAAGAGAACAATTTCGCACAATACATATCCCTTGCCGGAGACTTGAAAACTAAGGCTCTCCTTACTTATCCTGCTCCTGTTAGAGGTGACGATCAGATGCATCACTGCATTCTTTACAAAAATAAGGTTTGGAGTAAGGCGCAGTGGAAGGGACCGAAGACAGGCCTTAAATCATCTGATGGCTGCTGGGGACAGCAGATTTCATTCACTGAGCCTGATTTTAACAGCACATTCTTCATTTGGGACAGCCAAGGTAATAATCTCGGCTCCGCTTTCTATTCGCGTAAAGGTGTGGATGGTCAGAATGTTCCGCTTTTCGGAACCCTTTGGACAGACAAAATTGTTGCGAAAGAATCTCACGGTGGCTCAAATCAATATGGAAACTACTCCGTCGGACACGCCCGCGCATTCAAATATGATGGTAAGGACTATGTCATCGCTTCATCGGCAGGATGGGCCTCATCATACCTCACCATCCAGTCTTCTGATCCGAATGAAGATTACCTTCTTCGTTCAGTGTCTTTTGAAGCTGAAGAATCGGGTCCTTGTTCAGCATACTACTATGATGTGGAAACAGGTCACGGAATCGTGCTTTATTCCGCTAAAAGCTATTTCGTAGCCCGCTACGATATTGTTAAAGAAATTATGTAGTGTTTGTTTTATAAATGCTTCCGGAGTTCCACACCGGCATTTGCGATGCGGACTCCGGAGGCTTTTTTATTTGATTTGGAATGTTTGTCAGATGATTTCATTTGTCAGTTTAATGAATTTGTCAGTTTGATGAAAAGGAAAATATCACTATTGTTTTGTCTACTGTCGTTGATGACAGTTTTTGTCTGCTGTTCTTCGCCGAAGGCTGAAAAACCGAAGTATCTCTGGGTGGCAATTGATGCCAATTTCGAACGCCTGTCAACAAAAGATTCGATTTGTTTCTATTTGGACAAGATGAAAGAAACAGGATTTAATGGAGTTGTGGTTGATGTCAAGGGGGTTGAAGGCAGCGTGCTTTATAAGAGCGATTTTATTCCGAACCTTACCAAAGTGAAAGATTTCAGTTGCGTAAGGGACTGGGATTATCTGGGCTATTTCATTGAACAGGCAAGAAAGAGGGATATCAGCGTATGTGTTTCGGCAGCCATATTCCCTGTCGGTTCCCCCTATCACGGAGTAGGTCCGGTCTACGAAGATGAGAATCTCCGCAGGCTCACTTGCTTGGAATACACTCCGTCGGGAATGAAAAAGATTGAGGACGACCCCACGCAAGTCGGGGCGTTTATGAATCCGTTGCTTCCTGAAAGCCGTGCGTATGCCTTGCGTATGCTTGAGGAAATATTCACCCGCTATGAATTTGACGCTTTCTGTCTTGACTATTGCCGTTTTGCCGGTGCCCAATGCGATTTTTCCCCTGCAACACGTGAGGCTTTTGAAGACTACCTCGGCGAGAAACTGGAAAGATTTCCTGAGGATGTCTTCAGTTATGATGCTGATGGTGCGAGAGTTCCGGGCAAATACTACAAGCAGTGGTGGACCTTCCGTTCTCTGGCAATCCGTGACTTCATTTCAGAAATCCGCGACCTTCGTGACCGTGTTGCTCCGGAAGTCAAGCTTCATTATTGGGCGGCTTCATGGTTGCACGCGATATATGTAAACGGTCAGAACTGGGGCAGTCCGCGGGCCGAATACTACAAAGATTACGAGTATGATTGGGCCACTCCGGACTATGGTAAAACCGGTTTTGCCGACCTTCTCGATGTTTTCATCACCGGGACCTATCTTGAGCGCATTTGGGGTGCCGACGACCCGGAATCCATTGAATATGGCATAAACCGTTCGATCCGCGATGTAATGGGTGACTGCTCCGTTCACGGTTCGCTCTATGCGAAGAATACTGTGGAGGATTTTGACGATGCCGTCTATCTTTCCCTTTCGAGGACCGAAGGATTGATGGTTTTTGATATGATTCAAGTCGTTCAAAACAAACTTTGGAATAAAATCAAAGCCGGGATTGAACGCGCTGAAAATGAAAACTGACAATTCTCATCATTATGAATAAATCGAAGATTCTCAGCTTCCTTTTAGCATCGATTTTTCCTTTTGTGGCGCTTTCTTTTATAGCGCTTTCCTGCACTGGAGGCTTCACTCCGGAACCGGACAGTCCGGATGTGCCGGTGGTTCCTCAGCCCGAGCCGGAACCCGAACCGGAGCCGCAAATCAAGGAAAAACCTGTTCTTCTTTGGATTGACGCCTCGGCCAATTTCTCGCGTCTGAGAGCTCGTCCGGACATAAGGCATTTTCTCAATCTCGCCCAAGAGGCCGGGTTCAACACTATAATTGTAGATGTCAAACCGGTCCAGGGAGATGTTCTCTATGAAAGTGATTTCCTTCCCAAATGCACGAAACTTGGAATCACGACAATTGAAAACAGGGGGTATGACTATCTTCAATTTTTCATTGATGAGGCCCACAAACGCAATATGAAAATAATCGTTTCGACGACGATTATGACAATGGGACATCCGACTCCTAAAGGGGGTACGGGACCGGGATATGCCGATCCATATTGGGACGACAAATTCTGTCAGGAGTATCTCCCTTCGGGAATACGCGACATCCGTCAGACCGACGATTACGGCACTGTTTTCGCATTTCTCAATCCTATTCTTCCGGAAGTTCAGGCGTATATACTCCGAATGGTGGAGGAAATCGTGACGAAATATGACATCGACGGTTATGCTCTCGATTATTGCCGCTATATGAACTACAATAGCGATTTTTCGCAGGCGTCACTCAACGCATTCGAGAAGTACTCGGGTCTCAAGGTGGATAATTTTCCGCAGGATATCTATACATTCGCTTCCTCCGACAAGAGCGACATCAAGCCGGGAAAGCATTTCAACAAATGGCTTGAATGGCGTTCGTCGGTCATTCAGGGCATAGTCAGGGATATAAAGCAAAAAATCAATTCCGTCAAACCGGAGGTCGAACTTCACTATTGGGCGGCCTCCTGGTGGCCGCTCCCTCATACGGGGCAGAATTGGGCAAGCAACGCAATTGACTCTACTACCGGCAATTACTGGTGGGCGACTCCCGATTACTACAAGACCGGATTTGCCGAGTATATTGATGTTTTTCAGCTCGGGGCCTATCTTCGCACTGTTTACGGAAGCTACAACAATGTCTCTGTCGAATATGCGATTAACCGATGCAAGAGAATAATTGGTGACGCGTGCCATATCTACGGCACGATTCAATGTGCGGACCCGAGTTTCGACCTCAAGGAGGGAGTGCGGCTTTGCTACCGGGAGACTGAGGGCGTGATGGTTTTTGAGTTGAGTCACATCATTAACAACGATTGTTGGAACAGCATTAAAGAGGGGATTGAGGCTGCAAAAGCCGATCTGTCAGGGAAATGACCTTGGATAGAATGGTCTCACAAATAGTACATGATAATACTTGCGAAACTTGAATAATAATATGAAAGCAAGACAGATTTTATCCGCATTGACAATTCTAGTTTTTTGGACGGGATTGTCGGCATCGGCACGAGATTTCGGACTCAAGTCTCCGGACGGAAGGATTGAACTGACTGTCTCGACGGGTGATTCCCTGACCTGGGCAGTTTCATACAACGGTGAGCAGCTTCTTCGTCCTTCTTCAATCGGAATGGACATCCGTGATTTGTCGGGAAAGTCATTGACCCATTCCCATCGCGTGGTGAAGGCCGGTAGAAGGAATGTGGATGAAATGTTGGAGGTGACAGTTCCCACTAAGTTCAGCACAATAAGGGACAATTTCAACGAACTGAATCTCAGGCTCAGCGGTGGCTGGGGACTGAGTTTCCGTGCTTACGACAATGGCGTCGCCTACAGGTTCGAGACCGGTTTCTCAAACTCTGATGTGTTGGTTATGGACGAAATATCTGTCTTCAATTTCGCTGATGACAATATTGCCTATTGGGCATTTGAAAAGAGTCCGGAGTATATCACCCATTGTGAAGCATTCTTTCAACCGGTGAAACTTTCGGAGATTGACGAGGAGACATCCTCATATCTGCCTTTGAGTATGAAAACTCCGGCGGGGACGCGGCTTGTTCTGACAGAAACTGACCTTCACGACTATCCCTGCCAGTTTCTTCACAGCCGTGGAGGCAGCACGGTGTTGGAGTCACGCTTCCCGAAGGAAATTCTTCAGAGGGAAATGCGTACGGACCGCGATGCGAATCTGCAGCTGAAGGCGGACTATCTTGCACGGACTTCAGGCACAAGGACATACCCGTGGAGAGTGATGACAATCGGTGATGACCGCAGCTTGCTTGAAAACACTCTTGCTTGGCAGATGGCGTCTCCACAAATTGATGGAGATGTCTCTTGGATTAAGCCCGGAAAGATTTCCTGGGAGTGGTGGTGTATGCTAAATGTCTATGGGGTGCCGTTTGTTGCCGGTGTCAACACCGAGACTTATAAATACTACATTGACTTTGCGGCAAACTATGGTCTTGAATACATCCTGATGGATGAGGGATGGTCTGCCGGAACCTTGGACATAACCCATCCGAAAGATGGACTTGACCTTCAGGAAATCATTCGCTACGGTCAATCCAAAGGGGTGGGAGTTGTGCTTTGGGCACTTTGGACTCCGCTATGGGACGATATGGAGAACATTCTTGATGTCTATAGAGAATGGGGAGTTAAAGGTGTGAAGGTTGATTTTATGCAGATGAACGACCGGAATATGGTGAATTTCTATGAGCGTCTCGCTTCGGAATGTTTCAAAAGAGAATTGATCGTAGACTTTCACGGCAGTTTCAAACCGAATGGTCTGCATCGGAAATATCCGAATGTTCTTTCTTATGAGGGGGTGTATGGAATGGAGCACGACAAGTGTTCGGAAGATATATCTCCTGAACACGACCTTAGGCTTCCATTCACGAGGATGGTCGCAGGCCCGATGGATTACACTCCGGGAGCGACGCTCAATGCGACCCGAGAGGATTTTTCCATCAGATGGAATCATCCGATGAGTCAGGGGACAAGGGCGCATCAGGCAGCGATCTTCGTAGTTTTCGAGAGCCCTGTCCAAATGCTTTGTGACAGTCCGTCAAACTATTACAAGGAGGATGAATTCACTTCTTTCATCGCTTCGATTCCTACAATTTGGGACGAGACCCGGGCAATCGAGGCTTCTGCAGGGGATCACCTTCTGATTGCCCGTCGCAAGGGCGAGACCTGGTATGTGGCTGCAATGAACGACTGGACCCCTTGCAAACTCAGCTGTCCGCTTGACTTTCTCGGTGACGGACGCTACGAGGCGACAATCTTTGCGGATGGGGTCAATACCGACAAGTGGGCGCAAGATTACAGTCTCAGCACGAGATATCTCAATTCTTCAGACACTCTTTCGATTTCTCTTGCTCCGGGCGGAGGCTATGCGGCTGTGTTGCGCTCAACTACCGGTCCTCTTTCTGCCACCTTTGGAGAGGAAACTGCGGTTGGAAACGGTGATCATTGTTTCATTGTGGTTGCCGATCCTCAGGTTTATGAAGAAAGCGAGGTCGATATGTGCCGTATTGCTGCTGAAGATATGAGAAAAACTGTCGCATCTGAAGGGCTTCCTGCTTTTGGCGTTGTCTGTGGAGACATCATCGGTGACATTAAACGCGAACCTCTGCTTTTTCTTCCGGAGAAAGAGGCATTGGAGTCTTCCGGACTGCCATTCCACTATACTCTTGGCAATCACGACATTACAATGGCCTCGAGAAGCAATGAATTGAGTAAGGCCACATTCAGGCAGATTTTTGGCAAGGAATACTATTCTTTTGACCAGGGAGATGTTCACTATGTCGTGCTTGATGATGTGTTTTTCTTCGGCCGTCACTATGTGGGTTACATTGAGGAGGCTCAGCTCCGTTGGCTTGAAAATGATTTGAAAGACATTGCGCCGGGTTCGAAAGTGGTGGTTTTTATGCACATTCCGACTTGGTCGCGTGAAGCCGGAAAGGGAAATTACAAAAAGGAGGAGTACAATAAAGTGGTCGGTAACCGCCGCGAACTCTACAGGATACTTGCCCCTTACGATGCTCATCTTTGTACCGCTCACGAGCATTATGCGGAAAACTATGAAATTTCCTCAAATCTTTTTGAACACGTACATTCCCCTCTGAGCGGGCTCTTCTGGCAGTCTCTCTGGAGTATGGATGGGGTACCTTGGGGCTATTATGTCTACTGTTCGCGTGGCGGGGAACTGTCTTGGTATTATAAGGCTGTGGGACAAGACAAGGAAGTACAATACACTGAATATGCCCTTGGGGAGGATCGTCACAAGCCGGATTGTATAGTTGCCAATGTATGGAATTATGACCCGAAATGGCAGGTCCTTTGGTATGAGGACGGGGTGCTTCAGGGCGAGATGACCAAGTTTTCGGGCTGGGACACAGCCATTTGCAACGATGTGGAACTCCGTCGGGAAAAAGAATTCCGTTGGAAATATATTGGAGCGGGAGAGACCGGGCATCTTTTCTATGCCAAGCCTTCCCGCCCCGATGCGAAACTCAAAATCAAGGTCATTGACCGTTTCGGAAACGTATGCAAGGGGATTGACCAAAAAGGTTTTTGTCCAGCCCCCTCGGGCTTCTTAACCCCCTTAGACTAGCGCTTGCTTTTCATTTCATTTCATTTCCCATCCGGTGATGGTGGATATGTATGGGATTATGTTGAATGCCATCTTCTTTTGTCCCACATGGTTGGGATGCATACTGGCGCCAAGGTCGGAGTCTTCATTGTAGATTCCCCGGTGGACTCCTACGCACCAGATGCCTTCAAGGCCGCTTCTGAGGCAGGCTTCGCGCACATAGACGTAGATTCCGTTGTCCTGCATTGCTGCGAGGCAGAGCACCGGAGTTTCTTTTCCATATCTTGCTTTGATTTTGTTCAGAAGTAAATGGTAGTTTTGGCAGAACAGCTCCATCGAAGGTTGCCGTCCGCAGGAGAAGTCGTTGGCTCCAAGATACACGACCACAAGGTCCGGTGTCTGTTCGGGTTTTTCGCAAAGGGGGCCTTCTGCCTCGTCGAAAACATATTCATATTTCTCCGGCATAGTGGTTCTCGCTGTGCCTTTTCCCCAATCGTCGTAGTTTCTTGCAATTCCTCTCCCCGAGTGGCATACGAGAATGCAGTCAGCGTCGAAATACCTGGAGGCGATGGCGGCGTATGTGAGATTGCAGTTTTCTGTTTCCGGTTTGAACGGGTCGTCCTTGACCGAGTTTTCTGTGCCATATCCGCAGGTGTAGGAATCTCCGACGAACTCAATCAGGCGTTTGCGCACGGGGTCTGCCTGAAGCAGTTCACCTGTGGTCTCGAAACTATGGAATGTGGTCTTGCCCTGTTCGCCTTCCGTCCTTTTGAGAAGCGTGAGGTTGTGGATTCCCTTGCCGAGTTTTTCGGCAAGAACAATCGTTGTGTCTTTTCCTGCTGTTCGGATTACAAGGTCGGGAGCGCAACCGGTTTCCTTGTCAATCCATACATTGTAATAATTGGCCTTTGTGTCAGAACATCTGAGCGAGATTCCGGTTCCGTTGAAACGCAGCCTGCACTGTACTCCCGACCAGTCAAAAGAAACATTCGGACCCTCTTTGAGCACCCTACCTATATATGTGATTCTTGAATCGGATGCGTCTGTGACCTTTGTTTTGTCTTTTGCAAATGCAGTAATTGATGCTCCCACAAAGAGAAAACTTGCCGCAAGCAGTATAATCAGATGTTTTGTTTTCATTGATATTTAATCGATTAGTTTTATTTTGCACGCTTTTCTCTGCAAAAATAGTGATTTTCATTCGCAAACTCAAACATTCGGAAATATTATTGTTCTTTCTCTTTTATTTGAAAATATTTTAAATAATTAAGGAATTATTAATAAAAATTTATATATTTGTGCTCAGGTTAAGCAAATAATAATTATAAACACGATATGCGTAACGTAGATTTTAAACAGATAGCTTCACGCTATGAAAAAGAACTGAGGGAAAATTGTCTTCCTTTCTGGCTTGAACACTCTCAGGACAATGTTTTTGGCGGCTATTTCAGCTGTCTCGACCGTGACGGAAGCGTTTATGACACAGACAAATTCGTCTGGCTTCAGGGTAGGGAAGTCTGGATGTTCGCAATGCTTTACAACAAAGTGGAGAAGAATCCCGAGTGGCTCGCGTGCGCCGTTCAAGGGGCAGAATTCCTCAAGAAGTACGGTCATGACGACAATTGGGACTTTTACTTTTCGCTCAATCGCGAGGGCCGGCCTTTAGTTCAGCCCTACAATATCTTCTCCAACACTTTCGCCTGTATGGCGTTTGCACAGTTGGCGAAGGCCGCCGGAAGCGACGAGTATGCACAGATTGCCCGCAAGATCTTCAGTCGCATACTCGAAAGGCGTTCAAATCCCAAGGGCCAGTGGTGCAAGGCATATCCTGGGACCCGTCCGATGAAGGATTTTGCTCTTCCGATGATTATCTGCAATATGGCTCTTGAGATTGAGGACATTCTTGAGGATAAGGACATTCTCGAACAGACCATTGACACTTGCCTCCATGAGATTCTGGAAGTTTTCTACCAGCCGGAACTCGGCTGTATGCTCGAGAACGTTTCTTCGCTTGACGGCAAGCCCCTCGATTGTTTTGAGGGGCGTGAAATAAACCCGGGGCACGACCTTGAGGCTTTGTGGTTTATGATGAATCTCGGTGTCCGTCGTGGAGACAAGGCCCTGATTGAAAAGTTAGTTGAAATCTCGCTGCGGGTCATAGAACGCGGATGGGACAAGGAGTACGGCGGAATATTCTACTTCCTTGACGTCAAGGGCGCTCCTCAGCAGAAGCTCGAATGGGATCAGAAACTCTGGTGGGTGCACATTGAGTCGGCAATTGCGATGCTCAAGGGCTATCAGTTGACCGGGAATGAGAAATGCCTTGATTGGTTTTTGAAATTGGATGATTATCTTTGGACACATTTTAAGGATAAGGAATATCCTGAATGGTTCGGCTACCTGAATCGTCGGGGTGAGGTGCTGCTGACTTTGAAGGGTGGCAAGTGGAAGGGGTGTTTTCATGTGCCGAGGGGGTTGTATCAGTTGTGGCAACTCGCTGCCGAGTGTGGGCGGGGCGAATAAAAGAAAAATTATATGACTGACAGACGAGGTTTTTTGAAAACTGTAGCGGCGGCGGCTTCGGCGGCTGCCGTTTCGTCGGTTCTTCCGACGGCGTGCGGACGTGCGGACGAGAATGATGTGATTGCCGGAGCTGCAAGTGGCAGCAGCGGTCTCATAGTCCCGAAGGCTCAAGGACTCCGCATCACCGGAACGTTCCTCGATGAGATTTCCCACGACATTCCGCATCAGAACTGGGGCGAAAAGGAATGGGACAGGGACTTTCAGTACATGAAGTCCATCGGCATCGATACGGTGATCTGCATCCGCTCCGGCTACCGCAAGTTCATCACCTATCCGTCGCCCTATCTCCTGAAAAAGGGATGCTACATGCCGTCAATGGATCTTATCGACATGTTCCTGCGTCTTGCGCAGAAGTACGGGATGAAGTTCTGGTTCGGACTGTACGATTCCGGGAAATACTGGGACACGGGTGATATGTCCACCGAGATAGAGGCTAACAAATATGTCATTGACGAGGTGTGGAAGATGTATGGCGAGAAGTACGACAGCTTCGGAGGCTGGTACATCAGCACCGAAATCAGCCGCAAGACCAAGGGCGCGATAAATGCCTTCCACGAAATGGGACGCCAGTGCAAGGAGGTTTCCGGCGGGCTTCCGACATTCATCTCCCCATGGATTGACGGAAAGAAGGCCGTTATGGGGACCAATCTCAAGACTCGCGCGGACGCTGTTTCCGTGGAGGCCCATGAGAGGGAATGGAACGAGATTTTTGACGGAATCCACGATGTCGTCGATGCTGTCGCATTCCAGGACGGGCACATTGACTACGACGAGCTTGACGCCTTCTTCTCCGTAAACAAGAAGTTGGCTGACAAGTACGGGATGCAGTGCTGGACCAATGCCGAGACCTTCGACCGCGACATGCCTATCCAGTTCCTGCCAATCAAGTTCGACAAACTGCGGATGAAACTGGAGGCGGCCGCACGATGCGGATACGACAAGGCCATAACCTTTGAGTTCTCACATTTTATGTCCCCTCAGTCCGCGTATCTGCAGGCTGGACATTTGTATGACAGATATAAAGAATATTTCGGAATATGAAAAAAGAAAATGTTGGATATGTGATATTCCTTTCGTTTGTTGCGGCAATCGGAGGGATTCTGTTCGGATATGATACGGCGGTGATTTCCGGAACGACAACGAAGGTTGCGGAGCAGTTCGGACTCGACACGATGCAACTGGGCTGGTATGTGGGCTGCGCCCTCATAGGTTCTATCATTGGAGTTGCCTCCGCCGGAATCATCAGCGACCGTTTCGGCCGCAAGAAGGCAATGCTGTTCTCCGCGTTTATGTTCAGCCTTTCCGCGATAGGTTGTGCCGTCTGCAACGGATTCACCCAACTCGTCGTCTACCGCATCATCGGAGGGGTGGGCATCGGAGTCGTTTCAATTGTCTCCCCGATGTACATTTCCGAAGTGGCGATGGCCCAGAGGCGCGGAACTCTCGTCTCGCTCTATCAGCTTGCCATCACGATGGGCTTCTTGTTCGCCTACCTGATTAACTGGTTGATTCTCGGAGTCGCTGAGAATGCTGCGGCCGATCCTTCGTGCCGTCTGGCATCAGACTTCTCCAACAAGCTTTTCGTTGATGAATACTGGCGCGGCATGCTCGGCTCGGAGACCATTCCGGCCTTGTTGTTTTTCTTCATCATTTTCCTGATTCCGGAAAGTCCAAGATGGCTCATCGTCCGTGGTAGGGGAGCAGAGGCTACCGCAGTCCTCCAGCGCATCTATGTGACCGCAGACGAGGCAGAGCGCCAGAAGGCCGTCACGGAAGAGTCCATCAGCGGTGAGACAAAGTCCGAGTGGAAAGCCCTGCTCTCGCCCGGCATCATGAAAGCTGTCCTAATCGGTTCGGCCATCGCCATACTCGGTCAGTTCATGGGCGTGAACGCCGTGCTCTACTATGGCCCGGAAATCTTCAAGGAAGCCGGTCTCGCATCTGGAGACGCGCTATTCTCCCAGGTGCTTGTAGGTGTGGTGAATATGGTTACGACAGTCATTGCCCTTCTCATCATCGACAAAGTGGGTCGCAAGAAACTGGTCTACTGGGGAGTGTCCGGCATGATTCTCTCCCTGCTGATGATAGGCTTCTACTTCATATTCCCGCAGCAGCTCGGCAGCATCTTCATGCTTGTGTTCTTCTTGTTCTATGTGTTCTGCTGCGCGATTTCCATCAGTGCCGTCGTTTTCGTCCTCCTCTCGGAGATGTATCCGAACAATGTCCGCGGCATCGCGATGTCCATCGCCGGACTTGCCCTCTGGGTCGGCACCTACCTTATCGGCCAGCTCACTCCATGGCTTCTTGCCAATGTGCCTCCGTTCGCCCCTGCCGGCACCTTCTTCCTCTTTGCCCTGATGTGCATTCCATATCTTCTCATCATGTGGAAACTCGTCCCGGAGACGACCGGCAAGTCCCTTGAGGAAATCGAGCGTTGGTGGACAGGCAAGTAAGCCGTACTTTTCAGAAATGTGGGCGAACAATTGTCCTGCGGGATTGTTGAAAAATAAAAAACTTGATATATTTGTGCCGGGTTTCGCCCGGCATTTTCTTTTTCGTGACGAATTTCTTTTTTCGTGCCGGAAAACAATGTGAACTTGCATCCAATTTTTATGGGGGGGGGTATCGGACATACGCAGTTTGAGGAGATATATTCTCAGTATTACGCGCGGTTTGTGATAATCGCGCGGAGATATGTGCGTGACGCTGCCGTAGCGGAAGACATCGTGATGGAGAGCTTCGCCTCCTTCTGGGAAAACAGGGAGAGGATTGCTTCCGAGACAAATCTGCCGGCCTACGTCGCAACCTCCGTCCGCAACAACTGCCTGAACTGGCTGAACGCTCAGGCGCTCCATCTCGCGAAGCAGCAGGACATCCATAGCCTCCATTCCCGCAGTGTCGCGGCGAGCATCCGTTCCCTCCGGTCCTGCGATCCGCAGCGGCTCTTCACCGACGAGATACGCGCAATCGTTGAGCGCGAGATGCGCACCATGCCTCAGGTTACCCGCCAGGTCTTCGAACTCAGCCGCTTCTACGGAAAGACCTATGCCGAAATCGCCGAGGCCCTTGGTATCTCACAGCGCCGCGTCACGTCCGAAATGCAGCGCGCTCTCGCCATCATGAGAAATGCCCTCAAGGATTATCTTCCGGTCTCTCTTATTCTATGGATGCTGAATGTCTCGTAGATCCTGTTCATTCTCTCTCACAAGTACTTGGGCCTTTCTCGGATATTAATTTCTGGATGCAGTCAAAAAGTTTCTCAAAATACTGTAAGCCCCCACCCTTTATTTGTTATATAAGCACCTCGGAAATATTGTTCAGTATTTTCGAGGATAGGTTTCTTTTTGAAGAAGGATTGTACTAGACGTACGTGACTGATGAAAAAAGGAACATGGTTCGAAAAGACAAACAATATATATATGGACAAAAACTTACTTATAGACTATATGCTCTGCCGGACGACACCAGAGCAAGAAAAGGCTGTTCTCGACTGGCTTGACGCAAGCCCTGAGAATCGCAGGGAGATGGACTCGCTGGACGAGACCTTCAACGCAATGGTCCTGCATGCTCCTGTGGCTGCGGCTCAGGGAGCCTCCCGCGAATATGCGTGGCAAGAAAAGGCCGGCGGACATGCCGGGGCGCACGCAGATTGGAACGGGACGAAAAAGATCTGGAAGGTACGCCGTCTCGTGCTTCGCTATGCGGCCGTCGCCGCTGCCTGCGCGGCCCTTGTTTTCGGGGGCGGTTACCTCTACAGTTCCTGGAAGATTTCCCGGTTCGCGGAGCAGACCCTTGCGCTCAGTTCACCTGCCGGGCAGACGATAAGTGTCACTCTCCAGGACGGCACCAAGGTCTGGCTTGCGGGAGGTTCCACGCTCGAATATCCAGTGGTATTCGCCGGTGAGGAGCGCCGCGTAAGCATCTCGGGCGAGGCAATGTTCGACGTCACGCGCCGCGATGACAGCCAGCCGTTTGTTGTGAGTACCTTTGCCGGAGACGTGGAGGTGCTCGGGACCAAGTTCGATGTGCTTGCAGAAAAGGAAACAGGGACATTTTCGACGGCCCTGCTCCTGGGAAAAGTGCGTATCTCGAACGAAACCGAGGAGGTCGTCCTTGCTCCGGGGCAGATTGCTGAACTCAGGGACGGACGGCTGCATACCGACGAAATGGCGAGCGCGGACGACTACCTGTGGATAGAGGGAATACTATCCCTCAACACCCCGTCTTTTACGAAACTCGCGGCGAGACTTGAACGGATATACGACGTGAGGATAATGACGGAGTCCTCCGAACCTGTTGTCAAGAACAGGGGAAAAATACGCACCGCTGACGGCCTTGAGCATGCCCTGCGCCTTATCCTCGCCGGCACAGGACATTCATTCGAGATAGACTACGAAACCAAACAGGTGCACATTCGATAGTCCATGACAAAATTCACATAACTATAAAACAATGACAGTAACTAACTACTCGCACGGAAGACGGATACAACTCTTCACCGCGCTTCTCTGCACACTGCTGCTCTTTTGCGGAACAGCTACGGCCCAGAGTGTCACCGTTTCCATCAATAGGAAGGAGACGACACTCAAGAACTGCATGGACGACGTGGAGCGACAGACCAGCTACCTCTTTGTCTATGACGAGAGCTGCGACCTCTCTAAAAAGGTGACGGTCAAGGTCAAGTCAAAGCCGCTCCGCAGCGTGCTCGACCTGATTTTCGAGGGCTCGGGCATCAGCTACAACATCTCCGGAAGCAACATCGTCCTCGAAAGCCGGCAAGACACGGTGAAGGGGGAATCTCAAGCTTCGGCGACAGCCTCGCACATTCAGGGGCATATCACTGACTCCAACGGCGAGCCTGTCGTGGGGGCCTTCGTCTTCATCAGCGGCACGCAGACCGGCACGAACACCGACATTGACGGCGCATATTCCCTGGACATTCCGCAGGACATCAAGTCCCCGGTGATTTCAGTCAGCTGCATCGGCTACAACACCGTCCAGATGAAAGTCGGCTCGTCGGAGAACATCGACATCACGCTCAAGGACTCGATTGAGTTCCTCGACCAGGCTGTCGTCATCGGCTACGGTACCCTCGACCGCAAGGAAGTCACCAGCTCAATCGCCTCCGTCTCTGCGGACGAGATGATGAAGGGTGTGGGCGGTGCGGACATCACAAAGGCTCTTCAGGGTAAGATAGGCGGCCTCGTAATCGGCCAAACCAAGGGAGTGAACTCCTCTCCTAAGCTACAGCTCAGGGGTATGGCTTCAATTGTGGCTGGACAGGAGCCGCTTGTTGTTATCGACGGATTCCCCGGCGGCGACATCCGATCGCTCAATCCCGATGACATCAAGTCCATCGATGTCCTCAAGGACGCTTCAGCGGGCGCGATTTACGGAACCCGTGCCGCTGCCGGCGTGATTCTCATCACCACCAAGAGCGGCACCGACACCGAAGGCAGGCTGAATCTCACCTACAGCGCGGAACTTCTTCACCGTCAGGCCTACGGCAAGCCGGACATCCTCTCTGCGGAGGAATATGTCGCCAACGGCGTGGGCAAGGACTACGGCAGCCGCACCGACTGGTGGGACGAGGCCATAAACCACAGGAACTTCTCGCAGAAGCACAATGTCTCCGTCAACTTCGGCACTCAGAAGGCGAATGTCTATTCGTCGTTCTTCTACGAGAAGCAGGACGGCCTCGCCACGGGAGAGTGGCGAAAGGACTTCGGCGGAAGGCTCAACGCGAAATACACGATGTTCGCCGGCTGGTTCGAAATCCGCACCAACGTCGATTACCGCCAGGCAAAGCGCAACAATCAGGGCGCGTACTTCGGACAGGCCCTGCTCAACAACCCGACCCGCTCGCCGTATGACCCGGACTCGCGCACCGGCTACAATGTCTGGACGGGCGAACAGAACGACTACAACATCATCGCCGACGCCGCCCTCTACGACAGCAACTCCACCGACAAGTGGTTCAAGCCCGAGGCGTCGTTCAAACTGAACATCCTCCCGGTCGAGGGACTGTCATACCGCCAGAGCGTCGGATATTCCAACTACCAGAGCGAGCCTCACCGCTACAGGTCAATGTTCCACCGCGAGAGCATCGCGAACAGCATCAACGGAACGGCCACGCTCGGGTTCTCCAAGACTGAGAGAATCAACACCGAAGGATATTTCTCCTACGACCGCACTTTCGGCGACGCGCACAAGGTGAACGCCGTGCTCGGATACTCCTGGAACCGCTACGACGGGGAGTCCTTCAGCATGTCCAACAGCAACTTCACGGTTGATGGCGTGAAATATTGGGACATGGAGAAAGGCTCCTACCTCAACGACGGCCTCGCCTCCATGTCATCATCGAAAGAGGTTACCGAAAAGCTCATGGCCTATTTCGCCCGAGCCAACTACTCCTACAGGAACCGCTACATGATTTCCGCGACCTACCGCCGCGAGGGCTCCTCAAAGTTCGGAAAGAAAAACCGCTGGGGCAACTTCTGGGCAGTCTCCGCCGGATGGAGCATAGCAAACGAACCTTTCATGGCGAACGTGAAATGGATTGACGACCTGAAGATAAGGGCCGGCTACGGCGTCACCGGAAACAACGACTTCAGCGCGACATATTCCGGAAACTTCATCGGGGCGGACGAGAACCGCTGGCTTCTTCCCAACGGGACGTGGAAATATACCTACGGACGCAGCGAGGACGTGAACCCGAACCTCGGATGGGAATCGAAGGGCGAATGGAACGTGGGACTTGACTTCTCCTTCCTCGACGGACGTATATATGGTAAGGTGGATTTCTTCAGACGTAAGATTTCGGATATGCTCTTCTATGTGAGGGTTCCGCAGCCTCCGTACATCCGAGGCTACCAGTGGCAGAACATCGGTTCCATGGAAAACAAGGGCTGGGAGTTCGAGCTCGGCGGCGACATCATCCGCACGAAGGACTTCAAGTGGAGCACATCCCTTAACCTCAGCCACTCTTCCAGCCGCGTCCTCACCATGGACGGCAGCAACACCCGCTGGGACGGCGGCCAGATGCCGGGCCCTAACTCTCCGGGCAAGTCCATCATCCTTGAGGAGGGGAGCGTCGTCGGGCAGTTCTACATCTATGAGTTCGCGGGATTCTCCTCCGACGGACAGTTCCTCATCAGCGACCGCAACGGCAGGACTATCCCGGCCTCGTCGAAGATCGCCGACGACCGCAAACTCCTCGGCAACTTCACCCCTAAGGTCATGTACGGCTGGAGCCACAGCCTCAGCTACAGGGACTTCGACCTCGGCGTGAGCATGCACGGATGGCTCGGATTCGATGTCTATAACACCTACGCCATGTGTCTGGGAATCGCCCGGCGCAACGGCGAGTGCAACGTCCTACGCGACGCCTACACCACCTTCGCCCACATCAAGGACGAGAAGCTTATGAGCAACTACTACCTCGAAGAGGGCTCGTTCCTCAAGATTGACGCGATAACGCTCGGATACACCCTGGACATAAAGAGATGGACGAAATATGTCGACAGCCTGCGTGTCTTCGCGACCTGCGGCAACGTTGCCACCTTCACCGGCTACACCGGTCTCGATCCGGAGGTGAACATCACCGGATATGACGGCGGAATCGACAACTACACGAGTGCCTACCCGATGTCGCGCACATGGACTCTCGGCGTTCAACTCAAATTCTGAGGACGCCGTTCAGCCTGAACTCAGGAGAGATGTTCATCATATAATCATGACAGAAATGAAACACAATATATTGAAAATTACGACCCTGCTGCTCGCGCTCGCCGCGCTCGCAGGCTGTGACATAGAGCCGGTCTTCTACAAGCAGGTGGCTCCGGACACTTTCTATGACTCGAAGGACGCGGTGTGGCAGCGCTACTACCGTTCCTTCACCCACGCCCGCTGGACCTTCGCCCAGGACGGCAGTCCGTTCACCCTTCAAGAACTCACAACAGACGAGTTCATAAATCCGGTGCGCGGCGGCCAGAACGCATCGCGCGGCGAGGAATACAAGATGCACTACCACGACTTCCCGATTTACTTCGGCGCGAGCTACCAAGTCTATGCGTCGAGGATGGTGGGCGTTGCAAGGTGCTGGGCCGCGCTCGACGACCTTCGTGACGTGGATTTGGCAAGCTTCGGCTTCCCGGAGGGCACATGGGAGAACTGGACGGCGCAGCTCACGGCCCTCGCCGGACTCAACTACCTTGAGGGCCTCGACTGCTTCGGCGGCCTCCCGCTCTATGCCGAAAGCGCCGAGGAGGAGCGTCCCCGCTCGACCGCGAAGGAGACCTTCAACTTCATAGAGAAGCTCTTCAACGAAGCCCTTCCGAACCTTGAGGCCAAGACGGCTCTCGGCGCGGAGGAAAAGGGTGAAATACACAAGGCCATGGCGGCTCTCGGGCTTGCGAAGCTCTACTTCAACGCAGTCTCCTACATAGGTGAGGAACGCTACGAGGACGCCGCACGGATATGTCAGGATCTGATTGACGGGAAATACGGAGCCTACGAGCTTGACAAGGACTGGACTAAGATCTTCGGCTTCGAGAACGCCTGGTCAAATGAGATAATCTGGTCAATCCCGAGCGAACGCGCCCAATTAGAGACCGACGCCTATTACGAGTGGGGACGTCAGATGCCGACGAACATGAGCAACTATTTCGGCGGCATCCCGAACTCCAACGGTTCCAACCAATACTGCCTCACCCCGTCCATTGACGGCAATGGCAAGCCATACACCTACAAGCTCGGCTCCCCGTTCTCGAAGTTCGAGGACACGGACGTGCGCAAGAGGAAATACCGCTACCTCGGAAACGGGAAATATGAGGGAATGTTCCTTTTCGGCGAACTCGTGAATCCGGACAACTCCTCGTGGAAAGTCACGGGAACTCAGGAATATTCAGGCCAGACCCTCAGGCTTGTCGATCAGGTGGCACGGCTCTCTGAAGGCAAGACGGAATCATCCATGGAAACCGGCGAGGAGAACTCCGGAGTGCGTCTCGTGAAATTCTCCCCGCGCCCGAACGTCAGCGACGCGAACTTGCTCTTCAACCCTGACATTCCGATCATGCGTCTGACCGAGGCATACTACATTCTCGCCGAGTGCAAGTGGCGCAGCGGGGACAAGAAGGGTGCGGCCGAACTCATCAACGAAGTCCGCAAGCGTTATTTTGAGAACGGCAACGACCCGAACAAGGCTACGGCGGAGAACCTCGACCAATGGCGGCTCCTCGACGAATGGATGATTGAGTTCATAGGGGAGAACCGTCGCAGGACCGACCTCATCCGCTGGAACCAGTACATTACAGGAGAATGGTGGGATCACACTCCTGACGGCGCGACGAACGCTCACAAGAAACTCTTCCCGATTTCGACGCATATCCTCAATGTTTCGGATGTAATCAAGCAAAATCCGGGATATTCGGATAAATAGGAATCCTAGACGGAATAATACATAATATCATTAAAACTATGTATATGAACAAGATACAGAAAATAATACTTCCGCTTCTGGCGCTCATTGCCCTCATCGGCTGCACCAGGAACCTCTATGGTGTCAAGCCGTCGGCGCCGGGCTCTGAAGAGCAGCTGGTCAAGACGGTCTTTACCCGTGGCGTGAACCTGGCCACGTGCTTCGACGTCTCCGAGGGGGACGACGCGGACAACATTTGGATGGGTTACATCAACGACGACACCTTCCAGCACCTCACCGAACTCGGAATAGATGTCGTGCGTGTGCCGATGACCTTCGGGCGTTTTGTCGAGCCGACGAGCGGCACGGCCTACAAGCTTCAGGACAAATTCCTAAGCCGTCTCGACGAGCTTCTTGACCTCGGAGAGAAATGGGGAATCACCGTCATCGTCGATAACCACCAGTGGGGATATGTGAAGCAATATCCCGACGACCACGCCGAAGGCTTCATGAAGTCCGTGTGGCGGCAGGTGGCCGAGCACTGCAAGAACCGCTCGGGCAAGGTGGTCTATGAGCTTCAGAACGAGCCTGACGGTGATTGGTGGAAGGATCACTGGCACGAGCTTCAGGGCAAGCTGATTGAGGAAATCCGCAAGATTGATGACAAACACGCCATCATCGTCTGCGCGAATCCCTACCATTCACTCTCCGAACTCCCTGAATATGAGGACGATAACCTCATCTACACCTTCCATTTCTACACTCCGATGGTTTTTACACATCAGGGCGGCACCTCCGGCAACTGGACCCACCTCTACGCCATCGGCGGGCAGGTACCATTCCCATGGAACGACAAGTTCGACGGCGACAAGCTCGCTTCCCAGATTACCAACGCAGGGTACAAGGAAGCTCTTCAGAACTATTCCTACCTCGGCACAGAGTACGCCATCTATCAGGCGATGGACAAGTCCATCGCCGAGGCGCGCCGCCGCGGAGTGCCTCTTTTCATGGGCGAGTTCGGCGCAATCGGAGCCTTCGCGAACAACAGGGGCTCTTCCAATGCCGACCGCTGCTATTGGCACGAGTGCGTGAGGAAATATGCCGAGCTCAACGGTGTCTCCTGGACTCTGTGGACCTACAGCAAGGAATTCGGGCTCTTTAACACCGACGGTCCCATCAAGTTTGACAGGGACCTGAACCTTGATTTGGTCAATGCCCTCGGGCTTACAGTGCCTCCGTCCTACAGGGATGACCCGGACGAGGACGAAAGCAGCTATGCGAAGGTCGTTCTCTATGATGACGACTGGGGCGAGACCATCACCACGTTCGGCGCGGACGGAAAGGCCACGCATCTGACCATTCCAAGCTTTGACTCTCCGGCGGTAGGCTCCAACTGCATCAAGTGGGATGTCAAGGGAACATGGCAGTACCTGACCTTCCAGTTCAAGAGCAAGTGCGAGGACCTCACGAAGTTCAACCTCCGCAAAACTTCCATCCGCTTCCGCTTCAAGGCCGACCTGCGTACCGCCAAGTCCGTGGGCTGGAGCATCTGGTGCGTCAACAACAAGGACAGCTTCACCGACCCGGCCGAACAGCACAACTGGGTCATGAGATATGGGGTCACGGCGGCCAATGCCAAGCCTGACGGCGAGTGGCACGAGGTGAAGATTCCGCTGAAGGACTTCGACTACCGCAGCTGCGAGTGCGGAAAGCCATACACCCCGTCCGAAGGGCATTTCACATGGGCGAAGATGAAGGAAATCCAGTTCGGCACGTTCGACAGCGACGCTTCGGCGGGAGCGGTGTTCTACCTCGACGAGGTGGTCATCATGGGACCTCTCGACCCTAACTGGAAGCCGGGCGGCGAAGATCCTGACCCGAAACCGGAGCCCGATCCTGACCCGAAACCTGACCCTGACCCCGACCCTAAGCCGGACCCGGATCCGACTCCGGGACAGAACAGCGGGATGATAAACGACCTGAACATATTGCCGTCGGTTGACTATTGACATAATATCGTTCGCAGTCATGGCGGTTTGTGTTTTATGGCGACGTAAAATAATAACAACTAATAACATAATGAACAAGACAATGAAAAACAAACAATTCTCAGAAAAAGGGGAGAGCATGACAGCGTACCCGTCCCCCGAAGTCAATGTCTTCACGCTCAGCGTGGAGGCTGGATTCTGTCAGAGCAAGGACGGGCAGATTAGTGATGTGAAATATCTGGATGAGGTTCAGTGGTAACAGGTCTTTCGGCCTATATTACTCGGAAACACCTTACAAATTAACTTATAAAAACTTCAAATTGATTGATACAATGAAAACTACAAGAATAATGATTATGGTGGCAGCTGCAGTGGCGGCTATTGCCTGCAACAAGGAGAATATTGAACAGACAAATCTGGCTACGGCTCCGTCGAATGGTCTCGTGACTTTCACGGCCGGATTTGACGCGCTCGGAGAACCGAGAACAAGAACCAACCTCGCCCAGAACGAGGCTGGGGAATACACGAAGATGGTGTGGAGCGCCGGCGACGTCATCGGAGTGGTTGACAAGAATGGCAAGGTTCAGCCTTTTACGACCGAAGTCGGCGGTGCAACTGCCATCTTCAAGGGTGCGGCCGAGGCTCCGGAGAACACCTGGTATGCCTTCTATCCGTACAATGAGAATGCAAAGGTCAGCTCCACGACACTGAACACCATAATTCCGGAAATCCAGTATGCGAAGAAGGACGGCATCTCAGATAATGTAACCTTGCTGAGGGCAAAATGCGATGTTTCAAGCAATTCATTCAACTTCGGCCATCTCTGCGGACTTGTCCGTATCAATGTCCCCGACGGATGCGTGGCAGTCACTTTAGAGTTCCCGGATGCTGCGCAAGCAAATGGACTTACGGGTGGCATCGCCGTGGCATTGAACTATGACTTTTCAACCTATCACACTAATATGTGGTATAAAAGCGTCACTCTTGTTTCTCCGGATGGTGGCGCCATGGAGGCAGGAAACTACTATCTTGCTGTTTGCCCTATGAACTACAGCGGCAAGGTGCTCCTTACGATGCGCCGCAATGACGGCAAGATTTCCATTAAGGAAGCAACAGGTCTTCAGGTCGGTGCCGGTGAAGTACGCCCGATAAATGTCATTCCTGTCTGGGAGGATGACCTCGGAACCGTGATTTACAACGGTGAGGCAAACGATAAGTTCTATTACCTTGGCAGCGAGAGCAACGGTACTCCGACAGTTTCGCTTGAAGAGGTCACAGATGAGAAAGTTGTTGGAGGCAAGTCAATCCGCTGGGAACTTACTGAAGAAAAGGCTTGGACCGGCTATCTGAAATTTCAGGGGTCAGCCAATCTTCCAATGGCAGATTACTACAACGACTATGCTTTGGAATACTATGTCAAGGCGAACAAGACTGCGATTGGCGCAAATACCGGTTGGGAAATTTACTGGCACAGCTTTATTGGAAAACCGCAGAAAGAAAATGTCGCTCCGATATACAGGGCCTCTGGACACAGCGTCTATAAGGGAATCAACGGGCTTGATGACACGGATTGGCATCGTGTTTCCATTCCGCTCAAGGACTATTTCTGCTCTGATGGTTATCTGAACAGGATAGAGATTCATATAAAACCGAAAACTGATGACAGGGCAAAGGCGGCCAAAGGCTCGGTATTCTATGTTAATGACGTCAGAATCATAAAGAAGACAGCGACGAGGTAATGAACATCAAGGCAACCATCTACCTTTTGACGGCAGTGCTGTTCTGTGCCGGATGCGCACAGGGCGGTACCCCTGTCTATCTCGACACCACCGCTGACATTGAGGATCGTGTCGAGGATGCCATTTCACGGCTCATGCTCGAAGAAAAGGTCGCTCTGCTCAGCGCCCAGTCCAAGTTCTCCTCTCCGGGAGTTCCTAGGCTCGGCATACCGGACGTGTGGATGAGTGACGGCCCGTTCGGCATCCGCGAAGACAACCTCTGGGACGAATGGAAAGGGGCGAAGCACACCAACGACTCCTGCACCGCGAACCCGAACCTGACCTGCCTTGCGGCTACATGGAACCGCGAGATGGCTCACCGCTACGGCATCAACATGGGCGAAGAAGCCCGTTTCCGCGGCAAGACTGTCCTGCTCGCTCCGGGAGTGAACATCTTCCGCACCCCTCTCTGCGGCCGCAATTTCGAGTATATGGGCGAAGACCCTTTCCTCGCGGCGCAGATGGCGGTGCCCTACATAAAGGGCGTTCAGGAGAACGGTGTGGCTGCCTGCGTGAAGCACTTTGCGCTCAACAATCAGGAGGCGCACCGCCACAAGACGAACTCCGTCGTGGATGACCGTGCTCTGCGTGAAATCTACCTCCCGGCCTTCGAGGCTGCGGTGAAGGACGCCGGAGTGTGGGCAGTGATGGGCGCATACAACCGCTACAAGGGCGAGTTCTGCTGCGAAAACCAGTATCTTCTGAACGACATACTCAAGAAGGAATGGGGATTCGACGGCGTAGTCGTCTCCGACTGGGGCGGCACCACCAACACCGCACGGGCCGTGCTGAACGGACTTGACATGGAGTTCGGTACCGGCACCGACGGGCTTGCTGAGAACTGGGGCGATTCCTACGAGGCCTACTACCTTGCCGGTCCTTACCTTGCCGGTCTCCGCAGCGGGAAATATCCCCTGGAAGGTCTCGACGACAAGGCACGCCGCGTCCTCCGCCTGATTTTCCGCACGACCATGTCCGGAAACACCGACTTCGGCTCATTCGCCTCTCCGGAGCATTTCCGCACCTCACGCGAGATTGCGCAGGAGGGCGTGACCCTGCTCAAGAACGACGGGCATCTGCTGCCGCTTGACCTCGGTTCAGTAAAGAAGATTCTCGTCGTAGGAGACAACGCCACCACGAAGCACATCGGCGGAGGCGGCTCGATGTATCTGAAGACCAAGTACGAGGTCACTCCGCTTGAGGGCGTGCGCGCTCTCGTGGGAGACCGCACCGAGGTCAGCTATGTCCGCGGCTACCGTCCCGAGGGCAATTCCGGCCGCCCGGAGGACATGGACGAGCTCCGCACAGAGGCCGTTGAGGCCGCGAGGGACGCTGACGTGGTTCTGTTTTTCGGTGGGCACAACCGCTGGGGAACGCAGGACTGCGAGGGAGTTGACCGCATCGAGTATGGACTCCCTTACGGTCAGGAAGAATTGATTGAGGCTCTCGGGGAGGTCAGCGACCGCCTTGTCGTAACCCTTGTCTCGGGTTCTGCCGCAGCGATGCCGTGGCTCGATGCACCGGAGGCCGTTCTCTACGGCTGGTACGGCGGCAGCGACACCGGCAACGTGATTGCGGACGTGCTTTTCGGCAGTGTCTGCCCTTCCGGCAAGCTCCCCTTCACGATTGCGCAAAAGCTCTCCGACTATCCGCCTCATTACCTCAACATCTATGACCGCAACAACACCGGCGATGTCGTCTATGAGGAAAGCATCTTCGTGGGCTACCGCTGGTTTGACAAGATGGGCATCCGGCCGCTGTTCCCTTTCGGCTACGGCCTGAGCTACACTGACTTCGAGACCGGCCCGGTCAGGGCTTCGGGCAAGTCCCTCCGCGAGGGCGGCTCGCTGAAGTTCCGCGTCCCGGTGAGGAATGTCGGCAAGGTTCGCGGCGCACAGACCGTCCAACTCTATGTCCGCGACGTCGAGTCCTCCCTTCCGCGTCCTCTGAAAGAGCTCAGGGATTTCGAGAAAATATGGCTTGAACCAGGCGAAAGCGGCATTGTTGAACTCAGCCTGACAGACCGGGACCTTCGTTTCTACGATGACGCGAAACAGGAATGGGTCGCCGAGAAAGGCGAGTTCGAGGCGATGTTCGGAACGTCGTCGGAGGACATATTCCAGACCGTCAAATTTACTTTGAAATAATTCGTATTTTCATGAAGTATATCCCATTTGCTGTGGCTGTATTCGCGGTCGTTTCGTGCAATGATGCCGAGATTCCTCTTTATAAACAGCCTGACGCGCCGGTGGAAAAGCGCGTGGAGGATCTTCTGTCAAGGATGACGCTTGAGGAAAAAGTTCTTCAGATGAGCCAGATTACGCTCGGCAAGAATCTGAACGCCAATAACATAGGGAACGAGACGGCGGAGCCTGTGCTCGGAAGCTACATCACTTACGTTGCCACGGACGCGACTGAAATCAACGCCATGCAGCGACGCGCGCTTGAGGAGACGCGCCTCGGAATCCCTGTCCTGTTCGGCTACGACGCCATCCACGGCTTCCGCACGACCTATCCGATTCCTCTCGCCCAGGCCTGTTCCTGGAATCCGGAACTTGTCGAGAGCGCCTGTGCAATCTCCGCCCGCGAGACCCGTCTGACCGGCATCCACTGGACATTCTCACCTATGGTCGATATTGCCCGTGACGGACGCTGGGGACGCTGCGCGGAAGGCTACGGCGAAGACCCTTATGCTGCCTCCGTGTTCTGCGCCGCCTCCGTGCGTGGCTATCAGGGCGACGACATCTCCGACACCACGAAAGTCGCCGCCTGCGTCAAACACTACGTCGGCTATGGCGCGTCGGAGGGTGGACGCGACTATGTCCCGACCGAAATCTCGCGTCAGACCCTCTGGGACACCTACATGCCTCCATATCAGGCCGGCATCGAGGCCGGAGCGGCTACTGTGATGAGTTCTTTCAACTCCATAAACGGTCTTCCTGTGAACGGCAGCCGATACCTCCTGACCGATGTGCTCAAGAAGCAGTTCGGCTGGGACGGAATGATTGTCTCGGACTACGACGCCGTGAAGCAGCTTGTCTATCAGGGTGCCGCAGCCGACCACAAGCAGTGCGCAGAGATAGCCGCCAATGCAGGACTCGACATGGACATGGCCGACCTTTGCTATTATCACAATCTTGCTACCCTTGTCGCCGAGGGCAAGGTCAGCGAAAGCACAATAGACGATGCCGTGCGCAGGATTCTGCGGCTCAAGTTCCGCCTCGGACTCTTCGATCACCCATACGCACCAGAGACTTCGCCGGAGGAGCGCTTCACCCTCCCAGGCGATCGTGAGACCGTGATGAGCCTTGCCGAGGAGTCGGCCGTGCTGCTCAAGAACGACGGGGTGCTGCCTCTTGGGCAGAAGCCCGGCAAGATTGCGCTGATAGGCCCGATGGCGAAGGATCTCTGGGGACAGATTGGCTCTTGGGGCGGTCATCCTCTCGCCGAGGAGATAATCACGATCCACAAGGCGATGACAGACGAGTTCGGTGCGGCTAATGTTCTCTATGCCAAGGGCTGCGGTTTCGAGGGCGACGACCGCAGCGGCTTCGCGGAGGCCATTTTAGCGGCAAGGCACGCGGATGTCGTGGTGCTCTGCCTCGGTGAACTCACGAAATGGAGCGGAGAGAACGGCATCCGCTCGACGCTTGCCCTTCCGGCAATTCAGGAACAGCTTGCGGCCGAACTTAAGAAGACCGGAAAGCCTCTTGTCCTGCTGCTGAACAACGGTCGTCCTCTGGAGCTCTGCCGACTCGAACCTCTCGCCGACGCGATAGTGGAACTGTGGCAGCCGGGCATTTCTGGAGGCAAGCCTGCAGCGGGCATACTCTTCGGCCGAGTGAACCCTTCGGGCAGGCTCTCAATAACCTTCCCATACTCCACCGGACAGATTCCGATTTACTACAACCGCCGCCGCACAAGCCGTCCGTTCATGGGCTTCTATCAGGACATTCCGCGCGAGCCGATGTACTGGTTCGGCCATGGTCTGAGCTACTCGCACTTTACCTACGGCGACATACGCAAGGTCTCTGACTCTCCGCTCGTCTTTGAGGTCGATGTCACTAACGACAGCTCCCGCGACGGTAAGGAAACAGTCTTCTGGTACATCAGCGACCCTGTCAGCACCGTCACCCGCCCCTACAAGGAACTCAAGTTCTTCGAGAAGCGCCTGATTCCTGCCGGAGCCACCGAGACCTTCCGCTTCGAGGCAGACCGTCTTCGCGACCTTGGCTATGTGAATGAAAGTGGCAGGCGATATTTCGAATCGGGCAAGTTTGAAATCCTCACCGCCGACAAAAAACTCGAAATCGAGGTCGAATAAAAATCTGTCATATTTCGTCATACAGAATAAAAAGCACTCTAACGTATAAATATAAAGTACCATCGCATATAAATGAAACGACTTTCGCATATATTCCTGTCAATCATATTCCTGTTCGTACTTGCTCCGCTTTGTTTCGGTTCGGAACAGTCCGTTCTCCGCTCGTTCATAGACCGTGTCTGTGGGGAGGGAATGTCGGGACGAATACTCATCGGCACGGACAGTTCCATTGAAAGCGATGGGCGTGATGTCTTTGTCATATCCTCGAGGGATGGGAAACCGGAAATTGTCGGCAGCGGTGTCTCCGCGGCGACGGCGGGATTGGGATGGTATCTGAACCATTATGTTCATGTCAACATATCGTGGAACGGCCTCACCGCCGACCTCCGCGACACGGTTCTTCCTCTGCCGGAGATCCCGGAGCGCAGGGAATGCCGGGCGGAATGGCGTTACTACCTGAATTACTGCACCTATTCATACACCTGCGCCTTCTGGACGGAGGAACGTTGGATGAAGGAAGTCGATTGGATGGCTCTGCACGGGATAAACATGCCGCTGATGGCGCTCGGAACGGATGTCGTCTGGCGCAATGTGCTCCGTGACCTCGGCTGCGACGAGACTGAAATATCCTCTTTCATCGCCGGCCCGGGATTTCAGGCGTGGTGGATGATGGGCAACATCGAAGGCTGGGGCGGGCCGCTTCCGCAGGGGTGGTATGACCGTCAGGAAAGGCTCTGCCGGAGGGTTATCGCAAGGATGCGCTCACTCGGAATGGAGCCTGTCCTGCCCGGCTACTGTGGGATGCTCCCGCGTTCTTTCATCGGAAAGTCAGGCTATGACGCCTCCGACACGGGACTTTGGGCGGCATTCCCTCGACCGGCATTTCTTCAGCCGTCATCGGACAAATTCGCCTCAGTTGCCGACCTCTACTATGAGGAGCAGGCGAAAATTATGGGGCGCTCGCGTTTCTACAGCATGGATCCGTTCCATAAGGGAGGCAGCGTTGAGGGCACGGACATCCCCGAGGCCTATAGAACCATACTTGCCCGGCTGCGCCGTCACAATCCGGATGCGGTGTGGGTGCTTCAGGGCTGGAACGAGAATCCTCGACGTGAGGCTCTTGAAGCTCTCGGGCAAGGGGACTGCATTGTCTTTGACCTTTTTTCCGAGGCGAGGCCGAAATGGCGCGACGGCTATTGCGGGCATGACATGATCTGGTGCATGCTGCCTAATTTCGGAGGCCGCGTCGGCCTGCACGGACGCCTGTCCAAGTTGCTGAACGGCTGGTTCGATGCGGTCGAGGCCTTCCCGGAGACTATGGTCGGCATCGGCGCGGCTCCCGAGGGAATAGAGACCAATCCGGTTCTTTATGACCTGCTGTTTGAACTCCCGTGGAGAACGGGGCAGCGGCCGGCAACTCGGCCAACTTCCGCGGAGAACGTGGCGACGAACGGCAACTCTGACTGTGGCAGGGACAGGAGCTGCCGCGAATGGCTTGACGGCTATGTCCTTGCCCGCTACGGAACATCCGACCCGTCCCTCATCCGTGCATGGCACAAGATTGCCGCCTCTGCGCTGGACTGCCCAACGGATCAGGAAGGCACAAGCGAGCCGATAGTCTGCGCACGTCCGGGCTGGGGACTGAAGTCCGTCTCCAAGTGGAGCACTGCGGAGATTTACTATGATGTGGCGGAACTCCGCGACGCCGCAGGCCTGTTTCTTGACGCGAAGACTCAGCTCTCCGGCAATGCCAACTATCGTCACGATCTGATTGACCTTGTGCGTCAGACTCTTACGGACTCCACGCTCTTTCTGCTGCGGAATGTCGAGGCAGCGTATAAATCCGGAGACACGGCTGCGTTCCGCTCAGGCTACAAGGCGTTCCTCGGAATGATTGATGACATTGACGCGCTTCTTTCCACCGACCCGTTCTTTCATCTTGACCGTTGGCTGGACTCGGCGGAGGAAGTCTGCGGCGAGATTACGGGTGCGACTGATGCTGACAGGGCGCTGATGGAACGTAACGCGAGGACGCTCATCACGGTCTGGGGTGACCGCCCCTCTGCCCGCAGACTGCACGACTATTCCAACCGCGAGTGGGGAGGGATGCTTTCCTCCTTCTATCTTCCGCGCTGGAAACGCTTCTTTGAGACTGTGGAACGCGGCGAGGCGCTTCCTGACGACGACGGCTGGTATGAAATAGAAAGTGAGTGGATTCTCCGGCGTGAGCGATATGCTCTGTCGGATGAACCGGCGCTTGACTGTGCCGAAAGGCTGTTTCGGAAATATTTTGGAGGCTGCTTTGAACTTACCGCATCATCCGATGTTACAGCGCTTTCCGATGAGGCGGGTGATTATGTCGCCTATCTGAAGGAGTTTCTGGCAGGAACGGAGAAGCCGTCGGCCGACGCGATTAAAGAAAGCCGGATTGTCCTTGACATAGACGGCGGCCTTGAGTGCGGGCCGGAGGGCTTCGAGTTCGCTGTCCGTCCCGGAGAACTTCGCATAACCGGGCGCGACCGTGCCGGGGTGTTCTACGGCATCCAGCACCTTCTGCGCCAGCTTCCGCCGTCGGTATATGCCAAACAAGGGCTTTCCGAACCGGTACAGTTGCCGCTTGGAGTCAGTCTTGATGCCCCGGAGAGTACCTACAGGGGGCTGATGATTGACGTGGCGAGGGCTTTCGTGGATGCCGAGGGACTGAAACGACAGATAGACCTTATGGGAATGCACAACCTCAATGTCCTGCACTTGCACCTTACTGACAACGAGGGCTGGAGGCTCGAAATCAAGTCGCATCCCGAGCTTGCCGAGGTAGGCGGATTCCGCGGCGGCGACTCTCCCGTGGGGGCGCAGTACGGTCTTTGGGACAGACGCTACGGAGGCTGCTACACTCAGGAGCAGATGCGCGAAATCATAGCCTACGCTAAGTTCCGCAACATCACCATAATCCCCGAGATAGATCTCCCCGGACACAGTCAGGCCATCGCCCGCGTGCTTCCGGAAATTCTCTGCGACTATGCTCCAGACACCGTCCGGACGGCTGGCTATGACACGCGCGGGGTCTGGTGCGTCTCCCGAGAGGAAAACTACCGTCTTTTGGACGACATAATCTCGGAAGTCGCGGCTCTCTTTCCGTCGGAGTACATCCACATCGGCGGCGACGAGGTCGGGATGAAGGGCTGGCTGTCATGCCCTCACTGCTCCGCTCTCATGAGGGAGAGGGAATTCACCGACCCGAAGCAGCTTGAGGACCTGTTCATGAAGCGGGTCACCGACATCGTAAAGGCCAAGGGCAAGACACCGGTAGCGTGGTGGGACAAGGATGTGATTACCGATACATTCACCAAGGAAAGCCTCGTTTGTGCATGGCAGGACATCCCTGCCTGCCGCAACGCCATGGCTAAGGGCTACAGGACAGTCTTCATGTCGGCGTGGCATCTCTACTTCGACATGAAGCAGGGCCCGCACGACCCGGGGCAGGACTGGGGCGGCATAATCGACTGGCACAGGGTCTATGACCTCGATCTCGGACGGCTCGGAGTGACTGACGCGGAAAAATCTGTTGTCATCGGCTACGAAGGAGCGTTCTGGGCGGAGACCCATCTCCAGAACGCTCCGGAATCCCCGGACTACCTCGATTTCATGCTCTGGCCCCGCGCCGCTGCGCTCGGAGCAATGTCCTGGGGCAAGAAACTTTCGGGTGAGGAGTTCGCGGAATATATGAGGACACGACACTATCCGAGGCTATCTGCAATGGGCGTCGCGTTCCGTCTTCCGGAGCCTTCAGTGACATGGGAAAATGGTCTTCTCTCCGCTTCTGCGGAAGATGGGGAGACAATTCTCTGCATAAAGAACGGAGGCAGTCCGAAGGCTTATTATAGGCCGTTCAAGACCGCGCATCCCGAGAGTTACTCCTTTGTCGCCCGTTTCGGAAGCGGCTGCAGCGTCCCGGTCAAGGCACGGCAGTGCTGCGACACCATAGCCCCGGCATTCCGACTCAGTTCATCCCTGCCCGAAGACGGCTGGAAACCATTCTCCGGAGTCGAGGCATACAGGGACAAGGCTCATTTCTCCTCCACGCCGCACGATGGTGACTGGATTCGGATTGACTTCTCCAATCCGGTAAAGTGCCGTGAAATCGCCCTCAAGACCGGCGAAGCTCATTTCGCCAGCGGTGGCTTCCCTTACGGACGGGTCGAAGTCTCATACGATGGAAAGCATTTCCACAGAGTCGGCGAACTCATCGACGGCGGCGCCTCCATATTCCCGAAACGTCCCGTCCGCTCCGTGAGACTCGTGTGCACTTTCACCGGCAACGGACGCGACCTGACGATACTCCAGCCCATAAGGGTATATCCCGTTTTGACGGAATAATGAAATATATGTTCCCGAATAATTCTGGATATTGATAATATGTAAATGTATATAGATAAGACGATTCTATCATGAAGCACAATTTTTTAAAAGCGACTGCGGTTCTTGCAGCGACGACTTTTTCTGTGATTTCCTGCGGGCCGAAGCAGACGGAGTGGAGCGGGTGGACAAACCCGGTGATTGAGGGACGCTATGCCGACCCGGAGGGCGTGATGTACGGTGACGAGCTGTGGATATACCCTACGACTTCGGGGGCTGCGGCCGACCATAAATATTACCATTTCGACGCATTCTCGTCGAAGGACCTCAAGACTTGGGTGAAGCACGAGGACGTGATTACGGAAAATGAGGTGTCGTGGCTCCGCAAGTGCTTCTGGGCTCCGGCCGCCCTCACGAAGGACGGAAAATACTACATCTTCTTCTCCTGCAACGATATATATGAGGGAGACTACGGCGGAATAGGAGTCGCAGTTGCTGACAATCCCGCCGGCCCGTTCCATGACCTGCTCGGCAAGCCTTTAGTCGGCGAAATCGTGAACAAGGCGCAGCCGATTGACCAGTTCGTCTTTCAGGACCCTGCCACGGGCGACTGGCTGATGTGCTACGGAGGCTGGGGACGCTGCAACATCGTGCGCCTTTCTGACGACTTCACCCGTCTCCTGCCTTTCGCCGACGGGGAAACCTACAAGGAAATCACCCCGGAGGGCTATGTCGAGGGACCGTTCATGCTCTGCCGTGACGGCAAGTACTATTTCATGTGGAGCGAGGGCGGCTACTGGACTGACGACTATTGCGTTGCCTACGCCGTCGCCGACACTCCATTCGGCCCGTTCGAGCGCAAGGCGACCATCCTGAAGAGCGACTATGTCCACGGCACCGGTCCCGGGCACCACAGCGTCGTGAAGCACGGTGACGACTACTACATCATCTACCACCGCCACCCGATCGGCTACAGCGACGGCAGCGACCGTGTCGTGTGCATCGACAAACTTGAATTTGATGAAAATGGCGACATTTTGCCTGTTAAAATGTCATAATGTTTTGAGCGTCTTTTTGGCCATATTTTCCCATTTTGTTCGTCATTTAGCACCACTAAACTCATCACAAAACAGAAAAATCTGACTCAAAAATACATCTCAAAACTTCCAGTATCCCCATACACAAATAGAATGAAAATGATGACAAAAATACATATCTTGCTGACCTTTCTGATTTGCGGCTGCGCTCCGGCTCTCGCGCAGCCGCGTGCGGTGAGCGTCAATCCGTCGGAGAGGTTTCAGACCATAGACAATTTCACCGCTTCGGACGCATGGAGCGGGGAATTTGTCGGGCGGTACTGGGGCGAGGCGGAGAAGTCACGCATCGCGCGCTGGCTTTTCAGCCGGGAGACGGACGAGGCGGGGAACCCGTGCGGAATCGGGCTGTCAATGTGGAGGGTGAACCTTGGCGGGGGCTCTTTGGAGCAGGAAAATCCTGACATATTGCCTTATCAGAGGCGTGCCGAGTCCTATCTCACGACGGACGGCAGCGGCTATGACTGGAGCAAGTGCCCTGGACAGCGGTGGTTTGTCTCAAAGGCTGCAGAACTCGGCTGCAACGACTTCCTGCTCTTTTCCAACACCCCTCCCGTGCAGTTTACCTTGAACGGCCGCGGTTGGGCGCCTACGACCGACTCCGCCAATCTACGTCCTGAATGCTACACCGCGTTTGCGGGCTATCTCGCAGATGTAGCGGCGCACTATCTTGAGAACGGCTGGAAGGTCTCCTACATCAGCCCAATCAACGAGCCGAACGTGAGGTGGAACTCCCCGCGTCAGGAAGGCTCGTCGTGGCGGATTGACCAGATGTACCGCGTCTTTTCCGAACTTGACTCGGCTCTTACTGCCCGCGAGGGACTTGGCGGGGTGAAGATAGCGGTGGGGGAGAGTGGCGACCTTAAATATTTCTACTCCACCTCCGACTATCTTCAGCAGGGTTTCGGCGGCTCTGACCTTGCCCCGGCCTTCCTCGTGCGGCATTTCTGGGACAGTTCCAGTCCTTATTACCTCGGAAATTTCAGTCATGTCCCGCGCATGATTGTCGGGCATGACTACTGGAGCGAGACCACAAACCGCCAGATGAGGGATGTGCGCCGTCGGGTCTATGATGTCTGCGCCGAGTACGGCATCGGCTTCCAACAATCGGAGTGGTGCCTGCTGCCGTCTTCGATTATCAAGATTAAGGACGGTATGACCCATGAGGACTATGCCTGCGGCGACATTGACGTGGCTCTTCTGATGGGAAGGCTGATACACAGCGACATGACTGTGGCGAACGCTGCTGCGTGGGGCTACTGGAAGGCTATGGAGGTTAAGGGCGACCATGCCCTGATTGCTCTCTGGCCGGAGGACGGCGACCTTCACAATGGCGGGCGCGCCACGGCGAACAAGCTGCTCTGGGCGCTGGGCAACTACAGCTTCTTCATCCGCCCGGGCTATGTCCGCATAGCGTGTGGCGGTGCAGATGACCTGGGCGGGCTCGCCGTGTCCGCATATATGTCCCCGGAGGGCGACAGGCTCGTGCTTGTCGGCGTGAACTCCGGCTTTCGGGACGAGGACATATCCCTCAGGCTTCCGCCCGTTGTCCGAAGGAAAGTCTCTGCGGTGAAGGTCTTCCGCACGGATTCCCGCACCGACTTCTCCATCGTCGGCTCTTCGGAGCGCGTGCCGTCGTCCATAACTGCAAGGCAGCGTTCAATTACAACGATAGTCATTGACTTATAATACATCCCAGTAAAACAATATCCCCGGAAAATCATATTTCGATGAAAAAATATATCCTCACTCTCGCTTCAATTCTTTTTTCGCTCATTTTCGAAGTTTCGCTCTCCGCACAGGAATTTTTCCGCATCGCGGCACACGACTCTTCGGAGGATTCAAAGAAGTCTGCGGACGTCGTCTGCACCGGAGAACACGACGAACTCACGATTCAGAAGATTCTGGACGGTTTTGACGGCACGATGACCCGGGGATGCCACATCCTTTTCTACGACGGGAACTACAATATCGACGGGTTTTACACCGACCCGCGTTTCCCGATGCCGACCGCGCTCAGGGTCCGCAAGACTGCGGGTGTGGTGCTGCGCGGAATCGACGAGAGCAGCCTGCGCAAGAATTCCGGCGTGCTCTTCAACGTGCGTCCACGGGCTTACGAGGGAATTGCCCCGTCTGTTCAAATGAATGTGATTGCGTGCTCGAATGACAATATGTATAACACGAATCACTTGACAATAAGGAACTTGTCTATAATACTTCCGGATATAAACCATAAGGTGATATGCATCAACACCTTCTATGCGGGAGCGGCGATACTGGAGAACATACGCCTGTCCTCAATCGGCTGCGGCCCCGGAAAGATGCCGGTGGAGGGTTCCGTGGGCGTGCGCGGGTCGAACATAAACCCTAACGGCGTTGGGCATCACTGGAACGATGTTCTCGCTGACGGGTTTTATGAGGCGTTTCAGATTGGCGGCGAACATCTCGTGGCAACGAACCTTCTGGGCTACAGGAGCTATTACGGCTATACTTTCGGGAACTATGACGTGGTGGAGCAGTCGAAGGCCTCCGGCTGGTACGGAGTGTGGGAGCACCCGATTACACTGATAAACTGCAGCGAGGAAGGCTGCGCGTCGCTTCCACTGTTCAATGTCTGCGGCGGTTCCCGCAGGCCGCATTCTCGTGGTTATCAGGTGGTTGACCTCATCTCGCACACGGTCGAGTTCAGAGAGAAGGAGAACCCTACTCTCGCCCCTGTGCTTCCGGCCCGGGAGACTGTTCCGGGTTCATGGTGCGGAAACATCACTTTCTGCGGGAACAAGTTTGCCGAGAGTATGGAGAACGCAGTTGATGTGCCGTTCTGGGAAAAGGGCTCGGGGGAGCGCTTCTTCACGCGCAACTCCGCGCATTCCCTTTCGGGGACTTCCGCGGAGAGGGAGAGCTACCTGCCTATGTATATGCAGCAGTACTACGACACCGACCTCGAAAAGCTCCTGATTTATAACGGTTCCGACTGGGTGGATACTATGGGCAATGCAGCGGAGCCTCTGAAGCCCTCGTTTGACCGTGCGCTCATCCCGCAGCCGGTGTTCGATGCCGAGCCGGGCTATGTGGAACTCTACTGGAAGGCTTGGGAGCAGGCTTATGCTCATGTCAAGTGGCAGAAGGGGCTCGTGCAGCCGCTCTATATGGACGAGGGGCTCTGGGACGACACCATCTGGATCTGGGACTCGGAGTTCATGGTGATGTTCTGCAAGTATGCCCCGAAACTTTTCCCGGGCATCCAGACGCTCGACAACTTCTATTACACTATGCTTGAAGACAGCGGCTCGTCCCTGCGCATCCAGCATCCTGACAACCCTCCTTTCTTCGCATGGGTGGAGAACGACTACTACAAGATAACCGGGGACAGGGATCACATCCGTGAACTGCTTCTCGACAAGAAGTTTCTCCAACGCTACTGGGACCTTTTCCCGACTCTCTCTTCAGAGCGTAAGCTTCAGTTTGACCACTATCCCATAGCACTGAAGTACAAGGGTATAGGATATGAATGGAGCGGGATTTCGAGCGGAATGGACAACACTCCGCGCACCCGTGCAGGCAAAGGGATGCTCTGGGTCGATGCCATCTCACAGCAGGCCCTTTCCGCGCTCTACATCTCGCGCCTTGCCAAGGTGGCTGGTGACGGAGCCACGGCCCGCGAGTTCGAGAAGAAATGGAAAGAGCTGCGGAGGATTGTGAACAAGTACTATTGGGACGATTCAGACGGATGTTACTACGATATCGTGCCAGCACCTTCCGGCGAGACTGCTTCGGTGGCGGATGTCCAGGCATCCCCGTCCGCGTGGCGCACGACGGGCATCTTGACTCCGGCGTCATTTTGGCCGATGCTCGCGGAAATCCCTTCGAAGGCTCAGGCAAGGCGCATGACCGAATTTGCCCTGCGTCCCGACAAACTCGGAGGAGAGGTCCCTTGGGTGACCGTCTCGCGTGACGACCCGGACTTCGACGCGAATGACGGATGGTACTGGCGCGGCTCTATGTGGCTCCCGACCGCCTACATGGGCATCAAGGCTCTTGAAAAGTACGACTTCATGGAGGCCGCCGACACAACTGCCGAGCAGGTTCTCTCGTGGATGCTCCGCACATGGCGCGACTATGAACCGCACACAATCTGGGAATGCTATTCCCCGACCGCACCTGCCCCGAGCAGCAACCACGGCAAGCGCGTCCGTCCCGACTTCTGCGGCTGGTCCGCCCTCGGTCCAATATCCCTCTTCATCGAGAACGTCCTCGGCTTCCACGACATCGACGCCTCCTCCCGCACCGTCCGCTGGGACATCCGTCACGACTGCCGCCACGGCCTGAACAACCTCACTTTCGGCGACACGACCACCGACCTCCTCTACGACCCGGCAGCCTCCACCGTTACCATTCGCAGCAACAAGCCCTACTGCCTCATCCTCAACGGCAAGTCCCACCGCATCCGAGCCGGAGTAACAACGATTTCTATCTGAACAATTCAGAATGAGACCCGAATCTTATTAACCTTATCAGGTTCTCATTTTCATCAATCCATATAAGCAGAGTGTCATTTTCGATGTGACACTCCATATATCCTTTATACTCACCGCTCAACATATGTGGTTTGTAGTGTTCAGGAAGGCTCTCTCCCTGCAACAATATATTTACGACATTGTACAGTTTCTTCAATGTCTCAGGTCTGCTTTTGAACCTTTTGATGTCTTTCTTGAATCTGCTTGATGCTACAATCTCTTTCATTCAAGTGATTTTAAGAACGATTCGTAATTTGACATATCAACCTTGGTGAGGTTATCGGCTTCTTTCATAGCGGCCAAAGTTTCGTCATTTGGTTCATCAAAGACCGCATCCAAAAGGACACTTTCTACATAATTATTGAGGCTTCTGTTTTCTTTCTTTGCCTTAACTCTCAGTCTGTCAAGTAAATCCGCCCGCAGCCTGAATGCCGTTTGTCTTCTGTTCGATACCACTGTTTCCATTATATTCTTATATTTAATATTACAAATATATAACGTTTATATAACAAAACAAAGCGATTGTAAGGAAAAAGGCGTAAAAGCACCGTGCGAAGAACAGCGAAGCGCAAGCCAGTGCGATAGAGAACAGAGTAGGGTTAATAAAAAAAGGCCGGATCACAATCCGGTCTTTTTTATTAATTTGAGGGTGCCCGGTCGGATTCGAACCGACGACATTCAGAACCACAATCTGACGCTCTAACCAACTGAACTACGGGCACCATGTTGTTTTGGGACTGCAAAGATAGACAAATTCCGTCGTTATGCAAAAAAAATGTTATTTTTGTATGATTATTTTTGAAAATCAATGGTTATGGGACGTGAAATAAAATTCTCCCTTGTCTATAGGGATATGTGGCAGTCTTCGGGAAAATATGTTCCGAGGGTAGATCAGCTCTTGAGGGTCGCACAGCCTATAATCGATATGGGCTGCTTCGACCGCGTCGAGACCAACGGCGGGGCTTTCGAACAGGTCAATCTCCTCTTCGGCGAGAATCCGAACAGGGCTGTGCGTGAGTGGACGGCGCCTTTCAGAAAGGCCGGAATTCAGACACACATGCTCGAAAGGGGACTCAATGCCCTGAGGATGAATCCGGTGCCGGCCGATGTGCGTGAACTTATGTACAAGGTGAAGAAGGCACAGGGCACTGACATATCCCGTTCGTTCTGCGGGCTCAACGACCACCGCAACCTCAGGCTCAGTGTTGAATATGCCAAGAAGGCTGGAATGGTCTCGCAGGTTGCCTTGAGCATCACACATTCTCCGGTCCACACCGTTGAATACTATATGGATGTTGTCCGCAAGGTCGTGGAATATGGGGCCGACGAGATTTGCCTCAAGGACATGGCCGGAATCGGGCGGCCGACTATCCTCGCGGAGCTTACTCGTGAGATAAAGAAGGCATATCCACACATAATCGTTCAGTATCACGGACATAGTGGCCCGGGATTCTCTCCGGCGTCGATGCTTGAAGTGGCGCGTGCCGGAGCGGACTATCTGGACGTTGCCGTTGAGCCGCTTTCGTGGGGAAAAGTGCATCCGGACGTGATAACGGTCCGCGAGATGTTGCGTGCCGACGGTTTCACAGTCAAGGATTTGAACATGGATGCATACATGGAGGTGCGTTCTCTCACACAGTCGTTCATCGACGACTTCCTCGGCTACTGGATTGACCCGAACAATTCGCACCTCAGTTCTCTGCTTGTCGGCTGTGGGCTTCCGGGTGGGATGATGGGCTCCATGATGTCCGACCTCAAGGGCTTCCAGACTGCAATCAACGCTTCGCTGCGGGCGCAGTCGAAGCCGGAACTGAGCATAGACAACCTTATGGTGCGGCTGTTTTGCGAGGTCGAGTATGTATGGCCACGGCTTGGCTACCCGCCGCTCGTGACTCCGTTCAGCCAGTATGTCAAGAACACTGCGCTCATGAATCTGCTCGACTCCCTCAAGGGCAGGCCGCGCTGGTCTTCGATTGACAAGGACACGTGGAACATGATTCTCGGAAAGATGGGACGGCTGCCCGGCCCCCTCGCTCCTGAAATCGTTGAGCTTGCTGCTTCAAAAGGGCTGGAGTTCTACACCGGCAATCCTCAGGACGCATTCCCGGACGAACTTCCGAAGTTCCGCCAGATGATGGCGGACGAAGGCTGGGACGAAGGACCGGACAGCGAGGAACTCTTCGAACTTGCAATGCACGAAAGACAGTACCGGGATTACCGTTCGGGAGTCGCCAAGGAACGCTTCGAGGCGGAACTTGAGTCGAGAAAGGCTGTGGCGGGGGCTCCGATTGTGGTGACGAGGCCTGTCGTGGAGATGCCTAAGTTCGACATCGACGCTCTTTTGAAATGCTGGCCGGATGCGAAGCCGCTCCAGTCGCCTGTCAAAGGTCAGATGCTTTGGCAGATTGATGTTGACGACAAATCGACGGCTCCTGCAGAAGGCACTCTCGTCAAGGCAGGGGAGCCTGCCGGCTATGTCCAGGCCTACTACGGCATCGAGGAGGTCATTCCAGCGGCGGATGGCAGAATTGTTGCAGTCACCGCCGCCCATGGCGCGAAAGTCGCGAAAGGCGAAATCGTGGCACTTTATCGTTAGGAAAACTCTACTTAGTAATCGTTAAAAAATAACTTGAACAATTTGCATATCTTTATGGTCTATATTCCTTTTCTCATCAGTCGTGTACCTCCAGTACACTCCTTCTTCCAAAAGAAATCTATCCTCATAAATCTGATACAAATTTAGTTCAAGTTATTTTTTAACGCTTACTTATATAATAATAGGAAAACAGAAGAATTCAGAAATATGAAATTTACAAAAATCATTGCGCTTTCGCTCATTGCTTGTGCATCACTCAGTTCGTGTCTCAAAAGCGAATTTCGCTACAACGGACTTTTTACATTCGCTGATGTAATTGACCAGAAGAATCTTAATTGTGACGGGGATATGGCAGTTGTCATCACCGAGGACGGAACAGACTCGAAATTTACTCTCGTGGAGTCCAAACGTGTGGCAATCAATTGTGACCTGCTCGATTTGGAAACTCCGAGGAGTATCAAACTCAATGCCTATCAAGGGGTGGATGTGAAGCCTTGTCTTAGTTCAGAAGACATCGCGGCTCCCGGAATCGCTGAGCATCGTGACTCTGTCTATGTAATGAACAAATACTTGACAGCCAATGGCAAGAATTGGTATGTTTCCTTCATCCTGAGCATTCCTGTCAAAAAGGACAGCAATGTGGAACACGATTTTAATCTCATTTTTGACAAGGAGAGCACTTCTCAGTCAGTGAAATTCACACTCTATCACAATGCCGGCGGAGAGGTCGTGACAACTGAGAACAAGGCCGACAAAGATTGGACAAACAAGGTATTGTATCTCAGTTTTCCAGTTAAAAGCCTGATTGAACCGATTTGGAACTCCAATAATACTCAAATAAGCATCGAGTCGGCTTTTGAATTGAAGGATAAGGATAAGGAAGGCGGGGAATAGCTTTTTTCTCACCCTTTTTGTAAATGTCTTTTGCTTGGATGTCCGACGATTTGGATGTCGATGTAGTCGACTTTGTAGCCTTTGAACCGTTTCTTCGACAGTTTCTCCATAAGCTCGCTGATGAGCTTGTCCTCAGAAATGTCGCGGAAGGTGTTGTTTTCGATGTCGTAGAAATGCGCGTGGTCGAAGGTGTTGAGGTCGAAGAACATCTTGTTGTTAGCGCTGAGCCTGTGCTGGTAAATCCCTAATTTGGCGAACTCGGAGAGAATGTTGTATACAGAAGCGACGGTAATTTTGGTATTACCGTCGTTTTCTATTTTCTGCGCCACCATGTCGGCCGACGCATGTCCCAATTCCTGCATTGCCTTGTGTACTGCAAGTCTCTGTGGGGTGGCCTTGAGTGAGTATCTCTTTAATACAGATGTAAAGTTGTTCTGTGTGTTCACCTCTGTCGTTGTCATTGGAATGCAATTTTTTTCTAACCGCGTTATTTACTCTCGCCACGAGGGCTCATAAGATATGTTTCGCAATTGCGCGAATTTGAGTACAATAATATCCCGTAAAGTTATTAAAAAAATGTTTTTTCGTCAAGTTTTTTATTCCCCGATGCTGAATTTTTGTCTTCTGTAGCAAAATAACAGTCGAATTGTAACTATAAATCTGACTTCTTCGCGGAAATTTGCTAATTTTGCAGATTTGAAGAAAATTATTTAAGGATATGGAAAAGACAGCATGTCTCATAATAGGAGGAGGTCCAGCCGGCTACACAGCCGCAATATATGCTTCACGTGCCAACCTTGCGCCGGTGCTCTATGAGGGCGCACAGCCGGGAGGACAGCTCACAACCACCACAGACATCGAGAACTATCCCGGGTTCGAGAACGGAATCAACGGGCAGGAACTGATGGCGACCATGCGTGCCCAGGCAGTGCGTCTCGGCGCAGACATACGTTTCGGCACGGTGTCGGATGTGGATTTCTCGTCACGTCCGTTCAAGGTGACGGTTGACGGAACGATTGAGATGGAGGCAGATGCGGTGATAGTTGCCACAGGGGCGACCGCGAAGTACCTCGGCCTGCCATCGGAGACGAAATATCGCGGAATGGGTGTGTCGGCCTGCGCCACATGTGACGGCTTCTTTTATCGTAAGAAAGTCGTTGCCGTTGTGGGGGGAGGAGACACCGCCTGTGAAGAGGCAAGTTACCTTGCGGGGCTCTGCAAAAAGGTCTATATGATTGTCAGGCGTGATATTCTCCGCGCTTCGGAGGCCATGCGCCGGCGTGTTCAGGAGACTGAAAATATTGAGATATTGTGGAACTGCAACACGCAGGAAGTTCTCGGAGACGATTTTGGGGTCACGGGAGTACGTCTTCTTCGCAAGGACGGCGAGGTTTTTGACATTGCCGTGGACGGATTTTTCCTCGCAATAGGTCATCATCCGAACTCCGATGTCTTTGCACCTTGGCTGAAGCTCGACGGGAACGGCTACATAATTACGGACGGAAAGTCCACCAGAACAAGTGTAGAGGGCGTGTTCGCAGCCGGAGACGTTCAGGATCCGACCTATCGTCAGGCCATAAACGCCGCAGCTTCCGGCTGTCGCGCTGCGCTTGATGCGGAGAAATTCTTGAAAGAGAAATAAGTCATTTTATGTTTTGAATCTGATATTTTATGAAAATATATGTTAAGCTTGCGGCAGTTTCCGCACTCGCTCTCCTGTCTCTGAATTCATGCAAGTCTCAGTATGAGCTTCTTCTGAACAGCGCCGATGTTGACGCAAAATACGAGGCCGCGTTCAACTACTTCAACAACAAGAAGTACAGCAAGGCCGCCGCTCTGTTCGAGTCGCTTTCAATGTACACCGAGGGCACGGAAAAGGACGACACCGTGCGCTACTACTGGGGCTTGAGCAACTACAGTCAGAAGGACTACTACACTGCCGAGACCAATTTCCAGCGCTTCCTCGAAGTCTATCCACGCAGTCCTTTCGCTTCCGACGCGCGTTTCCTGCGCATCGACTGCCTCTACCGTTCGACTCTGCGCTACGAACTGGATCAGACCCCGACCTACACCGCACTGAACGCAATGACGGAGTACCTTCGCGAAGAGCCTGACAACGGGCATCTTGCCGACTGCGAAGCGATGATCAAGGACCTGAACGATCGCCTTGACCGCAAGGCGTACGAGGGGGCGAAGCTCTACTATCGTATGGAGGACTATCTTGCCGCGCGCGTGGCTCTGAAGAATGTCCTGAAGGACGACGCCGAAAACATCTACCGCGAGGACATACTCTACTACATAGCGATGTCTTCCTACAAGTATGCGGAGTTGAGCGTGAAGGCCAAACAGCGCGAACGCTATCTTCAGTTTATGGATGACTATCTCAACTTTATGAGTGAATATCCTGATTCGAAATATGCCCATAGTCTCGAATTTCCTCATTCGAAAGCGCAGAAATATCTGAAGAAGAATTAAGAAAAATGAAACACGGGCACATAGTCCCCGTATATAATAGTAGAAAATAAACACAAAAGATATTATGGCAAATAACAAAATTCCAACAAACACGATTACGCGCGATCTTTGTGACCTCGCGGCTCCGACCGGAAACATCTACGAGACTGTCGTGATTCTTTCAAAGCGTGCAAACCAGATTGCCGCGGCTGAAAAGAAGGAGCTTACAAAGAAACTCGAGGACTTCAAGAATGAAAGGGACACTATGGAGGAAGTCTTTGAAAACCGCGAGCAGATTGAGATTTCAAAGTATTACGAAAGACAGCCGAAGCCGGACCTCGTCGCGATCTACGAGTTCGAGCATAATGAAATTTCCTACAGAATGGCCAAGCACGACGAAGAGTAGTCTCCTGACTGGCTCTGTGGGGCATCAAAAATAGTCAAGCTATGCTGAATCGTCTTGAAATACACAATTATGTGCTGATAGACTCTCTGGACATCACGTTTCCGGAGGGTCTTGTCATTATATCCGGACAGACAGGTGCAGGAAAGTCAATTCTCCTTGGGGCACTGTCGCTGCTTGCCGGAGGAAAGGCAGATGCTTCCCAGATTTCAGAGGGAGCTGACAGTTGTGTGGTCGAGGCCGAATTCACGTCCGTTGACAGCAGGCTGAAATCCGCTGTCGAGGATGCCGGAGCGGAGTGGGACGATGCGGGGCTTATCGTGCGGCGTGTTGTCGCACGTTCCGGGCGCTCGCGTGCATTCATCAATGACTGCCCCGTGACGGTACAGACACTCGTGGGTGTGACATCACGTCTTTTTGACATACATTCCCAGCACGGGACGCTTGAACTCCAGAATCCCGCCTACCAGACGGACATGCTCGACAATTTTGCCGGCAATCTTGCCCTGCGCAACGAGTATTCCGAGTCCTATTCCAGCCTTTCTTCGCTTAATTCCGAAAAGAGACGTCTGGAAGAAAGCCTTGAGAGGCTTCGCGCGGAGAAGGACTACAACATGGCGCAGTTCTCCCAACTTGACTCTGCCGGACTGAAGGATGGGGAACTTGCAGAACTTGAGCAGGAGCAGAAGGAACTCGCCAATGCCGAGACCATCCGTGAAAGTCTCTATTCCGTGTCTGAGGCGCTCTCTCCGAGCGATGAGGAACTTCCTTCAGTCGATTCATTGCTAAAAGAGTCGGTGAAGGCTTTGGAGAAGATTTCAGCCTTTGTGCCGTCGGCAAGGACGCTCGCTGAAAGGATTGAATCTTCCCGTCTCGAGCTTGATGACATTCTTTCGGAAGTCACGTCTCTTGCGGAAAAATCCGAGGCATCTCCTCAGCGGCTCGAAACTGTGGAAGCGAGGATGTCACTCATCTACGGGCTGTTCCAGAAGTTCGGATGCACGAGCGAGGCTGAGCTCATCAGCCTTCGTGACAAGTACAGCGAAGCGCTCGCTGACACGGACTGTATGGACGAGAAGCTCGCGGCTCTCTCTTCCGACATTGCTTCCGAGTCAAAGAACAACGACAGGCTCGCCGCGGCCTTGACAGAATCGCGGCAGAAGGCGGCAACGCCTTTCTCCGAGCACCTCCAGTCTATGATTCGCTCTCTGGAGATGCCGCTTTCCGTGTTCATCGCGGACGTTTCTCCGGCAGCGAAGCCCGGTCCTCTCGGACGGGACAATGTCCGTTTCCTTTTCAGTTCCACGGGACGTGCTCCGATTCCGGTGCAGTCCTGCGCATCCGGAGGCGAACTTTCCAGAATCATGCTCTGCCTAAAGGCTCAGATGGCTCACTTTGAGGCTATGCCGACGCTCATCTTCGACGAGATTGACACCGGAGTCTCCGGCAGCGTGGCGGACAAGATGGGTTCGATGATATGTTCTATGGGTGCTGACATGCAGGTCTTCGCCATCACGCACCTCCCGCAGGTTGCCGCCAAGGGCTCTGCCCACTATCTTGTTGAAAAAGCCGTCTCCTCCTCCGACGGCCGCACAACATCCTCCATCCGAAAACTCTCCTCCAACGAGCGCGTCCTCGAACTCGCCCGTATGCTCAGCGGTTCAACAGTCACAGCAGCCGCCATCGCCAACGCCAAGGAACTGCTCGGGGCTGAATAGAAGCGGATTGCCGCGTTGCAAAAGTCCTCGAAATCCTCACAACCGACAAGGTTGCTCCGGTTTCGAGGGCTTTGTGCGCCTTGCACTCCATCTTTTATTCAGCCCCGAGTTGCACTGTAACTTTATTCAAATTGCTTCAATCGGGTTCTATTCAACTGATTTAATCTGATAGTCAGGCTCATATTCGATACGTCTCACGCCTTCGTTGATGCGGGAGCCGTCGCGGAAGTCGAAGGTGGTCTGGAGCATAGTCTTTTTGACATTCCCGAGAGCGTTGAACCAGCTGTCGCCATATTCGGCGCAGAGGGAGGAGAAATATTTCACGATGTCATAGCCCTGGAAACTGAACTGAGTCGGTTCAGTGTTGAATAGGGCACGATACTGCTTGACGAAACGGATGACATCCGGAGAGTTGTAGTCTATGTAATAGGCGAGGCTCACGTGCAGGTCGTTGTTGTGGAGGCTCTCCACCTCGATGTCATATCCGCGTACCTTGGAATGGCAGAAAATCTCCACCCTGCGGTTTTCACGGGAAAGGAGGCTGATGTTTCTGAACACATCGTTCACGAATGCCTCGCTTTCCGATGCGATGATGAACCGGTTGGTGTGTTCTGCACCCTCTTCCGTTGCTTTCTTGAGGCTCCCGATGATGTCGCGTCCTTCTAGCAGGCTGTATGACACCGTGGTGTATTTGAGTCCGGAGAGGTCAATCATGTTCACGAGGCTCGTCATAGCGTCGCTGCTTCTCGCTCCCTTTTCTGTGATGAGTATGGTCCTGTCTCCAGGTTTAGACTCGTCTGCAATCCACTGGGCGAGATCCGCATATTGGAAGTCATGTGGAGTCGGCACTTGGATGAGCTTAGGATATTCTTCAGTGAGTTCGACGCTCTTCGGGTCAAGAGGGGAGATGAGGACAATGTCGCTCCCGATGGCGGTGTAGGTCCTACGGATGTCATTCGGGGAAAGAGGACCTACGACGAAGTCCAGGTCTGAGACAATGCCTGCTGTGATACTTCTGCTTTGATCCTCCACATCGTAAACGTCGATGTTTATGTCCGTACCATCATTTCCGAGGTCCCTTGCCGCGAGTAGTGCGCCGCAGTAGAAGTCGATTGATGAAGAACTCGGCTTCGCTGTCCCTGCCATGAACGGCATCACGATGGCAAGATTCACCTTCTTCTTCGACGAGAATGTCACTGCCTTCTCGGAATCGGCGTCCCTGTCTGCATCGACTTCTGTGGCTATCTCTTCAACAGCCCTATCCTTTTCACTATCTTTAGCTTCAGCTGACTGAGTAGATTCATAGCCAGACACATTATGTGCCTCTGTTGCAGACTTTTCCGGAATCACCAACTTCTGTCTTGACTTGAGTTCCTTGTCCTTGAGACCGTTTGCCTTCATGATGTCGGACACCTCGACGTCGTATTTCGCCGCTATCGTTTCTATGGTCTCATACCATTTCACGATGTGGATTTTCGGCTCTGCTTTCTTTTCCGGCTCCTGTCCTTCATCCTTCGTTGCAGTGGCAGTGACCTTCTCCTCCTGTTTTTGAGCAAGGCTCGTCTGGGCGGTCTCTACCTTTGCCATACTTTCCTCATTCCTGCCCTTCTTCCCGGCCTTCGATGGCTTCTCCTGTTCTTCCGGCATAGGGATGACGATTATCGAGTTCTTCTTGAGTCCTTTGGCCTTTACGTCCGGATTGTATTTGTAGATGTCCTCGATGCTCACTCCGTAAGCCTTGCTTATTGAAAATAGCGTCTGTCGTTCCAGGACCACGTGAGAATAGCACAGACGCCCGTTCACCTTCACCTTTTCCTTGGAGACGGAGACCGGTGTCGCTACATAATTGTCCTGCGCGAATGCAGGCGGGACCGACGCCAATGCGACGGACAGAATCATCATGCCGAATATTCCACGTGTATTCATATCGAGTCTCTTTTTTCTATGGTAGCTTATCTGCAAATTCAATGAGCCTGTCCGCAAATCCTTTCCATGACAGCCGCTCTTTTTCCTTCCTGATTTCCGTCACGAACTTCTCCTTCAGTTCCGGTTCCGCGAAATAGCGGACAATCTCCACGCGGATTGCCTCAGGTGTCGCCTCCGGCGCCACGATGCCCGTCCCACGGTCTCCGATTGTTTCCTTTAGTCCCCCGACGGCCGTTACGACCATCGGCACCTCGAAGTGGTAGGAAACAGAACTGATTCCGCTCTGAGTTGCGCTCCGGTAGGGGAGTACAGTGAGATCGGCCGCGGAAAAGTAGAGCGAAACTTCCGAGTCCTTTATGTAGTGGAGACTCTTCGAGATTCTTCTCTCTCCGTCAGGAATGGAGTCTATAATCTTCTGATATTTTTCAAAATTTCCGTATGGCTCCCCGGCAATTATCAGCTGGTAGCTTTCGTCCAGCCTGGAAAATGCCTCAAGCAGAATGTCAAGTCCCTTGTACTCGCGGATGAGTCCGAAGAACAGCAGGTTCTTCTTCCCTGAAGCGAGCCCGAGAATTCTTTCCGCTTCTTCGCGCGGCATCTTCTTCCCGAAATGGGAGTAGAGAGGATGCTGGATGACGGTAAACCTGGCGTCAGGCTTGAGTTTCAAGAGGTCTTCCGACACGGCCTCGCATAGGGTTACATAACCGTCGCAGCCTGAAAGGAAGTACTTTGTCAGCGGTGCATCGAAGAAATGCGGCTCATGCGGAACCACATTGTCGAGTATTCCGATGACCTTGCAGTCGCGCCTCAGCCTGCGGCAGACATAGCCTAACGACGGGGCAAACCAACTCATCCAGTAGCGCACGACCAACAAGTCCGGCTTCCACCGGCGTATCTCCCGCACTGTCCTCAGATAGGAAAAAGGATTGGCCGTGTCCAGTACGGATGTACTCCGCACCGGCACGGCCTCATCGTCTTCGGTCACCTTCTGCGTCTTGCCCGGAAAGAGAAATTCGGGATATTGCCTTGAAAAGTTGAAGGCTCTGACATCATTCGTCTTGCCCAGTTCTTCATAAAGGCAGGCGTTGAACTGGGAAATCCCTCCTCTGTAAGGGTAAAAGCAGGACAGCAGCGCTATTTTCAATTATTTCTTTGCTTTAGTTGCGACATATTCCTCATTGAGTCCGGCAATCACCTCATCAGTGATGTCGAGGGTCGCGTCGCCCGTGATGACAGGGGCGCCTCCCTGATTTGTGAGAATCATTGCGTAACCCATCGTCTCGTTGTACTTGTCGAGCCATGTCTTGATTGCATCGGCGAGCTGGTTCATCATGACAATCTGCTCTTCCTGAATCTCGTTCTGCTTCTGCTGGGCGTAGATGTTGAAGTCGTCCTGGGCCTTCTGAAGCTTATTCTGCTGCACTTCAGCAACGGAACGTGTCATGAGCCCCTTCTGCATCTTCTCCTGGAAATCGTTGATGTCTTTCTCGAGTTTCTTGCCCCTTCTCGTAACCTCTGCCTGAATGTTCTGAACCTTTGTCTCTACGACCGAACGCTTGTCGTTCGCCATGTCATATTCCTGCAGAATCCTGTCGAGCTGGACATAAACGATATCTCCGGCATGAGAGACTGTCTCTGTTTCGGTGACCTCTGCCTCGTTCTTCTGTTTGTTTGACGTGAGTGAGAGTGTGCCGAACACAATGACGGCAACAAGTGCAATAACGCTGATTGTCAGTGTTATGATTTCGTTCTTTTTCATTTGTATAAATTATTTTTGTTTTTTATTCGCCAATAGTGCCGTGCCCAAAAGGGCAAAAGACCCACAAATATATGAAAAAATATCGTACCTCAGACTATCGGTACGATAAAATGCGGAAACTTCGGTCATTTAAGGCAGTCGAGATAGGCTCTTATCGTGTTTTCCAGACCCATATAGAGAGCATCGCAGATGAGTGCATGTCCTATCGAGACCTCGTCTGTCCATGGAATTGTCCTCACGAAATAGCTTAGATTCTCGAGGTTGAGATCATGGCCGGCGTTGAGACCGAGACCGCATTCCCTTGCCTTCCGTGCAGCCTCAAGATATGGTGCAATAGCCTTTTCCGGGGAATTGGGGAACAGTTCCGCGTATCCCGCAGTGTACAGTTCCACCCTGTCTGCACCGCACTCGGCGGCTCCTTCCACCATCCGGGGCTCCGGGTCCACGAAAATCGACGTCCTGATTCCGAGACTCCTGAATTCCGAGCACATTTCTGTGAGGAAATCCTTGTTTTCCAGTGTGTTCCATCCTGCGTTCGAGGTGAGCGCGTCCACCGCGTCCGGGACCATCGTTACCTGTGCCGGACGAACCTCCTTTACAAGGTTTACGAACGATGGGATTGGATTTCCCTCGATATTCAATTCCGTCTTTACGATCGGGCGTATCGCGCGCACGTCCGCGTACCTTATATGTCTCTCGTCCGGCCTCGGATGCACCGTGATTCCTTCCGCGCCAAATCTTTCGCAGTCTACGGCTGCCTTCTCCACGTCCGGCATGTTGCCTCCGCGGGAATTTCTGAGGGTTGCGAATTTATTTATATTAACGCTAAGTCTTGTCATATTGCTTGTCTTTTTGGTATAGGCTGCAAAAATATACATTATTGTTCAAATCCTATAAAGAAATTACTAATTTTGCAGGTTGTCACAACAATACTCACAATGATTGCAGTCTTTTACAGAAACCCCGAATTGACCGGTACGGAAGCCTACAGAAAACTTGAGCGGCGTCTGACCGATGCAGGAGTTGAACTCTGTTCTGTCTATATATCGGAGCCTGCGGAGGAGATTGGCGAAAGAATAGGGGACGCCCGTCCGGAACTGATTGTCAGCCTTGGCGGCGATGGCACGTTCCTTTCGGCGGCGAGGCTTGCAGCCCCGCTTGGCGTGCCGGTGCTCGGTGCGAATATGGGACGCCTGGGATTCCTTTCAGAAAACAGACCGGAGGATGTTGCGGAGGCGATTGTAACTGGTGATTACAGAATAGAAGATAGCCCAATACTTTCCGCAGAGGTCCATTCTCCTGCCGAGAATACTCGGCGTTTTCTTGCGCTCAATGAAATATCCGTTCACAGACTCGGTCCGGCAATGCTTGGCGTGGGCGCGGTCATAAGCGGCAGCGTGCTTCCGACTTATTGGGCTGACGGGCTTATTGTTGCGACTGGGCTCGGCTCCACAGCCTACTCCCTCAGTGCTGGAGGGCCGATTGCATTCCCGGACTCGCGCGTGTTGCTCGTGACGCCGATCGCTCCGCACAATCTGAATGTTCGTCCGCTCATAATTCCGGATACCTCTTCCATAGAACTCAGTTTTCGCTCCAGAGACCCGAAACTTATCCTTTCGGCGGACAACGTTAATTTCGTGATGGCCGGAGACTCCCGGGTGGATGTGTCGGTGGCACAATTTTCGCTCAAGCGGGCGCGGCTCCGAAATACCGGATTCGTCGATGCCCTTACTACCAAACTCTATTGGGGAGAGGACATGAGAAATAGGCATTAATTCACGATGGCGTCCTCTGGCTGGACGCACATAAAACTACAGTTATGGAAAACAGGAACAACCTGCCCGTGCATGTGTCCATAATAATGGACGGGAACGGCCGATGGGCAAAAGCAAGGGGCAAGGAACGCATATACGGGCATTTCGAGGGCGTCGAGTCGGTGCGTGCCTGCACTGAGGCCTGTGTCGAGGAGGGAGTGAAATATTTGTCGCTCTATGCCTTTTCGGAGGAGAACTGGAAAAGGCCGGATGAGGAAGTCGCGGGACTTATGTCGCTGATGGCCAAATGTATGGCGAATGAACTTCCAACATTCCTGAAAAACGGGGTGCGCTTTGTCGTGCTCGGACATAGGGAGCGGCTATCCGATGAACTCAACGCCACAATCGATGACTGCATGGCGCGTACACGGGATGGAAAGAACCTGACGCTCATCCTTTTTATGAGTTATTCCGGCAAGTGGGACATCTTCCAGGCTGCAAAAAAAATGGCTCTCGAAGCCGCGGAGTCCCCGGAAGCCCTTGATAGACTGAAGAATGCGGAACTTTCCTTTTTCGACAGCTATCTCGTGACCGCCGGCATCCCGGATCCGGATCTCATAATCCGCACCTCCGGAGAGACACGCTTGAGCAACTATCTCCTGTGGCAGGCGGCATATTCCGAATTCCTTTTCACCGAAACCTTATGGCCCGATTTCCGCAAACCGGAGTTCCGCGCGGCGCTTGAAAGCTACGCAAAACGCGACCGTCGATATGGCAAAGTGAAATAAATTGCATATATTTGCAGGTTGTACGTGCCAAACACGGAAAACGACATTACGAATCGTAACACGAAATTTTTTGAGAATAGATGACGATTAGACTAAGATTCCTGTTCTGCGTTGCCCTTCTGTACGTCCTTTCGGGGGCTGTGGCGTGGGCGCAGTCCGGAGTGACGGTGGATTACAACAATCCTAAGAAATATATTGTCGGCGGAGTCACCGTTGAGGGAAACAACTACGTGAATAGGGATCAGATTGTCCAGACAAGCGGCCTTCGCGAAGGAATGGAAGTGACTGTCCCGAGTGATTTCTTCTCGCTGCTCATCGACAAGATGTGGAGCCGGCGTTATTTCGAGGATGTTTCCGTGGCAATCGATTCTCTCAACGCAGCGCGTGATACGGCCTTCTTTAAGATTCGCGTGACCGAGCGGCCCCGCGTTTCCCGTTGGACGTTCTCCGGCATCAAGAGTGGTGATCAGAAGGACTTGAAGGAAAGGCTGAACCTCAAGCCGGGAGGCGTATTCTCCGACTATGTTGCCAAGACCTCCACGGACATTATAAAGCGGTTCTACGACGAGAAGGGCTACAACAACGCCACGGTCGACATTCAGACAAAGCGCGACACTCTCGTGAAGGGTGCCATCCGCGTGAATTTCGCCATCAGCAAGAACGAGAAGGTCCGCATCAAGAAGATTGACTTCGGCGGCGTCTACGATGTGAAGGAATCCAAGCTCGTCAAGTCCATGAAAAAGACCAGAGACAAGAGGCTTCAGAACTTCTTCAAGTCCAAGAAATTCAACGAGACGGAGTTCAAGAACGACAAGAAGGGACTCATCGAGGCCTTTAACGAGGCCGGCTACCGCGACGCGAGGATTCTCAGCGACACTGTTTATTTTGTGGAGCCGGGAAAACTTGAGATAGACTTCAAGATTGATCAGGGAAAGAAATATTATTTCCGCAACATCACTTGGACAGGAAATTCTGTCTATCCTGCCGAGGCTCTGAACGACATTCTCCAGATTAAGAAAGGCGATGTCTACGATGTCGTTACGATGGAGAAGAGGCTCTACGGTGGCGGAAAGCAGAACGAATATGACGTGTCGAAGCTCTATAGGGACAACGGCTACCTCTTCTTTAATATCCAACCTGTCGAGCTCAATGTCGTCGGGGATTCCGTGGACGTGGAGATGCGTGTCGTAGAGGGCAAGCAGGCTACTCTGAACAACATCATAATCAACGGAAATGACCTCACTAACGAGAAAGTTGTCCGTCGTCAGGTGTTCACACGTCCCGGCTACCTCTTCAGCCAGTCTGACTTCGAGCGCTCCATCCGTGAGATTGCGTCCATGGGGCAGTTCGACCCGGAGGCTATCGCTGACCCAAGCAAGGGATATTCAATCATTCCAAACCAGCTCAACAACACAGTCGATGTAGTATATAATGTGACTGAGAAGCCTTCAAGCCAGCTCGAACTTTCAGGAGGATGGGGCGGCAACACCTTCGTCGCAACGGTCGGAGTCAGCTTCAACAACTTCTCGACACATCGTTTATTCGACAAGACGGCGTGGAGGCCGGTTCCGCTCGGAGACGCTCAGAACCTCGCGTTCAGATTCCAGACTAACGGAACCTATTACACCTCGCTCTCCGCAAGTTTCTCTGAGCCGTGGCTGTTCGGAAAGAAGCCGACCTCGCTGAACCTCTCACTCTACTACACGAGACAGACCAATTCCTACCTCGCTTTCAACATCCTGAACAACGACCAGTATATGGAGGTCTATGGATTTGCTGCAGGAATAGGAACCCGTCTGAAATGGCCTGACAACTACTTCGTCCTCTACAACCAGTTGAGCTGGCAGACATACAGCCTTAAGGACTGGCAGTATAACTTCCTGTTCAATACCGGCATTTCGCACAACCTCAGCTACCTGATAAGCCTGTCCCGTAACTCCACGGACCAGCAGATTTATCCTCGCCAGGGCTCGGACTTCTCCATTTCGCTTCAGTTGACTCCTCCTTACTCCCTTTTGAGAAAGAAGGACTACGGCGTCCTTGACGCGGACGGAAAGCCAACGATAAAGAATCCTCGGGACATCGACTATAGTCTCCAGTCATCGGAGACCAGATACAGATGGATTGAGTACCACAAATGGCAGTTCAAAGGCGCGGTCTACACGAAACTTGTCGGCGATCTTGTCCTGATGACGCGTGCGCAGTTCGGATTCCTCGGCTACTACAACCGCAAGTGGGGGTATTCGCCGTTCGAGGGTTTCCGCGTCGGAGGTGACGGAATGTCCGGCTATGACACGTATGGTTCTGACATCATTTCGCTCAGAGGATACGAGAACTACTCGCTTACTCCGACTAGCACTTCGCAGTACAACTCATCTGGAAACTACTATGCCGGTAACGTCTACGACAAGTTCACCGTCGAACTCCGCTATCCGGTGGTTCTCCAACCGCAGTCAACGATTTACGCCCTGCTTTTCCTCGAAGGAGGAAACTGCTGGAGCGACCTGCGCAACTTCAACCCGTTCCAGATCAAGCGCTCTGCCGGTGTCGGCGTGAGGGTGTTCCTCCCGATGATCGGTCTGCTCGGTGTGGACTGGGGATGGGGATTCGACGACCCTGTGAACGGAAAGAGCCAGTTCCACTTTGTCATCGGACAGCAGTTCTAAAAGATTGGCACAGCTTTAGCAGTGAACCATCCGTTTGGACATAAATAATTGAAAAAAATAAATTTTACAGATATGAAAAAAATGCTTTTTGTCGCAGTCGCATCGCTTTTCGCAACGGCTGCATTTGCCCAGAACGTAACCACAGGGCATGTCAACACCACTGAACTGATTCAACTCATGCCGGCAATGGACACTGTGAGGACTCGCCTTGACGAGGCCCAGAAGGAGGCTAACGAGACTTACACCGCCATGGGTGAGGAATTCCAGAGCAAGCTCGCCACTTATCAGCAGAAGCAGGCTTCATGGACTCCTGCAATCAAGGCTTCAAAAGAGAAGGAACTTCAGGATATCCAGGCACGCCTTCAGGAGTTCGAACAGTCCATCGGACAGGAGCTTCAGCAGATGCAGCAGAGCCTTCAGGCTCCGATTTATCAGAAGGTGAACGAGGCGATTCAGAAGATTGCCAAGGACAAGAAGCTCGCATATGTGTTCGACGTGAATTCTGTTCTTTACGTTGATCCTGCCCAGAGCATCGACCTCACTCCTGAACTTCGCGTGATTCTCGGCATACCTGAGGGACGCACGCTGGCTTCGCTTCAGGAGGAGTTGCAGGCTAAGGCTGCTGCCGCTCAGCAGCAGTAAAAATGAATCTTCTATGAAATATTGAAGGGCTTTGTGAATTTTTGTTCACAAGGCCCTTTTTGCAAAGCAATAATAACCACAAAAACACTGAAATATGAAGACGGAAAGGATTATGGCCTCGCTGGAGGCGAAGTATGGGGAACAGAAGGAATACTTGCAGGCGGTGCGGGAAGTTCTGGAGACCATTGAGGACGTTTATAACGAACACCCTGAATTTGAGGCGGCACGGATTGTCGAGAGACTTGTGGAACCGGACAGGATTTTCACATTCAAGGTGACATGGGTTGACGACAGGGGAGAGATAAGGGTGAACACTGGCTACCGGGTGCAGTTCAACTGCGCAATCGGTCCCTACAAGGGCGGTCTGCGCTTCCATCCTGCTGTGAGCGTTTCCATGTTGAAGTTCCTCGGCTTTGAGCAGACCTTCAAGAATGCGCTCACGACCCTGCCTATGGGCGGAGGAAAGGGCGGTTCTGACTTCGACCCCAAGGGCAAGTCGGACGCTGAGATCATGCGCTTTTGCCAGGCGTTTATGCTCGAGCTTTGGCGCAACATAGGACCCGACACGGACGTCCCGGCAGGAGATGTTGGAGTCGGAGCCCGCGAAATAGGCTACCTTTTCGGAATGTACAAAAAACTTGCACGCGAACATACGGGAGTCCTTACGGGAAAGGGAATGACCTGGGGCGGTTCCCTGATCCGTCCTGAGGCGACCGGCTATGGCGCAGTCTATTTCGTCCAGCATGTCCTGCATCATGCCGGGCTCGACATCAAGGGTATGCGCGTGGCGGTGTCCGGTTTCGGTAATGTCGCATGGGGAACGGCGAAGAAGGCGACAGAACTTGGTGCTAAGGTGGTTGCAATCTCAGGTCCGGATGGTGTAGTTGAGATTTCCGGAGGAATGACGCAGGAGCAGATTTCCTATATGCTTGAACTTCGCGCGTCCAACAACAACGTGGTGGCTCCTTTCGCGCAAAAATTCCCTGGCACGGTATTCACGCCGGGAAAGAAAGCATGGAGCGTAAAGTGCGACATCGCGATGCCATGTGCGTTCCAGAATGAGATGTCGGAAGATGATGCGCGTGAACTGATTGCTGGCGGAGTGAAACTATGTGCCGAGGTTTCCAATATGGGCTGCACTCCGGGAGCGATCTCGGCCTTCCAGAGTGCAGGCGTCATGTTCGCTCCGGGGAAGGCGGTGAATGCCGGCGGTGTGGCGACTTCCGGTCTGGAGATGACCCAGAACGCCATGCACCTCTCTTGGACTGCCGAAGAAGTTGATGCCAAGCTTCACGAAATCATGCGCAGCATCCACGAGACCTGCGTTGTCCACGGCACCGAGCCGTCCGGCTATGTGAACTATGTCAAGGGTGCCAACATCGCCGGTTTCATGAAAGTCGCCCGCGCAATGCTCGATCAGGGCGTCATATAGTTCAAGGGTACGGCGGATGCTGTTCCGACAAGGGAATCGGCACAGCCGTAGTATAGATGCCACCTGCCCTTATATAGGACGAGACCCTCGGCAAAGACTGTCCCGTCGGGATATTGTCCGCATTTTTCAAATTCTTTTTCAGGAATGAGGAAAGGCTCATCCATCCGTCCTATAAGTCTGCTCGGGTCTTTTGTGTCGAACAGCATCTGTCCGGCGCAGTAGGAGTTTGCCGCGTAGCGTCTGTCCCTTTCTTTGCCGCTGCGGTTTCTTCCGTTGTATATCAGGAGGATACCTTTGTCCGTGATTATTGCCGGTGGGCCGCATTCCGTCATATCGCTGTCGAAATGTCCGGGTCTGGGCGTTGCAATTTTCATTATGTTTCCTTTCTCATCAAGAAGGGGAGTCCAGTTCAGCAGGTCTTCTGACATTGCAATATTGACGAACCTCTCTCCCCAGTACATCAGGTATTTGCCGCCGACTTTTGCGACAACCTGCTTCCCGTCCTTGATTTGGGTGACAACCGAGCCAGACTTGCAGAACATGTCACGAAATCTGCCGTCGTATGCCTTACCGAATGCCGGACCGTGTTTCGTCCAGTGTCTGAGATCCGTTGATGTCGCTACAGCAAGTCTGGCAGTTTTCCTGTTCCATTGTGTGTAAGTCATAACATAAAGTCTGTCTTCTGTTTCGACTATTCTTGGGTCTTCGCATCCTCCCGGCCATTCAAGCGAATGTTGGTCATCGTTGTCGGGATACATTATAGGCTCCTCTTCCACATTGAAGTGCATCCCGTCCTTTGAAGTGGCGTAGCCGATTCGTGAAGTTCTTTTCCCGATACCTTCTCCATAATTGTCTTCGGCACGGAACAGCACAACAATCTTTCCGTCCTTCACGATAGCAGCCGGATTAAACGTGTCCCGTTCTGCCCAGCGAATCTTCTTACCACTGCACGGGCAGATGAAGGTGAGTGTGCTGTCCGGCGCAATCACCGGTCCCGAACAATCAGGGCGTCTGAACTCTGGCAATGACCAGTCCGGTGTCGTGTCATTTATATCATTCCCCTCCAATGCCCTCAGCCATTGTCTTTTTGTCCCGTTGTCACATTTAATGTCTCGCCCGGATAATTCAGACCATAATTTGGCGGTATTCTCATCAATCTTCTTGTCGAGTGACGCTTTCCAGTCTGGAAAATAGCCCTTGAGCGCAAGTATCTGAACCTGTCGAAAATCTTTGTCCTCCGGGGTCAAGTCTTTGAAATAGACAAGTGTCCCTCCGTTGTTCAGAATTTTCTTCTGTATCTCGGTGATAGGAATCTCCCGTACCTTGAAGCCCTTGTGAACAGCAACAGACGCGGCATATCCTGCAGCTTCCCCAAGAGCCATCCAACAGGGCTCCATTCTGAGAGTGGAAAATCCCACGTGACTTCCGGATACGGCAACCGGGAAAAGCAGGTTCTCGACAGTTGTAGGTACCATCACTCCGTATGGGACAGTGTATACAGCCGTCGGGTAGCTGAAGAATCCGTCAAGGTGCACTCTGTCATCCTCGCGTTTGTGGACTGCGTGAGAATCGAGGGCATAGTGGCTGGATGTGACTGATTCCGAGTGAATGGGTGGTCTTGCGCCCTTTTTTGTAGGTAACACGTCTTTGGCTGTAAAGAAATATGTCCCTTCAAGCCTTCTACCCTCTCGTACATAGACTTGTCTCGGGAAGTTTCCGTTGTCCGTGTATTCGTCAGCGGCAAGGCCATATCTGAGACAGGCCTTGCGAAAATTTTCCGGCAGAGCCTCATCGTGCTGAGCAAACCACAGTAGTCCGAGAGTATAGTCTTTAAGCCTTTGGGCGAAATTGTCCCTCCATTCCCAGTCTGCTGTCGGCCAAGGTTTGTTTTCTTCCGGAAGATCCGTTGATATCAGTGCAAGGTGCTGGTTGTTGCCGTCCTTCTTCATGTTCGGGAGAGTCACCATATTCGTGACCTTTGACATACCCCAAGTGTCACCGGGAATGGCCGTCTTTCCTCCAGAAAGAATCCTCTTCCTGTTTTCTTCCATCTGCTCGACGGTCACGGACTTGAAGCGTACATCCGTATTCCGTCCGGTCAGAACATCCTCTACGAGCGACAGATATTCATTCCGGTCATAGTTCTCCGGCCTTGCAATGGGTACAAGATTGTCCGTGTTGTCCGTCAGGCACAGACGGTAGTTGTATGCCTGAATCTCGTCGTCTCCCTCATAGGTCGTTCCCTCCTCGTCCGGTCCATGTTTCCACCATCTGTATATCTTCCCCGCACAAGGCTCGCCGAACTCGTCGCGTCCTTCCCGCCCAAGCCTGAACGGAATGCCGGCCGCGGCACCGAGATCACCCTCGTATGTCGCATCAATGAATACCTTGCCTCTCCACTTTTCCGTCTTTCCGTTAGTTCTGTTGAGTACGCGTATGGCAGAAATTCTATTCCCATGCATTTGTACATTGCCTGTTGACGAGTCGAACTGTCTCATTGTGAGGACCGTGATTTTTCCTGCATAGTTCTCACCGAGCAGTTTGTCGAATGTCATCTGTGCCACATGCGGCTCGAAATGGTAGCCATTGCTGCAGTCTCTGACTTGAGGAGAATCCTCTCCAAAACGGTCTTTGTAATATTGGAGATTCAGCCTTGTGAATTCGGTGAAAAGCCCGGTCGTGGAGCCTCGTGTGGCGATGTCCGTTGCTCCGAGCCCGTTTGCCGGAAGTCCGCCTACATATTCGCTTCTTTCGAGAATGATACAGTTGCATCCTTCCCTTGCCGCGGCGATTGCCGCCATGATGCCTGATGGAGTTCCTCCCACGATGACCACATCGTAAGACCTTTCGCTATGGCTTTTCTTTCCGTATGCCGGCAGACAGCAACAGATCGCCGTCAGAACTGCCGTGACCATCGTGAGTAGTTGGCGCATTCGTGTCGTTCTTGACATAATTATTTAAGATCTATATAGTTGTCCTTGCTCTGCAGATTGTATCCTTTCAATACGAGACGGCTGTTTCCTTCCGGCCTCTCGGCTGTCTCGATTGTCACTGTCCTTGTCTCTCCCGGAAGCATGGAGAAGAAATTGTCTGTGTAGAAAGACGGTCTCACCGGCTTTCCTTTCGAGTCCAGGATCTGAAGTTGGGTGAAGAATGCAATGGTGCGTCCTGCGTTTCTGAGCCTTATATCAATGATGTTCCTCCCTTCTTTTTTCCTTATTCCATATTTCATGGACACTTTCGCTTTCCCGAGCCTGTTGAGGCTTTCAAAACCTGCGGTCGTGGGACCTGTGAGAGTCTTCTTTCCCTTGTATTCATCAGTCGAACGCCAGTAGAAATTGCTTCCCACTTCCTTGCCGTCGGCATCGAAAAGCCTCAGTTTGATGAAATGTACAGGACTTATCTCTTTGGGGAACTCAACTTCCAGGACATCATTCGCGACCCCGTCTGCCGGCAGATTCACGGAGGTGGTTCCGCTCCAGACTTTTCTGGAATCCAGGTTCCATATTTCAGCGAGAACTTGGAAACCGCGATACTCTTTTGGATAGTCGTTGACAACAGAAACAGTGTTCTTGAGATAGTCGAACTGTGGATGTAGCGGTTCGCAGGCGTTTGCTGTCGCATAGAGAGCCGCAGTCGGCTCAAGCGACCAGTCCCACATTCGTCCGCATACCTGTCTTATCGCCGAGTTGTGATACCAGAACAAAACCCCGGACGCGTAGCGGTCGCCGTAATTGAGTTTGTTGTAGTTCCACACCTCCCAGATGCTTTTGTACATCATTGCTCCGACGAACTGAGCCTTCATCGCGAACTCTTCGATGCTGTCGGATTCCCCGTATTGATCAACTAAGTCCTTGTAGAGAGTGGACATCTGGTGAAACCCATTTCCGTCGCTGTAGTCCCAGACATCTTTGTTGATGGGCCAAAGGTCTTTTTCCGGCATAATTTCTCTCAGACATTCGACAGTTGGAAGACACGGAGCTCCGTATTCCGGGTTGAAACCGTCCACTCTGCTGCCGCGGTCGGATGCCGTGTTCTCATAATGCCGCATCGGATTGACTGTCTTGTAGGGGCTTCCATCGTGTACTCCCGCGCATTCGGACTGCATCTGATAGCCTCTCGTTCCGTCTTCTTCTTCAAGCAGTTTCCTGATTCCCGGCATTTCTGTGGATTCGTTTGAGCAGACATAGTATGCAAGGCTCGGATGATTCCGGATTCTCTTTACTGTAGATTCCACATTTTGCAGGTAGAGCCCTCTGTCCACAGGATGTTTAGTGTCTCCTGTCATCCAAAATTCTGTCCATACCATAATCCCCAGTTCGTCGCACAACTCGTAGAAGCGGTCCGATTCGGTGATACCACCACCCCAAAGGCGTATGAGGTTTACTCCTGCCTGTGCCGTGTATCTTAGTTCAGCCTCTGTGCGTTTGTCTGACATTCTGAGCATATTTTCCGGTATCCAGTTGGTTCCGCGCACGAAGACAGGCTTTCCGTTAACGCGGAATGTCCTTGACTTGTCCGGAGTGTTCGTGTTTGATGTTATTTCCCTAATTCCGAACCTGGTTCCTATGCTGTCAATAATCGTCTCGCCTTGTATTGCCTTGAGTGTTAATGTGTAGAGTTCAGCATTTCCCTTGTTTTTAGGCCACCAGAGTCTTGGATTTCCAATTCTCAGAGCCTGAAAATCCTCCGGTCTGAAAACAACCGTCTCGCTCATTCCACGCTGAACGGAAACTGTTTTCTCAAATTCGGCGCCTGTTTCAGGAATGTTTCCTATGACCTTTACTTTTTGTGTCCTGAATCCGGGATTGAAAACCTCCACGCTGACGGTTTCCTCCGCAATGTCATAATCCGGTGCATTCAGCGCACTTTTCACGAACGGATGCCGAAGGCATACATTTCCAGTTCTGAAGAAATGGATGTCTTTCCATATTCCTGTGTTTCTGTCCCTTATCCCGTCAAGAAATGTAAAATCCCATCCGACAGTCATGAGCATGGTCACGTTCTTTCCTATTTCCCCATTCCCTCCGTTACGGAATTCCCCGACGGCACCGAAGGATTTGGCATTCCCTTTTCGCGGTCCTCCCGGTTCATCGACCGGATAGACCTTTACGGCCAGTATATTGCGGTCATCTCTCACGTAGTCAGTGACATCTACTGCCTCCTGCATGAACATTCCGGAGATGAAGCATACCATTTTCCCGTTCAGCCAGAATTCGGCCCTGTAGTTTACTCCGTCGGTCTGCATCCAGATTCTTTCGTTCTTTCCTTTTCTGATGCCTCCGAACTCCGTTCTGAACCAGTAGGTGTAGAAATCTCTGCCGGCCGTGCTTATGTCCGGAATCAGACCGCTCGAAATCCTGTTATTGACTCCATAGTATGGCTCCGGGTAAATGCCGTTGTGAACCAGTGAGTTGAGTACTGTTCCCGGGACAATAGCCGGCATCCAGTCATCGGTGCTGAACCCTTGTAGGGAAATATTTTCGCCTCCGGCCTTTGTCTCGTCAGCTTTCTTCATCTTCCATTGGGAGCTTCCGCCGTGCCCTTCGGATGATGTCAGTGAGAACAGATAGTCCCTCTCCGCAGCTGCAGCGCAGGGAATGAGACAGAAGAAGATGAGGACAATGGATATAAGTCTTTGCATAATGAATTGTATGTTGATTATTTGTTGTTATTTTTCTGGACACTGGCCGCGAAGTCTTTCGGGTGGATTCCGAATTGGGCGTGGAAACATTTCGTGAAATAAGAAGGGGAGTTGAACCCTACCATGTAGCTGACCTCGCTGATCTGCAGATTCTGCTCGACAAGGAGTTTGGCTGCCTTTCTCAATCGTTCAAGCCTGAGATAATCGTTGGGGCTCATGTCAAGGACACCCTTTATTTTCCTGTAGAAGTTGGCCCGGCTCATGTTCATCATTTCCGCAATGTCGTCCATTCTGAACCTTGGGTTGCCCAAGTTCTCATTCAGAACTTCCTGCAGCCGGCGGAGGAATGCGTTATCACCGGCGGAGATGTTCACGGAGGTGATTGATGAAAGCGGATTTTTTAGAAAAGCATCCCGCAGCAACTGTCTGGTCTTGAGCTGGTTCGCTATGACAGACTCCAGATATGGCAGGGAGAAAGGTTTCTCGATGTAGGCATCTGCGCCGATGTTCATACCCTCAATTTTGGATTCGAGGGTGGTCTTGGCCGTGAGGAGGACAAGCGGAATGTGGGTGAAGCGGATGTCGCTTCTCACCGTCCGACAAAGTTCGATACCATCCATAAGCGGCATCATTATGTCACTCACAATCAGACTGATGTTCTCTTTTTCGAGGATTTCTATCGCTTCCTGCCCATTATTGGCTGCAAGCGTCTTCCAGCGTTCCCCCAATGCTCCGGTGATGAAATCGCGCATCTCGGCATCGTCTTCCACGACGAGGATGACTACACCATCCGTCTCAGGAATAACCGCGTATCCTTTGTTACCCGATTGTGTTTCCTGGGTTTCAAGAGAATTTTCCTCGGCCTCAATGGCGGCAGAGGTGTCTTTGTCATCGGACAGAGGCATTGTAAGTACAAACTCGTTGGTGTTGGAATCGTCCGTCATGCCAAGTGTTCCGTTCTGGAGTTCAGCAAGGGACTTTGAAAGGTATAGGCCTATTCCTGTGCCTGCTTGCCCGTCCGCATTTGTGTGTCTGTAAAACTGGGTGAATATTACAGACCTTTTTTCCGGAGGAACAACCGGTCCATCGTTGTTGACACTGAGGCGAAATACATTCCCGTCTTTCACGATACGGATGACTATTCTTGATTTTGAATATTTCATCGCGTTTGTCAACAGGTTGCTTATGATTTTTGTCATGGACTCCCTATTTACCATCGCAAATATATCCCTATCCGGGATATCAACGCTGCATTTTTTCCCGCTGTAGGTCATCGCGTCAGAAAACCTCTCGACGATTTCTTCCAGCAGTTCAGGGATATTCTCCCGTGACAATTCAAGCCTGAGATTTTCCTTTTCGATTCTCTGAAAATCAAGCAGCTGATTGACGAGGGCAAGCAATCTGTCGGTATTCCTCTTCATGATGCTCAGATCCCGCGTCGTGGCCTGGTCTGTGTTTCCCTTTGAAAGAATGTTGTCAAGAGGGCCCTTGATCAGCGTGAGCGGTGTCCTGATTTCGTGTGTCACATTGGTGAAGAATGAAATCTTTGTGTCATACACCTCCCGTTCTTTCGTCAGTTCGAACGCCTTTATGTATTTTTCACGTTTGGCCCTCTGTTGCCGATATATCAGACAGATGAAAGCTGCGAGCAGGCCTATTGCCAGCAGAATGTAGACGGTCAGTGCCGGAACCGACTCCCACCACGGAGGACGGATGATGACGCGAAGTTTCCTTTCTGCACCGTGATAGTCTTTGGGTGTGGCGCAGAATACATATTCTCCCGGGCGGACATTAGAGTAGGTAATCCATCCTCCGTCATAATCCCGCCATGCATTGTCATACCCTAACATCCTGAAAGTGATGCGGACATCTTCGGAGAATGTCAGAGAAGCCATCTGGAACATGAATGTGTTCTGATTGTGTTCAAGTTCTATGACGCCGGCATCGAATGATGCGTTCATGACCGCCTTTCCGGTACCTTGCGGCTCGGAAATGGAAAAATCAGTGATGCTTATGTCAGGGATGCGTTTGTGTGACGAGTTCCAGTGGAGCTCCGTCGGATTGAAAGACACCATACCCTCGATGCATCCGAAATACATGTTCCCATTTTCATCTTGACAATATGAGTTCCCGTTGAACTGATTGCTGAGCAAGCCGTTGTCAACGGTGAAGACCTTTTCTATGGATAAACTGTTCGGATTGATTAGAATCAGCCCGTTATTGCTTGACAGCCAGAAATATCCGGAACTGTCCTCGGCAATCTGGTATATGACGTCCGCCGGCAGCCCGTTTCGTGAATTAAGGGTGGTGAAGTCATTGTTGTCCGGATTCCATCTGCTGATTCCGTTGCCGTTCACACTTATCCACAAGTTTCCCTTTGAGTCCTCAAAAATGCTGTTGACTGAATTCCCCGGGAGTGAGCCTTCGGACGTATGGTCATGGAGGAACTGTTCCCATCTCCCGCTGCCATTACGGCGTAGGTAAAGCCCGTTGGATAAAGTTCCGACCCAGAGATTTCCACGTGAGTCTTCGAGAATGTCATTCACCATCTTTCCTCCGTTGATTTCCGGGACATAGCCGAATCCGCCGGTGCTCCTGTCGTAGAACTGGAGACCATGCATCGTTCCGACCCATATTTTTCTGTCGCTGCTGTGAGCCAATGCGAAAATGTTGTTGCTGAATAGTCTTGGCCCGGGCTCCTTTACGAATTCAAAAGAGCGAATCCGGGAGGTTTTCGTGTTGAGAACCTTGATTCCCTTTGAAAAAGTGCCTATCCATAATTCGTCCCCGTCGGGCAGCAGCGTCTGGATATTGGTGAATTCAGAGCTCGGGGCAAAATGTCTGAAAACGCCGTTTTCCGGATTGAACAGGAAGAGCCCAGCATCTTCGGACGCGATCCAGATTTTCCCTTTTCCGTCAGGACACAGTCTTTTTACCCTGCGTCCCTCGAAACTGCCTTTCGCGCCATCATTATAGTATCTCCTGATGTCCGGTATCCTTTGAGGCAGATAGTTGACTCCTCCGAAGAACGTCCCGATCCATATCCCTGAATCCCTGTCCTTGAATAGGGAATGAACGGCATTGTCTGACAGCGACCATTTGTCGTAGGGGGAATACTCCAGATGCGTCGCTGTTTCGGCCGGAATGTTCCAAATGAATACGCCCGATTCAGTGCCTATCCAAAGTTCATCCTGGGAATACTGCATTATGCTTCTTACGAATAGGGATTTTCTTCCGAGACTGAGTTTTTTTGCCACTCGTGTCGCCCGGTTGAGTTCGATGACTCCATTGCTTTCAAGGCCGAGATAGACTCGGTTGAATCCGCTTATAAGTATGGATGATATTATATCCTCTGGGAATATCCGTCTTCCGTCGTCGAGAAGATAGGGGGAATATGTGCGGAATCCATCGTCCGTATAGAACAGTCCGTTTCCGGACCATGCGAACCAGACGGTTCCAGTGGCATGGTCAACTTCCAGAGATCTGATTGGGCTCGCGCTTTTAAGAACATGACAAAACTCGTCTTCTCCCTTTTTTATGCAATAAACTCCGAGGCCTTCCACCGCGACATAGATTATGCCGTCAGTCCCGCGTCTCACAATCAGTATGGTGTTCTGGACCTCCTTACCTTCGGAGTCCCTTATTGGCCTTCGCTCGAATGTGCCTGTGGCCGGATTGTAGCTGTATAACCCGGCATTTGTACCGATCAGGATGTTTCCGTCCCAGTCTTCTTCGAGACAGCGTATCTGATTGTTTCCCAGCCCATCCGACGAATTTGGGATGTGTCTGAATACCTTGAAATGTCTTCCGTCAAACCTGTTCAGCCCATCCTTGGTTCCGAACCACATGAACCCTTCCCTATCCTGGATTATGGTCTGGACGGTGTTCTGAGACAGTCCGTTGCTTATGTCGATGTGTTCGAAGCTGATGTCCCGCGAATTTGCTGCGGAAAGGGTACAGCAGAGTGTGGTCAGCGCTATGAACAAAGTTCTTTTCATTTTTCTTGATGATGGTTAAAGTGTCATTACGCTGCAAATATATTATATTTATTAGAGGTATATTAAATGCCAACTTGAATTTGAGACGATTATTATCGTATTTGAGATGATTTTTTGTCCGGTAATGAGTTTCTTTGCATCGTAAAACAACACAGCGATGACACTTGTAAAAAAAACTTTTGACCATAGCTTTCGTCTCTTTGGCCGGAATGCTTCTCTTTCAGGAAGCCGCCTCTGCCTCCGAAGATGTGCTCAGAACCAGCCTGCTGCTCAAGAGCCCCGGAAATCCGGCCGTTGAATATGAACTGACAGACGTTGGGGGAAGACTCTCCCCGACCATCGGGAACTTGCCGCTTACGGTAACTCGCAAGGTTGAGACCGGAGCGGACTTCACTAGGGTGGAACTCACGGTTAGGGCAGACGATACCATATATTATAATATAGGTCAGAGACTCTCGACAGGAATGCGGCATGCTGACTGCCTTTTCTATATGCCGGGATTCTGGTATAGGAAGAATCTTCGTTCCCCGGAGTCCGCTCCGTCTTTCCGCACCTCCGACAGTTGGATTGTTCGCGAAGACCGTTTGAGCACTCCTCTGACCGGGGTCTATGACGAGAAGACCGGAGAATGGTGCACGGTGATGCGGACAGACGATTTTGATTGTGAATCCCTTGCGGCTCACAGCAGCGGAGAAATAATACTCGGAAGTGAGACATCGATAGGGTTTACCGGATTCTGCAATGCCGGTTCAGATGCGGAAATTACCTTCGGCTTTCCATATCGTGAGGCTCCGAAGACCTATCTGAGGAAGCTCAGGCTCGCACCGCCTGTTACTGCCTTTGAGAAACTCGGGGCAGGCGAGAGCAAGACTTTTGTATGGGAAATCCGAAAAGGAAAATCTGCTTCATGGTCGGAATTTGTGGCTTCTGTCTGGGAAAGTTCGTTTGAATCCCTAAGACCTTTGCCGGTGGATACGAAATATACAGAAGAAACTGCAAAGGCTGCTTTGAGCCGTTATTTTGAGAGTTCTTTCGTCGGTTCTCATCCTCTTAAGTACTATTCGGGAACAGAACTTCGGACTGCGGACTGCCGGAGCAACGGAATCGCCGAACTTGGTTTTGTCGGGCGTGTGCTGCTGAACGCTTTCAATGCCTTGGAATATGGACGGGAGACATCTGATGCAAAAATGCTGGCCAATGCTGAATCTGTCTTTGAAAGCTATCTTGAAAACGGATTCACCGCCGGTGGTCTCTTCAAGGAAAAAGTGGACTTCAATTCCGGACAGGAATGCCGGATTTTCAGTATAAGGCGACAGTCGGAAGCCGTTTATGCGGTTCTTCATTATCTTCGTTACGAAAAGGCTTCCGGGCGAGGGCATGCCGGATATGAGAGGCTAGTAAGAAAAGTTCTTGACCGTCTGACAATGCTTCAGAACGAAGACGGCAGTTTCCCGAGGAAATTCGACGATGACCTTTCAGTCATAGATCCTTCCGGGGGTAGCACATCCTCTGCTGTTCTTCCTTTTTCGATGGCATATTCCTTTTTCGGCGACAAGAAGTATCTTGAGACTGCGCGCAGAGCCTCGTCATACATAGAAACGCACATCATTGCTCCGGCAGACTATTTCTCATCCACACTTGATGCAAATTGCGAAGACAAGGAAGCATCTCTCTATGCATCTACAGCAATGTATTATATGTACCTTGTGGAGAAAAGCAAAAAAATCAGGGAGCATTACGCACAATTATGTCTCAAATCTGCATATTTTGCCCTGTCGTGGTACTATCTCTGGGATGTTCCTTTTGCGCAGGGGCAGATGCTCGGAGATGTCGGTTTCAAATCCAGAGGCTGGGGCAATGTCTCGGTGGAGAATAACCATATTGACGTTTTCATATTCGAATTTGCCGACGTTCTTGATTTTCTGGCGAAAAAGTTCGACAAGCCTTACTTTTCTGAATTTACTGCGGTAATAAGAACTTCCATGCTTCAACTGATGCCGGAAAAAGGGAAAATGTTCGACATCGCTGCAGAAGGCTATTATCCGGAGGTCGTCCAGCACACGAACTGGGATTATGGAAAGAACGGCAAGGGCTTTTACAATGACATTTTTGCTCCGGGATGGACGGTCGCGTCGCTGTGGCAGATGCTGAGCCGTGGCAGAACAGAGAAATTTTTCAACAATTAATAATCTATATGAACAAATTCTTTAAAATACTTTTTCTGTCCGTGCTCATCGTTACGGCCGGTTGCAGTTGTGCCAAGTCAGCTTCGGAACCGACAGAAAAGCCGTACCTCAAGCTGAGTGTCTCGCAGAAGATTGTCAGTTGCAAGTCGGGCTCTTTTGAGGTGTATATCAATTCGAACGCATCTTGGAAAGTGACGTCGCAGGCCGGCTGGATTCATGTGAATGTCGAGGAAGGCACGGGAAGCCGCAACATTTCCGTAGAATATGACGCGAATTATCTTGAAGACGGTGTCATGCCGGCAGCGGAACGCACCGGCACTGTGCGCATTTCAGCGGAAGGCACGATTCCTTCAAGAATAACGGTGAAACAAGGCGCCAGGACATTCAAGAATCCTGTGTTCCAGCCGATGCCGGATCCTTACGTGTGGAGAGAGGATGACGGACAGAGCGTGACATATTATCCCTGCAAGTCGAGCGGCAGCGGCGTGAATCTTGGAAAGACTTCGAAACTGACCGAATTCGGAGGTACGAAGAAAGTTTGGAGCTGCCCGGCCGACGGAGCCGTGAAAGTGTGGAACCGCGCCAATCTTTGGGCTCCGGAGCTCGTACGGATTGATGGCGTCTGGTACATCTATTATGCTGCCGGAAGGCCGTCATCCGAACTCGGTCCTGACGGCAAGGAACTCGGTTACAGCACCCAGAGAACCGGTGTGCTCCGCTGCACCTCCGCCGATCCAACAACCGGAACATGGGAAGATATGGGAATGCTCTTCACTGGAGACGAGGAAGACTACAAAAAATACAGCGGTGGCGAAAAGCTTAGTGTTGATAACACCATCTATGCCATTGATATGACCGTGTTCCGGATAGGCTCCCAACTTTACGCAATATGGTCCGGAAACGTCTCCAAAACGGACGGAAACCAGCGACTTTACATCGCACCGATGGAAAATCCGTGGACAATCAATTCTCCGCGTATCGAAATATCCAGACCGGACTACGCCTGGGAAAAGGTAAGCCGCAGCATAAATGAGGGACCATCGGTAATTTTCAGCCCTGACGGGACTAAACTCTTCTGTGTCTATTCCGCAAATGCTTCGTGGACAAAGGCTTATTGTCTTGGATGGCTCAAACTTGACCTCGCGAATTCTCAGAAAAACAATCCCCTTGTCAAGGCGAATTGGGAGAAGTCTCCTAATCATACTTTCTGGAGATGCGACAATGTTTCCAAGTCAAGCAATCCGAATGCGGACGATCCGACTAATCCTTCCACTATGCATATCGGCGGTGTTCATGGCGTCGGACACAATACTTTCACAAAATCGCCTGACGGCACCGAGGACTGGATTGTCTATCACGTCAAACGTTACAAGGATGACGGTTGGGATAACCGCGACTGCTTCCTTCAGAAAGTGAATTGGAACGAGAACGGAACTCCTGATTTCGGAACACCGGTCGGATGGCAGGAGGATATCGAGGTCCCTTCCGGAGAACCGCTTTAATTTTAACGCTTGCTAACTAAATGATTAATATGAAACGAATATCTTTAATTTTCCTTTTCTCCCTTCTTTTCACGACGGCTTTCGCGCAGAAAAGCTGGGATTTGAAGCATTTTCCCGAAGGCAGCCGTCCGGAAGAAATCGGAAAGAAACTTGTTGAACACTATCTTGACACTCCGCACTCCCATTGGGGCGATGTCAGATCAAAGTATGAGGTGAAACTTGTAACCTATCCCGACGTGTGCGCATGGCTCGGCTCTCTGTGGTTCGCTCAGACAACCGATGACAATGGACTGCATGATGCTCTTGTTGAAAGGTTCGAACCATTGTTCTCTACGGACAGTCACCTTCTGCCGGAAATGTTTCCGAAGGCTCATAATGTCGTGGATTTCTATGTATTCGGAGCAGTTCCGCTTGAGATTTACAAGACTGTTCCTGAACAAAGATATTATGATCTTGGGATGAAATATGCTGATGGTCAGTGGATTATGCCCGAGAATCCAACAAACGAGCAGCGTGGTTGGCAGGAGAAAGACTATTCTTGGCAGACTCGGCTTTGGGTAGATGACATGTTCATGATCACTGAACTTCAGGCACAAGCCTATCACGTGACAGGAGACCGGAAATACATAGACAGGGCTGCGCGTGAGATGGTTCTGTACCTCGATAAAATCCAACGTCCCAACGGTTTGTTCTATCATCACACTGGAACTCCTTATTTCTGGGGAAGAGGTGATGGCTGGATGGCTGTCGGAATGGCGGAAATGCTTAGGCTCATGCCGAAAGACAGCGAATTGCGTCCGCGTATTGAAGAAGCCTATCACCTAATGATGCAGACACTTCTGCGCTATCAGGATTCCGACGGTATGTGGCATCAGATAATCGATAATCCGGACACATGGAAGGAGACTTCATGCACAGCAATGTTTACCTATGCCTTCATTGTCGGCGTGAAGAACGGCTGGCTTGACAAAAAGGTATATGGAGAGGCCGCCCGCAAGGGATATCTCCGTCTTCTTTCATATCTTGACGAAAACTACGAACTCCGAAATGTCTGTGAAGGCACAGGGGCGAAGAATGACCTTAACTGGTATCAGAAACGCAGGAGGCTTACCGGAGACCTTCATGGCCAGGCTGCTCTCATCTGGTGCTGCCAGGCTCTTTGCGGCGATGTCAAACCATATAAAGTGAAGCTAAAATGAGTTTGCAGAAGAGACTATATGTCGCTTTCCTATGCCTGGCACTTGGTGTCTGTGCGTGTACAAAGGAAAAGGACTATCCTCCTGTCAATGGCGGCGGGTATAAACCCGGAGGCAGCTCAGGCGGACAGATCGGACTTGTCGGCTTCGAAGGTAAGGCCGAGCCGGTCGGCTGCGGAAAGAATCTCGTGAGGCGCTTTATAGAGATTCCCCAGTCTAACTGGGGGCGGACAGACGCCGGCAAGCAGCCGAGTTCCTTCGTGACCTATCCTGACGTGTGTGCATACCTCGGTGCATTCTGGTTTCTTGAGGCAGCGATTGACAACGCGCTCTTGCACGATGATGCGGAGGCTTGTGATGAGGCCCTCGGGCTTATGCAGGAAATGGTGAACAAATACAATGACGTGATTACCGGAAAGTCCACCTATAAAGACTCCAAGGGAAATGAAAAACCGCTTGTGACGGATTTGCTGTGGAGGCATGAGAGCAACAGGGTTGACTATTATATTTTCGGCGCCATATCCCTCCACATCGCTTCCATAATGGATAATCCGAAATACGCTTCCGTGAAGTTCCCGCAGACAAGAAACGAATATCTCGATTTCGGGCTGGCCTACGCCGATAATCAGTGGAATCCGCTGACTCGCGCCGAGTTCGATGCCCGCTTCAATAGCAGCGCATACAATCACACCTCGACTCTTTTCAAGATGAGCGATGGTGACTGGGCGAAATGGGAGGAATATATCAAAAACGGATACTCATGGCAGACACGCCTTTGGATTGACGATATGTTCATGATTACCGCTCTTCAACTTCAGGCCTGGCAGGCTACGAAGGATGACTCCTCCTGCAATACGGATCCATGGTGGCCGGCTAAGACGAACTCGGAGAACAAATATCTTGACCGGGCTGTCCGGGAGATGAAACTCTACATTCAGAAAATTCAAGGTGCCGGCGGACTCTATTGGCACTCCACGTCCGCCAAGTTCTTCTGGGCTCGTGGAAACGGATGGATGGCAGTAGGTATGCCTCTGATGCTCAAGGCGATTGACGGAAATCCGGCATATAAGGAGGAGGCCGCGCTCTTGAGGCAGGAGTATGAGACCATGATGGCGTCTCTTCTGAAGTATCAGCAGATGACGGGAATGTGGGCACAGCTCGTTGACAAGACTGGAATGTGGTCGGAGACTTCAGGAAGCGCTATGTTCGCCTATGCTTTCATCGAAGGTGTGCGCAACGGATGGCTTGACAATGACAAATATGGTGCTGCGACGGCCAGGGCCTGGAAGTCTCTCATCTCCTACCTTAATCCGAACTATGACATTCGCGAGGTTTGTGAGGGAACGGGCACGGGAACGTCTGAGCAGTACTACCGTGATCGGAAGCGCTATGCCGGGGATACCCATGGTCAGGCTGCGATGCTATGGTGCGCGTACGGTCTCACAGAGATAGCAAATATACAACAATAAACCCTATAACACTAATTATCAAACTGATGAAAAATCTGAAAAACTTTATGTCGCTTATCATCCTGTTCGTGTTGACAGGATTGTCATACGCATATGCGCAGGACAGCGGCAAACGGAGGATTACCGGAACTGTCACGGATGGAGACGGAAGCCCTCTGCCAGGAGCCTACGTCTTCATCAAAGGGACGGAGGTCGGAACAACAACCAACATTGATGGCATGTATGTCATTGACATCAATCCCAAGGATCAGCTTACATTCAGCTTTGTCGGCTTTCTGGAGAAGACCCTTGCACCGGAGGCCGGCAGCAACACGCTCAATGTGGAACTGTCAGAGGACTCTCTTATGATGGAGGAGGCCGTAATGGTCGCGTATGGCGCGCAGAAGCGTCAGGCCGTGGTCAGTTCGCTTTCTACAATCACTAACGATGAACTGAAAGTAACCTCCACCAACCTGACCTCCAGCATTCAGGGACAGCTTCCCGGACTCATTGCAGTCCAGAGAAGTTCCGAGCCTGGACGCGATGATGCCGAGTTCTGGATCCGTGGAGTCAGTTCGTTCAAGGGCGGCACGTCTCCTTTAGTGCTCGTTGACGGTGTGCCGAGAAGCATCTCAGACCTCGACCCGGACGAAATCGACAGCTTCAGCCTTCTCAAGGATGCCGCGGCCACTGCAATGTATGGTGCAGAGGGAGCAAACGGCGTGATTCTCGTCACCACGAAAAGGGGACAGATTTCCAAGCCGAAGATTCAGTTCCGTCTGGAGCAGAATATGTCAGTCCCTTACAGGATTCCGGAGTTTGTGGATTCGTGGCAGTATATGTCTCTTGCAAATGAGGCCGCCTTCAATGACGGAATGGACAAGAAGTATTCTGACGAACTCATCGAACTCTATAGAACGGGAGCCGATCCAGACCTTTATCCGAACTCAAAGTGGACGGATCTGATTGCAAAGACCGTTCACGGGCAGAGATACACCCTCAATTTTAGGGGTGGCGCGGAGAACGCGAAGTATTTCGTCTCTGCCGGATATCAGCAGAAGGACGGTGTGTTCAAGAAGAATCCTGAGTCCCGCTACAACAGCAACTTCTCCTATGACCGCTTCAACCTCAGAAGCAACATAGACCTGAAGGTCAGCAAGACGACCCAACTTGCCATTGACCTTTCAGGACAGTACACGACGAGACGGACGGCAAACCGCTCTCCGGACGATGTTTTCGTTTTCATGCTCCACACGCCACCGCACCTCTTCCCGATGGTCTATAGCGATGGCTCAGTTTCTACATATGAGAAAGAAACTGATGCGAATAACCGTAACCCATATTATATGCTTTATCAGCAGGGATATAGAAGGGAATATAACACAAAGGTTCAGTCAAAACTCACTCTCAACCAGGATCTCAAATTCATAACACCCGGATTGAGCGCAAAAGCTGCTGTGAGCTTCGACCTCCAGAGCGGGCTGAATAAGTTGCGTAATTACTCTCCTTCAAAATATCACGCTACCGGAAGAAATCCGGAAACCGGAGAACTGATTCTCAGTCAGGTTGTCGCGGGGTCTTCTGATGTAAAGGAGATAGCCTACACGGGAAGTAACTATACCAGAAATATTTATATAGAAGGGTCCATCCAATACAATAACGTCTTTGCCGGTAAACACGATGTGGGTGCTATGCTCCTCTATAATATGAAGGACAAGCAGCTCTCCACCGTCGCTCTTCCATATAGGAAACAGGGACTGGTCGGGCGTGTGACATACGGCTACGATAACCGCTATTTTGTAGAGGCGAACTTCGGATATACGGGAAGCGAGACTTTTGCGAAAAAATATCGTTTCGGATTCTTCCCGGCAGTCGGAGCCAGTTATATAGTCTCCAATGAAAGCTGGTATCCTGAACGTCTCAAGAATATTCTCAGTTCCGCTAAAATCCGTGCCTCTTTCGGACGTACCGGAAATGACGATACGGGTACGAGCCGTTTCCTCTACAGGGCTACGTTCAACGAAAGCGGACACACATTTAATCAGGGAATCGGAACTAACGGAGCGACCAATGGTCTCGGCGCCGGAATCTATGACCTGCAGTTCGAGAACTACACTCTCGGCTGGGAGATAGAGGATAAGATAAACGCCGGGCTCGACCTCGCGTTCTTCAACAGGGCAATACAGCTTCAGGTTGACTATTTCAACAACCTCCGCTCCCGCATTCTCCTCCAGCGAAACACCGTTCCCGGATATGCCGGCTTCCATGAAAACCCTTGGCAGAATTACGGCAAGGTCAGGAATCAGGGCGTTGACGCGAGCATCGATCTCACGCACCGCTTCGGAGACTGGAAACTCAGCGGCAGGGGAACTTTCACCTTCGCAAGGAACAAGGTTCTTGAAATAGACGAACTTACACCATCTGAAGAGTATCAGAGGGTGACGGGCACGAGAATCAACGAGCAGTTGGTCTATATCGCGGAGAGACTCTATACTGAAGACGACTTCATCAAGACGATGAACAGCAACGGGACATACAAATACGAACTTCGTCCCGGACTTCCTCAGCCGGCTTTAGGCGGAATCATCGGCCCTGGCGACATCAAGTATGTCGACATGAACAACGACGGCATAATCGACACCAATGACAAGGTCCGCGGCATCGGTCACCCATACCAGACCCCGGAAATCAACTATGGCTTCGGCGTGAATGTGGAGTGGAAGGGAATCTACGCGAGTGTGTTCTTCTCGGGAGTGGCCAACACTTCAGTGCTTCTCGCTTCAGGAAACAACACTTTCTGGCCGTTCAACTGGGGAACGGAAAAGGGAAACTACCGCACCGCTTTCCTCGATCGCTGGACAGAGGACAATCCGAGCCAGGATGTCTTTTCTCCGAGACTTCATGTCGGCTATGGCAACAGCATAAATGACGAGCCGAGCACATGGTGGCTCCGCGACGGAAGTTTTCTTCGCCTGAAAAACCTTGAGGTCGGATATGTCCTTCCGGAGAAGGCTCTCAGAAAGATCAGGCTCAGCGGCCTCCGTATCTACCTTCTCGGCGAGAACCTCGCTGTCTTCGACAAAATAAAGTTCTGGGATCCGGAACAGGGTAACAGGAACAAGGGAGTAAGTTACCCGATGTCCCATTCGTTTTCCCTCGGCGTTGAAGTGAATTTCTAAAAAATGACTATGATGAACAACAATATATTGAAAAGAATCCTCTTCGGCACAGCCGTGGCATTGTCATTGGCTTCCTGCAACTATCTTGACGTGTCAGACGAATTGGGAGGCATCTCAAGTTTCGAGAACATATTCAACAATGTAGACCGCACGAAGAAGTGGTATGGGCAGATATTCGCCGACCGGCCGGACTATACCAACGTCTGGGGCGCGACCAATGCGATGGGCAATGCCTGGACAGGCTATGCTGACGAGATCTATACCCGTGAGCATCTCAAATACGGCAAGTACAGCAACTGGAACTCATCCTTGAGCTACAACCACAGATGGTCAAGACTCTATGATTCAATAAGGCAGGCTAACATTTTTCTGGAGATGGCTCATCCCATCGACGGAGAGGGCGGTTCCGATGCCCAGAAGATAACAGAAGAGGAGATGAGAGTGTATAAGGCAAACGCGAGGTTCATGCGCGCAGTCTATCACTACTACCTGTTCGAGATGTACGGCCCGATTCCAATCGTAGACAAGTCCTACACTTTGGATAATCTTCCCGACCTTGAACGCAATTCGGTTACCGAGGTCGTGAATTGGCTTGACGCTGAGTTTGAGGCCTGCATGCAGGATATGTATCAGGAATCCTACTTCGACAATGACCAGATGCGCGGAGTGCCGACCAAGGGAGCTGCCATGGCTTACAGGGCAAAGCTTTGGGTCTATGCCGCGAGTCCGCTGTTCAACGGAAGCTGGGAATATGGCAGCAGCCTGACGAACGTTGACGGAAAGAAACTGTTCCCGGACGTTTCGTCAAAGGATGAGAAGATTGACAAGGCCGTTACCTGTCTCAAGGAGTTTATCGAGTATGCCGAGGCTGGACGCTATGCCCTTGTCAACACCGGCAACCCTTCCGAAGACCTTTATAATCTTTTTCAGGAGTACAACAAAGAGATAATATGGGCCACTACGACTAATTCCTGGGGCTCTCTCGGAAGCGAACAGTTTGACGGACATGCCACTCCGAAAGGCGAGTATAAGGGACTTAACGGAATAGACATGCTGCAGGAACTCGTGGATGATTTCTACTGCTCTGACGGCAAGCCGATAAGGAACGAGAGTTTCATGGAGGCCTCAGCGCTCTATAACGAGACCACTTGGGGCAAACTTCCGGGTAGCGAGTACGATGTCTATGGAATGTATCTTAACAGAGAGCCGAGGTTTTATAACAGCGTGACTTTCACCGGCATGAAATGGCCTTCGAGCGGCAAGAGAGTGGACTTCGCCTATGGCGGAACATCAGGCGCCGGAACCGGAGATGGAGAGCCGAACACAGGTCACATGGTCTATAAACGCTATTATAGGAAGCTTGGAAACGGTTCGGGGCTTGTTTCAAGCAAGTATCGTCCTTCAATTATCTTCCGTCTCGCGGAATTCTATCTTCTCTATGCGGAAATGCTCAATGAGCAGACCAAGGGACAGGACAGCGATATTCTTGTCTATGTCAACAAGGTTCGTCAGAGAGCCGGAATTCCTAATCTCGAAGACTGCAATCCTTCAATCGTGGGAGACTATGCCAAGCTTCGCGATGCAATCCGCCGTGAGAGTCGCATCGAACTTTGCACGGAAGGCCAGCGCTATTTCGACCTTTGCCGTTGGCTTCTGGCGGAAGATGTCTTGAATAAGGAAATGACGAAATTGGATGTCTACAAGACCGAATCGAACGGCTACTATTCCCGTATGACATTCAATCCGAGGGTATTCCTCGACAAGAACTATCTCTATCCTATTCCGCTCGATGAAATCAAGAGAAGCACACATGGAGTGCTGGTTCAGAACCCGGGATGGTAGTGAAGCGAACAAATAAAACAACACAGACATGAAGAAAATAATAAAGTTTATGATGGCGGCGCTTCCGTTATTTGCCGTCGCCTGCAATGACAACATTCCCGCTCCCGGCACCGTGAATAATTCCAAGGTGGAGAATGTCATATTCGATGAAACGCTCACGGACGTCCTTGAGATTGTGGTAGGAAAGACCTTCTCTGTTCCGGAGCATGTTTCTGTGCTTCCTGAAGATGCCACGAACACGGCCCAGAGGTATGAGTCCTCGAATCCTTCGGTCGCGGATGTCTCTGAGAAAGGACTGCTTACCGCAATTGGTGTCGGGGAATGCTCAATTACCGTCTATGCCGGGACAGAAGGAGTCTGCAGCGATTTTCAGGTGAAGGTTCTTCCAGTGCCAGACATTGTGATTTCCAATATTGTATTCGTGGGGCTTGCGGAAGAGTACAGGCTGCTTGACGGTATGACCATGACGATTGACCTGAACAAGAAGATTTCAGTCTTGCCGGAGAACTACAGCGAGAAAATCGTGTTCACATCTTCTGCAGAGGATGTGGCCACAGTCGATGGAAACGGTGTGCTGACAATCCTCGGAAAGGGCGAGACAGACATCACGGCCGCGGCCGCAAACCATCCGGAAATCAAAGCCGTGACTCATCTTAAGGTGACAAAGTTGGAAGAGACCGAGTGGGATCGCGCCTCATGGACGATGACCTGCTCACAAGATCCTCTTCCGAATACGGGAGGAAGAAATAACAGCCTGACGGCCATGTTGGACGGCAAGCCGATTGTGAACAGGAGCGGAAAGAACGATGACGCTCATACAAATGGAACGGCATTCTGCATAGATGTTCCCGGAAGGAATTCACTTTCTGGTCTCAAGACTGATGAGCAGAAGAATTCCCACGAGATTTCATTCACGATCGACATGAAAGAATCGCTTCCTGTCAATTATTTCAGAATAAGCAATATCAGTGACAATAAGGATGATGTTCTTGTCCGCTTCAAGGGCTTCACTGAGATTTCCGGAAGCAACGACGGCGAGACATTTACTGTCATCGTACAGAATCTTGACTTCACGGACAAGCAGAACGTCAAGGTCAGCAACACTACCTACAATCGCGAGACAGGAAAGATAGGCATAAAGTTCTCGCAGTACAGGTACCTGAAGTTCATGATGCGAGGACTCTCATGCTACGGTCCTCTTGGAAAGACCGGCGGAACGGCGCAGATTGAGGAATTCTATCTTGGCTATTCAAAGGACATTGACAATGTGGAATAGTTTTCTTATGAACAAATATGGGGCAGTCGTACTGGCTGCCCTTTTGTGCCTTGCGGCGGCATTTCCGCTCCATGCCCAAGTCTCTCTTTCCGAAACATCCTCCGGCAGGAACGTGTTCCCGCTGTCAACGAAGACTTGCGCCGCAATCATGTATGACGCCACTTCAGAACCCTCTGTCGTCGGTACAGCTGTCGGATTGTTGGCTTCGGACATAGAGAAAGTGACCGGCAAGTGTCCTTCTGTCAGCGGAAACGGCTCTGTTACCGCATCTTGCCGTTACGCCGTCATCGCCGGAACTCTCGGGCACAGCTCCTTGATCGACGAACTCGTTAGGGATGGGAAAATAGATGTTTCTTCCATTTCCGGAGATTGGGAACGCTATGCCGTCAGGCTTGTGGAAGCTCCGCTCAAGGGCGTCAGACGGGCTCTTGTCGTGGTCGGAAGTGATCGTCGGGGGACTGCATACGGGCTATTGTCCCTCAGTCGGGCGATAGGGGTGAACCCTTGGTATTGGTGGATGGATGCTCCTGTCGAACATCGTAATTCCATTTATCTGTCGGTGAATGCGTATGATGCGGCCACGCCATCGGTAAAATATCGCGGAATATTCATCAACGATGAAGACTGGGGACTGCTGCGTTGGGCAAAGCGGAACTTTGAGAAAGAATTGGGAAATATAGGCCCGAAGACATACGAAAAAGTCTGCGAACTTCTTCTTCGCCTCAATGCGAATATGCTTGCTCCAGCCATGCACGAGGCCTCGACCGCTTTCTATCAGATTCCACAAAATAAGGAGATTGCAGACAGGTACGGAATCATCATTACTGCCTCACATTGCGAACCACTGCTTCTCAACACCGCGAGTGAATGGCACAAGGACAGGTATGGTGACTGGAACTACAATACCAACAGCGAGCGAATTGACAGTGTGCTCAATGCCAGGGTAGTGGAGACTTCTCCATACGAGAATGCCTATGTGATAGCGTTGAGAGGCCTTCATGACAGGGCTATGAGTGGAGCTGAAAGCCTGGATTCAAGAAAGGCTACGGTTCAGAGGGCGCTTCTCAATCAAAGGAAAATTCTTTCTGACGTGTTAGGAAAGGATGCCTCTGAGATTCCGCAGTTCTTCACTCCCTACAAAGAGGTGCTTGATGTCTACAATCAGGGGCTTGAACTGCCTGATGATGTGACGATTGTATGGCCGGATGACAATTACGGATATATGAAAAGGCTGAGCGGCCCTAAGGAACAGCTTCGTTCGGGACGTTCCGGAGTCTATTATCATTCCTCCTATCTCGGCCGTCCGCATGACTACCTCTGGATGAACACGACCTCTCCGACCCTGATGTACGAAGAGCTCCGCAAAGCCTACGATTCCACGGCAGACCGTTATTGGCTGCTCAACTCAGGGGACATAAAGTCCTGCGAGTTTGCCGTGGATTTCTTTCTTTCAATGGCCTATGACATAGATTCATTCAGCTATGAACGTGCGGCGTCCTACCGCTCCGAATGGCTCTGTGGGATGTTGGGCGAGAAAAATCGGGACACATACCGTTCAATCTTCGATGAATTTTACCATCAGGCATTCATCCGAAAGCCAGAGTTCATGGGCTGGGGCTATCAGTGGACTACCGACAGGCACGGCAATGAGAGAAATACTGACACGGATTTTTCTTTCGCCAATTACCGCGAGGCTGAAAGACGTCTTGAAGCCTACCGAAAAATCTCGTCGGAGACCGAAGCTCTTATGGCGCAGCTTCCTTCAAGCCACATTCCTTGTTTCTATCAATCAGTGTATTATCCGGTCAAGGCTTGTGAACTGATGAGCAGGATGATTCTTTCCGGACAGAAAAACAGATGGTATGCCTTGCAACGACGCGCCGCAGCGACGGCGGCAGCAGATGAAGCCATACGTTGCCATGATAGTCTGAGAGTGATAACAGAAGGCTATAACAGTCTGCTTGACGGGAAATGGAATCACGTTATGACAATGGGGCAGGGGTTTGCCGCTTCTTATTTCAAAAAACCGGTTTTGCGTGATGTAAAGCTTTCCCCAACTCCTGAACTCGGAGTTATGGTGGAGAACGAGGGCTCGCTTAACGGGGTGTCGAGCTACCACCTGCTTCCGGCTTTCAATAGTTATTTCAGATGTGCATATTTCATAGATATATTCAATAGAGTCAAGGGACAATTGTCATGGGCAGCAGAAACTGACAAAGAATGGATTCTTTTGAGTCGGACTTCGGGAAAAACAGCTGATGAAGACCGGATTATGGTTTCCGTTGACTGGAACAATGTTCCCGTAGGAGACAAAATTGCAGGGACTGTGACCATAAAAGATGGCTCAGGTGTGCAGGAGAATGTACTTGTGTCTGTATTCAACCCTTCTTCTCCAACTCGTGAGGATTTGAATGGCATATATGTCCAGCACAACGGATATGTCAGCATTGATGCGGCCGGGTATCACAGAAAGCGAGAGAATGATGCCATAAGGATCATTGACATTCCGAACCTTGGCATTGAGAACAAGGCTGTCCAATTTGGAAATCCTATGATGCCGAAACAGAACACCAGGAAGGAAGATGTTCCTTGCGTGGAATATGACTTCTATACGTTTGAACAGGGCTCCGTTGATGTCTATACCTATGTTCTCCCGACTTTCGTCCTCAGTGCGGACCGTGGTTACAGTGGGCACGAGGCAACTAATATTGAGACCCAATATGGCGTGTGCATCGACGACGGACCGGTGATGAATCCCTCCACATCTTCGGTCGAGTATGCTCAGATTTGGTACGAGAGCTGCCTGAAAAACTGTCGTGTCAACAAGACCACACTCCATATAAATGAGCCGGGCAAACACTCTGTCCGGATACTCTGCGGAGATGCCGGGACTGTGCTTCAGAAGATTGTCCTTGACTTCGGCGGTCTTAAGCGTTCATATCTCGGACCGGAACCTACCATGGTCAAGTGATGGTAAGAAACATAAAATACGGTAATCGGAAATTTAGATTGCCGTTATGGAAAAATTGATTAAATTTGCAGCCTTTATTCCCGTAGAGGCTGCATTTTTCTTGTCGTGAAGGGGATATGGGAACCTCATATTGACCGAAAAATTAAAAAATAACACAAAATGAGTGATAAGAAACTCAATCTGAAGTATGTGGTGTGTCTTCCTATTGCACTGATACTTTTCGCATTCCTGTGGTTTTTCCCGATAGAGCCTGTGACCGTCGGAAACCTTACCTTCGGCTATAGTCTTTTCTTCGGAGACGGCATTCTCTCGCAGGTTGAAGTCAGAGTCATAGCCCTTTTCGTGCTTGCCGCGATGTTCTGGATTTTCGAGATTATCCCGACGTGGTGTACCTCCACGATGATTATCGTCCTGATGCTCCTTACCGTCTCCGACCAGGCCGCGTTCACTTTCGCGTCAGACGCAAATGTCGGTAGCCTTGTCAGTTACAAGTCCATACTCGCTACATTCGCCGAACCTACGGTGATGCTTTTCCTTGGCGGATTCGCCCTTGCGCTCTGTGCCACGAAGGTAGGCCTTGACGCCCAGCTCGCCCGCATCCTCATGGCTCCTTTCGGAACCAACCCCAAAATGGTGCTGCTCGGCTTTCTGATGGTAATCGGACTGTTCTCGATGTTTATGAGCAACACCGCCACGGCGGCCATGATGCTTGCATTCCTTGCGCCTGTGCTCCGCTCCCTTCCTGACGAGGGCAGCAAGATAGGTCTCGCATTGGCAATTCCGATTGCGGCAAACATTGGAGGCATAGGAACACCTATCGGAACACCTCCGAACACAATTGCGCTTAAATATCTCAACGAACCGTCATTCATCGAGACAATCAACGGAAAGCTTGCGGCTGCAAACGAGTCTCTCGGAACGGCTTTTGAGCCGATTGCACGCATCGGTTTCCCGGAGTGGTGCTCTGTGATGGTACCTTTCGCCATTGTGATGCTTCTTATTTCGTGGGCGATGCTGCTCGTTGTGTTCCCGTTCAAGGTCGACAAGATTGAGCTCAAAATAGAGGGTAAGCCAAACAAGGACAAGAGCTATTGGGTTGTAGTGGTGACCTTCATCGTGACTGTCTTCCTGTGGATGACCGAGAAACTTCACGGTCTCAACTCCTATGTTGTGGCAATGATTCCTGTCGGCGTTTTCGCAGCAACCGGTGTGCTCGGAAAGAAAGAGCTCAAGTCTCTTGACTGGGATGTGCTCTGGATGGTTGCCGGAGGGTTCGCTCTTGGTCTTGGACTTAACAAAACCGGGCTTGCAGCGCATCTTGTCGAGGCAATACCATTCGGGCAGTGGATGCCGCTTCTTGTACTCGTCGTGGCCAGCCTGCTTGCTTACGCACTCTCGAACTTCATTTCCCACTCTGCTGCTTCGGCTCTGCTCATACCGATTCTCGCTGCTGTCGCAACCGGAATGGCCGGGACGCCTGGCTTCGAGGGAATGGGAGGCGCCGCAACGCTTATAGTGACTGTTGCCGTGACTTGCTCGCTTGCAATGCTGTTCCCGATTTCAACCCCACCGAACGCCATCGCACATTCGACCGGGCTCATCAAAACGAAGGATATGGCACTTACCGGAGCGATTATCGGCGGAATCGGAATAGTTCTTTTGTATCTGATTATGATATTTATTGGCCTCCCGAAATTTTAATGAGAACCGAATAAGAAGCGGATGCCTTGTACTCCATCTTCTTATTTGAACCCCTTTATTTAAGATATTTAATAGATGAGAAAAATATCAAATATTCTTTGCACAATGGCACTTCTGAGCATTTCAGCAAGTGCCATTGCTGCGGTTGACGGCGCTGCGGCTAGCGGCGCTGCGGTTGGCGGCGCTGCGGTTGACGGTGCTGCGGTTGCGGGTGCATCTTCTTGTACGGCAATGGAGACTGCTCAGGCGCCTGTGAAAGAAAATGCAGTGAAGGAGCATCTCCAGAATCATTATAAGTTTTACGGCTTTGTCCGCAACTATATGGCCTACGACTCCCGCGAGGCTGTGGCAGGAACGGGAGATCTCTTCTTCTATCTCCCCAAGGACCGTAAGCTCAATGATTTGGGCGACGATTTGAACCGGAAGAATTCGTTCCGTTTCCTTTCGCTCACTTCGAGGGTCGGTGTTGATGTGAGCGGCTATCAGATTGGCCGAACGTCAATTGGGGCTAAGATTGAGGCGGATTTCTATGCGGGACTCTCCGGCGTGACAGGAACGGCCACCCTGCGTCTTCGTCAGGCTTTTCTCACGCTCGGTTGGAAGGACCTTCGGATAGCAGGTGGAAAAACGGCTTCTGTAAATCTCAAGATGGGCCAGGCTTGGCATCCGCTTGCAGCAGACCTTTGTCCTGTCTTCACACTCGAATCCGGTGCTCCTTTCGGCCCTTTCAGCCGCACTCCGCAGCTGACAATGGATGCTAATCTGGGCGAGCATTTCACTCTCACCGCTTCGGCAATATGGCAGATGCAGTATACATCCGCAGGTCCTGACGGACAGTCGGCAAATTACATCAAATATGGCTGCACTCCGGAAGGCTATCTGGGAGCCACTCTCAAGTTCGGTGGCTGGATGGCGCGTGCCGGTGTTGACATTCTCAGCATCAAGCCGCGTACAACGGGAACAATCAAATATAAGGACGAAACCGGAGCAGAAAAAACGACTACTGCAAAGGTTTCGGACCGCATCACCACCGCATCTCCCTTTGTCTATATACAGTATGTCAAGGGTAAACTCGCGCTGAAGGCCAAGACCATCTACGCTTCGGCGGGTGAGCATTACAACATTCAGGGAGGCTACGGAATAACGAAAAAATTTGAAGGTCTCGGCGAGGACGGCCATTACGAATATGCTTCGACCCATTCTTCATCCACTTGGTTTACAGTTTCTTACGGCAAGAAATGGGCTCCGATGCTGATGGTGGGCTATTACAAGAATTTCGGAACATCCGAAGACCTCTACAATCCTGGCAATGACGGGAAGGTGCTTGAGTCCGATTTCTATTTCTCGAAAAACAGTTTCAAAAACCTCAATCAGCTCTACCGCATCTGCCCTGCACTAATCTGCAATTTCGGCAAACTCTCCATAGGTCTCGACTACGAATTTTCAGGTGCCCAGTTCGGTACACCGGAAAAAGACCAGACCACCGGTAAGACATACTACAACACCCGAGCCCTCGCCACGGAAGACCTTCATTGGGTCCACAGCCACCGGGTTCAGTGCATGGTCAAATTCACTTTCTGACGCCACCAAGGCGAGTGGATTGCGGAACGACGCCCTTCCGAACTCATCTCAACTTCGGGAGTTCGATTTCCGGTATGACCATATCGGCGGAATTTGAGGAGTCACCTGTCAAGAACATCACATAATAAATTGGGAGATATGTGATGCCGTTCTCCTGATAGACTTTCTGACCGCTGTGGAGCACGACGGCATTCTTGACATTGTAGTCGGGAGTCTTCATAAAATTATCGAGAGCGCTGTGAACCTTATAATCCTTTCCCGACTTGACCTCAATCGGAAGAACGGACAGACTATCGTAGTCGTCAATGAGGAAATCCACCTCCCCGCGCTGCTTGTTGTCGTAATAGTGAAGTTCGCATCCGTGCGCATTGAGTTCTTGCGCCACGACAGATTCATAGACTGAGCCGAGGTTAATGCTGCGCTCATCGCCGAGCACGGCATTGATGTTATTCTTGTAAAGAAGTCCTGTAAGCAGCCCGACATCGCTGAGGTATAGTTTCAACAGATTTTTGCTCTCCGATTCTTTCAACGGGAATTTCGGATTACTGATAGCTTTAACGGCAAGCGCGACACCAGAGTTGGTCAGATATTCAAATTCATCTGCATAATCACTGAACTGCTTATGCCCGGTTGTGTTTTCAATTTTCTTTACGACAACGCGCTTCTTCTTGTTTTCCATATTCGACGGAATGAGGTCATAAATATTCCGAATCACGAGTTTCTTTTCAGAATCATATTGGGAAGCGTCTAACCTGTACAGTTCGTGGATGTCGTTCTGTATCTTGCGAACAAGGGCAATGTTTCGTGTTTCCAGAAACTTGTTGACAGCATCCGGCATTCCTCCGGTAAGCAGATATATTTTAAACTGACGCAACATATAAGTATGCAGAGAATCATTTAGAGTCTCTCTTTTGAGAAAACAGTTTCTAATGCTATCAATAGTCTCCTTACCACATCCGGAGGCAAGTAAAAATTCTTCAAAATCAAGCGGAAACATTTGCTCGATGGCAATGCTACCTATCGGTATTGACGGAGTCTGCGCCAATGCTATGCCCAACTCCGAACCGCTGGCAATATACCGGTATCGTCCCTCCTCATTCAGAAATTTCAGCATAGTCATCAGATGCGGATAACTTTGAATTTCATCAAGGAATACAATCGTGTCAGATGCGTCACCAAGTCGTTCCCCTGCAATCGCACCGAGTTGTATGTAAAAGTCATCCGTGTTGCGGACATCAGCCAGTAAACCAACGCCCTCCTTATCTTCCTTGAGGTTGAGTTCAATGTAGTTGCGAAACATCCCTTTGCAGACATAACGTATCAGATAGGACTTGCCAATCTGCCGAGCGCCATTTATCAAAAGTATCTTGTGTGGCTCATCCCGCAAAAAAGCCTCTATGTGCGATGTAAATTTCCTGAAAAGCATAGCATTTTTACATTTTATGCAAATGTAATAAAAATCAAGCACATACAAAATTCTTAGGAAAAATTCCGTGTTTTTAAGGCACAAAATCGGGAATTATTCCGAGTTTTCGCGGGGTAAAATCGGGAATTTTGTAGTTTTGTATGCAGCATCGCGCGACAGTATGCCCTGCCCTGATTTTGGTTGAAAAAGTTACCTCCCGAAAGATGGCAGCGGATTTGGCTGATGTCTTTTGGAAGGTTGCTGTCATTTAATAATCGGGATAGAGTATAAACTTGTGGCTATCTGACAATTACACTTGTTGTTCTGACGCCGTGATGTTTATACTTTGCTTGATTATTCTGAGTAACCGGTCCAGGAAACTGACGGGATAAAAGCATCATCTATAGAAGAATTTGTACCAGTCGTTTGAAGCGGGCAAGCATTTGTATGCCATACCCGTTATTGTTGCAGGAAACCTTTACCTTTATCAGTAAGATAGTATTTCTGTTGCGGACTCTTGGAGCTTATGGGATAAAGTGAAAGGACCAAACCGGAATTTATTGCCGGATGGATATAGTTCTTTAAGAAATTCCTTTTATCTTTCATTCCCGTTTTCTCCATGATTTCTTTAGCAGAGAGAGTGTTGTTCCCAATAGCAGACAACAGTTTTCCTAACTGTGGGGTTACTGTGGGGTTACTATAGGGTTGCTGTGGGGTTGCTGTGGGGTCTTGTCCTACTGTAGTTCTTGTATAATGAAACACAACCCATACAGCATTGCCGTCGGTATGAAACTCCGGATCCGGAATACCGACACGGCGACATTCGTTTACCATAAGGGCTATGCCACGTCCCCAACTCTCCAATACTGCACTTTTGTACAGCACATTGGCTACTATCAGATTTTGTGGTTCGGAATTGTGGCCACCCAACAGTTTCTCAATGGTAATATCAGGCGGAAATGTTCCGCTGTTTTCAATCTCCACGCGGTCATCATAGATAGCAATCCCGACTGAACTGCCGGGGCGATGGTAAACACGATGTGCAAAAGCATTTATGCAACATTCTCTCAATGCCTTATATGGCACATTCAGTTCCTCTTCTCTGTACAAACCTTCAATTTTACCGGAGAGGGACAAATGCTTGAAGAAAAATGCCATTGCAGCATCCAGCAAGTTGAATATATTGCCTGTCACACGCTGATTATCTAAAAATTCATCTTTTGTCGTTCCTTTGAACCGGGCTAAACGGAGCAGACATTGGGGATAATGGTAGAAGTTCCGTCCGAATAGGACAACGGAAGCATTGTTCAGCTTTCCATCATTCAACAAGTCAAATTTTTCAAGGATGGTTCGGACATCCTCCTGCATAGAACCTTCCGGCAAACGTCCGCCTCTGATTCCTCCACGTACTGCGCCCAAGATTGCCGTTTCGTCAAGGTCGGATATTTTCAAGCCGGGATTTTGCATGGAATCCCAAGCATAGGTTCCGCCTCGCTGCATAACCAACAGGTTGTATATACCCTGCGGCATGGCAGATGTAACGCTCTCTATCCGTTGATAAGCCCTCCCCTTATAGGTGAACGGGCGCATATATCGTTGTTCTTCCGCTGATAAAGCTATAACACTTTTGTTCGTTCCCGGAATGTCTGTATAGGATATATCAATGGTCGCAAACGGCTCGATTCGTCTGATGGTTTCCGCAATATCGCGCTTCGTCTTGTCGCTCACTTCCTGACCGATAATCTTTCCCTTGTCGGTTACACCGAACAGCACCGTGCCGCCCGTACCGTTCAAGAAGGCACAAAGAGTTTCCATTCCACGCTCCAACTGCCCGGTAGTTTCTTTGAACTCAACTGTCCCGCCTTCGGCTCCGGCAATCAGTCCGTTCAATATTTCGAGGTTATCTATTTTCATCCGTCATTGATTAATACTTGCAAAGTTAATGATTTTAATCGGCTTTCCGGCAGATAATAGAGTGATTGTAAATGAAGAAGGATAAGAAACCGTATAATCCGGCCGCTTATCCTTTGTTTGGCATTCGTTTATCTCCTCATCCGCTCCAATTCATCGTCATGTCGCATCTTCGCGTTCAGTTTGTCCTGCATCTTTTCAAGGAAGTAGGTGCGACTGTCGCTTTTCCTGCGTTTGATGTCCGTATAGAAGCGGTAGCAGTCTTTGGACTCCACACCGAAAAAGGAATAGAGGACAGGAGCAAGCTCTTTCAGCGAAGCCTTGCCGCCATTGATGCAGCCGGTGGCGTAGAGGGCATAGATTAGTTCTACCAACTCGACGGCATTACCGGTCCATTGCAAGGCTGGGACTGTGGCTTTGGTTTCGGATGTGGATGTTAGTGGTGGCACGGAGGTAATTGCAGAAGCGGATACCATCTTCTGCATCTTTCGGATGAAGGATAACGCCTTGCGGATATACACAGTGACGACATTCTCCTCCGATGCCGACAAGTTCTGCGGATGGTGCTGTAATTCGATTTCGGCAAAAGCCAACGCCACAATAATATGCTTGGCATCATTGCCGCCGTAGCACAGGTTTATTACTTCCTGCACGAATCCGCCGTATGCCGTTTCCGTGCTACCGTTGTCTTTTCCGTTTATCATGGCGAAAAACTGTGTTTCCGCCAGTATGAGATGGTTCATTATCTTTTCTGTTTTGAGGGTTTACACTTGTTTATCAGTGTGCGCACACTGATATATGGTGCAAATCATAGCCCTAAACACGAGAAAAGATTGTGAGAAAATTGTACTACATTGTTTTTCAGAAAGATAAAATTCAAAAATAATTTTATCCTTGATTGCATCCCTTGTGAAATGTGTTCAGATTCTGAACATGTGTTCACTTTCTGAGCACGGAAATCCCGCCAAGATGTTCATAATCTGAACATTTTATGCCCGTGGCTCTTTATGATAGGTAAGCCGGATTACTCCGTCCCTATAAGTTTTGTTCTCCATAAGCCGCCAGTCATTCATAGGTAGTGCTGACTTGAAAAAATGCGCTCCGTTTCCGTCGATGGTTGGAACAACGTATAGTATGATTTCATCTATCACGTTCATCCGTAACAGTCCGTTGGCATATTCGGTATTCCCGGCAGTTACTTCCAACAAATGGCAAATGCTTCCACCTTCCTCCCTCCATTCTTGAAGCACGGATACCGAATAGTCGGATGTCAGCTTATACAGGGCATTGGCACGTATTTCATCCATACCGTAATCTTCGGTTTGAAGCAACCGCTTCCGGGGATGCAGTTTCATCGGACAGCCATCTATTGAGATAACGGCAAGTAATTGTATTTTCGCCATAACGTATTTCCTTTCCTTTTTGGCGAGGCAAAAAAGTAGCGTGCAATTCACACTACTTTCAAGCGATGGCTCTGGTAAAGCCTTTACGGAGAGTACGTGAATGCACGCTATGCGTAGGCATAGCATAAGCATCACGCAATCGTCTCCGTAGTTTCAATTTACCAGATTTTCGCTCGAAACGCCTTGCGGTCTTATGTCTATATCATCGGCGAAAAGTTACCCAATCGCCTGCTATTTTCTGAAATACAATTGCAAAGTTAATCAATTATTGCCATTTACAGCCATACTCCGGTCAGTTTTCTTCATTCAATCCATACTCTACCAATTTATTATACAGCGTTGTCCTGCCGATACCCAGTATCTTTGCAGCCATTTTCTTGTTACCGGCTGCTTGTTTCAAAGCACGCAGGATACGTCCTCTTTCTTCATCCCCGCTCTTCAATGTAAAACAAGCGGAAGTAGCGGACGGTTCATTGTCAAGTTCCAAATCGGCTTCGGTTATCATATCGCCTTCTGATTGCAGGACTGCCGTCTGTATCTTCTGTTTCAACTCGCGCACGTTGCCCGGCCACGCATGGGCGAGCAGGGCATTACGGGCAGATGCGGCAAAACCTTTTACTTCACGTTCCAACTCACGGTTTGCCATTTCACGGAAGAACTCGGCCAATGGCATGATGTCTTCCGGGCAGTCGCGCAAGGGCGGCATGGTTATCACATACTCCTGCAAGCGATAGAGCAAATCCTGCCGGAACCGCTTTTCCGTTACGGCTTTCTGCAAATCCTCGTTGGTTGCAGCCACTATCCTCACGTTGGCTGTTTTGTCCTCCTTTGCACCGACGGGACGGTAACGGCGTTCCTGTATGGCGCGGAGCAGCATCTGTTGCATCTCCATTGTTAGGTTGCCCACTTCGTCAAGGAACAGCGTGCCGCCATCCGCTTCCAGAAAATACCCCGTCTTGTTTGCTTCGGCACCCGTAAACGCGCCCTTGACGTGTCCGAAGAAGGCGGATTGTATCAATGACGGGGACAAGGCTCCGCAGTCCACTGCCACAAAAGGTTTATCGGCAAGTTTGCTTTGTTGGTGTATATGTTGTGCGATATGTTCCTTGCCCGTACCGTTCTCGCCCAGTATCAGCACGCTCATCCGGGTGGTGGCTACAAGGCGCACACGTTTCTTGATTTTCTGATAGGCTTCGCCCTGCCGGACGAATATCGGAATGTTCCATTGTAGTCGCTTTTCATGTTCTTTTTGCAGGGTGCGGATAAGCGGTATCAGTTTATCCTCCAACAACTGTTTCTGTATGTAATCCTTTGAGCCGAGCTTCATACTTTCCACTGCCGTATGCACCTCCCCGTAATTGGTCATAACGATAAACACCTGCTGTTTGTCGTTGGCACGCATCCACCGTAACAACTCTATGCTTTCACCGTCGGGGAGGCGTAGGTCGGCAACGACAATATCATCCACCTCTGACTTTGCCAATAGTTTCTTGGCAGTGGCAAGATTATATGCCGACATAGTATCGAAGCTGTCTTTCTTCAGCAGGTTGCAGACATAATCGTTATAGACGGGGTTGTCCTCAATCACAAATACTTTCATCCGACAATCTCCTTTCCTTTTGCGCAAGTTCTATGATAACTGTTCCCATACGAAGCATGGCATCCACGCATTTCCGCAATTCCATTTCGGAACATTCAGATTCTTGATGCAGCAGTTCATACAGGTTCCACAAGGGTTTGTCAGCACGGATAACAGCCCATGAACTTCGCTGACGGTGCATCCATTCGTCCAACGCCTTGCGGTCATTCCTCTCCATGATTTCCCGGACAGCCTGCATATCCTTTTCTGTTTCGGTTATCAAACGGTCGAGCATCGCCCGTTTGTCACCATATGCAAGCAGAGAGGACAAGTCGGGAAGTTCATCCTTGTCCGTACTTGTCAAAAGGCATTTGTCTGATACAGCAACCAGTTCGGAAATGGAAAATGGCTTGAACAGGCAGGCGGTAAATCCATTTTCCAACAGCTCCTCTTCGCTGCAACTGCCGGAGGCGGTCGCCACGACAATGGGAATCTCTTTCGAGTTGCTGACACTTGACGAGCGTAACAACTCCAACACCTCATAGCCGTTAATCTCCGGCATCTTCATATCGGTTATCATGAGGTCGTATGTGTGCTGCCGCATGGCTTCCATTGCATCGCCAATAGTGGTGAACGTGTCGCAATGCACACCTATACCAGCATACATTTCCTTTGTCATGGATAATACCATCGGATTGTCGTCCAATACGATGACAGAATAAGGTCTTTCTATATGAGCCAGACTTTTTGCGGCTGTCTGTTCTTCAATACCAATATCGGCAGTGTTCATTGGCAACTCCACAGTAAAACGACTGCCTTCTCCTTTTTCGCTTTCCAAGCGTATAGTGCCGCCAAGCATCCCGACTATCTGTTTCACAATGCTTAACCCCAATCCGAAACCGTCTTGCGTGGCGGCGTTGGAAAGCCGCTCGAACGCTCCGAACACTCGCTGTTGTTCTTCCGCACTCATGCCGGTTCCGGTGTCCTCTACTACAAGGGTCAGCCTATTGCCGTCATAGCTTATGACAAGTGAAACGCTTCCGGCATTCGTGAACTTGACGGCATTGCCCAGCAGGTTGTCGCATATCTGTATGATGCGCTCCTTGTCGCCATTCAGGATAATACCCTCCGGGCACTCGATGGTAAGTTTAAGATCTTTTGCTTCTGCTTGTTGCGTAAACTCCGTTTGCAACAGCTCCGCGATGTTTTCCAAACGAAACGGACGGACATTCGCCTGTTCCTTGCCGCTGTCCAAGCGGAAGAAGTCAAGCAGGGAGTTGAGCATGTCGGTCATTCTCTTGGAGGCTTGCAGGATATTGTCCGCATAACCGCTTATCTTTTCTTCTTCGTTGTCCTGCATCAGTTCCGCATATCCATGTATGGCAGTCAGTGGTGTGCGTAGCTCGTGGGTGATGGTGTGCATCGCTTTCTTGCGTGAGGCTATCAACGATTCGTTTTGTTTTACGGACTTTTGCAGTTGCCCGATTAAATCTGTTGTCTTATGTTTGTACTGCTTGATGCGAGTGGCATAGCGGTGAATGATGATGTATGAAATAATGAGCAACAGCAGCATGACACCCGTTATGATACCTACCTGCAAGAACGACTTTTCACGCATAGCGGATATTTCCGCCTCACGTTCCTGCAAGTCAGCCTGCACCTTGTGGTCCATCTGCTGGATAAGGGTTTGCAGTTGGCGGTTCAGTTCCGCATTGCGGCTGGCAAGGCTGTCGGCATACTCCGACAGACGATGGCTCTGGGCACGTTGTTGCGCTATCATATCACGGTTCAGTGTGTAGAGCATCGTGGTGGTCGTCGTCGGAGGTGCTTCCTGTTTCTTGCCGAACAACCCGAGAAAACCTTTCCTCCTCTGTTTCTTCGGCTCTTCCTGCCTGCTCGTTTGCACTATCACCGGCACCTGCTTGGCTATCCGACGGTTGATGTCCGCCTGTTGTTCCAGAGCCTCCATGATGGCGCACAGCCGCTTTTCCTTGTCCTCCAGCAAGTGGCGCACGCTGTCTATGCGCACCGATTCGTAATGGCTCTTGAAGCGGCAAAGCATACTATCCACCGTCATCCGTTGCCGCCGGTATGCCGCCACATCCTTATCGTCCCATTCCAGCACCGACTCGCCCAAAAGAGACAACTCCACCACACCCACATACGCATCGTGTGTTTCCTTGCGGAAGCGGTTGATTTCACGGTTCTCCCGTTCCAGCAACTCCAAGTCGCGCCATTCGCCGAGCCACGTGCAGATGATGCCGCCCACCAGCAGGACTATAAGCAGATAGCCTGCGGCAAGCAGCTTGCGGAAATGCTTGGTAGTGGTAACGAATTGTTCGCTCATTTGCTGTTTGTGTAAATACCGTTATTCAACATACGCATATAGGTCGTGGAACTTCGCAGGTTCATGGATGAGAATGGCGGCCATGCTACCGATGACCGCCATAAGTATGGCATAGCCGAAAAATATTTTATATCGCAGCGACACTGTTTGTTGATGAAAAATATAATTGGTTAACTAAAACTCCAATTTGCGTTATTTGCATTTGTTCCTTCAAAAAGTCTGGTCAGATTTTGTATCTGATGATTCTGTAATGTATCTTGTGCACAGTTTACGGCGTACTGCAAACCATTCATAATATCAGAGAATGAATTGGTTTGAACACTGTCCGGCTCATCGTCATTATTTTTCTTGCCTCTGTGAAAAAGTCCCATGTTTTTAATTTAATTACTTGATTTGTTGTCTTTAATGAGCACCAATCTTGACAATGTCCGGCTTACAGCTTCCATATTTACACTGGAGTCTATATTATTATTGACAATGCCTTGATGCCAAAACCAATATGGTGGATTCTCCGTGTGTTCCATCACGTCCTCCTTTCTTTATTGGGATTATACTTCAGTTAATGTTCGTTGCGGGCGGGACTTTTCCCGCCCGACGGTTTACTGCTTCCTCAAGGTAGGCAATGCTCCGTTAAGTTCGTAACGCCACTTTGAG
>UQYV01000004.1 GCA_900545245.1 uncultured Bacteroidales bacterium
TATAAAATAACAACATTCTTAGGGTAGCAACTAAATCTTAAATGAAAGAGCCGTGCTTCCGAAAGCCTCTTCCTGCAGAACGAAATGAATTTTGTTTCTGAAAAGCATTATATTTGCAGTGTTTTGGAAATATAATGCAATGACGAGCTATTTGGAATTTCGGGAAAAGTTGCTGCCTGACGGATGTTTTTCGGTCCATCAGGCAAGGGCCTGTTTCCCAAACTTTGACAGAAATAACCTCACGCGCTGGTCACACGACGAGTTGCTGATAAAGTTGCGGCGGGGGTGGTATGCATTTCCGGAAATGCTTCGTCGTCCCGATTTCTCGCGTTATGTGGCCTGCCGTATATATCGTCCGTCATACATCAGCCTCCATATGGCGTTGAGCATTTACGGAATGATTCCTGAGGCGGTTACCGACATCACTGCGGTGACGACGCTGAAAACCGCTCATTTTGAGAACAGTTTCGGGCAGTATTTCTATCAGAACTTGAAGCCTTCAATGTATTTCGGCTACAAGCCCGTTACTTTACCTCCTGCCACATCCGCGGTCGGCAGCCTCGTTCAGACATGGCTGCTGGCTCATCCGGAGAAGGCTCTGCTTGACCTGCTCTATCTTTATCCGTTCTATGACAGTGAAGCGGAACTGGAACAGTTACGTCTTGACGAATACTTTATGACAGAGGAACTTGACACCTACCGCCTGACGGAATACCTCAGTAAAATCGGATGCAGAGCTTTGGATAGCAGAGTAAAGAAATTATTGAAAATATACGGAATATGATAGACATCTCTTATATCAACGGCTATTTCCCTCCGCATCTTGCATCAAATGCGGCGTTTCAGAAACATATCCTCAAAGAGTACATACAACTTATGGTACTTGACTATCTTGCGGACACTCCGTATATCGGTAAACTCGCATTTATAGGAGGGACGAATCTTCGGCTCATCAAGGGGATAGACCGTTTTTCCGAAGACCTTGATTTCGATTGTAAGAATCTTTCCGAACCGGAATTTATGGAAATGACGGACGGTATAGTCGCTTTTTTGAAAAATTCCGGACTTAATGTCGAATCCCGCGACAAGGTCAATCCTAAACTGACGGCTTTCAGACGCAACATTTATTTCCCGGAATTTCTCTTTGAACTCGGTTTGACAGGTCACAGGGACGAGCATTTCCTCCTGAAAATAGAGGCTCAGGACCAGGGCGTGCCATATCCTGTAGAGACTCGTCACGTCCAGCGCTGCGGATTCTTCTTTTCTCTGCCGGCTCCTCCCGATTCGGTTATGTTCGGTATGAAACTGTCGGCTCTGCTCGCGAGGGCGAAAGGCCGAGACTTCTATGACTGTATGTTTCTTATGCAGCAGACCAAGCCATCCTACGAATTTCTTTCACAAAGAGTGGGAATAAACGATGCGGAACAGTTGAAAAATGCTATGTCCTGTTTCCTCTTATCCATGTGACAACGTTTTAAATCATCAGCACAAATCACATTTCGCTGTTTCTTGCGAAGATAATGAGAATATTGCAAACTTGTGCTGTATAATTCAGCAAAATAAAATCCGGTGCAACTCTGGTTGCGGCGTTCATTCTTAATCAAATTCCATAAATCTTAAAAGATTTGCGGAGCGGACTCCTGAAATATTATAAGATTTGCGGAGTTTGAGGGATTTTGACCTTCTGCCGTCCCCTTTCTCTCTATTTCCCGATAAACTGGGAGACAATCAGCCAAAGTGAGACGGCAATCATCACGGCGGCGACTATCTTCCGGTAGAGTTCGCGATTGACGTTCTTGATGCAGCGCATTGCGATGAAGTTGCCCAGCATCATAGCGCATCCTATCATCAGTCCGTTGAGGAAAATACTGCCGGACATAAGGCTCATTTTTCCATAGACAATCGACTTGATGATGTGCATTGCTGCCGCTGCGGTAGCCTCCGAGGCGATGTAGCTGACTGGAGCGAGGTCCAGTGTCAGGAAAACCGCGCTCGATAGTGGGCCTGATATTCCCAAGAGCCCATTTATGAGTCCTGTGACGCCGCCTCCGACAATCATCGTGGCCGGTTTGTGTGGCAGACGCATCTTCCCGCGCAGTTTCATTATTGCGAAGATGATTAGAAAAACGCATAGTACCACTGTCATAGGTCCTTTAGGGACTTTTGCGAATCCGAATGCGCCCAAGGCCGTGAATGGAGCTGCCAGCAGAAGGAATTGCCCTACTGCTTTCCAGTTGATTTGACGGAACCCCATTCCGACACGGCTGAGGTTGCTGAGCAGTTGGGCGATAGTCGACACAGGCACAGCGACATCCACTCCGTAGAAATATGTGATAACCGGCAGCAGAATCATCCCACCACCAAACCCTACCGAGCCGGACAACAGGCCCGCAATCAGGCCAACTATGACGAGTGTGATATACATCATAATGTTCTACATTTTCCGGAAAGCCCGGCCGGGAGGCAAAGGTACGCCAAATTTTAGCGGAAGAGAAATATTATCTATCTTTGGATTCACAACGCTGAATAATCGTTAAAATAATTCAGAACATAAATATGAAAATTGTTTTTCTTGATGCTGCGACGATGGGGGATGTTTCTTTCGACCCGATACGCGAAAAAGGTGAACTCGTCCTCTATGACAGTTCCAACGCTGAAGAGGCAAGGGAACGTGTCGCGGATTGTGACGTTTTGATAGTCAATAAGATAGTGGTAGATAAGACTTTGATTGATTCTGCTCCGAGGCTTCGTCTTATCTGCGAGACTGCGACCGGTGTGAACAATATCAACGTCGGATATGCCTGGGAGAGGGGAATCCCGGTGCGCAATGCTGTGGGGTATTCTACGGATTCTGTGGTGCAGTCGACTTTTATGCACATTCTGTCTCTTATGGGAAATGCTCCGTATTTCGATGCCGCAGTGAAGAGCGGTCATTATTCAAATTCGGGTGTATTTACGGACGTGAGCGTCGCTTGGAATGAACTTTCGGGGAAGACAATCGGTGTCATCGGAATGGGGAATATCGGAAGGAAAGTCGCACGAGTGGCCGAGGCCTTCGGAATGAGAGTGGTCTATTATTCGACTTCCGGAACATCGCATTGTGCTGAATATCCGTCACTTCCGCTGCGGGAACTGCTGGAAGTTTCGGATGTGGTTTCGATTCACGCTCCTCTTAATGAACGCACTCGTGGACTTATTGGTGAGGAAGAACTCAGCTTGATGAAGCCTTCGGCGTTTTTGGTCAATGCCGGTCGCGGAGGCATTGTGGATGAGGCGGCTCTTGCGCGTGCTGTGGATGAGGGGACGATTGCGGGTGCGGCGCTTGATGTTTTTGCCATAGAGCCTCTTCCTTCGGACAGTCCGCTGCTGAAAGTTTCTCATCCTCAGAGGCTGCGCTTCTCTCCCCATGTTGCTTGGGCGAGCGTTGAGGCGAGGGAGCGCCTTGTGCGGCAGATTGCTGAGAACATATACTTATAGAAACCTTCAAAAAATAACAATACACATAACAATAACATACTAAAATGAAAGAATATATCGTCGCTCTCGACCAGGGCACAAGTTCTTCAAGAGCAATCGTTTTCAATCGGAAAGGTGAGGCGAAGGCCGTGTGTCAGAAGGAATTTACCCAGCATTTCCCACAACCCGGAATGGTGGAGCACGACCCGATGGAAATTTGGGCAACGGAATATGCGGTGATGACGGAGGCTGTGACCTCTCTTGGACTGGGAGGTGCGGACATTGCGGCGATTGGCATCACAAACCAGAGGGAGACCACCATTGTCTGGGATGCGGCGACGGGTAAACCGATTTGCAATGCTATCGTCTGGCAGGACCGCCGTACGTCCGAGTATTGCGACTCTCTCAAAGAAGCCGGGCTCACCGAAATGATTCGTAGCAAGACTGGACTCATTATTGACGCATATTTTTCCGGAACGAAGATTCGCTGGATTTTGGAAAATGTGCCCGGGGCTCGTGAAAGGGCGGAAAGGGGAGAATTGCGTTTCGGAACAGTTGACAGTTGGCTCGTGTGGAATCTGACCGGTGGACACGAACACGTGACGGATGTCAGCAATGCTTCGAGGACGATGCTCTTTAATATCCATACGCTCCAATGGGATGCGGAACTTCTTGATATTCTAGGTGTTCCACTTTCTATTATGCCGCAGGTGAAGTCTTCTTCCGAGGTTTATGGACGGACTTCGCTCCTTGGGGAGGATGTGCCGGTTTCGGGAATTGCAGGCGACCAGCAGGCTGCGCTTTTCGGACAGATGTGTACAGAGCAGGGTGCGGTCAAAAACACCTATGGCACAGGATGTTTCCTTCTTATGAACACCGGAGAGAAACCTATCGTGTCGAAGAATAATCTGCTGACTACAATTGCCTGGAAACTCGATGGAAGGGTGACTTATGCGCTTGAAGGGTCGATTTTTGTGGCGGGCTCTGTCGTACAGTGGCTGCGTGACGGGCTTGGAATCATCCGAAGTTCGTCTGAGGTTGAGGCGCTTGCCGCTTCGGTTTCGGATGCGGGAGGCGTGTATATGGTGCCGGCTCTCACGGGACTTGGCGCTCCGTATTGGGACCAGTACGCGAAGGGAAGCATCCACGGCATCACTCGTGGCACGACTGCGGCTCACATCGCCCGTGCGGCTTTGGAGGGCATCGCTTTTCAGACTATGGACATAGTTTCGGCGATGGAAAAGGATGCGGGAGTTCCGTTGGGTGAGTTGAAAGTGGATGGAGGAGCGTCGCGAAACAATCTTCTGATGCAGTTTCAGTCGGATGTGCTTGGAACAAAAGTGGTTCGGCCTCTTGTTACTGAAACTACGGCTTTGGGTGCGGCCTATCTCGCCGGCCTGGCAGTGGGCTTTTGGAAGAGTATCGACGAGGTGAAGCGGCAGTGGCAGGCGGAAAGGATTTTCACTCCGACAATGGCGGCGGATCTTGTTGCTCTCGCAAAGAAAGGATGGGCAGACGCTGTTGACAGAACCTTGACCCAAAACAGTCCAAGAACAACTATAATCTGATATTTTTTTATTCCTTTTTATTGCCTAAATTTGCAAAGATGTGATTTTTACATCGATTAATTATGTGAACGGTTTGGAAAAGGAATATTTGAATCTTTTGGAGCTTCAGTCCCTTGTGCGCGAGGGGCTGGAGGAGATGTTCCCGGAGAGGATTTGGTTGCGCTCGGAAGTCGCTTCGGTCAGTGCGAAGTTGGGCGGGCATTGCTATCTGGAGCTCTCGCAGACTGAGGATGAACGCGTGGTTGCAAAGTCCCGGGCTGTAATTTGGGCTTCCAAGTGGCGGGTGATTAAGCCGTTCTTCGAGTCGGTGACGGGAGAGTCGCTGCGTCCGGGAATGGAGATTCTCGTCCAGGTGCAGGTCAGCTACAGCGAACTCTACGGCTTTTCCCTTTCCATTGTTGACATCAACCCCGAATTTTCACTCGGCAAAAAGGAAGACCTTCGTCGCAAAACCATCAAAAGGCTTCAGGACGAGGGATTTATGGACCTGCAGAAAGAACTTGCCTTCCCTTCTCTGCCTTGGCGCTTCGCCGTTGTTTCCTCTGAAGATGCGGCCGGCTACGGTGACTTTATGCGTCATCTGGACGAAAACGAATTCGGCTTCAAGTTCGAACTCCGGCTTTTTCCGGCTGCTATGCAGGGTGACGCCTGCCCTCAGTCGGTCTGCGATGCGTTGAATGAGATCGCGACCTGCGGAGAAAGCTTTGATGCCGTGCTCATTTTACGCGGAGGCGGTTCGGCGCTCGACCTTGCCTGTTTCGACGACTACTTGATGGCCCGTTCCATCGCCACCTGCCCGATTCCGGTGCTTACAGCTGTGGGTCACGACCGCGACTATCACATTTGCGATATGGTCGCATATTCATTCCTAAAGACTCCCACTGCCCTTGCCGACGAGATACTCGGGATTTTCGAAAGTGAAGACTCGCGGCTTGGAGATTTCATTTCAAGGATGCGTCTTGCCATTTCCAACAGGTTGAATATGATGGAGATGCGTGTCGAAAACCTGCTCACTCGGATTCTCTCTTCCGACCCACGGCACATTCTCAAACGGGGTTATGTGCTTGTCACCGGAGGAGATGGCGTCGTCGTCAAAAAAGCGTCGTCGCTAAAGGACGGGGATTCGCTGCGTGTGCTTTTCGCCGACGGGGAAGTCGAGGCAGTGGTGAGAAATTTGCGGATGCGGGAATATGGTGCGGATGATGCCAGATAGGGTTTTGAACGACGGTATGATGATGCGGATAGGGCTTGGGCGATATGGCTATAATAGCTTGAACGATAATATGTTATATATCGGAATGTATGGAAAATAAAGAAAGATTCGATTATGATGCGGCAATCGCGGAACTCGAAAAAATTGTGGCGACACTCGAGAATCCGGACACGCCGATTGACGATATCGACAAATATGTCCGTCGCGCCAACGAACTCGCGGGGGGCTGCAAGGCCTGGCTCCGCGGGGTGAGAGACAGGGCACTGAACTAATACCATAAAATCTGAAATTATGGAGAAAATCAAGAAAATATACGAAACGGACGAGTGGCTGAGGCCTTATAAAGAGGCTATTGATGCCCGTCACGACCGCATTGTGGCGACCAGGGAACGCTTCTCGGTGGACGGCTCGCTTGCAAAAGGCATCAACAACCACCTCTATTATGGACTCCACCGCACGCCGGAGGGCAAATGGGTGTTCCGCGAATGGGCTCCGAACGCCACGAGAATCTATCTGATAGGGGAGTTCAACAACTGGAAGCGCAGCGATGCCTATGCTCTCAAACCGCTCGGGGGCGGGAATTGGGAAATTTTCCTTGACGACATCTTCCTCAGCCACGGCACCCTCTACAAACTCTTCATCGAGTGGCCGGGAGGCGGAGCGGAAAGACTCCCTTCCTATGTCACCCGCACTGTTCAAGACCCTGAAACAAAGGCTTTCTGCGCCGAAGTATGGGAGCCGGAAAAGCCCTACAGATGGCGCCACCGCCGTCCGGGCAAACGTCCGCATCCACTTATATATGAGTGCCATATAGGAATGAGCGGAGAACAGGAGAAAGTTTCGACCTTCACCGAGTTCCGGAAAAATGTTCTTCCTAAAGTCGCCGACCTCGGCTATGACACACTCCAGATAATGGCCCTTCAGGAGCATCCATACTACGGCTCATTCGGCTACCAGGTCTCCAACTTCTTTGCGCTCAGTTCGCGTTTCGGCACACCGGAAGAATTCAAGGCGCTGGTCGATGCCGCGCACGCAAAGGGTATTGCCGTTGTGATGGACATCGTTCACTCCCACTCTGTTGACAACGAAGCCGAGGGACTCAGCCTTTTCGACGGACGGGAAGACCTCTATTTCTACAAAGGCCCGCAGGGACACCATCCTGCCTGGGGCTCACGCTGCTTCGACTACGGAAAAGACGAAACCAAATATTTCCTCCTCTCCAACTGCAAGTATTGGCTGGAGGAGTACCACATAGACGGGTTCCGTTTCGACGGTGTTACAAGTATGCTCTACTGGGACCACGGACTCGAAAGGGCATTCACCGGATATGACGACTATTTCAACAACTCTGTCGATGAGAATGCCGTTGAATATCTGGCACTTGCGAATATGCTCATACGCGAAGTTAACCCAAATGCATTCACGATTGCGGAGGACGTCAGCGGTATGGCGGGGCTTGCTGCACCTTTCGAGGCGGGAGGAGTAGGATTTGATTTCAGGATGGCAATGGGTATCGCCGACAACTGGATTAAATGGATAAAAACCCTCAGTGATGAGCAGTGGAGTATGGGCGAAATCTGGTGGCAGCTCACGAATAAACGCTCCGACGAGAAGACCATCAGTTACGCCGAATGTCACGACCAGGCGATGGTGGGCGACAAGACCATAATCTTCCGTCTTATGGACGCCCAGATGTACACATCGATGAACAAGGACTCGCAGTCGCCGGTGGTGGACAGGGGAATAGCCCTTCACAAAATGATACGCCTTGTGACGCTCGCTACCGCAGGGGACGGGTACCTCAATTTCATGGGTAACGAATTCGGACATCCGGAATGGATTGACTTTCCGCGCGAGGGGAACGGATGGTCTTATAAATATGCCCGGAGGCAGTGGTCACTCGCCGAACCGGACTATTTGCGCTACAAATATTTGCGGAATTTCGACAAGGCAATGATTGGAATGGCGAAGTCAGAAGGCATTCTTGACGAGGCTCCGGAGTTGCTTGTCCAGGACGAACAGAAAAAAATTCTTATTTTCCGCAGAAAAAATTGTATATTTGCGGCGAATTTCAACCCGACCGAATCATTTGTGGATTACGGCTTTGCGGCTCCGCAGGGAAAATGGGTTGACATATTGACCACCGATGAACCGGAATTCGATGGATTCGGGCGGCTTTCGCACGACGCACACTTTACGGTTCCACAAAAGAACGCCAATGGGAACGACAGATACGATGACACTCTCTATCTCTATCTGCCGAGCCGTTGTGCTGTTGTGTTGGAGAAAAGATAGAATGAAAAACAAAAGATAGGTATAAATATGGCTTTTCTTTCATTTAACAAATCCGAACTGGTGAATCTTGAGTATTCGCTCAAGAGGGAAATCATCGGCTCGAACAAGACGGGGGCGTATTGCAACACATCAGTTGTGGACTGCAACACGCGGCGCTATCATGGACTGCTGGCAGTTCCCGTCGACGCTTTCGGAGGAGAGAAGCACATTCTGCTTTCCGGCCTGGATGAGAGCATCGTGGTGAACCATAGACAGTTCAATCTTGGAATCCATTGCTACGGCGATATCTATGAACCACGTGGACACAAGTACATCGTGGACTTCACCGCAGCTCCGGTTCCGACTCTGACCTACAAAATCGGAGAGACGACCTTACGCAAATCCGTAATCCTCGCTCCCGATTCCGATCAGGTGATGATTAAATATGAAATCGTTTCCTCTCCGGCTTCCTGTGAACTTATTCTCAAGCCGTTCCTTGCGTTCCGCTGCATTCACAAGCTGACTAAGGAAAACCCTGAGGCACGCACCGGCTATCGTGAACTTGAAAACGGCGTTTCCTTCAATATGTATGAAGGATTTCCGGACCTCAATCTCCAGTTCTCGAAGGCTTCGGAGTTCCGCTATGCACCGTCGTGGTACAAGGGAATCACCTACACCGACGAGTATCGCCGCGGATTCGACTGCAAGGAAGACCTCTTTGTCCCGGGCACATTCTCACTCAAACTCAGAAAGGGCGAATCTGTGATTGTTTCGGGCTCGACGGCTGTTGAAGACGCAAAAGGGCTCTCCCGCAAATTCACATCGATTGTAAAGAAAAAGGGAAATATAACATCCAATCTGGATCTTCTCAAGTACAATGCAGACCTTCTCATCTGCAACCGAAATGGTCACAAACAGATAGACGCCGGGTTGACGTGGCTTGAAACCGGACTTCTCCGAGAGACCATAGTCGCACTTCCGGGGCTCACTCTCTATGCCGGAGCCGGGGCAAAAGAATTCGAGGAGATTCTCGACAATCTCATCGCTGACAATGCCGAGAGACTCTCCACCCGTACCACCCAGATTGAGGCTCCACTCAGAATTGCCGACGACCTCCAGCAGTACATCGCCTTTGGCGCAGACGCGAAAAAAGTCTGGAAAAAATATGGTCCTGTGATTAAGGGCATCATTGAAAGCTATCTTCCTGGACATCGCGCGGAAGTGGCAGTTCACCCTAACGGACTTCTATGGGGTCAGAAATGGCGCACAGCCCTCTCTTGGATGAACGCCTATGTGAACGGAATTCCTGTGACGGAGCGTGCCGGCTACCAAGTCGAGACTAACGCATTCTGGTACAACGCAATTTGCTTCGCTCTTGAGATGGAGCAGAGATTTGCACCGAAAAACACCGCCTTTATCCAGAGGTGGAACGCCATCAAGACTTTGATTGATGAGAACTTCGAAAAGACATTCTGGATTCCCGAACGCGGCTATCTCGCAGACTATGTCGACAATGCCGGGCAGGGACCTGCGGTGCGTTCCAACCAGCTCTACGCCATCGCCCTGGAATATTCTCCGGTGAGCGACGAGAACAAGTCTTCAATTATGCAGACCATTGCAAACGAGTTGATTACAAGCCGTGGCATCCGCACCCTCTCGCCGAGAAACGAGGCTTACAGAGGAGTGTACGAGGGCTCGCAAATTGACCGCGACCTCGCCTACCACCAGGGATGTGCCTGGATTATTCCGCTCGACTACTACATCGACCTGGCTTTCCGTATGGTTGGCCCTTCTTTCCTCAAGAGAGCCGAGTATCTCATCGAGGGCTTCTACAAAGACATCTACAAGCACGGCGTCGGGGCGTTCTCCGAACTTTACGACGGAGACCCTCCTCACGAGCCGCACGGTGCGATTTCATCGGCTTGCAGTACTGCGGCGCTGCTTCGTATAGAATATCTGCTTGACCGTTACCGCCAGCAGACTACAGACAGGAAAGCGGTAAAAATAAAGGAGGAATAGGATTATGAGAGTACTTATGTTCGGTTGGGAATTCCCGCCACACATTGCCGGAGGGCTCGGAACTGCCTGCTACGGAATGACCAGGGGTCTTGCGGAGAACGGTGTCGAGGTGCTTTTCGTGATGCCGTCAGCCTCCGGGGACGAGGATCAGTCCTCCGTCCGCATCATAAATGCGAGTGATGTGGCCGTTGACACCATGTCAGAGACGGTTGATGAATTTCTCGGAAAGGTCCGTTTCGTACATGTTGGTACCAATATGGTTCCGTATGTTTCGCCTGAGGACTTCTCCTCTGTCGTTGAGGAAGAGAGGGCGCGTCAGATCAAGGATTTCCGCATAACCTACGGCCAGAAATATCAGTTCTCAGGTAAGTACGGCACCAATCTTATGGAGGAGGTCGCCCGCTACGGAATGGTCGGAGGCACGATTGCGCTCCAGCATTGCGACGAGTTCGATGTCATCCACGCCCATGACTGGCTGACCTATCTCGCCGGTATAGCCGCCAAGCAACTCACCGGCAAGCCGCTCGTGGTCCATGTGCATGCCACTTCGTTTGACCGTTCGAGCGACGACAACATCGACCCCCGTGTCTATGATCTTGAGAAGAGGGGAATGGAAGCCGCCGACAGGGTCATCACGGTCAGTGAGCTCACGAGAAACATCGTCATCAACAAATATGGCATTGACCCTGCAAAGGTTGTCACCGTCCACAATGCTGTGGACTTCTCCGGTCGTGCCGGCATCACCGTGCAGAGGGGAGTGAAAGACAAAATTGTCACCTTCCTCGGCCGTGTAACCTATCAGAAAGGCCCTGAATACTTCATCGAGGCCGCGGCCAAAGTCCTGAAGAGATGCGACAATGTGCGTTTCGTTATGGCCGGCAGCGGAGATATGCTCAACAGATGTATCCGCCACGTGGCGCGCCTTGGCATTGCGGACCGTTTCCATTTCACAGGCTTCCTTCGCGGAGACGATGTGAGGAAGATGTTCGCCCTGTCGGATGTCTATGTGATGCCTTCCATCTCCGAGCCTTTCGGAATTTCGCCTCTTGAGGCAATGCAGACCAATGTCCCTTCAATCATTTCCAAACAGTCCGGCTGCGCCGAGGTGCTGAAATATGCGCTCAAGGTTGATTTTTGGGATGTGGATGCCATGTCCGACGCTATTTATGGCTTGCTGAACTACCCGGCTCTCTCTGACTTCGCGACCCGCTGTGGCTACGATGAGGTGAACGCCCTCAAGTGGACGGCTGCCGCCGCTAAGGTCAAGGCGGTCTATGAGTCGGTCGTGAGATAATCCGGAGACGGCAGAATGTGTGACAGCATGTGTTTGACAATAAAAGATTTATAAATATGAAAAAGTCAATTTGTCTGTATTTTCAGGTCCATCAGCCTAACAGGTTGAGACAGTACAGGTTCTTCGACATTGGGAAAAATTCCCACTACTACGATGACTTCACGAACCGCACCATCCTCAGGCGCATCGCGAAGAAGTGCTACCTTCCGATGAATGAGCTGCTTCTTGAACAGATTAAGGCGAACAATGGCGCGTTCAAGGTGGCTTTCTCAATCACCGGCACTGCCCTTGAGCAGTTCGACCGCTACTGCCCGGAGGTTCTTGACAGTTTCCGTGCGCTTGCCCAGACCGGATGCGTGGAGTTCCTCTCCGAGACCTACTACCACTCCCTCGCGTCTCTTGCTTCAGAGCCCGAGTTCAAGCATCAGGTTCTCAAGCACAAGGCAGCGATAGAGCATTATTTCGGACAGACTCCGGTGACTTTCCGCAACACCGAGCTTGTCTATTCGGACGACATCGCTGATATGGTCGATTCTCTCGGATTCAAGACCATACTCACCGAAGGTGCAAAGCACATCCTCGGATGGCAAAGCCCTAACTTTGTCTACAAGACCACTGCAAAGCACGCCCAGAAACTTCTTCTGAGAAATTCCGGACTCAGCGACGACATCGCGTTCCGTTTCTCCGACAGAAATTGGGAGAACTGGCCGCTTACGACCGACAAATACCTCTCGTGGCTCAAGGCCGGCGACGGCGAGATAGTCAACCTCTTCATGGACTACGAGACCTTCGGAGAGCATCAGGCCGCGTCTTCGGGAATATTCGACTTTATGAAATATCTTCCATCCGCTATCATTGCTGACGGAGAGTTCGAGTTCGTGACCCCTTCAAGGGCAGCTAAGAAACACAAGGCTGTTTCCATTCTCGACATTCCTGATGCGATTTCATGGGCGGACGAGGAGCGCGACACTTCCGCATGGCTTGGAAACGAGCTCCAGAACGAGGCGTTCAGCAAGCTCTACTCACTTTCTGAGAAGCTTTCCCTTTTGAACGATGCTGAGCTCTGGGCAGATTTCGGACATCTTCAGGAGAGCGATCACTTCTACTACATGTGCACGAAATATTTCTCAGACGGTGCCGTACACAAATATTTCAACCCGTATGACACCCCTTACGAGGCATTCATCAACTATATGAACGTATTGAGCGACTTCATGATCCGTGTGGATCAGGCATTGTCCTCAAAGGAACAGGAATAAATGGAAAACAACATCATCAGGCCGGACTACCTTTTTGAAGTCAGCTGGGAAGTCTGCAATAAGGTCGGCGGCATCTATACGGTCATAGCGACCAAGGCATTAAACCTTAGGACAGAGTACAAGAGGCATCACATCCTCATCGGACCGGACGTGTGGATGCACACGGCAAGCAATCCGGACTTCACGGAGGACCCGCTACTGTTCAAGTCCTGGAAGGCAGCAGCTGCTGCGGAAGGACTCCGCGTGAGAATCGGAAAGTGGAACGTGCCGGGGCAACCTATTGCCATACTCGTGGACTTCAAGCAGTTCATCACCTCACAGAACGAGATTCTGACGGAATATTGGAAGCGTTTCAGAGTGGATTCCCTCACCGGAAACTGGGACTACAGGGAATCGGCGCTCTTCGGCTACGCCGCCGGAAAGGTCATAGAGAGCTTCTACAAGTACAACCTCTATCCTTCCGACAAGGTCGTGGCGCAGTTCCACGAGTGGATGACTGGAGCCGGACTTCTTTATATTAAGGGTACCGGGCTTCCGATTGCGACGGTCTTTACGACCCATGCGACTGTAATCGGGCGCTGCATCGCCGGCAACAACCTGCCTCTCTATGATGCTCTCGACAGCTACAACGCTGATGCCAAGGCGCGGGAATTCAATGTCATAGCCCGTCACTCTCTTGAGAATATTTCCGCGCAGAGCGCCGACGTGTTTACGACGGTCAGCGAAATCACCGCGCAGGAGTGTCGCCAGTTTCTCGGACGTGCTGTGGATGTGGTGACGCCCAACGGATTTGAACCGAGCTTCACTCCGTCCGACGAGGAATATCCGGCAAAGCGCAAGGAAGCCCGCAGGAAGCTCATCGGCGTGGCATCTGCCATGTCTGGGACAGCAGTCCCGGATGACGCCATGCTCATGTGCATCGGCGGACGCTACGAGTGGAAGAATAAGGGCATAGACGTGTTCATCGACGCGCTCGATCGCCTCAACCGTTCCAACTACAGCGGTCGTAACATACAGGCATTCATAATGATACCTTCGGGACACCACGGGGCAGACAAGGAACTTGTCGCCAAACTCGGAGGCAACGGTTCGTCATACACGACGCAGATTTCGCACTATCTTATGAGTCCCGAGAATGACGCCATATCCCATCGTCTCGCTGACCTCGGGCTCGACAATTCGGAGCACACGAAGGTGAAGGTATATTTCATCCCGTCCTATCTCAACGGAAACGACGGAGTGTTCAATATGTCCTACTACGACCTCCTCAACGGAATGGACCTCGCAGTTTTCCCTTCTTATTACGAGCCGTGGGGCTATACCCCTTTGGAGTCCCTCGCGTTCAAGGTCCCTACTCTCACGACGTCCCTCGCGGGATTTGGACTGTGGGTTCGCGGACACTACGGGAAGCAGCACCCGGGCATCACGGTGGTCACGAGGAACGACTCGAACTACAACAACGTCGTCGAGGAGACCGTTGGAAGGATACGCGAGATAGCGTCTCTTACGGCCGAGACTCGTCAGGGCTATATGGACAATGCCCGTGACGTGTCGAACATCGCGCTGTGGGAGAACAACATAGTCTATTACAAGGAAGCATATTCAAAGGCATTAAATAAAGTTATATCAGAAAAAGGAGCATTCCCGGAATTCAGGGATGAGAAACCAATGGAGTACAAAAAGAATGAAGTAAATCAGCCGTCGTGGAGCAGTGTTTTCGTCTCAAGGCATTTGCCTGAGTCACTGAAGGATCTGGAGATTCTGTCAAAGAACCTCTGGTGGTGCTGGAACGAGTCGGCCAAGAATCTTTTCAAATCAATAGATCCGGAGAGCTGGAAGGCCTGCGGACAGAACCCGATTGCGCTGCTTGACCGCGTGAGCCTCAAAAATTTCAAGAAACTCAGCACGGATGTCGAGTTCCTCGGGCAACTTAAGGCGGTGAAAACTGAGTTTGACGAATATATGGGCCTGAAGGCGAAGAGGACGAACCCGTCGGTAGCGTATTTCTGTATGGAATACGGTCTTGACACATCGCTTAAGATTTATTCCGGCGGCCTCGGCATACTCGCCGGCGACTACCTCAAGGAGACCTCTGACATGAACGTGAACCTCGTTGCTGTGGGACTTTTCTACCGCTACGGCTATTTCACACAGATTCTCTCCGCACAGGGAGCGCAGGTTTCCAAGTATGACGCACAGGACTTCATGAAGACCCCGGCCGAGCCTGTCCGCGACAAGGACGGCAACTGGGTGACAATCAGTATCGCTTTCCCTGGAAGGAACATCAATGCGCGTCTTTGGCTCGTAAATGTCGGAAGGACAGAACTCTATCTTCTCGACACGGACTATGAGGACAACCTTCAGGAGGATAGGGAGGTTACCTACCACCTCTACGGAGGCGACTGGGAGAATCGTCTGAAGCAGGAGCTTCTCTTGGGAGTCGGTGGAATCCGTGCTCTTCGCAAGATTGGCTACTGGCCGCAGGTATATCACTGCAACGAGGGTCATGCCGCATTCATCGGCCTTGAGAGGCTTCGCGAGTACATTGAGAAGCAGAACCTCAGTTTTGGCGAGGCTATGGAAGTAATCCGCTCGTCATCGCTTTACACGACACATACACCGGTTCCGGCAGGCCACGATGCGTTCGATGAAGGACTTCTCCGCAAGTACATCGGTCACTATCCGCAGCGTCTGAAGATTGACTGGGAGACCCTCATGGGCCTTGGCAAGTTGAACGGTGCCGACCCTAACGAGAAATTTTCGATGAGTAATCTCGCCGCCAACATTTCCCAGGAGGTGAACGGAGTTTCATGGCTGCACGGCAAGGTGAGCCAGGACATCTTTGCTCCTATGTACCCGGGCTATCTGCCTGAGGAGCTGCACGTAAGTTATGTCACCAACGGAGTTCACTATCCGACTTGGACAGCTCCTGAGTGGAAGGAAATTCATTCCAAGGTATTCGGAAAGGAATTTGAAACGCACCACTACGACAAGAGTTGCTTCGAGGGTATCTACAAGGTGACAGACGAAACTGTCTGGAATGTCCGTACTGAACTTCGCAAGAAGCTTATCGCGGAGGTGAAGGAGCGTCTTTCGGACACCACGGCTGCGAACCACTATTCTCCGCGACAGATTGTGACCATAAAGGACACCTTGCGCGACGATGTGCTCACCATCGGATTTGCCCGCCGTTTCGCAACATACAAGCGTGCGCACCTTCTCTTCCGTGACCTCGACCGTCTCGACGAGATTGTGAACAATCCGGAGCGTCCGGTGCAGTTCCTCTTTGCAGGAAAGGCACATCCTGCTGACAAAGCGGGTCAGGATCTCATCAAGATGATTGTTGACATCTCCAAGCAGGAGCGTTTCATCGGAAAGATCGTGTTTGTGCCTAACTACGACATCACTCTCGCAAAATACCTCGTTCAGGGAGTCGACGTCTGGATGAACAATCCGACCCGTCCTCTTGAGGCTTCCGGAACATCGGGAGAAAAGGCTGCGATGAACGGCGTGATGCACTTCTCCGTTCTTGACGGCTGGTGGGTAGAGGGTTACAAGCCTGGCTGCGGATGGGCACTGCCTATGGAGCGCACCTACGACGACCAGAACTATCAGGACGAACTTGATGCTGCAACAATCTACACGATTATCGAGAACGACATCGCTCCTACATTCTATCACAAGGACCCTGCTACAGGACGTTCGGCTTCATGGATTGAGTATGTGAAGAACACTGTGGCTCAGGTGGCATGCAACTTCACAACGAACAGGATGCTCACCGACTATGTGAACCAATACTACAATCCTCAGTCTGCGCGTTATGAGTCTCTCGTTGCGGATGACTACAAGGTTGCCCGCGAGATTGCCTCTTGGAAGAAGCGTCTGCGTCGCGCATGGGGACAGGTTGAGGTCGTTTCTGTCAGCAAGCCGGACAGCTCTGCTGGAAATGTGTCCATAGGACATGAGTACAGGGCAGGAGCCGTCCTCAACATCGGAGATCTTGACCCGCAGGAGATTGGAGTCGAGTTCCTTTTCGCTACACAGGACGCCAAGAACAGAATGCACATAGTCGAGAGATGTGAGTGCGCTCCAGTTGAGGTGAACGACGGTATCGTGAGATATGAGACTTCCGTTCTTCCTGAGACCACAGGTGTCTATCAGGTTGCCGGCCGCATCTATGCGAAGAACCCGCTTCTGCCTCATAGACAGGATTTTGAACTCGTGAGATGGCTGTAATTGCCACTGGATTTTTTGACGGAGTCCACCTCGGGCATCGGTCGGTCGTGAAACAACTTGTCGCGGCCGCCCGTGAGCGCGGGACGGACTCCGTGGTCGTTACTTTCCGTCCGCATCCGCGTGCGGTACTTCAGCAAGATGCCCCGCAGCTGCGTCTGTTGACGTCTTTTTCTGAAAAGCGTGCTCTTCTCCGCTCTCTCGGCATCGACAGGTTGGAGGTGATTCCATTTACGCGTGAGTTCGCTTCGTTGACTGCGGAACAGTACATCCGCGACTGGCTCATCGGACGCTTCGGCTGTACGGCGATGGTATTCGGCTACGACAACAGGGTCGGTTCCGACGGGGCCGACGCCGCGGCTGTCAGCACCATTGCCTCAAGTCTCGGTGTGGAGTTAATTCCGTGCACGGCACTCGGTGACATCAGCTCGACGAAGATTCGGGGAGTTCTTTCCGCCGGGGAAGTGGAGACGGCTTCGGCGATGCTCGGCTACGACTATTTCCTCAATGGGGTGGTGGTTCCGGGCAACCGCATAGGCCGTACTCTCGGCTTCCCGACAGCGAACATGCAGCTCTACGAGCCTCTGAAGCTCATTCCTGAGAACGGAGTGTATCTGGTGAGGGTGGAATTTCCTGAATCGGACGACGATGTCGTGCCATCTTCTTTTTCTTGCGGATGCCGTTACGGTATGTGCAACATAGGCTCCCGCCCTACGGTGAACATCGGCACAAATGTCACAATCGAGACCAACATCTTCGATTTCGATGAGGATATCTACGGTCTCCCGCTCAGAATTTCATTCATGAAACGTCTTCGTGGCGAAACGCGCTTCTCCTCCACCGCCGCCCTTCGCGACCAACTCGCGCTCGACCGAGCCGCCTGCCTTGAAATTCTCGGCCGAGTTGCCGAATGATTGAGGGGGGCCCAAAAGTCTTTTGCTCCCCCTCTCTCAAATTGTCATTTCGTGGAGCTTGGTGTGATGAAATTCAAAATCCTTAAATTAGATGACTTACGGATGAGTAAAAAATCGTATTACTCGTCCGTAAGTCAATTTTTTTACCACTTACGGATAAGTAAAAATTAAAAATACTTGTCCGTAAGTCTTTTTTTTATACCTTTGCGGACGAGTAATATTAAGTATTATGGCAGAAAAAATAATAGGAAGAAGGCAAGAACAGTCAGTCCTTTCAGAATGTTACGGATCTGACAAGGCTGAACTCGTGGCTGTGTATGGGCGAAGGCGTATCGGCAAGACCTTCCTTGTGAAGAATTTCTTTAAGGAGGGATTCTGTTTCTATCTGACAGGAATCTACCAAGGAACTAAAAAGGAGCAGCTGAGGTTCTTCAATAAGCAATTGTGCGAGTATTCCGGGATACCATATCCGGAAGCCGAAAACTGGTTTGATGCATTTGATCAGCTCAAACATTATCTTTCGAATTTGCCGGAGAACCGGAAAGCTGTCGTATTTATTGATGAGTTGCCCTGGCTAGACACACCGCGTTCCCGTTTCATCAAAGCATTTGAATTGTTCTGGAATAGCTGGGCAGCAGACCGAAGCAACCTTAAGATGATAGTCTGCGGCTCTGCCACGACATGGATGATGTCTCATCTCTTGGGCAGCAAGGGTGGCTTACATAATCGTGTTACCCGCAGGATAAAACTCTCTCCGTTTACCCTTTCCGAAGCGGAGGATTATCTGAAAGCAAAAGGAGTTGTCTGGAACCGTTACCAGATAGCCGAGGCATATATGATTTTCGGCGGCACCCCATACTATCTCGAAATGCTCCGCAAATCATACAGCCTTCCTCAGAACATCGATTATCTCTTTTTCTCCGAAAATGCCGAATTGAAGGATGAGTACTCGTTCCTCTTCCGTTCGCTTTTCAATGATTCGTCTTTATATCGGAGCATTGTTGAGCTTCTTGCCAAAAAATCCAGGGGCATGTCACGGGCGGAGATGATGTCCGCGCTGAAACTGGAGGATGGAGGGAATTTTACCAAAGCGTTGGACAATCTTTGTGCTTGTGACTTTCTTCGCAGATATTCCGCATTCGGCAAAGTTGAGCGCGATGTCCTCTATCAGTTGACTGACCTGTTCACGCTGTTTTACCTCCGTTATGTGAAGAACAGCAATAGTCGTGATGAGCATCTTTGGACCAATATGCTTGATTCTCCCGAACACCGTACGTGGTGCGGATATTCATTTGAACAACTATGCCTTCACCATTTACCGCAAATCAAGACCGCTCTTGGCATTGGCGGCGTGCAGAGCGATGTCTGCTCGTGGTTTTGTCTGGCAAATGATGAGCATCCCGGCGGCCAGATTGATTTGGTCATAGACCGCAGGGATCAGGTTATAAATCTCTGTGAAATGAAATATTCCTTAGGGGAATATGAAATCACAGGGAAGTATGAGAAAACACTCCTTGAGCGCCGTGAACTCTTCCGCGCGACAACGAAGACCCGCAAGGCCCTCCACCTTACACTGGTGACAACCTATGGTCTGAAGAATAATCAGCATTCGGGAAGCATCCAGAGCCAGGTCCTCCTTGACGACCTTTTCCGAGATGTCCGTTGACTCCATCTGTGGGAAAACACACGCTTTGATGTGTGGCGTTTCAGTGAGTTAGCGTGCTATGCTCTATACCGCAGGAACAACAGATATTATCATATGCTATTTGTTCATTTTCATCAATGAATATTCCAAAGCATCTTCCAAAGCTGCCGGTATATGCTCATAACAAAGCATGGCAAAGGATAGAGGATTCTTTGGTGGAGCTCACACCGGAAAGGTTGAATGCAATCGCCTGTTGAAAATGAATCCGGAATTGTCATTGTATGATTGTATCGCTCTTGATATGGTGCAGAAGCATGAGCCGATAGAAAAAGAAATGATTGCGAGTTGGAATCAAAGCTCTCTGATGTGCTTACGAAAGAGCAGAAGATTCGAAAAATAGGAAATTTGTTGTTCTCTCTGAAGAAGGATGGACAAATTCGTCTGACCGACGGAAAAAATGGATTTTAGTCGAAGTTTAGTCGAAGTTTAGTCGAAGTTTAGTCGAAGTTGGAGGGTAAGTTCCTTATTGTCAATTATTTGAATGAATTTAGTTTCCGAACGATTTTAGTCGAAGTTCTGCTTGGAAAACTTGGGACTGTTGTCGGATTGATTTTTGCCGAAGCTGATGGTGGCTACGCTGACCTTGAATAATTGGTTTTGAAATATGACAGTAATTCAGATAATCTCGCTCGCTATTCTTCAGGAAGAAAAGTTTCTTCTCTCCCGCACCGACATCGACTATGCTGCCTACATGCACCGCGTCCGCCGCTACCTGTAGTTCTGTCATTTAACAGATGCAAAGTTTGAGGGGACGTCATCGCTCGTTTTGATAATCATTTACAATCCGGCGCGACCCATCTTGACGGGGAAAGTAGGGAAGGTGGAGCGGTCTCCGTAGGTGTAGACGGAACTGCCGTTGACGCCGATGTAGAACATTTGGGTAAAACTCAACGTGCCGGAGGTCGTACTAATGGAGAGGCCCTTCATTGTGGCGTTGCTGCCGTCGTTGTCGAGGTCGCAGGCACAGATGTAATAGACATCACTGTTGTCGTCCGCAATTCCGTAGAAGCCCTTGCTTGTGAGGCCCACCAGCATCTTTGTTACCTTGATGGTGCCGTTGTCGGTCACGAGGTCGTGCTGTCCGTAGTTGTAGGCGGTGATGTAGAGCTTTCCGGTCTCGTCATCGATAACTCCGTGCATAGGGGTGTCGGTGACCTTGTTCCAACCAGAGATGAGAAATGTGAAGTCCTCGCGTTTGTCTTCGGAAATCGTGAGGCTGTATCCGTGACCTGTGTTGTCTGTAGCTTCCCACCTGCCGAGCCACTTGTCATAGACTGTGCTCCAGTCCTTGCCGTCTATGCGGAACTTCTCCGAAATGGCGAAACTGCCGGTGAAGAAGCCGTTGCGGTCGATGCCGATGGCGACGGCGAAATAGCTCTTGCGGGTGCGTAGGGTGTAGTAGATGCTACTCGTGCCGGTGAATACATACTTATTCCAGTTGGACGGATATTTCACGAGCAGGTTAGCCACGGCGGCCTTGACATAGGCGTTGATGTCGTTGTTGTAGAGTTTAGTGAGATTTTCTTCTGAGATCACGTCTATGAAATATCTGCCGTTGTCTGTGGATGTGTTGGTGATTTTGCGGTAGGACTTGTCCGCACCCTGCGGTTTTACATAGCCGTCGTAGGTGACAGTCCAGTTTTCGTTGAGAGTTGCGTCAGGGGTGAGGCGGAACTCAAGTATAGATGGTGTTCCGAACACCGTGCCGTCCGCGTCAAGGCCGAAGACGATTGCGCGGAGCTTCTTTGATGCCGGCAGATCTCCGAACTTTACTGACTTCTTACCCGAGTTGAGTACTGAAGGGATGTCTTCGAGTGCAGCGACTTTTGTGCGGAGCAGTTCCATCGCATCGCCCGTGAGATCCTCCGTCACGAAAGCGTACCATTCGCCCTCTCCTGACGGCGTGACCGAAATCTCGACTGAAGACGACGTTTCTCCGCTGATCTCCAATCCGAATTTCATGTCCGAATGCTCTGTCTTGAACTCGCAGCTCGCCGGCTTTCCGTAGACCGTGCCTTCTGCAGTGAGTCCGAATACCACATAAATATATTTTGTTGCGGGCGAAAGTCCATCCTCGATTCTGATTCTCTTAGAGCCACGTTCAAGAACTCCGGAAACTCCTCCATCAAGTGCAGATAGCTCGCGTACCTTGCGGTTTATTGCGGCTTGAACAGGGGTGCTGACATCGTCGTAGGCAAAGCCGTACCATGTGTTGCGATCCTTTCCGCTGTTGGTTATGAGAAAAGTCGCGCCTTCGGCCGTCGGTTCGGAAACCTTAATGCTGAACTCCACCTCGCACTCTCCGTCGCCCGTTCCTGTCTGGAGAAAATCTTCCGTACATCCTGAGAATAAGACAGATGCGATGGTGAATGATGTTGAAAACTGTAAGCAGAACCTTCTCATATTAGTGTAAAATTTGAAAAATCGCGTTGTAGGTGCTTAAAAGCATAGATTCACGTCAAAATTGACTGGCAAATATATGTAAATATTATCAAACTTGAGCGCCATGATAGAAATTTTGCATATTTTGCTTTAAATTTATAGTATAGTTCTCTAAAAAGTGAAAGCTGAGGCGCGGATGCTGTATGCAAAATATGAGTCAAAATGCGATACAATCGCGTCAGATTTACTTTTGGTGTGAAAAAACATTGAAAACCAAATTGTAAGTAGCGTGATTTTTTCTAACTTCGATGCCGTTTCCAAGGGCTTGTGTGTGTTTTTGGAATAGTTGGTAGTAATAATTTGTAATCAAAATTCTCGATGAGGTTTACAAATGTAGTGTTTTCACTGCTGTTTCTTTTCGTGTCGGTAACTTTGGCCGCTCAGGAAGTTACAGTTACGGGACAGGTTTTGGATTCCGTGAGCGGTGATGGGGTGCCCTTTGCCGGTGTCTTCGTGAAGGGAACGACGACAGGAGTGGCGACTGACGATGAGGGACGTTTCTCGATAGCTGTCGGTCATGGTAGGGCAGAACTCCTTATAAGTTCAATCGGATATGTCGAACAGACAGTCAAGGCGGCTCCAGGTGATGAGCTGACGGTCCGGCTCGTTCCCGACTCTCAGGCGATTGACGAGACCATCGTCGTGGCCTATGGAGTCCAGAAAAAATCATCCTTCGTCGGTTCTGCGGCGCAGGTAAGCGGAGACAAACTGAGCAAGATGCAGTCGACCAACATCTCCAAGTCGCTTGAGGGTGCGGTCGCCGGTCTTCAGACTTCCAGTTCGTCCGGCACACCAGGTTCTTCAGCAAGCATAATCATCAGGGGACTCGGTTCCGTCTCTGCTTCGCAGTCACCTCTTCTGGTCGTTGACGGCGTGCCTTACGAGGGCAGTCTGAACTCGCTCCCGACTCATGACATAGAGTCGATGACCGTGCTCAAGGACGCAGCGGCGAACTCGATGTACGGCGCGAGGGGCTCGAACGGAGTCATAATCATAACAACAAGGCGCGGGACTTCTGACAAGATAAGGATAGAATTTGACGCGAAGGTCGGAGTGAACTCTCGTGGAGTGCCGACCTACGACATAATCACGAACCCGGCTGACTATTACGAGATGACTTGGGAGGCTCTGCGCAATGAAGTCTATTACGGCGGCTCTATGGGACTCGGGCAAGCGAACGCCTACGCTTCGGGTTCGCTTATCAGCAGGTATCTCCGCTATAATATATATAAAGGTGTCGAGGACGGTGAGGTTATAGACCCGGCAACCGGGAAACTCAATCCCGCAGCAACTACCCTCAAATGGATGGACAACTGGAACAAGGACGTCTTCAAGTCGGGAATTCGTCAGGAATATACCCTTGCGGTGTCCGGAGGTTCGGAGAAGACGAAGGCGTATATGTCCGTATCCTATCTCAATGATAAGGGATATGTTCCCAATTCGGGATTCCGGCGCGTTTCGGCGAGGGCGAAGATTGATCAGAACGTCGCAAAGTGGCTGAAGGCCGGACTTAACATCGCATACTCCAACACGAATCAGAATCAGTTTGGAGCTGAGTCTTCGGGGTCATATTCCAACATCTTCTTTTTCGGGCAGAACATCGCCCCGATATATCCGATTTATCAGTACGACCTAGAAACGGGCGAACGACTCTACAGCGAAAATGGGGAGACGCTCTACGACTGGGGAGAGAAAAGGGCGTACGGACAGCTCTCGAACCCTTACGGGCAGCTTCTTTCATCGACGTTGAATTCCGTAAGGGACAATATGTCGTCGAGGGGCTATCTGGACTTCGACATCCTGAAGGATCTCAAGTTTACGGTGAACCTCGCCTATGATATATTTAACACTAAGTCAGATAATTACACCACTCCTGTCGGAGGTGATGCAGCTACGGTGAACGGACGCGGACGGCAATCCACGAGCCGCTACTCCGCGTTGAACACCAACCAGCTGCTGTCGTGGACTCCGAGTTTTGGACCTTCTCACGAGCACAGCCTCTCGCTACTTCTGGGACACGAAATCAAGAGTGACACTTCCTACGGACTTTCCGGCGAGATGACGAACTTCGTTGACCCGACAGTTTCCGATTTCGCCAATGCTGTGGTCTATCAGAACCTCAGTTCCAGCCGCACTTCCTATTTTCTTCAGGGAATTTTCTCAAGAGGGGAGTACAGTTACGCCAACCGCTACTTCGTCTCCGCATCCTATCGCCGCGATGCCTCTTCAAGGTTTGCCCCGGACAAGAGATGGGGCAGTTTCTGGGCCGTCGGAGCATCGTGGAACGCGAAGCAGGAGTCTTTCCTTCTTCCGGTGGCGTGGGTGGACTACCTCAAGTTCAAGGCAAGCTACGGAACTCAGGGAAATGACGACATTGGAATGACAAAGGTCTATGAGGACCTCTACCGGATTGACCGCGTGGATGGCGAGGCTTCCATCGTGAAGGTGTTCAGGGCCGCTCCGGACGTGACGTGGGAGAAATCCAATAACTTCAACACCGGCTTCGAGTCACGCTTTTTCGACAGGCTTTCGGTGAACGCGGACTTCTTCATCAAGGAGACCAAGGATATGATTTACTATCGTGCGCTCGCCCCGTCGCAGGGAAATCCGGCAAGCCAGCTGGTGAACGACATGGACATGATGAACATCGGTGTGGAGTTCGAGGTGGCGGCCGATTTGGTCAAGACTCGAAACTTCTCCTGGAATCTCGCGGTGAACGGGACTGCCTATCGAAACAAAATAACCAAGCTCCCGTCCAACGAACCTGAGGAGGGCTACGCTTCCGGGAATTACTGGCGAAAGAAGGGCGGCTCGCTCTACGACTTCTATATGTATGAATGGCTCGGTGTTGATGAGACCACAGGAGAACCTCTCTACACCGGCAAGGATGGCTCGCCTGTCCATGAGCCGGCAAACGCTAAGATGGTTCAGACCGGAAAGAGCGCGGTGCCGGACCTCTACGGAGGAATAACCTCCTCATGGAACTTCTTCGGCTTTGACCTGAGCGCACAGCTTGCCTATCAGATTGGCGGCTGGACTCTCGATACGAACTACCAAGGGCTTATGTCCGCCGGTACCGCCGGAACCAACTGGCATAAGGACATCTTCCGCCGTTGGACTCCGCAGAACACCTCGACCGACGTTCCACGCGTGCAGAACCGCTATCAAGATGCCTCCCAGACATCGACTCGTTTCCTCACAAAGGCCTCGTACCTGAGCCTGAAGAACGTGATGTTCGGCTACACCTTCCCGAAGACGCTGATGCAGAAGGCGAAGATTTCGAACCTCAGAATCTATGTCATCGGAGACAACCTCTGGTACATCTCGCACAGGCGCGGGCTTGACGTGCGTCAGTCGTTCAGCGGAGCGACCGGATTCACCTACTCCGCGCTCAGGACCGTCTCCGCCGGCGTTTCGTTCACATTCTAAAACTGAAGGGGATATGAAAAGGATAATGATTATATTTCTTTCCGCAGCATTGGCGCTTTCTTCATGCAGCAAGATGTTTGACGTAGACTCTACCGGGAACCTAACAGGCTCGAAGGCCGCCCAGATGGTGGAGAAAGAGCCGGAATTTCTGTTCTCATACGTCTCCGGACTCTACTCATGGATGGTCACGCCGTTCACTGTCTATTCCGGTCATGACGACGGCGGTTTTCTGCTCTGCAACATGCTGACGGATTTCATGGGACAGGATATCGTCCTCGATGGAACAGAGAATTGGGGACAGTTCGACTATAATTTCGACTACGGGATGGAACAGTATGTCCGGACCTACCAGTTCTGGACGCAGTACTATACTCTCATAAACAACGCCAATACGATTCTCGACTATATCCCCGCGGGCGAGGAACCTTCGTCCGTGCAGGTGAGGGGCTATCTCGGACAGGCCTATGCAATTCGGGCGCTGTCCTATATGTACTTGATGCTCCTCTATCAGGACCCGGTCGATGAGTCTGGGGCTCTGCGTACCGATGCTCCTTCCGTTCCGCTGGTGTATGCTTCGAGGGATGGGATTCCTGCCGATGTCGCCTACGAACGTCAGGGGAGGAATGCATATTCCGTTGTGATGGAGCACATTGAGTACAACATCGCCGAGTCTCTGAAATTTCTTGATGGATATGTTAGGACGTCGAAAAACGAGATTGACCAGAGCGTTGCCTACGGAATCGCAGCCCGCTACTACCTCTTCGTTCAGAAGTGGGCAGAGGCCGCCTCTGCCGCCGAGAAGGCACGCGAGGGCTATGACATAATGGATCGCGAACGCCTGTTCGGAGGCTTTATGAACCTTGAGGACAACGAGTTTATGTGGGGATTCAATCACACGACCGAGACCCAGACAACCTACGTCTCCTTCTCCTCGCACATGAGCAACGACTGCGAGGGCTACGCAGGACTTGACCAGCCGGGCAAGCTGATTGACCGCTCGCTCTACGACAGGATGTCGCGCACGGACTGGCGTAGGGGGCTGTTCAACGGTCCGGAGGGCGACCCTAAGGCCAGCCCGAGCACCCCGGCCGCAGCACGGCCTTATGCCGCGAGGAAGTTCGGCTACATGGACCAGTGGCTTCAGGACTACATCTACATGCGTGCTTCGGAGATGGTTTTGATTCAGGCCGAGGCCGAAGCGCGGCTCGGGGATGGGGCCAAGGCGGCGGCAACGCTCGCGACGCTGATGTCGAGGCGTGATCCGTCGTGGAGCGCTTCCACAGTGACTGCCGCAGATGTTCAGATTCAGAGGCGCATAGAACTATGGGGCGAGGGTCACGGCTACTACGACATACGCCGTAACGGGCGCGGAATAGACCGCAGCTACGAGGGAACGAATCACACCCCGGCGAACAGAATTAAGGTGCCGGCGCACGACAATCTCTGGTGGTTCCAGCTGCCGCTGAAGGAAATCACCGAGAACGACAAGATTGACGAGTCCGAGCAGAATCCGTGGAGCAAAGAGACTACGGATGAGGATGAAAGCGAAAGCAAGGCTGCATCGGTGGCGGCTCAGGGACAATGGTGCGTTCGGGGTGGCCGTGAAATGAGTTCCGGATGGTTGTGAAACGTAAGAAATGGATATGATGAAAAGGATTTTGAAATATATGATTGTGGCAACGGCGCTGTGCTGCTCCTGCCAGAAAGCTGCGGAGAAGACCGAAGTTGAGGCCGGGTTTGCCGATGGCGGGCGCGTGCCGAGGGTCGGAATCGCCGAAAAGGTGGATGTCTATCAGTACGAAAAGCGTGTCTCTGCAACCGTGCTCGTCTCGGGAATCGACCCGGAGATGACGCATCTTGAAGTGGGGCTGCTATCCTCGCAAGACGAGTATTTCTCGGACCCTAAGGCCGTCTATGCGAAGAGGCAGAGGAACGGAAGCTATACGCTCCGCGTTCCGGTGACCCCAGGCAAGACCAATTGGATTATGGCCGTGGCTGCCTGTGACGGAGGGGCTGCATACTCCTCCAAGATTTCTGTAGATGTGCCGGACGTACCATGGCAGTACAAGATTGCGGACAGCTACTCGGGTACCTATCTCAATACGACAATCAAGCAGGGAGAGCAGTCCTATCCGGACCACAAGATTGTGCTGAAGTACAACGGCAGTTCAAACAAGCTGACCATCGGCAATGTATGCGCCTATTCCCTCGCGCAGGGACTCGACTACACGAAAGACAACAACGTGAACTACATCGTAGGCGATGTCGATATAGAGGCGAAGACCGTTTCCTTCCCTGTCACATCTTCTGGAATTGACGCCCATCTTGCCTCGGGGACTGCCCTGATGCCGTTTGAACTTAAGGAAGACAGCATCTATTCCGGCAAGGAATTCATTTGGACTTTTAACGAGGACGCCACGGAGATTTCCTTCCCGATTTTCGGACTTGTCTCAGGAACCAGCATAAAGCAGTCCTACGATGCAGGAACATTCAAGGCAGACTGATTTTTGAGTTTCCAAGATGAGTGCGCGGGATTTGAGAGCTTGATAAATGATATAAGTTTAATATTCGCAAGAAGTTAGAATACTTACGAAACTTGAGTAAAGAGATATGAAGAGATACGAATATATATTTTTGATGATTACGGCGGCTGTGACCGTAGGCTGCGCAAAGGAAGTTGACGCGCCCGAGACTCCGAAGGTTTCGACGGCGCTCACCGACTCCCCGTCGGCCGTCCCCGGACTTGTCCGCATTCAGGTCAGTGATGCCCTTGCGGAAGAACTGCTTGCCGCCGCGGACACGGATGGCAAGGTGAACCTTGGGGATGTTCCGCAGTTTCAGATCGATGGCCTTGAGATAAAGTCAGTCGCGACATCCTTCCACATCGGCGGCAAGTTCGAGAAGGTCCAGCGTGAGTCCGGACTCCACAAATGGTTCGACATCGAATACGACGAGTCCACTCCTCTCACCAAGGCCTCTGCCGGACTTTCGACAGTTGACGGCATAGCCCATATGGAGCCGGTCCACATCCCCGAAAGCCGCACCGTCTCGATGAATGACCCCTACTACGGGGTGCAATGGCACTACCACAGCACCGGGCAGGGAAGTGCCGTCTCAGGAATGGATATAAAGCTTCAGGAAGCGTGGGACCTTTACGGAGTGTATGGCAACAGCAGCGTGACCGTTGCAATCATCGACTCCGGCGTTGATATTGAACATCCCGACCTTGCCGGAAACCTTTGGACCAACGAGGCGGAGCTGAATGGAACGGAGGGACGTGACGACGACGGCAACGGCTATCGTGATGACATTCACGGCTACAACTTCGTCGCCGGTTCGGCCGCCATCCATGCCGAAAACCACGGGACTCATGTCGCCGGAACTGTCGGCGCGGTGAACAACAACGGAGTCGGAGTCTGCGGAGTCGCCGGCGGACGCTATCCGCAGAAGGGCGTGCAGCTTATGTGTATTCAGATTATGGACGAGACCTTGCCCGACAAGGGCGCCAACATGCTGAAAGTCTTTCAGTACGCAGCTGAGAACGGTGCCGTGATTGCTCAGAACAGCTGGGGCTACAAGAAGGACGTGACCGAGATGCCGGATGGTGACGTCACTGCAATCAACTACTTCATCGACCACGCCGGAATGGATTCCGACGGCAACCAGACAGGCCCGATGAAGGGCGGATTAGTCATCTTCGCAGCCGGGAACGATGCGCAGGACTATGCCTTCCCGGCAAAGTACGAGAGGGTTCTTTCGGTGGCAGCCATAGGTCCTGACGGAAAGGCCGCCTATTATACCAACTACGGCGATTGGGTGAGTGTCTGCGCCCCCGGCGGAAACGAACGCCTTGTGGAAGGTGGCATTTACAGCACCCTCCCCGGCGCGAAGTACGGCTACCTCCAGGGTACCTCGATGGCCTGCCCTCACGTCTCCGGTCTTGCTGCCCTCACGCTTTCTGCCTGCGGAGGCCCGGGATACACCTGCGATAAGCTCTTTGAGACCATTGTGAACAGCTGCGATGAGTCGATTTATAAGTACAACCCGACGATGACCGGCAAACTTGGCAAGGGAATGATAAATGCCGTGAACGCTCTCTCGTCCATAAGCACAGTGCCTCCGGAGGCCGTTTCCCATCTTGAGGCCGTAGCCAGCTCCAACACGCTGAACATCATAGCCGACCTTCCGAAAGACCCTGACGCGGAATATGCCTATAGCTATAAGATCTATTACAGCAAGTCTGCCTTCACCTCCCTCAGTCCGGCTTCAGCATCAACGGCCGTTTTCATCGCCTCTTCGCTTGAAGCCACGGAGGACGGCTGTAGAAAGATAAGCCTGAAGGGATTGGACTTCAATACTAAATATTGGTATGCGGTTTCTGCCCTCGACTTTGCAGGCAACGAGTCGCCTTTGACCGAGGTTGCTGAAATCACCACAGGAGGCAACACTGCTCCGGAAATCACCGTGAATGACAATACCCCGGTCTCTCTCGAATCTTACGAAACTGCCTTGAGGGTCTATACCGGTTCCGACCCGGATGGCCATACTGTAAGCTTCGGATGGACCTGTGACGAGCCTTCGGCCGTTTCCTTCGAGAAACTTGACGAGGACATCGTCCAGGTGGAGATTTCCGGAGTGAAATCCACGCCTGGCGAGCATTGGTACAGGCTCACGCTCACCGATGAATATGAAAAGGCCACCATGCTTGAGGTTCCCTACACCGTGAAGGTCAATCATGCTCCGGTGCAGATTGCGGAAATCGGGACACTCGCCGTGAACGGGGTGAAGGGAACCGGTACGTTCGACGTGAATAACTGGTTCTCCGACAAGGACAATGAGGAACTCTTCGCGGTCGTTAGCGTTGAGGACAGGAGTGTTGTCGCCACTGAGGTTTCCGGAAGCAAGGTGACATTTACAGGCCGAAAGGTCGGACGCACGAAAGTGACTCTCACCGCCTCCGACGCAAAGGGCGAATCGGCATCGCAGAGTTTCGTTCTTGTCGTGAGGGATTCAGCCTCTCCGCTTGACGTTTATCCGAATCCTGCGACGGACCACATCAACATACGTCCGGGAGCCGACAGCATTGATGCATCCGTAACCATCGCCAATCAGGCGGGGACAGTCGTTTATAGCGCCGGAAAGACACTCGGAATCAACTCTCCACTGAAGGTTGAAGTCGGGGCACTTGCGCCGGGGAGATACACTGTCCGTCTTAGGATGGGCTCGCAGACCTACGGGACATCGACATTCGTGAAGAAATGAAAGGACTTGTGAAAAACAGAGAGTTTATGAATATGGGAAAGTTCTTTAATATCAGAAAATTAATTGCGGCGACCCTGCTGTTCGCCCCTGCTCTCGCCTCAGCGCAGGAATCCGTCTTCTCCACATCTGCGCTTCCGTTTTTGGACCGTACCCACGGAGCCGTAAGTTCCTCCATGGCAGGTCTCGGAACCGTTTCAGACGATGCGTATTCGCATTGGGGCAATGTCTCCGCAGCCGCGTTTTCCTCGAAGACCTTTCATGCGGGAGTAGGTTACAGCCTTTGGCAGCCGTCCGTGACAAAGGCGAGTGTGACCGACTTCGGAGCACTCTGGCACATTAGTGAAAGATGGGCTGTGACGGCGGGAGTCTCCGTGGCTGCCTATCCTATTGAGCATCGTATGGACGAATATGGCGTGGCCCTTTCAGATTTCCGTCCGATGGACGCTGTCGCTGGTGCCGGCGTGGCTTTCAGAATAATCGACTGCTTGTCCGTGGGCGCGGCCTTCAACTGGGCTGGTTCACGCGGGATAGACAGCGAACTGGACGCATTCGCCGCCGATGTTAACCTCACTTTCAGAAAATACGGGGTCAATGTCACGGCATTCGCGAAGAATCTCGGCACCGCCGTAAAGTCCTCTGACAGACAGAACTTCGCACTTCCAATGAGTGCTGGTCTCGAAGCCGGATATGGACTGAACTTCGGAAAATCAAGCCTTTACGGAGCGGTTCAAGGCCAGTGCTGGTTCGGAGGCCCTTTAGGAATATCACCTTCGGCCGCTGCTGAATATTCTTGGAACAATATGATTTTCTGTCGCGCCGGACTCCACTACGGGGCGAAGAAAAACGGCCTTCCAAGCTACGGCTCCCTCGGCCTTGGTATCCATCTGTACGGATTCAGCCTTGACCTGAGTTGGAACGCCGCCCTCGGGGCGATGAAGAATACATTTGCCTGCGGAGTGGGCTATAGTTTCTGATGACAATAATGATTTGATTATGAAGAAGAAAGTATCAAATATACTGACTGCGGTGTTTGCCCTGACGGCATCGTTTCTCCTTGTCCTTTCCTGCACAAAGGATGTCGGAGAAGCTCCGAAAGCGACGAAAATTGACTGTTCGTTCAAGATAAATGTTTCCGACATCAAGGGAAATTCAGTGAAACTCTCGGCCGTTCCGACGAAGATGAGCATGAAATACTGCCTTTCAGCCGTCCGCCGCGACATTTATGAACTCTATTCCGACAAGAACGAGTTTGCTTCCGATAACATCATCGATTTGAAGATGAATGCCGAGGAGGAAGGGATTGATTTCAAGGAATATATATCCAAAAATCGTCTTTCCGGCTCGTCTCCTCGAATCATCAGCGGTCTGTCGCCCGAGACTGAATATGTCGCCTTCGCCTACGGAGTTTCGGACGACGGGGATATAGTCACGGACATATTTTCTTCCGAATTCACGACAGTCGAGGGGGAGAAACTGGTCAATATGGGATTCGAGTTTGAGCTGCTCGACGTCGGAAGCACGGAAACCACTGTGAAAGTGACTCCGGAGCATAATGACATTATGTATTATTGGGACGTTCTCCCCGTTTCTGAGATTACGAAATATACGGAGTCACAGATTGTCGATGTGCTCAATTCGGACGGAACGCTAGTCGATCATTGTCACTACAGCGTTGATACATATACTTTTACCGGATTGAAACCATCCACGAAATACTGCATCTTCGCGTTCGTCTATGATGAGGATGCTGGAGCGGGCAAGTTCTCTGTCAAGGAATTTACCACCAAAGAATATTCTGCGGACGTTCAGGAGGCATATAAAAAATGGCTTGGCACATGGACTGTGACCAGCACCTCTGCGGAACTTCTCGGCAAGCCGGTTTCATTCGACATAATCGTTTCTGAAAATGTATTCTGCGAAAGTTACAAGGTTGTGGGATGGGGCATATCCATCGCGAGAACCCTTCCTGTCCTTGCCGGATTTGACTCTGAAACAGGCTACCTCTACTTCGTGAATGCCTACGCGGCAAGCCGCTATTCAGACTCATCTGTCTCCGGCTACATCTGCCATTTCGGACGTTTTGACCACGGCGACGGCTACTACCTCATCACCGAGGGCGGTTTTGCGGCAATGATAGGCCGTATCGATGAGGACGGCACGGCAAAGGTGGTCGGCAACCAGTTCACAGCAGACTCCTCCGCTCCATACACCTTCTCAGGAATGGACTACTTCCTCTACGCTAACGGAAGCATATACAATTTCTCATCCGCGTCACAGTTCGTCTATGGTAACTTCCCTGTCGGACCTTACACGCTGAAGAGGAAAGAGAACATAATCACCAGCGATATGACCTTCTCGCTCGAAGTAGATGAAAAGTCATCCTCCTCGGCGCGGATTAGCGTGGTGCCGTCCAAGGACGACGAGACCTATTTCTATGATGTCCTGCTCGGCTCGGACGCGGATGCGATGGACGACGACCAGATGCTCGTTATGCAGCTGGAGAGCGCATACTCAAGCTACGGAGGCATAGCCAATAACCTTCATGTCGGTTCGAACTATCAGGACTATTCGGGTATGACCCCGGGCACGGAGTACTGCGTGGTGGCCTTCGGCTATGACCTCGATCACGTCACGACCGCCGTCGCCCGTAAGAAGTTCACGCTTTCTGGCGCGAGCGAAAGCAATGCGCTGATTCTTTCGGTGACCAACCCGACCGACAAGGGGGCGATTGTCTCCGTGTCTCCGGCTAACACTGACACATATTTTTGGAACATTTATGAGAAGAGTTTCGTCGACCACTACGGCACTTCAGACGAACTCATAAAGGCAATCGACACCTTCCTCATGAGTCAGGGAGGCATCGGAGCTTTCTTGAACACAGGAGGCAAGGCCGTACAGATTTCTTCGCTCGAAGCGGACAAGGACTACTATCTTGTGGCGTTCGGACATAACGGGAACACAGCCACTTCCGCCGTGTATAAGAAAGCCTTCAGAACAGATGCAGCTGGCGAAGTTACGGATGGCTGGCAGGCCTGGCTCGGAACGTGGGAAGTGACAAGCTCCACTTCTGAACTCTCCTCCAAACCTATCAAGATGACCGTTACGATTGCTCCTGGAACGACCGGCAAGAAATACTACATCCACGGTTGGGGCATATCCGCTCCACGCAACGCGCTTGTCGCTACCGTTGAGGGTGAGTATCACTCCGAGGACGGGACGCTGTCGATAATGAACAATCAGGTCTTTGCTGAGAATGCCAACTACGGTTCCTTCGGAATGGCTGATGTTCTCTACTGCGCGAGGGTGTTGGATCCTTCGACCTCAAAGTATGTCCCTATGGCGGGTAAATTCTACGCGATGTCCGGGGTTATGGGTAAGGACGGGCAGAAGGCCGGAATGCGCTGTGCCATTCAGAGTTACAACGGGAAGAAATACACCGTCTCCACGATGGAGATAACCCTCATAACAACCTCGGGTTCGGTGCTTTACTACTCCGCTGATGAGGGCTACACCTACGGCGACTACCCGATCGGACCGTTCACGATGAAGAAGACTTCGGATTCATATAATACGACCTCTGAACTCTCTTCAACATCGGCTTTTGCCGGCGTCTTCGCGGCACAAGGCCAGGTCCGTCAGGCCTATGCCTACTGGCCGCTCGGAGCACCGGAACTCTCTTCAGGGGAATCCGCTCCGTCTGTGGCAGGCAAAACTCCTGCGGTGCTTCCTGGCTGCGCCGACACGAACCGCAGTGTGCTCTATATGAAGGCGATGACTCCTTCCGGCCGCGAACTCGGAGCCGCGTTCATGTACTGGGGCGGAAAGTTGTCGTGGAAGTTCGGAGAATCGGCTGCAAAGGATTTGAATTAGACTATCAAAGGTATTTTATAAATATTAACAAAACAAAAGTAGTGTATGAAAAGGGCTATTGGCTTAACAACACTGTTTCTTGGCATCCTTTCGGTGATTGGATGCGGGAAGGAGGAACCCGTCACTGTGGTTCCGGAGGCTACATTGTCTGCCACGAGTCTGGTCTTTGACCGGGCCGAGTCGCAGAAAACCGTCTATGTGAAGTTTCAGGGGGACGGTCTGGCGGTCTCGTCCGTACAGAGTTCCGAAACCTGGTGCGGCGTGGAGCCTGATGGAGACGAGGCTATTGTTGTCAGCGTGACTGAAAATGAAACCGAGTCTGTCCGTAGGGCTGTCGTGACTCTTACGTTCAGCGATGCGGCCGTGGAGGACAAGACGATAACAGTGGCTCAGGAGTCCGGCAGCGCCAAGGTTCTGGAGACCACCGCGGTCGAAGGATATGTGTTCGACTGTCGCGGAGGCGAGTATAAGTTCAGTGTTGAGGCCAGTTCCGGATGGACGGCCGAATTGGTGGGATGTGACTGGGCTACAATCGCATATGATGCCGCCACCGTTACTGTCACCGCTCCGGCGAATGAGGGCAATGCCGCTTTGACGGGCAAGGTGAAGGTGACATCTGGCGACGCCTCTCTCGAATATTCCTTCACACAGGAGACTGTTGCCGACAACAAGTATCTAAGTCTGTTGGGCAAATATGACATCTATGCCGAGACTTGGTACTATGTTTCGTACATCAGCTCAAGCACTATGCAGGGCACATGCTATTCTGCGGGAAAGAGCGGTACCCTTCGTGAGGTTTTTCCGGAAAAGCCGGCGAGCAAGTCTTATACTTCGGAAGTTGAACTTGTTGAGGATAAGTATGGTTTTTCTTACAAACTCAAGGATTTCCTTGTGGAGGGTCAAGATGTTCCTGTGAACTTTGATGCGAAGACAGGCTCTCTTGAGATTCCGACCCTTTGGAATGTGGGGCAGGTTCTTATTCCTTATTCAGCAAAGGATCCTGCAGAGTATATGCCATGCTTCTTTGTCGGATACAGAGTCGATGGCAACAATCTACGTCTTGTGAGCAGCACCACCGCATCTCTTCCTTGTGTAGTTCTCGAAGACGGCAACACCATATCCATATCCACGACTCCTCTTTCTCCTGAAACGGCGGAAGGCGAGACTCCGATAGTTTACGGAATTTGCCTCTCATACATGCACATGGGACTTTCTTCTCCGGTGCTGACACCGTTCCAAGGTCTGTATATGCCTTACGGAAGCACAATCGAGCTTCGGCGGGTTATTGCTGACGAGAATAATGAAGCTGAGGGCGAATAAGTATTTAATGATAGATAAATAATATGAAAAAGACGATATATTTTCTTGCTGCCGCAATGATGACGCTTGTCGCATCCTGCGCAAAGGATAATCTTGAGCCAACCGATGGCCCTACCGGACCAGAGAGGAAAGCCCGCATTGAGGTCAGCTCTGACAACGGACTCTTTGTCCCTTCGGCGGACGGTACTGCCGCTGATTTGAATTTCAAGACAAAGGGCGGCGAAGTGGTCGTTGCCGTTTCGACCAATCTTGATGAATGGAACTACAGCCTTTCAGACGAAAGTTGGCTTTCTGTTTCCGCTGACAAGCACTATCTGACAATCTCCGCCCCACTCAACGAAAGTGACGCCGTCCGTACGGTCGAACTCACATTGACTGCTTATGACTCTAATGACGTGACTGCAAGCTATGTGATAAATGTCTCGCAGAATTGGGCAGGACAGCCGGAGATAACTCCTTCAACCAATTCAGTCCACTTTCCTGCGTTCGGAGAACTCGCCTCTGAGGTTAAGATTGAGACTAATCAGGAGGACTTGAAATTCGAGTGTACCTCGCAGTGGCTGCTTGTTGAAAAAGTGGAAGGCGGGCTCAAGCTTTCAGCCCATCAGAACACGGCGACATCCGAAAGAACTGTGGATTTGAAACTGACGGCCGGTGTCGGCAAAGATGCGGCAACGGACATCATTCGAATAAGTCAGGATGGAAAGGCATATATTGAACTTTCCACAAACATTGCGCATTGCGACGGAAAGGGTGGGGTGAATGAGATTTCCTTCACTTCAAATCCTGAACTCGGAGTGAAAGTCTCGCCTGTAGAGGGCGATGACTGGTATTCGGTCACAGAATCAGAAGGCAAGATAACCGTCAACATAAATCCTTCTTCCGACAACAAGCAAAGGAAAGGTGAAGTTGAGGTTCTTGTCGGAGAACTGGAGAATACTGCCGTGGGCAAGATTAAGGTTATCCAGATTGGCGAGGACACGGAGGAACTTATGGTGGAATACCGTATCAACAATGACAACACGATTCTGACAGAATGCGGTGTGGCTCCGACAAACGCCATAAAGACTGTGGATGTTACTGTCGATTGGGGAGACGGCTCCGAGCCGGAACACCTTGACGGAAGCGTTGCTCCTTCCCACATGTACAAGAAAGCCGGGAAATATCTTGTGGTGGTTAAGGGAACAGCTCCTGCGTATGACCTTTCAGACAACAGTTTCTATAGCATAGAAACAGCGACATGGAGCGTCAATATACTCAACATCATCTCTTGGGGCAAGTTAGGTGTCGTTGAGGCCAAGAGTATGTGCAAATCTTCGGAATTTCTTGAGAATATTCCGGGGGATACCTGCGGCTCATTCGAGAACGTAACTGACTTTACGGAATCGTTCAGTAACTGCAAGCGTCTCAAGGAGATTCCTGAGGACCTGTTCAAATATGCCACCAAGGGTACCAAATTCCAAAATACATTTGAATCTACTGCCGCAATCAAGGCTATTCCGGAAAAGCTGTTCGCGAACTGTCCGAATGTGACAGCATTTGACTACACTTTCTCCGGATGCGGAGTAGGCAATGTCAAACTTGGGGCAAAGGTTGAGGACGGCAATGTGATAGATGTTCCTGAGGGGCTTTTTGCCGCTTGTCCTAATGTGACGAAGTTTACCCAATGCTTCGCCTACACCAAGATAGCGACTCTTCCGGAGAACTTGTTTGCCAAAAACACGAAAGTGACTTCATTCAATGGACTGTTTGCCTATTGCTCGGAGATGGAGACTGTCCCGGCAGGCCTGTTCGCGAACAATCCGAATGTGAATGATTTTGCATGGCTGTTCTACGGCTCTCATGTCAAGAAACTTCCTGCCGGCCTTTTCAAAAGTAACGCCGCATCATCTGTTCAGATTCGTCAGATGTTTATGGAGGCAACGATAGAGGATATTCCTGACGGGTTCTTCGAGGGTCTGAACGGGGTTAAGTATATCGATCAGCTTTTTGCGAACGCTGTATTTAATACGCCTTTGCGTGCCGGAATGCTGAAGGGACTTGTGAATGCCACTGCCGCGGCTTCAATGTTCTATGGAACCAATATCTCGGAGATTCCTGCTGGGCTATTCGAGGGATTCGGAGAGAAATCAACTTCAATTGATATGTCTAAGGCATTCTTCCGCTGCGAGGGGCTTACCACTATTCCTGCGGATGTGTTTGACGCCGTGACTACAAAAATTACAACCCTCAATGCCTGCTTTCAGAATTGCGTAAACCTCAGGACTGTTGCTGACGGTTTCGCAAATGCCTGCACTAATGTCAAAAATATAGGTAATCTTTTCTACGGCTGCACATCGCTTGAATCTCTTCCTGCGACCATGCTGACAGGCTCGGCAGCCAAGTTGTATACTTGCACAAATGTCTTCTGGGGTTGCACGGCACTGAAGTCTGTGCCGGACAATCTGTTCGGATTCATAACTGCGGCAAATGCGACATTCGGTTTCTGCTTCAACAATTGTACGTCGTTGACAACGGTCGGCGCAAATGTCTTTCCTGCCACCACTGCTATGTCGGGTCTGAACAATGTGTTCCAGGGATGTACGGCTCTGACAGACATTTCTCCGGATGTGTTTGCCAAATGCACAAAAGTTACCACTGTCAACAGCATCTTTAAGGGTTGCACTGCTCTGAAGACCGTTCCGGGAGGACTGTTCGCAAAGATGACCGGAGTGAAGACCTTTGACTCCGTTTTTATTGACTGCACTGGTCTTACAAGCGTGCCGGAGAATCTGTTTGCAAGCAATACAGTCGTGACCAAATTCCAGAAACTCTTCTACAACTGCGCTGCCTTGAAGTCCGTACCTGCCGGTCTTTTTGCAAAATGTTCAAAGGTTACCGATTTCAACAATCTTTTCTGGGGCTGCAGCTCGCTTTCGGAGATTCCGTCCGGCCTTTTTGACGGATGTCCTTTGGTGACTAACTTCACGAACCTTTTCTGGAATTGCACTTCACTGAAGAGCATTCCTGCCGGCTTGTTCGCGAAGTGTACAAAGGCGACGACATTTGTCGATACATTCGCCGGATGTACGGCATTGGAAGAGATTCCGGCTGGTCTTTTTGACAGTGTGCCGGCTGCCAATGCTTCTGTTTCGTTCAAGGAATGCTTCATAAACTGCACCTCGCTCAAGTCTATCCCTGCCGGTCTGTTCGATGCCGCGAAGAAGGCGAGATATTTCACCTACACTTTCGCGAACTGCACGTCCCTCACTGGAGAGTCTCCATACACCGAGCACAGCGGTGTCAAGGTGCACCTTTATGAACGTAAAACATATGATACGTCCATTTATAACTCAAGCATACAGGGAACAGGCTGCTTCACGAATTGCACCGGTCTGAGCGACTACGATGCAATTCCAACCGGCAAGAACGGATGGAAATAGATTCCCCAAGTTTCAAAGTGAATAAGAACAGAAGAAAATGAAAAGATACATAAACATATTTTGTGCGGCTGCAGCGGTTCTCTCTTTTGTGGCCTGCGAGAAGACTGTGGCTCCGGAGGCTCCTGCCGAGGAGGTTCTGGTCGGCAGCGTCGAACTGTCATCAACTCAGGTCGTTTTCCCTGTCGAGGGCGGCACCAAGACCGTCCTTGTGAGCACCAACGGCGAGTGGTACTACGACTGCGACTACACTTGGCTCACCATCTCCGCTAATCCGGAAGAGAACAGCGTCACATTCACGGCCGATGAAAACACCACCGGCAAGACTCGTTATGGAGTGGTTTCAGTCATCTGCGGCGACGAGGGCTACACCGACTGCCGCGACATCAGGATTATGCAGGTCAGCACCCCTGTCAGCCTCGCCGCGGACGGCGAGACAGCCAACTGCTACATAACCGCTCCTGGCGTGACCTATAAGTTTCCCGCTACGGTGAAGGGTAACGGCAAGGGTGACGGAAACTCTAAGTATATTGAAACCTGCGGAGTTGAAATTAATGGAGCTGCCTATGCTGAGCTTGTCTGGGAGGCGACTCTCGACGGCGATCGCACCCGCAGTACATACGTCATTGACGGTGAACCTGTCTTTGATGGCGGAAATGTCTATTTTACAACGGGAACCGAACCGGGTAATGCGGTGATTGCCGTATGCGATGCCGCCGGGGAGATTCTTTGGAGCTGGCACATCTGGGTGAGTGCAGAGGAAATCGCCACAAAGACCGACGATAATGGGCTCGTCTGGATGGACCGCAACCTTGGTGCGCTAAGTGTTGTTCCTTCAGAGGTTCAGAATACTCGTGGACTTTTCTACCAATGGGGACGCAAAGATCCGTTCCTTCCGTCGGTGGCAGACTTTGTCGAAATTCCTACTATTTACAGTACTGATGATGCGAATACCAAAAACGCCAAATATGCCGAGCAGTTAAAACTCCGTCCGTCAGCGAATGTCAAAAATGAGCAAAAAGGCAACGGCAAGCGTGGCATCTCTGCGGAGGAGGCGATTGTTACGTATCATGCACCTGGAAATATGACATATTCCGTTGCGAATCCGGAGAAGTTCATCTCAATCCATTCTGTCTATACGGGCGGTATAAAGTGTGATTGGTATATAATGGATCCGGACAATACTACTGACGACCAGTCCGCTTCAAACCTTTGGGGCAATACGGCAACAGAGGTGAACTACAAAACCATCTTCGACCCGTGTCCTGCCGGATATGCAGTACCTAAGTCACAAGCGTTCGGAACCATTACTGCGGACTTGGGCTACTCTCAGATTGGCGCGGACTTTGACGAGGCCGGGAACAAGACAGCCGACAATTGGACCGAGGATGAGAATGGCTATGGTTTTGTCTGGAATCATGGAGGCAACAATGCCTATTTCCCAAAATCAGGCTCGCTCGGATTGTTCGGTTCTCCTCAGTATGCCTGCGAGGAGATGCTTTATTGGGCGGCAGACATCGCGGATAATGAATTGGACGGCTGGGGACGTGCCAATTGCTTGTTCATGAACGGGGGTTATGTCTATGTAGGCATTGAAAGGACTGGCCAAATTCTTTACGACCCGTCTGGCTACGGTGCTCGTGCCTACGGAGCAAATGTCCGCTGCGTCAAAGAATAAATGACAAAAATATAGGTTATGAAGGCCCAAGGAGGGTGAATAAAAAACTTTTTGTTCACCCTCCTTCTATGCTTGTACAATATTAGCAACTATTCAAACACGAAATCGTCGAAGATGAGGTCATAGTGGCCTTGTCCTTTGCCCGGATGACCGCTGTCGGGGTCAATCTCTATGCGTATTTTGGCGTTGGCCTTTTTGCCGAGTTCGTAGGTGAAGGACTGGATGGTTTCGCGGTCCGCATACTTTTCGAGGGCAATCTGCTGAGGATTATGCCATTCGCTTGAGCCGAACTCGCACCAGGAGATTGTTGCCTTGGTCCAGAACTCCGAGAACCAGTAATTGAAGCTTACTTTGGAGAGGTTCTCTATGAAATATTCCATCTTCAGGTGGCCGAACTGTGTCTTCCCGTAGTAGTCCTCATCAAACTGATAGATGCGGAGCTGGGCGCTCTGGTTGTCCGAAATCGGATTCTGCCACGAGAAAGAACCGTACCAGGTGCTCCATTGGAGGTTGTCGCGTCCGGCAGTGAGCCCGTATTTCTCATACGTCGGTTTGGCCGTAGTCGGGAATCCGCTCTCGAAGCCCTCGCTAAGCGGAAGTTCAACCCTCACGAGCGGGCCGTATTCCTTCGGCTCGACATAAAAGTCATCGCTAGTGAAACCCCTGACTTCGTCATTGCGTCACCCTAAACGCCGAAGTGGTCAAAGAGCGGTTTAAGTGCCCTCTGTTCTGGCGTGAGCATCATAGTCTTGACCATGACCTTGTCATTTAGAGGCAGTCTGAGCCGTATAGTCGTTATTGTCTTGGCAATCTTTAATACAGAGTCGACACCCATTTCCAGTTTGAGTTCTGCAACGATGCGTTCGAGTTCTTTGTAGACCTTGTATGCGACAAAACACAGACAAACGTGAGCTTCGATTCTTCGTACAGTAAAATGGAAGATCGGCCTGGTCTCTATTGTGCCTTTCGATATGCGGAACGCCCTTTCAACGACCCATAGCCCATGGTATTGAGTTACAACCTCTTCTGGCAGTAGTAAGGTATTCGTGACATATCCTTTCAGACCGTCCCATTTTTCATCTTCATTAATCTTGTCCTGACATATGCTGACGCGCACGTCATTGTCTATCTTGAGGAATTTGCCGTATCCGCGTCTGTTGATCTTGTCTTTCGTTACTCTCCCTGATGCAAAGGCTTTCTTCAAGCGTTCAACACCTTTAGCACGGTTTAGAGCGTCTTTGGCCGCGCGTTTCGAACTGTAAGACACTATCAGACGGTCTCCGTTGTCGAGAATGCGTTCATGATACAATCCATCCTCATGGGGTAGCGACAATAGCCACCGTTCTGTATCGGCATCCGATTTCTTTATACGGCTTCCCACAATGAACTTATAACCTCCGCTCCTGAGCATTCCGATATTGCGCTTTATCATGAAGCCAGAGTCGGCAACGACTATGAAATCGTCCAGCCCGAAACGCAGTTTGAAGTCGTCTATGATTGGGATCATGGTATTGCTCTCGTATTGCGCCCCGTTGAATATAGAATATGAGAGAGGATAGCCGTTCTCGCAGACGAGTAGTCCCAATATTATCTGTGTCTCAGCTGTTTTACCATCTTTTGAGAATCCTGGACTCCTGAGATTGTCTTCACGGAAGCTTTCGAAATAGAGTGACGTGACGTCATAAAACAGCATCTCGACGCGGCCTCCAAGTATGGAAAACGTATGTCCTACGCTAATCTTCTGAACTGCTTCCTGCTGTGTGTTGTAGAGTTTGTCAAGATAACGGTATATTTTGCAGAGGTTCACGTCTTCGTCAAAATGGCTCTTTAGGTACTCCGCAGTAGCCATTTTGCTCATCGGCTGGCACAGGCGTGCCACAACAAGGCTGCGCAGGATGCCGTCATCAACACGGTTGAAGCCGATGGAGTCATATACTTTGTCCAATAGCAGTTTGGCTCCGTTCAGCAGGATTGAATCGATGTTGGCAAGGACTGCCGCCGCATGCTCTTCTTCTTGCGCCTTGTTTCCCGCTCCTTCAAAGTCAAGTTCGACTATACCAAGATGCTCTTTTATCCATTCTCGTCCTTTTTCGCATAGATCATCGACTTCGGACTCGTCCGCCGCGATGCCTATGGTATGCAGTTCCTTAAACTTGCCTCCGTGCTTGTCCACCACAACTATGCTGATGGTGCCAGACCGATTCTTTTTTCTTCGTACAAACATGACGCAAATATAGTCAATTCGTACCTTGCGTCACCCTAAATCACCATTAAAAATATGCAATATGCTGATAATCAATGAAATCTCATTTTGACCTTAAAAAAGTGACGAAGTCAGGAAATATAGGTTATGAAGGCCCAAGGAGGGTGAATAAAAAACTTTTTGTTCACCCTCCTTCTATGCTTGTACAATATTAGCAACTATTCAAACACGAAATCGTCGAAGATGAGGTCATAGTGGCCTTGTCCTTTGCCCGGATGACCGCTGTCGGGGTCAATCTCTATGCGTATTTTGGCGTTGGCCTTTTTGCCGAGTTCGTAGGTGAAGGACTGGATGGTTTCGCGGTCCGCATACTTTTCGAGGGCAATCTGCTGAGGATTATGCCATTCGCTTGAGCCGAACTCGCACCAGGAGATTGTTGCCTTGGTCCAGAACTCCGAGAACCAGTAATTGAAGCTTACTTTGGAGAGGTTCTCTATGAAATATTCCATCTTCAGGTGGCCGAACTGTGTCTTCCCGTAGTAGTCCTCATCAAACTGATAGATGCGGAGCTGGGCGCTCTGGTTGTCCGAAATCGGATTCTGCCACGAGAAAGAACCGTACCAGGTGCTCCATTGGAGGTTGTCGCGTCCGGCAGTGAGCCCGTATTTCTCATACGTCGGTTTGGCCGTAGTCGGGAATCCGCTCTCGAAGCCCTCGCTAAGCGGAAGTTCAACCCTCACGAGCGGGCCGTATTCCTTCGGCTCGACATAAAAGTCATCGCTAGTGAAACCGCCTTTGTAATTCACCTTGATTGAGTTGAGTTCCCATCGCTCGGACTGCGTTGTTCCCATACAATAGAAGCATATTTCATTACATTCATTTTCAACGATATATGTTCCTCCGGCCTTGACCTCAGTCGTCTCTGACTTCTTCATCTTTCCGTCAAAAGAATACGCTATTTTCGTCGGAGTCGCCGAGCCCATGGTCACTGAAAGAATCTTTGCTCCGTTGTGCGCGCGGACCCGGATGTAGCCTCCGTTCTTCGATGCTGAACGGCTTTGGTAGAAGCGGATAAAATAATCATTCGTGATGTATGGCCAATCAGTTCCGTGTCCCTGTGCGCAGACATAGTCAACATTTCCAAACTCGTCCAAATCGTCCTGCAGAGGATTGAAAAATTCGTGATATTCCACTTCGTGCTTGAGTTCCGGATGCTGCGGGGTCGGTTTCGTCTCCACATACTTTTCGCCCGGATCCACGACAATCACATTCACCGGTTTCTCCTCTTCTCCTCCGGGCGTGTCGGGGTTCTCTCCCGGTTTGTCCGGATTGTCAGGATTTTCCGGTTTGTCAGGTTCCTCTTCGCCACCTCCCGGTTTATCCTCACCTCCCGGATTTTCAGGCTGTTCTGTGCCGTTGTCTGGCTTCAACGTCGTCTCTGGAGTGCATCCTCCCATAATGGCGATAAATGCCGCAAGAAAAAATATTGCCGTGCGTTTCATGTTCATCGTATTTTCGTTATGTGTTATTCCTATGTCCGTTCAAAAGGAAATCGAGGTATAAAGGTAAGCATTTCCGACGATTCGCTGTCTTTTTCGGGATTATTTGTTGCTTCGATGAAAAAATTGCCTATCTTTGCAGAGGTAGTTGGGGTTCCGCTCGTTGAAAGCGGGGCTCTGTTTATTTTAATGTCGCCGTAAGCAGCGAAGGCAAATTTGCTCTTCGCCGGCTTTGGCGGTTTTTGGTAGTATATAACATTAAAAAGAAATATTATGGCTATTCATTATGTTACCCAGCAGGGTATGGACAAACTCAAGAAGGACTTGGCTGACGCGATTGCCCAGCGTCCTGTGATTTCCGCTCAGATTGCGGAGGCAAGAGATAAGGGAGACCTTTCCGAAAACGCTGAATATGAGGCGGCGCGTGAGGCTCAGGGACTTCTGGAACTCAACATCTCCAAGCTTCAGGACCAGCTTGCCAATGCCAGGGTTATTGATGAGTCCCAGATCGGCACTGACAAGGTGCAGATGCTCAATAAGGTGCGTGTGAAGAACCTTACGCTCGGCAAGGAAATGGAGTTCACCCTCGTGGGCGAGTCAGAGGCGGACTTTACAAAGGGCAAGCTCGCGGCGACGACTCCTATCGGAAAGGCTCTGATGGGACATTCCAAGGGCGAAATCGTGGAGGCGAAGGTACCTTCCGGCATCATCAAGTTCGAGATTATTGACATCACTCTGTAGTCTGTCGGGACGCATCTAAAAGACTGGGCTTATGGCAACGATTTTCACACGCATAGCAAAGGGGGAGATTCCCTCATACAAATGTGCCGAGGATGATAATTTCTATGCATTCCTCGATATAAACCCTATGGTTGCGGGACATACGCTCGTGATTCCGAAGAATGTCGAGAATGACTACATTTTCGCGCTTGACGACCCGACCTACATCGGGCTCTGTGCATTCGCAAAGAAGGTTGCGACGGCGCTCGGAAAGGCAGTCCCGTGCAAGAGGGTGGGCGTTGCAGTTCTCGGAATGGAGGTCCCGCACACGCACATTCACCTCGTTCCTCTCCAGAAAGAGTCTGACATGGCTTTCGGCAAGCATGTGGAAGTGAGTCCTGAGGAAATGAGCCGGATTGCTTCGGACATATTGCGTGAATTCAATGCACTCTAATCTTTAAGGATGATGGCTGGCGCATGTTCGGCCATTGTCCTTTTTTATTTTCTGAATCTTATGAAAACTGACAAAATATTTATTCTTGCATTGATTGCAGCCGTTTCGCTTGCAGGATGTTCCCGTGGAGCGAAAATCACCGTGACAGGAGACTCCGGCAGCGACATCGTCGTCAAGGCTTTGGACGTCAATAAGTACACCGTTCTTGACACACTCAATCTCGGCAAGTCCGGCAAGGCTGTCTGCAAGGTGGCTCTCGAAAAGGGCCAACCGGAATTCATCTATCTTTATGCCGGACAGAAGAAGGTGGCGTCCCTGCTTCTTGACCGCGGTGACAAGGTGGACGTTGTGCTCGACACCATTGGCGGCTACAGCGTGAGTGGCTCTGATGACTGCGTGCGTCTACAGAAGATAGATGCGGACTTCAAGGCAGTGTCCGAGCAGATGTCGGACCTGTCATACGATCTTGACAGGGCAGTTACAGATGCGGAAATATCCCATGCGAAGCGCGACCTCGGGCAGGCATACGTGGACTACTACCGCAGCGCCGTGAAATATGTTCTCGAGAATAGCCATTCGCTTACCGTTGTACCTGTGTTCTGGCAGTCCTTTACCGGCGAGCTTCCGGTGTTCGGCCAGGAGACGGATGGTATTCTGATGCTCAACGTTGCCGATTCTCTTGAGACGGTATATCCCAAATCAAAATATGTCAAGGCACTTCGTGACGAAGCGAAGCGAAGGATGGACTATATGTCCCTGCTCAACAACCTCCGCAATGCAGAGCCTGTCTCGTTCCTTGATGTGGATCTGCCTGACATCAACGCAAGGAAGGTGAAGCTCAGCGAGGTGAACGCGCCGCTCGTGATGCTGCATTTTTGGACGGCTTCAGATCCGGAGCAGTGCCGCTTCAATCTCGACGTCCTCAAGCACTTCTATGACAAGTATCACAGCCGCGGGCTCGAAATCTACTCGGTCGCTCTCGATCTCGACAAGACTCTTTGGGCAAAAGTCGTCAAGGAACAAAACATGCCGTGGATAAGCGTCTGCGATTCGCAGGGCGCAAACTCCAAATACATAGGACAATACAATGTCACCAAGCTTCCGACATCCTACTTCATCAGCCACGGCGAGCTTGTCGACGCCAAGGTCACCGATGAGAAATCGCTGGATGAGCTGCTGAACCGGCTGCTGAAATAAGACTGCGAATGCCCTTATGCACCCCGACACCTTCTACCGCACAGCGCGCAAGACCGGCTCTGACGGGGCTTGATTTAGAAATTTTTGCTATTTTTGCGGAACTGTTTGTGATAATTGAAAATGAGGGAACTAATAACTATCATCGGGCTGCTTTTGCTTTCTTTCACAGCGATGGCACAGATTCGTCTCGGGGACGCTTCTCCCGAGGAGGTGCTCGGAAACATGACGCTTGAGGAAAAGGCCGCGCTTCTTGTCGGCTCGCAGAATCATTATGAAGAGGGTCGGGAGGCGACGAGTTCTTCCAGCAGTCTTCTGAAAGGTGCTGCCGGGACGACATCCTCGGTGGAACGTCTCGGCATTCCTGCGACTGTGCTTGCCGACGGACCGGCAGGGCTCCGGATAGATCCTGTGAGGGACGGGGACAACCGCACGTATTACTGCACCGCTTTCCCTGTGGGAACGGCCTTGGCTTCCTCTTGGGACGTGGGGCTTGTCAGCAGAGTCGGGGCAGCGATAGGCAATGAGGTGTTGGAATATGGAGCCGATGTCCTGCTTGCTCCGGGAGCAAACATCCAGCGCAACCCGCTGTGCGGACGTAATTTCGAGTACTATTCCGAAGATCCGGTTGTGACGGGAAAGATTGCCTCGGCTTTCGTGTGCGGCATTCAGTCGCAGGGGGCCGGGACTTCCGTCAAGCATTTTGCCGCAAATAATCAGGAAACCAAACGTTCCGGGAATGACTCACGCATCGGGCAAAGGGCGTTGGGGGAAATCTATCTTAGGGGCTTCGAGACCATCGTGAAGGAAGCGCGGCCTTGGACTGTAATGTCTTCATATAACAGGATTAACGGCCGTGACACCCAGTCGGACAGGGAATTGCTCACGGAGCTCCTTCGCGAAGAGTGGGGCTATGACGGCATTGTGATGACCGACTGGACAGGGACAAGGAACACTGCGGAGCAGATTGCCGCCGGGAACGACCTTCTTGAACCCGGAAATCCGGAACAGGTGAATGAGATTGTTGCGGCTGTGCGCATGGGAAAACTCTCCATGGAGGATTTGGACGCGTGCGTTCTGAGGATGCTGCGCTATGTGATGAAGACTCCGTCATTTCGGAAATATGAGTTCGGCTCCGCCCCGGATCTGAAGTCTCATGCTGAATTGGTCAGAAGTGCTGCTGCCGAGTGCATGGTTCTACTAAAGAATGACAATAATGCCCTGCCTTTTGCAGGTGTTGGCAAAATCGCGCTTTTCGGGGCATCGGCGTATGACATGATTGCCGGCGGAAATGGTTCCGGAAACGTGAATAAGGCCTATATGGTGTCGCTTGATGAAGGACTGAAAAATGCCGGACTGTCGCTTGACGGGGAACTTGTTCGTTATTATGACGGCTATGCCGGATATTATGTGGAAAAATGGCGCAGCGAGGGTTTCGTGAACACCATCTGGAACAGGCGCACGCTTCCCGAACCGGAGATGCCTTCCGGGTATGTGTGGAAGGCTGCCTCAGAGAATGACGCCGCTGTCGTTGTGATTGCAAGAACAGCGGGAGAAGACAACGACAGAAAACTTGAGAAGGGCGACTGGTACTTGACGGATGCCGAGATGAGTCTGCTTCGTGATGTCTGCGACAGTTTCCATGCACGCGGGAAGAAGGTCACGGTTGTGCTTAATGTCGGCGGCGTGATTGACACCGCATCGTGGAAACATCTTCCGGATGCGATATTGCTTGCATGGCATCCGGGCCAGGAGGGTGGGAATGCCGTGGCTGACGTGCTCATTGGAAGAGTGAACCCGTCAGGGAGGCTGGCGGTGACATTTCCGGAGAATTATTTTGATGATCCGTCGTCATTTAACTTTCCATACGACTATTACCGGCCTGCTGACCGCAGAAAATATGATCGTGAAAACCGCAGTACGCTGGATTGGACAGATTATGACGAGGGAATATATGTGGGGTACCGCTGGTTCTCTACTTTTGGAAAGCAGGTCTCGTATCCGTTCGGCTATGGCTTGAGCTACACTGAGTTCGAGCAGAGTGAACCGTCCGTCAGGGTCACGGCGGACAGCGTGTTCTTCAGCGTGAAAGTAAGAAATGTAGGGAAAGTTGCCGGCAGCGATGTGGCCGAAGTCTTTGTCTCGGCACCGGAATCTCCGGACATGGATAGGCCAAAGGTTGAACTCAAGTCTTTCTCCAAGACTCGGGTTCTCGCGCCGGGAGATGCCGAAGTGCTTACAATGGGAGTCTCCGTGCGTGAATTGGCCTCGTTTAACGAGCGGGCTTCAGCATGGCGTGCCGATGCAGGAAAATATATCGCAAGGTTCTGCCTGGATGCTGAGACCGAGCTATGTTCCGCCACATTCCGCCTAAAGAAGACATACATTGAAAAATGCCGGGACATACTTCGGAAGGATAGACCGGTACAAAGTCAGATGTATTGAAGATGAGAGTGTTGAGGTCAGGGATATTGATGGCGGTCATGACTGTGATGTCATGGCAGCCGCTCATTTGTGCTCCGGTTCGGCAGGTAGACTATACGAAGGAACTGCCTATGTGCAACTATGGCCTGACTTTCCGCTCCCACAGTTACTCTATAGACGAGAGAACCTCCCTGAATCTCACTCCGGACAGGCATTTGAACCTGCGGCGCGGGTTCAGCGTCGACTTTGACCTTTGTCTGAATCATGAGGACGCCGCATACGGTTATGTGATGCGCCTCATTTCCGGAAACAGCTCGGCACTTGACATCAATGCGAACATAAACACCGGAAACCTGAACATTGTCCTGATACGTGACGGAAACACGGTCGTTAACGTGCCGCTTCATGACGAGATGAGGCTTGAAGCCGGGCGATGGATGCATGTGAATGTGATGGTTGATACCGGGGATATTGTCTGCAGCGTGGATTCCGTCACCCATCATTTCCGTAATGAACTGTCCGATCTGTCTGATGTCGAGCTGTGGTTCGGGGCCTGCGGGGACGACCGTTTCTATTCGACTGACGTCGCTCCTATGACGCTGAAAAACATCGTGTTGTCGACTCCTAAGGGGATTATCGGGGAATGGAAACTCTGCAGCAACAACGGAACCGAGGTGTATGATGAAATCCGTGGGGCGAAGGCTACCGTGGCCAATGGAGTGTGGGAGATAGACAGGCACACAAGCTGGACAAGGCTCTGCTCGGAGAAATTCGGCTCGCAGCCGGAGATTGCCTTTGACCGCTACTCAGCTCATCTGTTCGTGGCCTCTGACGAGGCTGTGGTTGATATCGGACTCTCCGATGGCATCAGGAAACGTACTGAGGTCAAGTCCGGTCGACCGTTTATCTGCGGGGGCAGTCAGATGATCTACGATCCGGTGCGCAGGGAACTGATTTCCTATAGCGTCCAGTTTCAGGCATTCACCATGTTCGATTTCCGGACAGGCTGCTGGTCATCCTCACGTCGTGAGAACATCCCGAGAAACCAGCAGCACAGCCGCTGGTTTGAGCCCTCTTCCCGTATGCTGTATGTGTTCGGAGGCTATGGAAATCACCTGTACAATTCAGATTTCTACAGCCGCGACATCGACACCCGGAAGTGGAATTATATGAACCTTGCCGGAAGCATCGCTCCGCGCTATCTCGCGGCGATGGGCATGTCCGGCGGCAGTCTTCTGGTCATGGGCGGCTACGGCAACCTTTCCGGCAGGCAGGAGGAGTCTCCAAGGAACATGTACGACATCAACCGTATAGACGTAAACACGGGCGAGGTGACGCATGTCTCTGATTTTTCGCTTTCTGATGATCGCTATTCCATGGCGTCGACCCTTGTCCGTGACGAAAAGTCAGGGCGGATATGGTCTCTCGCGTTTGACAACGGGCGTTCGGCATCTTCGCTGAACCTTTTCTACGTGGCTCCAGGAGTTTCGGAGGCCGTGTTCTGCGGCACACCGGTGCCATACGCGTTTCATGACATCGAGTCTTGTTCCGAACTGGCCTTCAGTCCGGACTCCACAAGTCTTTATGCAATAGTCTCAAATGCCGCAAATTCGGCTGGAGGTGGGTATGTGGTAGAGGTCTATGAACTAGCCTATCCGCCTATTTCCGCAGAACTTGTCCGGCAACAGCCCCGTGAACTATCATGTCTTCATACGGTTATGCTGAGCCTTTCTGCCATTGCGGTTCTTGTTGCTGGCGGCGCTGTCCTCGTGTTTGTTTTAGTGCGAAAAAAGAGACGGCGTACACGGAAATGCGACACAGGCTCTGCGCTGCCGGAGCCGGACGGCGCTTCCGCTTCCCATCGCGTTCCAGAGCGGTCTCCGTCATCAATCTGTCTGCTCGGCGGGCTGTCAATCATCGACACCGAGGGGAAGGACATCACTGCGGAATTCACTCCTGTAGTAAGGCAGCTCCTGCTTCTTATTCTGATGAACTCCAGCGTGAAGTCGGTGGGTGTCACCTCTGAGGTGCTCGATGATACGCTCTGGTACGGAATGGAAAGAAAGCAGGCCGCAAACAATAGAAATGTGAACATACGCAAGCTGCGCCTGAAACTTGACAAAGTCTGGAATGTTGAGCTTACTGGCAGGAACGGTTACTGGTTCTTTGACCTTGAAGATCTTTCCTGCTGCGACTACATTGAAGCCGTGCAGTTGTTGAAGGATGTGCTGGCTAAACCGGATGATAGGGAAAAGCTGATCCGCTTGCTGTCCCTCGTGATGAACGGACCTCTGCTTCCGGACAATGACTTTGAGTGGCTGGATGATTACAAGGGCCGCTACACCAATATGATTGTGGAAAATCTTGTGAAAATCCAGCATTTTTGGGATGACGACTACGATATGTCGATAATGATTGCACGCGCGATGAGAGTTCAGGACATAATTGACGAAGAGGCGATACGCATCTATTGTCGAGCTCTCCACCGCAAGGGCAACCGAAGCCTGTCACGCTCGACGTGGGACAGATTTACGGAGGATTACCGCAGGATTATGGGAACGCTTCCGGATTTTTCGTATTCGCAGATAATAGGCGACTGATTTTTCTTGTATGCCAGTGGCTGATTCTATGGTTAATTGGCGTTCTTGCCTGCCGCGTTAATTCTAAATTAAGCCAAAAATAATACGACCCTTATAAATTTGCGTCGTTAGTTTAAGTAAACCACGTGTTACAACGGAACAATGCCCGCTGAAGGCCGGTTCCGAGTTAATAACCAAATTTAACAGGGTATCAGATGAGACATCAAGCATTCATCCGGTGTATTTTCTTTAGAAAGGCTTCCTCTTTCGTGGCCGCACTCTGTTTCCTGCTGTCCTCCGCACTGCCGGCATTTTCTCAGACGGGTGCCGTGGTGAAAGGTGTCGTGACCGATTCTTCGGGACAGCCGGTTCCCGGCGTTACTGTGTGGGCTCCTGCCCTCAACATCGCGGCTCTATCTGAAGCCGACGGCTCCTACTCAATCTCTCTTCCGCCAGGTGGTGCCGAGATTCACTTTGACTGCATGGGTTATGAAAGTCAAACCGTAAAGATTACGGAATCCCGTCGTCTGGACATCAGCCTTGCGGATGAGGTGATGATGCTGGAGAATGCCGTTGTTGTGGGCTACGGCACCCAGCGCAAGGAAACGGTTACGGGTTCCGTGACCGCCGTCACCACCAAGGATCTCCTCCAGTCTCCTCAGGCCAACATCAGCAATGCTCTCGCCGGTCGCATGCCGGGACTTCTTGCCGTTCAGAGAAGCGGCGAGCCAGGAAAGGACGCGTCCACTCTGCGTATCCGTGGTGTCGGGACATTTGCCGGAGGTCAAGACCCTCTCATAATGGTGGATGGAATCGAATCCTCAAACTACAACAACATAGATCCGAATGAAATCGAGTCTGTGTCGATTCTTAAGGATGCGTCCGCAACTGCCGTTTATGGAGTGAGGGGTGCCAACGGAGTGCTTCTCATAACCACGAAGCGCGGGCAGCTCGGCAAGCCTAAGGTCAGTCTTTCCACGAGCATGGCCCTCTCCAACTTTCCGTTCCTCAGGGAGAACATGAATTCGTATGAATATGCGAAATCGCTGAATGAGGCATACGCGAATGATTCCTATATCACGGGAAACCACATTAAGAGATATACCGACGAACAGATTGAAAAATACCGCACCGGAGAGGATCCCATATTCTATCCGAGCATAGACTGGTATGACTATCTTCTCAAGAAATTCAGTATCCAGTCGCAGAGCAACCTCAACATACGTGGAGGAACGGAGAGGGTAAGATATTTCTTCTCTCTCGGCTATTTCACGCAGGACGGCATGCTCAACACTGCTGTCATACCTCATGACTATGACAATCAGATACGCTATCGCAGGTACAACTTCCGCTCGAACTTCGACATTAAAATAACGAAGAACCTTGAGACCAGCGTCGACCTCTCGACGCAGATGGACGACAGCCGCGGACCGAACTGGGACACTCCGCTTCTGATGGATATGCTTTCGTCTGTGCCGCCTAACCGTTCCCCGGGAGTGATTGACGGCCATGTGGTGACTCTCAGCGAGATAACCAACGATACGTGGAATCCCATCGGCGTCTACAACAACGGGTGGCATCGCGACTACGGCAACACCCTCAACGGCTCCGTGCGCGTGAACTATAAAATGGACTATCTGCTGCCGGGTCTGAAGCTCCGCGGAGCCATATCCTATAAAAACTACAATCTGAACGTCCGCAAATATGAGGTCAGCAACGTGACTTACGACGCGCGGCAGACGGCAGACGGAGTCGTCTATGTGCCTTCCGGTGACCCGAGTCCTGTCAAGAACGGCTCTTCGACCTCAAAAAACCGCAGGCTCTACATGGAGGCAGGTGTCGAATATTCGCACCGTTTCGGACGGCACAATGTAGGCGGTCTTGTTCTCTATAACCAGAGCAAGTACTACGACCCTACGCTCGCGTTCCTCGTTCCGAACGGTTATCAGGGAATAGTCGGGCGCGTGACATACGGGTTTGACGGGAAATATCTTGCCGAGTTCGACATGGGCTACAACGGCACCGAGAACTTCGCGAAGGGTCGCCGTTTCGGATTCTTTCCTTCCGGATCCGTCGGATGGGTGGTGACGGACGAGAAATTCATTCCGAAGAACAATGTCCTCACTTTTCTCAAGTTCAGGGCATCCTACGGAGTCGTCGGCAACGACAAGATAGGCGGAGACAGGTTCCTTTACAGGCCGACGTCATATTCCTACTATAACGGGGCCTATTATTTCGGAGAGTGGGACAGCTCCCGTCAGGCATGGCGCGGTTCTGACGAAGGCAAGCTCGGCAACCCGCTGCTCACATGGGAGAAGGCGAAAAAGATGAATGTCGGGACGGATATGCACTTCTGGAAGGACAAGATAACGCTTACTGCCGACTGGTTCCAGGAGAGACGTGACAACATTCTCTGGAACAGGGGCACGCTGCCGGATATCATCGGAGCGAATATGCCGGCATATAATCTCGGAAAGATGAAGAACAGCGGATTTGAGGGAGAGGTGACCTACAGCGACACGTTCGGGGCTTTCCGTGGGTTTGTCAAAGCCAACTTCACATACGCCCACAACATCATCGAGTATCAGGACGAGGTCTTCTGGCCATACGACTATCAGTACCGTACCGGAAAGCGTTATGGGCAGTTCTTCGGATATGTCGCCGATGGGCTCTTCAACACTTGGGAGGAGGTTAACGACGAGAATAGACCTGTATATCAGTGGAATAACAACCGGGTTCAGCCTGGTGACATCCGCTATAAGGACATCAATGGAGACGGCCGCATCGACAACAACGACCAAGTGCCTATCGGCTATTCCAATTTCCCGGAAATCATGTTTGGGGTTTCGCTCGGCGGCTCTTGGAAGGGGATTGACTTTTCGCTGCTCTTTCAGGGAGCGACCCATGTCTCCACGATGCCTTCCCGCCGCACCATGCGCGGATTCTACACCGAGACCGGAGCATCGAAGGACCTGCTCAAGAGCTGGAACCGGGAACGCTACGAGAGCGGGCAGAAGATAGTCTATCCGAGATTCTCCGTCACTAATGACGAGCACAACTATGTGACATCGACCTATTGGCTTGAGGACGCGAGCTATGTCCGTCTCAAGTCGGCCGAAATCGGCTACACTATGGAGGGACGGCTGCTGAAGAAGGCGGGAATCTCAAGTTTCAGGATATATCTGAACGGCAACAACCTGTTCACATGGTGTCGTCTCTTCCCCGGTGAAGACCCTGAATTTCCTGTTGTGGAGGCAAACTCCGAACCTTACCCTCTCACGAGAGTCTTTAACCTTGGTCTGAACATTAACTTCTGATAATTAGGCTGCTATGATAAGGAAATATGGAATATTGCTTCTGCTTGCCATGGGTCTAACAGGCTGCGAGGCCATGATGGGAGACTTCCTTGACAAGGCTCCGAGCGTGGATGTCACAGAGGACGACATCTTCTCGTCCGCCACGAACGTTGAGACATTTCTCGCGAGCATCTACAAATACGGCATCCACTCCAATCTTGGATATGGTGATGGGGACGTGAGCGGCCCGTATGGGACAATCATGGCAGGTGCCACGGACGAGGCGGAGACCTGCGCGCCGTGGTACTCCACGAACAACTGGAACTCGGCGTCAATCTCCGCCGACAGGACGGATGACAATCGCTTCAGCTACAGGTGGATTGCAATCAGAAAGGTGACCGTCATGCTCAAGAGAGTGGACGAAGTTCCAGATATTGACAGAGAATATGCCGAACAGCTCAAGGCCGAGTCCAAGGTCATAAGGGCCCTGAACTATTTCGAGATGTTCAAGCATTATGGTGGCGTGCCGATAATTGACCATTATATCGAACTTGACGAGGACTTCAAGATACCTCGCGCTACCGTGGAACAGACTGTGAATTTCATTCTGAAGGATTTGGAGGAGGCCATGCCGGCACTGCCTGACCGTCAGGAGGGCAGCCTCAGGGGACGGGCGGACAAGCTGACGGCTCTCGCGATTAAGGCCCGCACGCTTCTCTATGCCGCATCTCCGCAGTTCAATACTGCGTCACCATATATGAGCCTCGGGGAAAACGACCGGCTGATATGTTACGGCAACTATGACCCCGTGCGCTGGGAACTTGCTGCCGCAGCCGCTGCGGAGTGCCTTGAACTCGCCGCGAAAGTTGGATGCACGCTCGTCACTGACCAGGGAGTCGACAGAAACTATCAGTATTCATGGGAACACTATGATAATGCGGAGATAATACTTGCGGAGAAGGCGCATGGGACCATAGGAAAGTGGACATGGCCGTGGAACGCGATACCTTCGCCGAACATTTATCCGGGAAATGCCGGACAGAGCGGAGTCACCCCGACGCTTAACTTCGTGCGCAAGTACGAGAAGCGTGACGGCACGCCTGAAATCTGGGCAGAGGAAGGAGGCGATGATCTTCAGGCGAAAATGGCCGGTCTTGACAGGCGTTTCGCGCAGACAATCTGCGGGAATCTCGCCTCATGGAACTCTGAGTTTCCGCGTGTGGAGATTTTTGAGGGCGGCAAGCAGTCCAAGACCTGCTATGGAGGATTCTGGCTCCACAAGCTCTATCCGTCAGAAATCAGTGAGGTGGTCTGGACATACGTTCCGAATTCCACCCTCTACCAGCTCAATGAAGTCTATCTGAACTTTGCGGAGGCGATGAACGAGGCATACGGTGCCGATGACGCGCATGGCTACGGTATTACCGCCCGCGAGGCCGTGAACCTGATCCGCCGCCGCTGTGGGCAGCCGGACATCAACGGTGATTCCAGCCGTGACGCCTTCCGGGCGAGGCTCCGCAACGAGCGCGCTGTCGAGCTTGCATTTGACAATCACCGTCTCTGGGACATACGACGGTGGCTGATTGCCGAGGAAGAAGGAGTGATGCAGGGCGATATGTGGGGGATAAGGATCACTCCGATAAAGGGAAGCTCTGAATACCGTTATGAACCGTATGTTTTCGAGACGAGGTCGTGGAACAGGCGGATGTATCTCCATCCCTTCAGCACGAACGAGGTGAACAAGGGTTATCTTGTGCAAAATCCTGGATATTAATGGATTAAAATGATTAAGATGAAAAATAAACGCATAAGGAATATAGTGACGGCCATTGCTCTCATTGGCGCGTCTGCCGCTGCCTCGGCTCAGACGGAAGCCGATCCGGATTCGCTTTCGGCATGGCGGAGTGTTCCGCAGACCACAGTCTCGGACGGGCATCTGCTCGGTGCCGTCTCTTCCGTTGAGGGTGACGCGCTCATTGACCCCTATAACACAAATCTGGCGAATACGCTTTTCGGTATGGTGCCGGGACTCTTTGTCTCGCAGGCCAACGGCGAACCTGGCGCAGATGATGCCTCGCTCTGGGGGCGTGGGGTCGGAACTTTCGGTTCGGGGCGAAGTCTCCAGATCGTGATAGACGGTTTCCCTTCGACAATAGACTTCTTCAATCAGCTCTCTCCATACGAGATAGAGAAGATAGAACTGCTCAAGGATGCCGCTGCCACTGCCATCTACGGCAACCGTGCGGCGAACGGAGTGCTTGTCGTGACGACAAAGAGGGGGACAGACAGGCCTCTGAAGATAGACTTCGGAGTGAGGTGCGGATTCCAGAAAGCCATTCGGATGCCGGAATATCTCGGGGCATACGATTATGCCAGTCTCTACAACGAGGCTCTTGCAAACGAGGGCAAGGTGCCGCTCTATGACAAGAACGCTCTTGAGGCCTACAGGACGGGGAGCAATCCGCTTCTCTATCCGGACGTGGACTGGACTTCCGAGATGATGCGCTCTCTCAGCCCCGTGGCGAACTATCACCTCACGGCAAGGGGCGGTTCGCAGACCGTGAAATATTTCGTGCTTTTTAACGGAGTGAACAATACCGGACTTTTCAAGAACCCGGAGACTGCTGCCGAATATGGGAAGAAATACCGTCATTCACGGTATAATTTCAGAACCAATGTCGATGTTCGCCTCACTCCAAGGCTGACGGCCGGGCTTATTATAGGCGGTTCCGTGGAGGACAAATATACTCCCGGAACTTCCGAAAGCGCGTGGAACCTCATAGACTGCATGAGCTCGGTTCCGTCAAACGCGTTCCCGGTTTTTGCGGCGGAAGGAATGCCCGGAGGAAACTCGATGTATGTGAATCCTCTTGTAGAGCTCACTGAGAGAGGATACATCTCCTACAACGGTCGCACGGCGCAGGCCGCCATCAGGCTCACCGAAGACCTCGGCTTCATCACGAAGGGACTCAGCCTTTCCGTCGGAATAAATTTCAACAGCTGGTTCCGCTCCTATTCAAACAAAACGAGGAACTACGCGAGATACGAGATCGCCAAGGACGATTCCGGCGAGACGGTATATAACATGACCGGGGAGGACACCGCGCTCAGCGGAGACGAGTCATCGTCCTCGCAGTGGCGGAACCTCGCGGTCGAGGCCACTCTTGCCTACGATCGCACTTTCGGGAAACATCATGTTTCAGCCATGGGACGTTTCAGTTTCGATGACAGCACGACCTCGTCCGGCTCTCTCCCTTACCGGAATCTCGGCTTCGCGTTTGCGGTGAACTACACATACGGCGGACGCTATATGGCCGAATTCACTTCCGGATATTACGGAAACGACAACTTCCCGCCGTATGCCCGTTACGGGTTCTTTCCTGCCGGTGCCATCGGATGGGTCATTTCCAACGAGGAGTTTCTTCGCGGCAACGGAATCGTCAATCTCCTGAAATTCAGGGCTTCCTGCGGACTTGTTGGAAATGCCGACATCGGAGGCAGCCGTTTCATGTACAACCAGTACTGGAAATATGGCGGCTCCTACTTCTTCGGAACGTCCAACAGCGGCATGGACACATACGTAGAGGACAGACTTGCAAATCCGGATGTGACTTGGGAAAAGGATCTGAAAGTCAATGTCGGCATCGACGTCAGGTTACTCAATTGCCTCAGTTTCAGCGCAGACTGGTTTATGAACCGCCGCAGAGACATTCTGACCAAGCCTTATGATGTCGTTCCCGCATGGCTCGGCGTGTCCATGCCGGATCTGAACATCGGAAAGGTTGACAACACGGGTGTGGAACTTACGCTCGGCTACTCCGGTCTGGCCGCTGACTGGAGATGGAGCGCCCGCGGAATATTCAGTTATGCCCATAATAAGGTGATTTACAATGCAGAGGCTCCGCAGGAGTATTCCTACAGATTGGGCACCGGCCATATAGTCGACCAGCCGTTCCGCCTTGAGGCAATCGGATTCTTCAGGAATCAGGAGGACATAGACAACTCCCCGAAACAGATTTTCGGCGATGTCGTCCCAGGTGACATAAAGTACAGAGACCAGAACGGGGACGGCATAATCAATCAGGACGATTTCGTGCCTGTCGGATTCACCTCGACTCCTGAGATGAATCTCGGGCTTGACCTCGGCGCGGGCTGGAGGGGCTTTGACATCCGGCTGAATTTCCACGGCGCGTTCAACCGTACGGTCTACCTTGAAGGCAGGCCCTATCAGGCATTCCAGAACAACGGAACCGTTTCCTCCTTTGCTCTCGGGCGCTGGACTCCGGAAACTTCCGACACCGCGACATACCCGCGTCTGGCGCTCACCGGAAACCGCAACAACTATCAGAGTTCGACTTTCTGGACAAGAAACGGCAATTTCCTCAAGCTCCGCAACCTTCAGTTCGGCTACACGTTCAGGGACTCTGCGCTGAAGAGGGCGCGGATTGAGGACATAAAGCTTTATCTGAACGTCTCGAACGTGTTTTCGCTTGACTGCATGGATGGTTGGGCGGATCCCGAGTGCCTGTACGGCTATCCTGCGGTGCGGATAATGAGTCTTGGATTTAATGTCAGATTTTGATAGATGAGGACTATGAGCAGATATATGAATACGGCAGTTTTTCTTTGCCTCCTTTTCCTTTCCTCGTGCAGCCTCAATCCTGAGATTGAGCTCAGTTTGACCGAGGAGGATATGATTCATAACTACAACAACACCCAGGCGAGGGCAACGGCTGTTTATGCCTACCTCCCGAACGGACTGAACGCCATTGACGGAGCAATGCTCGCCTCCGCGACGGACGATTCTGAACATTCGATAGAGAACAGTTCCGTGCAGAAGTTCAACACCGGAGCATGGAACGCCCTTGACAATCCGGACGGAGCATGGGGAAATCTCTGGAACGGCATCAGAGCCGCCAATCTTTTCCTTGAAAAATCCGATGAGGTGGAGATGGACTACCTGCGCCTCGACCCCAACGAGAGCCAACAGGAAATCTACAAGGTCAGGCTTGCCAACATTCAGCGGTGGAAGTATGAGGTGCGTGTTCTCCGTGCCTATTTCTACTCCGAGCTGATTGTTCGTTACGGTGGCGTGCCCGTGGTGACGAAAAGTTACGGGCTCAATGACAATTACAGCTCGCGGAAAAGAAATTCCCTTGAGACCTGCATTGAGTTCATCACGGACGAGTGCGACGAGGCTTCGAAGAATCTGCCCGAGGTTTACGCTTCGGGAGACCTCGGAAGGGTGACGGCCGGGGCTGCGCTGGCGCTCAAGAGCCGCGTGCTGCTCTTTGCCGCGAGCGACCTGTGGAACGATGATCTTTGGTGCGACGGATATGACTACCCGGAACTTGTCACCGTGGACGCGTCTGTGGCGACGCAGGCCGAGCGCTGGGCTGATGCCGCTGACGCCGCCCATGACGTGATGACGCTGACGGATTCCGGCTATAGGCTCTCAAACGACTGGCCGGGAATATTCCGTTCCTACACCTCCCCGGAAATCATCTTTGCCCGTCGTGACGGCAACAGCAACTGGTTCGAGTCCACCAATTTCCCTGTAGGCTTCGATGGCGGAAACGGCGGCGCGAACCCCACTCAGGAACTTGTCGATGCGTTCGAGATGGCTAACGGCTCGAAGTTCACATGGAGCGGTGTCTCGGAGGAAGGCCCGTATGTGAACCGTGATCCGCGGCTTGCCTGGACAGTTCTCACCAACAACGCCGCATTCAAGAACCGTACTGTCGAGGCCTGGACAGGCGGGCGTGACGGCAAGGGCGTGACTCAGGCCACCAAGACGGGCTATTATCTCCGCAAATATGTCGATGAAAACATAAATCTCACGCTCGGACAATCGAGTATACATACTTGGATCATAATACGTTATGCCGAAGTCTTGCTCAACTATGCCGAAGCTATGAACGAGGCCTATGGCCCGAATGACGCCCACGGCTACGGAACAACAGCCATCCAGGCCGTCAACGAAATCCGTCGCCGCGTAGGGATGCCTGCCCTTCCGTCTTCTCTGACTCAGGACGGCCTTCGCGAGAGAATTCGCAATGAGCGTCGGGTGGAACTGGCTTTCGAGGGACGGCGTTTTTGGGATGTGCGCAGGTGGATGATTGCCGCTGATGTCCTCAGTTCCCCGGTCCATGGCGTCAGCATCAACAAGAGGGGAGGCACTTTCCAATATGAGCCGACGGAGGTTGAAGACAGGGCATTCGAGGAGAAAATGTATTTCTATCCGATTCCTCAGTCCGAAATCAACATTACCGGGTGGCCCCAGAACCCGATGTGGTAACAGAAAAAGTTCATTGCTATGAAAAGAATTTTTCCCGTTTTGTTTTCCACCGCCCTCATTCTTGGCGGATGTGACTATAAGATAGACTATTCCATGTATTATCACGACATGGACGAGACTTATACGGCCATTCCGGCGAACGATTTTCTCGCGAGCATCGGTGTGAACTCGTCAATCAACAGCAGGGGCGAATACATCGAGAAGACTCTCGACTGCATGACCTATCTCGGCGCGAGGTGGATTCGTTCCGGATATGGCGGAACAGTGGATGACCAACGCTATCTTTGGGAGAAGGCAGGAATCAGATTCTCTATGGTGCTTGGGATACGGGACGGAGTGCTTGCTCCCGAATGGACGCTTGAAGGAGCAAGACAAGTCGCTCAGATGGGCGCTCTGATTGCGCTTGAGGGGGTCAATGAGCCGAACAACTGGACGGTGAAGTATAGGGATCCGGACAGCGGCAAGATCGTCGAGTCCGGCGGCTCGCTGTCTTGGAAGGCTCTCGCTCAGGCTCATGCCGATTTCTACAGGCTTGCCAAGGAGGATGACGTGCTGAAGGACTATCCGGTGTGGTCTATAAGTGAACCTGGAGCGGAGCATGACAATGTCGGGATGCAGTTCCTCACCATTCCCGAAGGGGCCAACACAGTGATGCCCGAGGGCACAACCTACGCCGACTGTGCAAATTGCCATAACTACATAGTGCATCCTGGCTGGCCTGGCGTGCACAACAACCAGACGTGGCTGACTTCGGATCCGACGAGCAATTCCCCGCTTGACGGACTCTATGATAACTTCGGTCTCACATGGGGGAGAAATTATGAGGGATATGACGAGAACACGCTGAAGACTCTGCGGCGCGTGACTACGGAAACCGGCACGACCATAAATGAGAGCGTGTCAGAACAGATGCAGGGGCTGCTCTACCTCAATCTCTATCTATGCCAGTTCAAGCGCGGCTGGGAATACACTTCCATGTACATCCTGCGCGACCGCGTTGACGAGGGAGGTAACCAGACATTCGGATTCTTCAGACCTGACTATAAGCCCAGAATCGCCGCGCACTATCTCCACAACCTCACGACCATTCTCGCCGACGACGAATCAATCGGTAATCCGTCAACGCTCTCATACAGCATCCGTAACAAGCCCAACACCGTCCACCATCTCCTCCTCCAGAAGAAGGACGGCACATTCTGCCTTGTCGTTTGGGGCGAGAAATATGAGGGTGGCTCCGACCGCATAGTTCTTTCCCTTGACAAATACTACGACAGGATAAGGGTATATGACCCGACGGTCGGCACCGATCCGATTGAGAATCTCTACTCCGTCCGCGACGTGAACCTCACCATGACCAACCATCCTTTAATCCTTGAATTCAAAAGATAGTTTATGAAACGAACAGCATTATACATTCTGGCGGCGGCTGTGTACGTCTCCTGCGGACATCAGGTAGAAGATGTCTGCGGCTATGTGGATCCGTTTATCGGCACCGCATACACCGGACACACCTTTCCCAATGCAGCATGTCCCTTCGGCGCGATGCAGCCCGGCCCGCAGAGCGGGAACTATGGCTGGGACTATTGCAGCGGTTACGTCTATGATGACGACATGATATGGGGCTTCTCGCAGAACCGTCTGAGCGGCACGGGGATACCGGACCTTGGCGATGTGCTTATGATGCCTTTTTCTAAAACTTCCGCCGCACCGGATTTCAGAAGTTCATACAGGAAGGAGTTCCAGACGGCTTCTCCCGGATATTACTCGGTTCTTCTTGACGATAACGCCGTTCTTGCCGAGATGACATGCACCGAACACGTCGCACTGCACCGGTATCAGTACCGCGACTCCCTGCACAGCCTGTTTCTCGACCTCCAGTCTGGCCAGTCCCGCTCCCGTGACGACTATGAGACAAGGGTTTTGGACTCGGAAGTGCGCTTCGAGGACGACCGCACGGTTTCGGGATGGAACAAACTCCACGGGTGGGTGGACAGGAAACTCTACTATGTGATACGCTTCAACTCGCCGGTTCTCGGCAGGACCCTTATGCCGGGCGATCCTCGGAACAAGGCCGGAAAATATGTGCTTGACTTCGGCGGTGGTGAGGAACTGCTAGTGAAGGTCGCATTCTCATACGTTGGCATCGATGGAGCCCGTGCGGCAATCGAAGCCGAACTTCCCGGATGGGATTTTGATGCGGTGCGCGATGCCGCCCGCAAATGCTGGAGGGACCGCCTTTGCGTTGCTTCCGTTGAGGGCAGCACGGCACAGAAGACAGCATACTATACCTCTCTCTACCATCTTCTTCTCCAGCCTAACAATGTTGCCGATATCGATGGCCGCTACTGCGGAGCCGACGGAAACATACATGATTCAGAGACGGGAAAATACTACTCCACACTCTCGCAGTGGGATACATTCCGTGCGGCGAATCCTTTCTACACTCTGATGTATCCGGAGACTATGACGGAAATCGTCAATTCCATGATAGGGCAGTACGATGCCGTGGGATTTCTGCCGATATGGGCTCTGTGCGGCAAGGAGAACTACTGCATGGTCGGCAATCACAGTGTCCCTGCCGTGGTGTCAGCCAGCCTCAAGGGACTTGAGGGGATAGACGCGGAAAAGGCATACGAAGCCGTCCGCGCCTCCCTCACGGAGAGCCATTGGAGGAGCGAGTGGGACATCTACGACAGATACGGCTATTTCCCGTTCGACCTGATACCTGAGGAATCGGTTTCCAGAACCCTCGAATGCGGTTATGACGACTGGTGCGCTGCGAGACTTGCGGAAAGGCTAGGCCGCGTGGAGGATAGCAGGTTCTTCGACCGCAGGGCGGAGTACTACAAAAATCTTTTTGACCCGGAAAGCGGCTTTTTCCGTGGAAAGGACTCGAATGGCGGCTGGAGAACTCCTTTCGACAAGCTTGCCCTTTCGCACGGGGGCACTTCTGGGGGCGACTACACGGAGGGCAACGCATGGCAGTATCTCTGGCATGTGCTTCAGGCTCCGGACTCGCTCATAGAACTTCTCGGAGGCCGGGAAAAGTTCATCGGACGCCTTGACTCTCTCTTCGTGAACGAGCAGCGTGCCGCGGTCACAGGGTTTGTCGGCGATGTGACCGGACTCATAGGGCAGTATGCCCACGGAAACGAGCCGAGCCATCATGTTGCCTATCTCTACACCCTTGCCGGATGCCCAGCCCGGACTGCCGAAGTGGTGCGTGAGATCTTTGACAAGTTTTATCTGAACCGACCGGATGGCCTCTGCGGCAACGACGACTGCGGGCAGATGTCGGCATGGTACCTTTTCTCCGCAATGGGCTTCTATCCTCTCAATCCTGCTTCCGGTGAATATGTCCTCGGTGCCCCACAGATACCTCAGATCAGACTTTCGCTTCCGAACGGCAGGACACTCACCGTTGTTGCAGAGAATCTGTCCGCTGACAATAAATATGTGAAATCGGCCTCCATCGACGGGGAGACGCTCGGGACGACGATAAGCCACGAAAGGATTATGAAGGGAGGACGACTTGTGTTTGAAATGACATCAGAAAGACTATGATAAGTTTGAAAAATATTGCCGGATCTCTCCTCGTGGCCGCGCTTCTTTCCGGATGTTCCGGAAAAAGAAACGCAGACCCTGTTGACTATGTGAATCCATATATGGGCAACATCAGTCATCTGCTGGTGCCGACATATCCTACGGTGCATCTTCCTAACAGCATGCTGAGGCTCACTCCGCTGCGTCGGGAGCACACGTCCATGCGCATTGCGGGACTGCCTGTCTTTCAGACCGCCCACCGCGGCCAGCAGGCATTCGCGCTGTTCCCTTTCGTAGGGGACGACATTCCGGCAGACTATTCCTACGACAATGAAAAGACCACTCCGTACAGCTACGAGGTCCGCCTCGACGAGCAGGACGTCTTTGTCCGCTATGCCGTTTCGCGTCGCTCTGCGGTCTGTTCCTTCCGCTATGATTCCGATGCTACGGGGCTTGCCGTGCGGGTGAAGGAGGGAAGCCTGGGCTGCATGGGGAATGCCGTGGAGGGCTTATGCGAACTCGTGAAGGGAACGAGGGCGTATGTGAACATGACCTTCTCCCCGTCTCCTGTTTCCTGCTCTGTTGCCGATGATGGGCGTATGGTGGTTCTGAAATTCGATTCTCCGGAAATCACGGCAAGATATGGTGTCTCTTTCATCGACGTGGATCAGGCCGGCAGAAATATGCAGTCCGAAATTGCCGGGAAGGGCCTTGATGAGGTCGCGGCGGAAGGACGGAAAGTCTGGAACGATGCGCTCTCGAAGATAGAGGTGAGCGGAACAGATGAAGACGAAAAGACAGTGTTCTACACATCGCTTTACAGGATTTATGAAAGGATGGTGAACATCTCCGAGGGCGGGCGCTATTGGAGTGCCGCCGACAAGTCCGTGCATTCTGACGATGGCCGTCCCCACTACACCGACGATTGGTTCTGGGACACCTATCTCGCGGTGCATCCGCTCCGCACAATCATAGACCCCGAGACCGAGGTGGACATGATTTCCTCTGTTGTGAAGTATGCCTCGCTTTCGGGGAAGGGATGGATTCCGACTTTTCCGCAGGTTACGGGCGACAACCATGGGATGAACTGTAACCACGGCATCGCCGTGATTGCCGATGCTCTTGCCAAAGGACTCGACGGATTTGACCTTGATGCCGCCTACGATGCCTGCCGCATCGCGCTTTTGAAAAAGACTCTTGTCCCGTGGTCGGACGCGGAGGCCAACGAACTTGACAGGTTTTACCTTGAGAGGGGGTATTTCCCGGCTTTGCGCCCCGGAGAACGCGAGACTTGCCCTGCTGTGGATGCTTTCGAGAAAAGGCAACCTGTCGCAGTGACATTGGGAACTGCTTATGACTGGTGGTGTATGGCCGGCATTGCTGAAACTCTCGGGAAACGTGGCGATGCTGATTTTTTCCGTGCAGGTTCCTATAATTACAGAAACCTGTTCAATCCTGAGACCCGCTTTTTCCATCCTAAGGACAGCCACGGAAATTTTATCGAATCAGTTGACTACACATGGTACGGAGGCTATGGCTTCCGCGAGGCATACGACGAGAACAACGGCTGGATATACAGGTGGCAGGTTCCCCACAATATCGCTGACCTTATCTGTCTCTATGGTGGGAAAGAGCAGTTCTGCGCGGACCTGCTGCTCACATTCTCCAAGGAATTCAAGGTCAGCAAGAACAACTTTTACGGACCGAATCCAGATCATTCAGCGCTTGTGGGGCAGTTCTCCATGGGTAATGAGCCGTGCATGCCAGTTCCCTATCTGTTTTGCTATGCCGGGAAGCCGTGGCTCACACAGAAATATACCAGAACGCTACTGAGAATGTGGTTCCGCAACGATCTACTCGGCGAGCCCGGAGACGAGGACGGCGGCGGAATGAGTGCGTTTGTGGTGTTTTCGATGATGGGCTTCTACCCTGTCACTCCAGGGCTTCCGATGTATGTGCTCACGAGTCCGGTGTTCCCGGAAACTGCCGTGCATACAGGCTCCGGGACGACATTCCGTGTCGTGTGCGACAACTACGCTCCGGACAACAAGTACATCCAGAGCGCGGAACTGAACGGGAGGCCGCTCGACAGATGCTGGATTTTACATAGCGAGGTCATCGGGGGCGGCACTCTAAGACTCACTATGGGACCGCGCCCGTGCCGCACGTGGGCAAGCGCTCCGGAAAGCTGCCCACCATCGTTCAGAATGCCGGAGAACCGCGAATGAAATAATGAAAATAAACTGATATACAATGAAAAGGATAACCACAACATTTCTTCTTCTCGCCTCGGCGCTCATGACGCAGGCTCAGGTTTTCTATGCCGACTTCAATCACGGTCAGACATCCGAAAGCCACGGCGGGTGGATTCAGGACATCAGTGTCATTTCCCCGGAACTGCGCTCCGATGTAAAGGGCAAGGTGACCGTTGAGTTCACGTCAGCCAGGATGACGGACTTCAAGGCTCTCCTATGGAGCCAGCCTGCAAAGTCGGACAATAATCCCTACGGGCATGACGTCAATCTCATTCCGAAGGGGGTCAAGGCGTCGAAGGACGGACGCTACCGTTTTTCGTTCAATGCTGACAAATTTCCTCACGGGCCGATGAATGTCCGCATCTTCGCTGAGAATAGGAATACCGGCAACCGCGACTTCTTTGAACTCCAACTCTACAACACAGGAGGCGTGTCATGGAACGAGGGCATTCCGGAGGCGGTTCCGACAGGAGCCAAGGGGCTGAAGCTTATCTTCGAGGACGACTTCAACGGACCGCTTTCAATAGCAAATGACGGGCGAGGAGCTACCTACAATGCCCACAAGCCTCGTTCCGGAGATTTCAGCGGCTGGCCTTTCACTGATGTGACAAGTCCGCTCAATCCGTTCTTCCAGAGGGACAGTTATCTCAAGATTGCTGCCCGCAAGCCGGAGGGAACCCCAGGAAGCACAGGTCTTCTCGCGTCGGTTGACATGGACGGCAAGGGCGTATGGGCAGCCGCGCCATGCTACATCGAGTGCCGTTTCACCGCGCAGTCCGCTCCAGGAACATGGCCGGCATTTTGGACCCTCAACACCATCGGAGACCGCCCGCAGTGCGATGAACTTGATGTCATCGAGGCTTATGGCGGGGTTGGCAAGGGCAATCCGAACCATCCTGGCTACTCCATCACCAGCCACTACTGGAACCAGAAGCCGGGCGGTGTGCAGAAGCCCGACGACGCGACCGTGGTCCCGATGATGGAACTCGGCGGAAAGAGCTATTGGTCAACCACATTCCACACATACGGGCTTTATGTCGGCACCGAATGGACAGTCTATTATTTCGATGACATCGAAGTCTTTCGTCACAGGTCGAACGAAGATTCCGTTGCTCATCCTCTCTTCTTTATGATAAACTACTCTATAGGAGGAATCAGCGGATGGGGCATCGACCTCGAACGCTATGGTAACGGAAGTGACATGTATGTCGATTATGTAAGGGTATATTCCGGAGAAAAATAAAACCGATTGATATGAAAAGGATATTTTCCATACTGATATTCGCCCCGGCATTTCTCTTTTCATGTTCTGAAAATTTGGAAAACGAGACAGATGCGTCAGGAGCCGTTGTTCTTGACACTCAGAACAAGGTGAACTCGTTCAGCGGGGAGAATGTCGGCGTGCTGAAGATAACGGGGGACGACATCACGGACATATCCTCACTCGCTGTCCGCTCAGTAGGCACGCTCGTCATTCAAAAGACTGCCCTGACCGACTTGTCTCTCACTGCTCTCGAAAGCGTGAGCGGAGACTTCACGGTGGAGGAGAACTCCCGGCTCGCATCCCTCACCATTCTCGGACGCTCGCTTAAAACGGGCGGAGACATAATCATAAACAACAATCCGAAACTCACCTCAGTGTCGGGACTTAGGGACGTCAGTTCGGTCGGAGGAGACCTCATAGTCACCAACAACGCCTCTCTCGGGGCGGACAGACCTCTTTCCGAGGCCGGTGACTGGGCATACGGGTTTTTCCCGGTGCTTAAGCTCCACAATGATGATGTCGTTGCAGGGACAATCCTCCTCGGGAACAATAGCGGCTCCGCTGCCGAAACTGTGGATAACATAGGAAAAATGTCCGAGCCGGTGGCTTATAGTGATTATGTGATTGCCTCCGCTGCGGATGCCGAGGCCTTCTCCCCGGAAAACCCGGTGGTCGGAGACCTCACCGTGAAAGGTCCGGAAATCACCACGGATGTGCTCAATTCCCTTGTCGCGAACGGTCTCCGGACGATCCGCGGGACTTTCACCCTGGAGGCTACGAAAGTCTCATCCATAGAGCGTTTCTGCCAGAGCGTCGAATGCGAGGGCAGCGTTGTGCTCAAGGACAACACCGAGGGCGGGCAGATAAACACCAACGGATTGCGTTTCTACACCCGTCTCGGCGGTGACCTTGTCATAGACAACTCCCGCGTCGTGTTCTGGACAAACAATTCAAGCTTCGCCACCTTCATCGAAATCGGCGGCAGCGTTCGGGTGCGCAACTGCGGTGACCTGGTCAAGGGAGACGCATTCGAGTCGCTCCTGCGTGTTGGCGGAGACCTCGAGTTCTCATCGTGTCCTAACCTCACGGACCTCAAGGGACTCAAGGTCGAGACCATCGGAGGCAACCTCATTGTCCGAGACAACGGCCGTCTCAAGGCTCTCGGTGGACTGGAGGGCGTTCGCTCGATAGGCGGTGCCGTTGTGATAAAGCAGAATCTGCCGGAATATGGGGATGTCGGAACACCGGGATGGTGCATGGTCAAGGGCTGGATTGAGAATGGTGTCGTGGCGGACGCTGAGCATTCTTCTTTGCTTTCTGCGGATGGCACTGAACCCGACCTCAGTCATGTCAAGGCGTGTGACGGAAACAATCCCCAGGCCAGCAACGTCCCTGAAAGCTACACGATTACAGGACTGTCAGAGCTGAACGTTTTTTTGTCCTATATCCCGGAAAAGCCGGAGACCGTCTACAATCTCACTGTGAGCGGCGATGACATCTCTGATACCGACCTCGCAAGGCTTTCGGAGAGAATCTCAGCGGTCTCGGGCAAGGCAAGTTTCGTGTCGCTTCCAAGGATGACGACCACAGTCGGCGTGTTTGACCGGATTGAGTTCACGGGCGGTGTCATATTCCGCAACAATCCTAACCTTGCTGACGCATCGGCGCTCAAGTATTTGACACGATTGTACTCGGACTTCATCGTTGAGGGCTGTCCTAAACTTCAGACTCCTGCCTCCGGCAATGGAATAGGCTGGTGCAATCTTGAGGTCGTGGAAGGGAACTTCGTCCTGAACGGGCTCAAGACAGCGATGAAGGACGGCTCTGCATTCCCGTCCCTTCAGACTGTCGGAGGAAACTTTGAAATCCGCGACTGCTCGGACGATCTTGAAAGCTTTGCCGGAATGCCGCTGAGTGTGGTCGGAGGCGACATCGTCGTGATGGACAACCGGGGACTTAAATATCTCGATGGCTTTGAGAATCTTATGGCCGTCGGCGGCAATGTCACTGTCTTCAACAACCCTGAAGTTGAGGTCAGCCCGGCCGGAGGCAGGGGCTACTGCCTGCTTCGCGACTTCACCGCCTGGGGCGTGCTGTCACAGACCGCCGTGGTGAAGATAGGGACGGATTCCGACCCTATGGATTTTTCGAATGTCGTCTCATGCAATCCGGGTTCCGGGACTAAGCCCCGCAGCTATGTCATCAACGGTCTCACAGCGTTCAAGGCTTTTGTTGCCACTGTGCCGGCTGCCGGCAAGGAAACTGTCGGCGACCTCACCGTGAGGGGCGAGGACATCACAGAAGAGTTATTCCGCTCGCTGGATGACAGGGTTGCCGTGGTGACTGGCACATTCACTATGGAAAACCTCGGCAAGGAGGGCAGCACAATCCCGACGGATCAGGTTCTTGAGAATATCGATCTTCAGGGGAGCATAATACTGAGGAATATCCCTGCGGGAATCAATCCTAACGGATTCCAGAACAAGGCAAAGGTGAATGGAGACCTCATCATAGAGAACTGTCCTGTCTATCCTTACTGGAATTGGAACCCGTGGAAGTCTCTCAAGGAAGTGACTGGCGACTTGCGTATCAGCGGGCTCCCTAACTTCGGAGCTCCGTCCTTCTCGGCGCTTGAGCGTGTCGGCGGCAGCTTTATCGTTACCGACCAGCCGGGTTTCTGGCATTTCCGCTCAACGACGCTCAAGTACATAGGCGGAGACCTGACCATCCGGAACTGCCCGGCATTCGGTGAGGGCGAGGCTCTTGACGGATTCAATCATCTTGAGCACCTTGGAGGCAATGTCGTGCTCTGGGACATCAGCGGATGGATGCCTGAGGAAACCGTCATTGAAGGCTCCACAACCCGAGTCGGACTCTGCATCTTCAACTGGTTCAGAACCCACGGCATCATGGACGCCGACGCGACGGTAAAGGTTCGCAAAAACGGCGAGGAAGTGGATATGTCCGCGGTTCCTGCCTGCAAACCGGAATAAGTTAACAATATAAACCACATACGATATGGATACTAAAAAAAAATGTTTCGGGGGAAGCCGATATATGTCACCCGAACTTGTCGAAAGACATTTTTACGTGGAGTCCGGATTCTGCACCAGCAAGACCGGAGAGTCTTTTTCCGACGCGGGAAAAGTCTATGATGGCTGGGGATATGAACCGGAAAACTGAATCGCTATGAAAACAAAGGTATTTATAATGGCTTTTGCGGTGGCCGCTTTGTCTGCCGCGTGTGCAAAGGAAGAGTCTCCGGCACCGGAATCGGGGGGCAGGCTTGTTGAGCGGACATTCACCGCAGGCACTGCCGCGCTCACGAAAACATCGCTCGATGAGCATCTGGATATTATCTGGAACACGGAGGACAAGATTGGTGTCTACACGGCCGGGACTGCGGCACCGCAGCCTTTCGGCGTGAAATCGCTCGGTAATGGTGGAAAGCTTGCGGAATTTTCCGGTCTTACGGAAGAGACTTCCGAATACATCGCTGTCTATCCGTACAATGAGACTTTTTCGCTCACAGAGTCTTCGACGGAAGTCACGCTGGCATTCCCATCCTCCCAGAAAGTTGTTGCCGGAAGTTTTGACCCGGAGGCGAATCTTTCCGTTGCAAAGGCAACAGGTAAGAATCTGCTTTTCCGCAATGTCGGGGCGCTTCTCAAGATAACTGTCGGAAACGATGGAATAAAGGGCATCAAGGTGGCAGGCAAGGGCGCTTCGGATGTGCTTGCAGGACAGGTCGTTGTCGGTATCAAAGGCGGAGCGGCCCCGACCGTAGAGTCGGTCGTTTCCGGCAGTGCATCCGTTGTGCTGACGGGCGAATTCTCCAAGGGACAGTCATACTATCTCGTTGTCCTCCCCGGCAAGTTCGAGTCCGGCCTCAGCCTTTCGCTCACCAACTCCGACGGCGTCACCATCGCTTTCTCAAACAATGCGTCTCTTGAAGTCCTCCGCAACGAGGTGATAGACCTCGGCACAGTTACCGTCCCCGCCGACCGCTGGATTCAGAGCTACGTCCTTAACGGCAAGGCCGAGGTGGAGGCTTTTGTCGCAGGTAAAGGAGAGGAAAAGGAAACGGTCAAGAACCTTACAATAACCGGTTCAGATGTGAATGATTCCGTGCTTCAGAGCATTGTCGCAAGAGTTGGAACCATAAACGGTACCCTTACTCTTGACGGTGTGGGCGTTGAGGGAGAATGGATAAACACTGAGAATTTCATTGATAATATGAACTGTAATGGCAGTTTCGTGTTCAGAAATATTGAGGCTGATGTCAATGCTAACGTGTTTCAGAAAGAGAAATTCAAGACCATACACGGAGACCTTATCTTCGAGAACTGTCCCAAGGCTCATATAGGGAATGGCGGTTGGAAACCGTTCTGTAATATAGAGAAAATAGAAGGAAACCTTAAATTGAATAATGTCAGCGGGCTGAATGGGGAGACTATAGCCAGCCTTCAGTATGTTGGTGGAGATTTCTGCCTTTCAAATATAGGTTCTTTCTGGCATCTCGGAGGCAAGACAGCAGACCTCACATACATTGGCGGTGACCTTGTGATAGAGAACTGCGGGGGCTTCGGGGAAGATTCCAAGTATCGTTTCTATGGACTTCACGCACTGACTCATATCGGAGGGAATGTCATTCTCAACGGAATCAGCGGGTACATGACGACAAACGAAACGGACCTTGCAAACCAGAAGGCGAGTCTTTGCGTTCTCCGCGATTATGCAGAAAGTGGCGTTATAAGTCCGGACGCTGTAGTCTATATCAAGAAGGGTGGAAAGGAACTTCCGTTTGACTCGCTCACGAGCTGCAACCCTGACTCACACAGAAGTTATGTGCTGGAGGGACACGATGCCGTAGCTCGTTTCGTTGAGAATAGGGTAGAGTTAAAGGAAACTGTCAAAGACCTCATAATCAGCGGTTCAGATGTGACGGCAGCTGATTTTACAAGCATTGGTAATCGCGTCGGTGCCATTGAAGGCAGACTTTCAATAGACGGCATAGGTTCCGAGTCATCGATGTTGAATTTCGACTGGATGTCCGGCTTCTCTGAACTCGGTAGCCTGTCGATAAAGAACTGCTATGTAGGCAATCCTAATGGAATGCAGAACATAAAGAAAATCTCCGGTGACCTTGTGCTTGAAAATTGCCCTAAGTTCCCTAATGACTGGGATCCGTTTATGCATCTTGTAGAAATCGGTGGAAGCCTTCGGGTGTCTGACTGGACAACCGGATTTAGCAGCCGTTTCTTGCCGGAACTGAAAACCGTTGGCGGAGATTTCACTCTTTATAGGGTGGCAAGCAGTTGCTGGGATTTCAAAACTGAAAACCTTAGGGAGATTGGCGGTGACCTTAACATCATAGACTGCACATTTTGGGAAAATTTCTATGGTTTCCACCAGTTGACAAAGCTCGGAGGTAATGTAAGTATCTATAAATCCGAAGGATATGCCCAAGATGGCGATGGCGGCGACAAATGGCTGCCGGGAACGGACTGGGACCTCAGCAGCAAGAAAGTAGGACTTGTTCTTTTCGCAGTCCTCAAAAAAGAGGGCGTGTTTAGAGGTATGTTTACAAGTTACCTTTGGCGTCCGTCAGGTACTTGGAAATACAGTCTTGATGAATATTCAAACAAGGCGGATGAAATAATCGCATCAAAACAATAGGATTATGAAACGGATACTATATTCGATGATGAGTCTTGCAGCGGTGTTTGCTGTGGTCTCATGCAACAAGGGGAATCTTCCGGAGCAGACGAAGCCGGGAGATGATAACGACCCGTATGCAAATGAGGAGAAGGTAAGTCTGACTATCGAAGGCGTGCATGCCGTGTATGACGGAGTCCCATTCGCGAAGGAATGGAAGACTGACGATGCCATAGGGGTCTATGTCGCCGGCAACGGAGCTCCGGCGCGGTTCAAGGCTGGAGAAATCTCTGAAAACGGCGCAGCCTTTTCCGGAAGGGTGAAAAAGTCCGACAGTTATACGGCTCTCTATCCATATAGCCGGGACTATGTCATTAAGGACGGGGCGTTCACGGTGACAGTTCCGTCATCGCAGGATGTCGAGGTCGGAAGCATCGAAAAGACTGGCCTTGTGTCATACGGGGAGGTGAAGGACGGAAAGGTCACATTCTCGCACGTCCTCTCGCTCATAAAATTTGCGCTGAAGGCAGAAAACGTGAGGTCTGTGAAGGTGGTATCCAAAATTAATGGCTCCTTCATCGCCGGCAGCGTGACAGTCGCCGTTTCCGACCTCGCGGCGACAGTGAGGGAGGCAGCGGGGGAGGCCTCGGTGACACTGAATTCGGATTTCGCCTCCGGGACTCCATATTATGCTGTCGTGCTTCCTGGCAAATATTCCATCGAACTCACGTTCACCAATGCAGACGGGAAACAGGTTGTTAGGTCCGTTGATGTGGAAGTCGAGGCTTCCCGCGGGGCCGTTGCCGATCTGGGCGTCTTTGAAATCGTTGAAGATGAATGGAATGCCGGTGGAGAGGAACCTTCCGATCCGAGCAAACCGAAGAGCTACGTTCTGAACGGCAGGGCTGAGGTTGAGGCTTTTGCTGCGGGCAAGGGCGAGGAGAAAGAAACTGTCTTTGACCTCACGATAAAGGGACGTGATGTGTCCCATGAGGTTGCAAGGAAGATTATGGAGCGCGTTGCGGCCGTTGAGGGCACTTTCGCGCTTGATGGATGCGGAACTGGGAATGAGGGCGACTGGTTTGACACGGAGGGTTTCCTCAACGGAATTGAGCTGAAAGGAGGTCTCGTTTTCAGGGATATTGTGAACGTTGTGAATCCGAGTGCACTGAAGTACTATGAGAAGATAAATGGTGATCTCGTCATCGAAAATTGTCCTCATTTTGTAGTCGCGGACTGGTCACGGGTATTCGAGAACATAAGTGAGGTCAGTGGAAATTTCGTTATGAAAGGTTGTCATCCTCAGAGTTTCGACGGCAATTTCATGAAAGCGCTGAAAAAAGTTGGCGGGAACTTCGATTTTGAGGACAATGCCGGTATATGGTCATTTAAGAATAAGGGGGATATTGCACTCGAATATATAGGCGGGGACCTTATTCTCGCGAACAATGAAAGTCTGTGGAGTCTCATCGGCTTTGACCGCCTTGCGCATATTGGTGGTAATGTGGTGGTGTTCAATAATAATCCGAAATTTCCGACAAAAAATCAGAGTGTTGACGGCGAGGACTGCATAGGCTATTGCCTCCTCAGGGATTATTCCGTTTCCGGTGTCCTTTCCCCGACTGCAACCGTAAGGCTTGGCAGCGATTCCTCCCCAGTGGATTTCGCGTCCCTAAAAGGCTGCGACGCGGGCGAGGAACCTCAGCCGGGTGAGCCTCAGGACTATGTGCTTGTCGGTCATGATGCCGTGAGGGCGTTTGTCGACGCCTCCGGTGCAACGAAAGAAACGGTGCGCAATCTCACGGTCAGCGGAAGCGATGTCACCGAGAACGATGTCCGTGACCTTGACAATCGTGTCGACCGCATAACCGGAACTCTCACTCTTGAGAACCTCGGAACATCGGATGGCGAGTCGTGGATTTCGACGAACGAGGTGATGGAATACATATCCATAGAGGGTGGCATAACGCTGAAGAATATCCCCGCCGGGATCAATCCTAACGGCTTCGAGAACCTTACGAAAATAAATGGGGATCTCAAGGTCATAAACTGCCCGCGTTTGCGCTGTTCCGGTGGATGGATGCCGTTCAAGAACCTCACCGAGGTGACGGGAGATGTCCTCATTTCCGGGCAGACCGAGTTCGGCAAAGATTTTCTCAACAAACTTGAGAAAGTTGGAGGCTCGTTCACGATCGACAGGTGTAACCCGAGTTGCTGGGACTGGAAGTCTGAGACTCTTCGTGAGATTGGCGGCGACCTCAACATCACCGACTGCACCTACTGGGAGAATTTCTACGGATTCCATAGGCTGACAAAACTCGGTGGCAATGTGAATGTCTATAAATCCGAAGGATATGCCCAGGACGGCAATGGCAACGACAAGTGGCTGCCAGGAACTGACTGGGACCTCAAGGGGCAGAAAGTCGGGCTGGTGCTCTTCACCGTGCTCAACAAAAAGGGCATCTTCACGGGAGAATTCTCAAGCTACCTTTGGAGATCGGATGACAAGGGCGGCACATTCTGGTACGATGCCCTGAAATGGGAAGAATATACGAAAAAGGCAGATGAAATCATCGCTGCAGAGTAACGGTATTTTGAAGAACAGGCTTTATACAGATGAAACTCCTCCGCTTCATATCGCTGGCAGTTCTGTTGTTCGGGGCATTCCGCTCAGCGGCTGCCGGGTCACCGTTCAGGTTCGACTCCGACAGCCGGGACTGGGGTGTCATCCGTGAGGCCGATGGTCCGGTGAGCCAGACATTCAGACTTGTTAACATCTCCGGCAAGCCGGTATGCATCTATCAGGTGAACGTTTCCTGCGGGTGCACCAAGCCTGAATGGTCTCGTGAGGTCATCGCTCCGGGAGCATCCTCGCGTATTAAGGTCACATTCGACCCGACCGGCTACAAGGGGCGTGTATCCAAGACCGTTTCTGTGCTGAGCAGCGAGAACACGACCGACATTCTGACTGTGAGTTGCGAGGTGATTCCGGTGGAGCGTCCCATTGAGGTCGCCTTCCCGGTTATTCTTGAATGCGGTCTCCGTCTGTCGGCCGATCACATTTCCTTCGGACAGATATGTCAGGGGCAGGCACGAACCATGAAAGTCGGCATCGCCAACGCGTCGGGAAAACGCCTTGTGGTTAATGCTGCCCCGGCTGGCCGCAGCGGCCTTCTTTCCGTAGTGTCTTCGCTTGTCCTTGAACCGGGCGCGAGGGACTCGCTGAGCCTTAACTTCTCGCTGCAGGGGCAGAAATGCAGGTTCGGAGTGATTGAGGACGATGTCGTGCTGAAATGCGGGAAAAACATCTGCGGCAGACTTCCTGTGTCGATGATAGGTACAGATTCGCCTGCTTCCGGAACATCAGACGGGCATGGTCCGAGGCTCAGGGTCAGTTCCCAGTACGAGAACCTCGGCGTCATATCCCGTGTTTCCGGTCCCGTATCCAAGAATTTTGAACTCTCTAACATTGGAGACTCTGCACTCATAATCAGGGATATACACACTCCACGATGCATCGTCCCAATTAAACTCTCAAAAACGACGCTCGCTCCGGGAGAGAAGGTAACTGTCACCATAGTCCTTCGTCCGGAACTCTCCGACAAGACAAAGATTTTCGAGACGGTGTATGTCACGGCAAACGATGCGGAGCATCCGGTACGCGAGATAATGATTGCGGCAACAATAAGAAAACAATAATAAAACAATGAATATGAATACACTGATAACTCTGTTTATCTCACTTTTCACAGCATTCGGCTCATGCACGTCCTCCGCACTTCCCGGCGACACCGGCAGCGGTGGGACATGCACGACGGAGCCTTCTCCAGTGGAATCCCCGGTGGCTGATGCTGGCAGGACAGCCGTTCCTGCGAACGATTTTCTGAACTCAATAGGCGTGAACTCCGCCATCGACGACCGTTTTGAGCACAAGGAACAGACTGCCGAGAGTATGAGGTACATCGGAGCCCGTTGGATCCGTAGCGGGGCACAGCGCTCGACAGACGTGTTCGAGTATATGATGGCGAACGTGCCTCATCTGAGATTCTCCATGATGTTCGATCCTGCGGGCAACGACCGTGTGTTCGAACAGGCCTCATGGCTCAAGTCCCGCGGGGCGCTCATCGCCCTTGAAGGCGTCAACGAGCCGAACAACTGGTGGATAACCTACAAGGGACAGAACAGCGGCGGCCGGTATTCATGGAAGGGACTTGCCGAGATGCAGCGCGACAGCTATGCCGACACCAAGGCACGGCTCGGTGACGTTGATGTCTGGAGCATCACCGAGACCGGAGCCGAGAGGGACAACTACGGTCTTCAGTTCGCGCAGATTCCTGAGGGCACAGACTGTCTGATGCCGGCAGGGACAAAATACTATGACTGCCTCAATGTCCACAACTACTTCATACATCCGCGTTGGCCGGCGCATTCGGACAATCAGACTTGGATTGCCGCGGAGTCCGGGAAGAAGGGGCTTGTCGTTGACGGGGTATATGACAACCACGGAAAGACATGGGCATTCGGCTATGACGGCTACAGCGAGGAACAGCTCAAGGCAGCCCGCAAGGTGACGACGGAAACTGGCTGTACGCTGAGCTCCTACAAGGTCTGGTCGGACGATGGCGGACGGCCTCACGCAAAATACACCGAGGTTCAGGATCCGAACTCGTTCGTGAGCGAGGAGGAGCAGGGACTTCTCTACATGTCTTGCTACCTCGCTCAGTTCGCTCAGGGCTTCGAGTACACGGCGATGTACATTCTCCGTGACCGTACCGATGAGGCCGGCAATCAGAGTTTTGGCATGGTCGAGCCTTTAGAATGGGAGGAGGCGCCTCTTCATGGCTACCATCAGCGCTATCGGAAGGCCGCAGACTACATGCATAACCTCACGACCATCCTCGCCGACAATTCCTCCATAAAGACTCCCGGCAGACTTGACTATGGGATTGCGGACTGTCCCGAGACCGTGCATGACCTGCTCCTGCAGAAGAGCGACGGGACTTTCTGTCTTGTGATATGGGGCGAGAACTATGCCGGTGGCAGCAATGAGGTGACCGTGTCTTTCGGGAAAAAGCATGATTTCAGAATTTATGACCCGACGATTGGAACGGATGTCGTGCGGACAGTCAGGAAGTCGGATAAGGTGAGCCTGACAATGACTAATAAGCCATATATTATTCAATTGAAGAAATAATGAAACGAATTTTGACTCTTTTTGCCGCAGCTGCCGTTCTGGTAGGATGCGCATCAGAAACCGCGCCGGCAATTGTCGGGAGCGCGTCCGTGCTGAACAGCCCCGACGGAAAGCTTGAACTCAGCTTCGGGCTTTCATCCGACGGGACACCTGTCTATGAGCTCCGCAGGGAGGGCCGTGACATCGTGCTTCCGAGCACTCTCGGGTATGAGCTCCGTGGGAAGTTCGAGAAGGTGAACCTTGCCGACAAGTCCTCGAAAGTCTATGGGGCTCCGATGGGGCTGCATTCCGGGTTTTCCATTGTCGATGTTACGCGGAACTCCGTTGACGAGACTTGGGAACCGGTTTGGGGAGAGGAGAGCCGCATCCGCAACTGCTGCAACGAGATGGTAGTGACCCTCGTGCAGGGCGATGTCGAAGTTGCGGAAAACGGCGGCGGAAAGAAGTGGAATTTCAGCACTTACGAGAACAACGCGAAGAACATCCTGATGACGCTCCGTTTCAGGCTTTATGACGACGGTCTCGGATTCCGCTACGAGTTTCCGCAGCAGAAGGAACTGACCTACTTCACCGTAAAGGAGGAACTCACGCAGTTCCGGATGGCCGGGGACCACAAGGCTCTGTGGATTCCGGGAGACTATGACACGCAGGAGTACAGCTACACCGAAAGCCGCCTTTCCGAAGTGCCTGAGCTCATGGATCAGGCTGCAGACTTCAATGCATCACAGATGCTCTCGTCTCCTTCCGGAGTGCAGACTCCGGTTCAGATGAAGACCGACGACGGACTGTACATCAACATTCACGAGGCACAGGTGGTCAACTACCCTACGACCAATCTCGACGTGGACGTGAAAACCAACACTCTGACAACCCGGCTGACCCCTGACGCCGAGGGCTGGAAGGGACGTCTCCAGACTCCGTGCCGGTCTCCGTGGCGGACGGTGATGGTAGTTGACGACGCACGCGAGGTGCTGGAGTCCAGGCTTATACTGAACTTGAATGACCCATGTGCGATTGAAGACGTATCGTGGATTCATCCGACAAAGTATATGGGCGTATGGTGGGAGATGATTACCGGCAAGTCCTCATGGTCCTACACCGACGATTTTCCTGCCGTGGAACTCGGCGTTTCCGACTATTCCAAGGCAAGGCCTCATGGCCGCCACGGGGCGAACAACGCCAATGTCCGCCGCTACATAGACTTTGCCGCAGAGAACGGCTTCGACGGCCTACTCATCGAAGGCTGGAACGAGGGATGGGAAGACTGGTACGGCTGCCAGAAGGAATCCGTGTTCGATTTCGTGACCCCATATCCGGATTTTGACATAGCTGCGCTGAACGAATATGCCCATTCCAAGGGAATACGCCTCATCATGCACCACGAGACTTCGAGTTCCACGGTGAACTACGAGAGATACATTGACGAGGCTTTCGCCCTCATGAACAAATATGGATATGACGCGGTGAAGACGGGATATGTCGGGGATATAATCCCGTTCGGCGAGCATCACTACAGCCAGCCGCTCATCAATCACTACAATTATGTCGTCAACAAGGCGGCTGAATGCCGCATTATGGTCAACGCCCACGAGGCCGTGCGCCCGACCGGGCTCTGCCGCACATGGCCGAACATGATCGGGAACGAGTCTGCGCGAGGCACCGAGTTCAAGGGCGTGGTGCAGCCGAAACATGTCACCGTGCTTCCTTTTACGAGGCTTCAGGGCGGCCCGATGGACTTCACCCCGGGCATCTTCGAGATGAACATGGGCAGTTTTGTGCCCGGCAGTACGGAGGTCGTGCATTCCACGCTCTGCAAGCAGCTTGCGCTTTATGTCACAATGTATTCTCCTCTTCAGATGGCGGCGGATCTTCCTGAAAACTATGCCGCCCACATGGACGCGTTCCAGTTCATAAAGGACGTTGCTGTCGATTGGGAGCAGAGCCGCTATCTTCTCGCCGAGCCTGGAGACTACATCGTCGTGGCCCGCCAGGCAAAGAAGTCGACGCTTGACAAGGCGGCAAAGGGAGTGGCTGCGCTGAAGGACGGTAAGAAGAACTATGTCAACGGAGCCACGCGTTTCTGCATGACAGACGTGAACGGCTGTCCGGCCTCGGACAAGGATGTATGGTTCATCGGTGGCGTCACTGACGAGAACCGCCGTGAGGTGGAGTTTCCTCTCGATTTCCTCAAGCCTAGTTCCCGTTACGAGGCCATGATCTACGCTGACGCACCTGATGCCGATGGTGTGAACATCTCTGCTGAAGGGGGAACCGAAAGCGCCGAGCGCTACGCGATAGAGAAGCGCATCGTCGACTCCACCACGCTCATGAAGATGACCATGGCTCCGTCCGGCGGCTTCGCCGTTTCTCTCAAGGAAATTTAGTCCGTAATCCCCGTTGCATCACAGCGGTCGGGGATTACTTTACGTCGCCGCGCTTCTTGCTGAAGCTTACGATTATAACTCCTGCCATGCAGGCGAGAGCGGAGAGGGTTTTCTGCCAGTTCATAGTGTCCATCCCGATGCAGATGCTTATTGCGGTGGCCACGATGGGCTGGCAATAGTTGTACATGCTGACTAGGGTAGGACGGATGTTTTTCTGGCCTATCGGGAGCAGGAAATAGGAGATGAACGTGGCTCCGAGCACAAGAACGGTGAGGTCGGTGCCGAGCCTGCCGTTGAACTGACTCCAGTCCAGGCTGACAAGTTCTCCGGCAGAGAACGGGAGAGTGATGAGAGATGTGAATAGGAAAATCCACTTCATGAACGTCACTGCCGAGTATTTCTGAATCAGCGGGCGGAAGATGCCGAGGTAGAGAGCGAAGAAGATTCCGTTGAAAATCATCAGGATGATGCCAGTCAAGGAATTGCTCTCGGCTCCTGAGCCGCTTCCTGTGCTGTTCAGGATGAGGAATACTATGCCCGCGAAGCTAAGCAGCACGCCTCCAGCCTTCTGCGGGGTAATCGGTTCTTTCACAGCAACAGCCGCGATGAACATGGTGTAAATCGGTGTGAGCGCACTCAGAATCGAGCAGGTCATCGGAGTAATCTGCGGCAGCGCCGTGAGAAAGGTCAGCTGCGGACCGAGAAACCCGAGGCAGGCCGCCAGAAATATCTTCAGATAGTCCTTCTTCTCGACTTTTTCTTGCGGAAAGAAAAGCGACGCAATCCAGAACAGCACCCCCGCTCCAAGCGCCCTGATGCTGAAAAGCCCGACAGGTGAAAGGATATGGCTTCCAGTCAGGTCCTTGCAGGTCACCACATTTATTCCAAAAATCGTGTAGGTCGCGAAGCACGCCAAATGCCCCAATAATTCTTTTTTGTCTTTCATCATCTTCTTTCCGAAAACGGGCGCAAAGATAAACAAAAATAGAAAAAGACTGATGTAACATCTGTTCCTGAGACCAATGGCAAGAAACTTAGTTTTTCGGAGTCTTAGAAATTGTATTTGTCTTTCGTTTCGGGTTGGCCGGAAACCATCCCTTTTCGACCCTCTTTTGCTGTTCAAAAACTTCGAGTATGCTCCAGAAGCATGAGAACGCGAACACGCCGAGGAGGGTTGACCATATATAGTGGGCGGTGAAAAGCGATGCTGCGGTGGCAGCGAGACCGACGAGCAAAAACGCCCACCAGCAACCTGTGCCGAAGTGATATTCCGCCTTGATGACAATCGGATGGAACATTCCTATCATAAGGAATGCGGCTACGCCTATGATAAGTCCTGTAAAGTTCATGCCTATTCTGATGCCTCCTGAAAATCCATTTGAGACCGCAAAAATAGTGGAAATATCCTTTTGTGACAAAGAAAAATGCATGTCGTCCGTCAAATACCAAAATCTTGTTATCGTGAAATTCGGGAATTACCAAAAAGTTGGGATTGCCCCATGCCCTTCGGAGGCGTAATTTTGCAGCGTTTTTACAAGACGTGGTTTGATACACATTGTGTTTGTGATAAGAAGTTGGAAATCAGTATGAAACAGAAAATTATTCTGGCGGCCGCACTTTTGTTGTCCGCAATTTCCGTGTCTGCGCAGCGACTCACGATAGGTGGCTATGGAGAGGCTATGTACACAAGAAATTTCTACAGTGACGCGTGGCAGCGGTACATCACCCCTGAAAAATATGCCGATGACAAGAGCCATGGACGGTTTGATATTCCGCATTTTGTCATCAGTCTCGGTTACGACTTCGGTAAGGGTTGGAGTCTCGGAACCGAAATCGAATTTGAGCATGGGGGTACGGAAAGCGCCGTGGAACTTGAGGCAGACGAGACAGGTGAATACGAAAGTGAAATCGAGAGGGGAGGAGAAGTTGCACTTGAGCAGGCGTGGATTCAGAAAGTGATTCATCCGGCGTTCAACGTCCGTGCGGGGATGATAATAGTTCCAGTGGGACTCACAAACTCTCACCATCTTCCTAATGAATTCTTTACCGGCTACCGCCAGGAGGGTGAGAATACGATTTTTCCCTGCACTTGGCATGAGGTCGGTCTTGAACTTTGGGGAGAGTTCGGAAGGAATAAAGCGTGGAAATATGAACTTCTTTTCCTTCCTGGTCTTGACTCTGACCGTTTCAGCACAGAAAACTTCATCCAGGGAGGAGCCGGCTCGCCATACGAGTTCAAAATAGCTAATTCTTACGCCGGAGCATTCCGTATCGACAACCGTTCGGTGAAGGGGCTCCGTCTCGGACTCAGCGGTTATGTCGGTGGCAGTTTCAGCAATTCCCTAACCAAGAATAAGAAATATGAAGGTCTCAAGGGGGAGGTATTCATCGGTTCGGTTGATTTTGACTATAAGGGGTATGGTGTCATTGCGAGAGGCGTCTTCGACTATGCTCACCTGAACAATTCCGCCGAAATCACCGCATTTAACAAGAACAATATGTCCGCCGCTTCACCCTCTCCACGAAATGCCGTTGGCTCAGACGCGATTGTGGGGAGTTTCGAGATAGGATATGATTTCCTTCATCCGCTGCGTAAAGTGGACGACAAATGTTATGTCTTCGCGCATTACGAATACTACGATGCAATGTTCAAGGTTGCGCCGGGCATAACTGACTATCCTTGGGTCGGCAAGCATCGTATTGCTGTGGGATTCAATTGGTATCCTATCAACGAAATCATAGTGAAGGCTGAGTATTCCCACAGATTCTACGAAAAGCCGTTCAACAACGAACCGTCCGTCACATTCGGAATCGCATTCGCCGGCTGGTTCGAGAACACATTCCATAAGAAACATAATGACAAATAGTTAAAACAATATGATAATGAAAACTTTAATGAAATTGGCTGCGGTGCTTGCAGCAGTTCTCGCAATTGTGTCTTGCGAGAAATCAGGACTTGGAAACGACACCGCTAAAGACCAGGCTCTTCAGAAAGCCAATGAACAGTTCGTTGATGGGACAGTGGTACCTACATATAAGGCTCTTGCAGACGAATGTCTTGCTCTTCAGTCAACCCTTGAAAAGCTCAAAGAGACAAAGACCGACGCGCTTGTGAAGGAGGCCTGCAAGCAGTGGAAGGATGCACGTCAGTTTTGGGAGTGGAGCGAGGCTTTCCTTTTTGGTGCCGCTTCACAATATGGAATTGACCCTCATATCGATACGTGGCCTCTCGACAAGACCCAACTTGACCAAGTGCTGTCCAACAAGGGAATTATGGACAATATTGATAAATATGTTTCCAATTTCAACAATGGGCTTGTAGGATTCCACGGGCTTGAATACATTATCTTCCGTGAGGGAAAGGAGCGTTCGGCTTCGGATATTCCTGAACTCGAGATTAAATATGCGATTGCAGTTTCTGCCGACCTTACACTCAGCGCATGCCATTTGGAGGCTGCCTGGGCAGGTCTCGACAATGTGACGGAAGAGAAACGGGCTATTCTCGAGGATGCAGGGGAGGAACGGTTCGGCGAGTTCGGCAGACAGATGAAGCTCAGTGGTCAGACAGGAAGTCTCTGGACATCAGTTACGGCCGGAAGCGAGCAGATTATTGAAGGCTGTAAGGATATTGTGGATGAGGTTGGAAAATCTAAAATCGGAAAACCATATACCGGAGAGGATGAGAACTACATAGAGTCTCCTCATTCTTGGAACTCAATTACAGACTTTTACGACAACATCATAAGTGTTCGCAACGCCTATTTCGGAAAACTCGGAGCGACCGTGGCGGAAACTCATTCCGTAAGTGCTTATATAGCAAGCGTCGATAAGGAAACTGATGCCAAGCTGGTTGCAGCTATAGAGGACTGTCTCAAGGCTATAGATGCGATGCCTCGTCCGTTTGTGAAGAACTACAGGGATGCGAAAGTGAAGGCTGCCATTGATGCGTGCAACGACCTCAATGACGCTCTTGAGGCTGCCCGCAAGGTGCTCATTGAGCAGTAGTCGACTATAAAGCGGATTGCTGCCTCATGCTCCTTGCATTCCATCAGTGAATTATAAAATTGAAAATTATGAAAAAGATATTGTTGTATATTGCGGCACTTGCACTTGCAGTTGTGGCTTGTGACAAAAACGAGACCCCGTCTCCCAAGCCCGGAAAAAAAGAACTGAGTGACGAGTGGTATGCCGGAGGACGGCTCGGAACAGCCTTTAATTCAAGCGCATCGGCATACGAGCAGCCTACTCCTGCAGTCGAGAATGCGGACATGGTGCAGGCATTCAAGAACGGAGAACAGTTCTTCGAAAGAGACTACAACCAGAACAAGACGGGAGCGTTCAAGGGGCTCGGTCCTCTGATGGTCCGTCGCGGATGTCTCTACTGTCATCCTAACTATGGTCACGGACGCCGTCAGACGGAATATCGTGCCGACAAAGTGGGTAATGGTTACCTTCTCGTAATCACTGACGGGACAGATACTTACCTCAGTTCGCTGACCGGTATGCCGCAGACCCTTGCCGTAGAGCCTTTCAAGGCTCCGATTGACGAGAGCAAGATTGTGATTGAATGGCCTGAGTATACTGACGAATGGGGCAACAAATTCCCGGACGGAGAAACATATACGCTCATATATCCGGAAGTTACCATTCCTGAGGATGCCTACTATGTCCCGCTTGAGGTGACGAAGAACGGTGAAACCACGACTGTTGACCACAGCAATGTCCGCGTTCGCCTCGAATCCACAATCGGCATCTACGGAACCGGACTCCTCGATGCCATTGACGATGATGACCTCAAAGCTCAGTATGCGGCAGAGGAAAAGGCCGGAGTGAAACTTAATCCATCTGTTTTCGCCAACGGCGAATGGGTGAAACTCTATGGCAAAACCACACACCCTCTTCGTTTTACCTACGCCCTTTCACGCGGCCCGCTTCAGGATGCTGCCGGTGCAAATGCAATCTGGAACATCACAAATGTGACCCGCGGCACCAAGCCATCTCACTACATGGCTGCAACTTATGCAAAAGTTGCGTCACTGGACAAGGAGGTGCAGGCAAAGTTCTATGACTATTTCCCGGAGAGAAAGACCTCTGCCGGCGTGGAACAGGACATCTATGACTACCTTATGGGCAAGAACATTGAACCGGAAATGTCTGACAGCGACTATGCTGACTTTATGGTTTGGCATCGCGGGCTTGCCGTCCCGGCCGCACGCGACCTCGATGATGAGGATGTTCAGAGAGGAAAGACGCTCTTTACCCAAATCGGCTGTGCCTACTGTCACCGTCCGAGCTGGACGACAGGCGAGGACAACTTCACAGACCCGACAGGATTTTTCAAGGACGGGGACAGCCGTCTTCCGCGCTACCCGCACCAGACAATCTGGCCATACACCGACATGGTTCAGCACCGTCTTCACATGAAGAACAACATCCGCACCGGCTGGTGCCGCACCACTCCTCTTTGGGGGCGCGGACTCAGCACCCTCGTCAATGGAGGCGTGGACAGACTTCACGACTGCCGCGCAAACACCGTCATTGAGGCCATAATGTGGCACGGTGACCCTCAGAGCGATGCACGCAAGTCGGTGGAGGCGTTCCGCGAGTTGTCAAAAGAGGATCGTGATGCTATTGTGAAGTTTATAGAGTCTATATAGTTTAGCCCTCCTGCCTCAAAAGCTGTTTTGGAGGGGAGGAAGACGAAAATTATTGAAAAATGCTGAAGAAATTGGTTGACAGGCCGGCAGCGTTGGTGATGCATATTGCCTTGCTGCTGATTGTTTCCGGAGCTATTGTGACATCCCTTTCCGCGAGGAAGGGGGTGATTCACGTTCGTATAGGGGATGTCGCGACATCCTATTCCGAAAATAAAAAAGGCGGGCTCCCGCTACCGTTCGCTCTAAGGCTTGACGATTTTGCGGTGGAGTATTATCCGGGGACTGACACCCCTTCGGACTATAGGTCTTCTGTGTCCGTGCTCATTGACGGCGAATGCGTAAAATCAGCTCAAGTGAGTATGAATCGCATACTTTCGTACGATGGTTACCGTTTCTATCAAACGACCTACGACAGCGACGAACTCGGCTCGACTTTCACAGTTGCGCACGATCCGCTCGGAATCGGTCTGGTCTATGCCGGATATGCTGTCTTTCTTCTTGCATTTCTCATTTTCTTCTTTACTGACAAGAAATTGCGTGCTCTCGTGCATAAGGTGACCACTACAGTTGCAGCGATTATCCTGTTTTTTGCCGGGACTTCGGAAATTTCCGCAGCTGAAAACAAGGCACCGAAAACGCTCCCGAAGGAAACTGCCGGGCAGTTCGGTGAACTTTATGTGTTCTATCACGGCCGCGTATGTCCTCTCCAGACTGTGGCAAAGGATTTTCGAGTGAAACTCTACGGAAACTCAGACATTTATGGACTCACTGACGAGCAAGTGCTGACGGGCTGGATGTTCTACGGGACTTCTTGGCGCACTGTGCCGCAGAAACACCGTCGTGGCGCAAATGACGAACAGGACAGGCGGCAGACCGTGAATTCACTGTTTTCCGGAGAGTTCCTGAAACTCTATCCTGTTGCGGATTCGCTAGGGCGTGTGAGCTGGTATGCCCAGAACGACAGGCTGCCGGACGACATCCCGGACGACGAGTGGCTTTTCATACGCAAGTCAATGAACTACATCGGAGAACTTGTCATAGCCGGAGATGATTATGGGGTGTCCTCAGCTCTTGGGAAATTGAAGAAATTTCAGGAAAAGCAGGCCGATGGCTCGTTGCCTTCAGCATTCAGACTTGGCGCGGAAAGGCTCTACAACAGTTTTCCTCCGCTCTTTCCGGTGGCGGGCATATATCTCCTTGCCGGGTTTGTGCTTCTCGGCTGGTTCGTCACCTGCCTTGCGCGGCGTCGTGAAGCCGGTATACGCATTCGTCTTGCAGCGGTTGTACTCGAAGCCGTGCTGTTTACGTTCCTGACTATCATGCTCGCGCTCGTGTGGATTGTGGGTGGACACGTTCCCCTGTCCAATGGTGCCGAGACGATGATGGCGATTGCATGGACCGTGCTGCTTGCGGGGCTTGTCTTCGGCGGGCGTTTCTCCCTGATGCAGCCGTTTGCTCTCATAATTTCTGCTCTCGCCCTGCTCGTGGCCGCCATGGGGCAGGCCAATCCTGCCGTGACCCTGCTCGTTCCCGTTCTCCAGTCCCCGCTGCTTAGCGTACACGTTTCGTTGATGATGCTTTCCTATGCAGTCCTTGCTGTCATTATGGTCAACAGCGCTGCCGGACTCTGTGTCGGAGCAATCGAGCGCAGGCACATTTCTTCGGAGCAGACTGTTGTCCAAGCTCCTGCCTCTGCTCTGATGGTGATGCGGTCTCCAACTTCTTCCGTCTCCGCCCGCCTTGCCGACATCTCGATGCTCCTGCTCTATTTCGGAGTCTTCTTTCTCGCCGCAGGCATCATCTCGGGTTCATTCTGGGCTAACGTCTCCTGGGGCTGCTACTGGAATTGGGACCCGAAGGAGACATGGGCACTCATAACCCTGCTCATCTACGCTGTTGCCGTCCATCGCAGCGACATCTCTTTCCTGCGAAAGCCGGCAATATTCCATATATTCCTGCTCCTCGCATTCGTCTCCGTGCTGTTCACCTATTTCGGCGTGAATTTCCTGCTCGGCGGAATGCATAGTTATGCGGGGTAAGTGACCTTTCCGGGCACGCCGCGAAATGACCGCGTCACAGTATACGGAAAATGACTATATTTGCGAGTCCAAACGCAACCTGATGATGACGAACAGATTACCTTACTCCACGAATATGAAAATGGCCGATCTCCTGTCGGACAACAGAATGCTCTCAGTGCTTGAGAGACTTCATTTCAGACTCGGATTCGGTGAGTCGACAGTAGCCGACGTGTGCCGTACACAGTCTTTCCCTGTTGATTTATTTGTGGAAATATCTAATGTTTTCGCAGATCCGGAGTATGCCCCGAACCTTGAGTCTCTGGACCGCAGCGATGTCGCCCTTCTCGCGGATTACATCCGTTCCGCTCACAAGTACTATTCGGAGGTGTCCGTCCCTCATCTTCACGGACTGATCCACACGATGCTCGGAGAGGTCGGAACGACTTTCGCAGATGCTCTGAACAAGTTTTTCGATGAACTTGTGGAAAAACTCAACTTCCATTTCGAGCATGAGGAGAAGGTTTTCAGAAGCATCGGCAACGGAAATTTTGAGGCCGAGAACGAAGAATCTCATGCCCAGTTCCTCGAAAAGCTTGATGACCTCAAGAGCATAGTCATAAAATACCTCCCGGACAACGGAGAGAACTTCTCACGCTACAATATGCTGAACCATCTTCTCGCGATGGAGACCGACATGCGCAACCACATGCGCGTGGAAGAAAAGCTCTTCAACCCCCTCGTTCTCACCCTGCTCAATGGCGATGATTCCGAAGATGAGCTCTCAGACGACTCTGAAGTACTTTCCCAACGCGAGAAGGAAATCCTCGCAGCCGTGGCCCACGGCAAAACCAACAAAGAAATAGCCGATGACCTGTTCATCTCCATCAACACCGTAGTCACTCACCGCAAAAACATAGCCCGCAAGACCGGCATCAATTCCATCGCCGGCCTCACGGTCTATGCCATCCTCAATCACATCGTTGAAATTTCGGATTTTTAAGATTCTGCACCTTGAAAACCAGGAATGTTTTCAGTGACAGATGGGATGCAGATTGTATCAGAGTATGTTCAGGGTCATATGCCTGCGTCTGAGATTATCGAGAAATATCACCTGAGCAGTCGCCAAGTGCTGTTCAGTTGGATGGATCGGTTCGTCAATGAGGAAGAATGGGTATCTTTGCCGGGAAATCAATCAGAAGATCCTATGGCACATAAGAACCCTGAAGAATGTATAAAGGAGTGTAAAGAGGTAAAACTTCCTCTGAAAATATATGAAGATCCATCTACATTCAAGTTATTTACCTTGGATCTGGGACTGCTGGGAGCTATGGTTGGGACAGAAGCCAAGCAGGTACTCATCAAAAACGACATCTTCAGTGAATATAAAGGCGGTATGACGGAACAGTTCATACTCGAAGAAATGAAGAGTCACGGAGAAGAGAATATCTTCTATCACAAGACGGATGACGGAACAAGACTTGAAATTGACTTTTTGATTCAGAGGGACGGGAAATCACTTCCGATAGAGGTGAAGGCAGAAAGCAATGTAAGAGCGAATTCCTTGAGCAATCTTTTGAAATAAAACCCGGAACTTCACGCAATAACATTGATAAAATGCATCAATACAGAAATCCGAACATCCAGAGCGGAACCTGGTTGTCGAAGACATATTCGGTGTTGTCTTTGACCACATAGCCATCTGAGACATCTTCAATCTGTTTCTTTCCTTTCTTGCGGCCACCTACCTCGAAGGTCTTGCCATCAATCTCGAAATCAGAAACCGGAGACTCCATAGTTTCGTACCTCTGTTTGGTCCAACAATAAAAAATGGTCTCGCGGGCATTACCTGTTTCGGGTTGTTCTCCGGAAATGACATAGGCCATATTAGGATTATGAAGGTAGAGTTTGTCCATTTTACGAAGGATTACGTCACCATTGGCCTTCATCTGGAGGACAGAGACAAGTTCGGCCTTTTCCAGATATTCCAGATATTTAGGCAGTTCGTCGCGGTCCAGTTCCAGGTCTCGGGCCATATCTGAAAAGTTAATCTTGACGGGAACGCTCTTGGAGATATAAAACATAAACTTCTTGAGTTTCCGGGTGGCCGCAATGGTCATCTTGGCGTATTTGGGAATGTCCAGCTCAACAGTTGTGTTGATGACCTGGCGCAGGCGGGTCTCGAACTCGGGCGCCAGAGAGAAGGGATAGCAACCTTTCTTCATATAGTCTCCAAAATATTTAAGCGGACGCTCGGGACCGTAAGGGAAATCCACCTTGCCCTGCAGGATTTCTTCCAGGGTGGAGGGTTTCAAGGACCAGCCATTACGAAGATTGAGATACTCTCGGAAGGACCAAACCGGCAGATGGTATTCGATGACGCGTCGGCTGAGATCGGCCCCGCCATCCTTCAGGTCCAACATTGAACTGCCGGAGTAGACGACGTGGAGGAGCGGTAGGCTGTCGTAGATATTCTTGATTTCGGTGCTCCAGTTTTCGTATTTATGTATTTCGTCGATATAGAGGTATTTACCTCCACGAGCAAAAAATGCCTTCGCGGTGTCCAGTAGGGTGTGGGCGCTGAAATAGATGTCATCGGCAACGATATATAGGGATTCATCCTCGTTCCCTGCCCGCTTGATGTGCTGCAGGATGAGGGTGGATTTGCCGACACCCTTCTGCCCCAGGATGCCGAGGATGCGGACATCCCAATTGATGGTATCGTGCTGCTCACGGAAAAAGTTCATCGGGGTGAGCTTCAGGAGCTGGTTGAATTGATTGTAAAGTGCTTGCATAGTGTGTCGCGGTATTTATTCGGGACAAACATAAGAAAACTGCGGAAACTTCCACGCAATTTTCCAAAAAAGTTGCGGAGTTTTATCCGCAATTATATTATGGCGGCGTAATTAAGTGCAAGAAAATGTAGTACAATGGTTGTTTTATGTGCTAAAAAATGTAACTTTGCTAGTGAAATATCCGCTAAAAAATGTAGTCACTCATATGGAAAGAATTGTATTTCAAAAACTTATCGAATGGAAAAATAGCACAACCAGAAAACCTCTGATTCTCAATGGTGCAAGACAAGTAGGCAAGACCTGGCTGTTAGAACAATTAGGGAAACAGTATTTTAAAAAAGTTGCATATCTAGTCTGTCGTAAGAACCAAGCTTTGAAAGATGTGTTCTCCCAAGACTTCGATACGGACAGAATACTCCGAGCCCTCAGAGCATTGTCCGGAGTTGACATCACTCCAGGGGATACTCTCATTGTTCTTGATGAAGTGCAAGAAATTCCGGAGGCCATTGAATCATTAAAATACTTTTGCGAGGAAGCTCCTGAATACCATATTGCAGTAGCAGGATCTCTATTGGGAATATCCTTACATAAGGACATATCATACCCGGTAGGGAAAGTTGATGAAATCAATGTCTATCCTCTCAATTTTGATGAGTTCCTTTTAGCAAAAGGCGAAATAGAAGCATATAAACTGCTAAAAGACAAAGACTTCCACACTATAAATCTGATACACGAAAAGTACACCGACTTGCTTAGGCAGTATTATTATGTCGGAGGAATGCCAGAAGCAGTAAAGGTATATATTGAAACGGATGGACTTCAAGCCGTGCGCAATATCCAAAAGGCCATACTCAATGGATACGAAAGAGATTTCTCAAAACATGCTCCTAAAGACCAGATCGCAAGAATCAGACTTGTATGGCAGACTCTTCCGTCACAATTATTCAAAGAAAACAAGAAGTTTATCTATGGATCAATTAAGCACGGTGCACGGGCAAAAGACTTTGAAATTGCAATCCAATGGTTGGTAGATGCCGGACTTGTATACAAGGTTCCTCTCTGTAAAGAGGTAAAACTTCCTCTGAAAATATATGAAGATCCATCTACATTCAAGTTATTTACCTTGGATCTGGGACTGCTGGGAGCTATGGTTGGGACAGAAGCCAAGCAGGTACTCATCAAAAACGACATCTTCAGTGAATATAAAGGCGGTATGACGGAACAGTTCATACTCGAAGAAATGAAGAGTCACGGAGAAGAGAATATCTTCTATCACAAGACGGATGACGGAACAAGACTTGAAATTGACTTTTTGATTCAGAGGGACGGGAAATCACTTCCGATAGAGGTGAAGGCAGAAAGCAATGTAAGAGCGAATTCCTTGAGCAATCTTTTGAAACAAAACCCGGAACTTCACGCAATAAGATACTCAATGAAACCCTACATTGAGCAACCCCAGATGACTTGCTACCCTCTGTATGCTATTCAATAGACGCAAAGAAGCAGGCATTGACAGGTCATCAAAACTATCTGTTTTTGGCTGAATTAAAAATCTTAAATAGCCCAAACTGAGGTATTTTGCCTTATTTTACGAATTTTCGACATTTTCATTGTCTTATTGAGTTCATTACTGTCCACTAAAAATTCAAGATAGTTCTTTGAAAATATTGTAAGTTAGAAAGTTGCAAGGTTTTTGAGCGCGCAACGATTTGAACTTAACTTTGCGGAAGATACCCTTCCGATATGAACACAGGTTCTTACGTTTTCGCTCAAATGGTCAAATTCCTGGATGAGTTTGTCTTCCTTCGCATTGTGAAAAAGTATGATGGCGACAAGTACGTCAAGCACTTTTCCTGCTGGAACCAACTACTCACCCTGATGTTTGGTCAACTGACCGGGAAGCCTTCGTTGCGACGATTCATCATTGCTTCTGCACCCATTCAGAAGAAGTTTTACTCTCTCGGAATGGGCCGAAATGTTACCCGGAGTAACCTCTCAAAAGCGAATAATACTCGCGATTATCGCATCTTTGAGGAGTTTGCCTACCACACGGCAGGTGTCGCTCAGAAGATGAGGATTGAGAACATCTTTAAACTTGGAGGAAAGGTCTATGCCTTTGATTCAACGACAATTGACCTTTGTCTCAGCGTTTACGAATGGGCTCATTTCCGGCGGGCGAAAGGAGGGATCAAAGTTCATACTTTGTTCGACCTTGAAGCCCAGGTGCCAACCATCTTCCACATAACGAAGGCGAAGCTCCATGATGTCAACGGGATGGATGCCATCCCATATGAACCGGGATCCTTCTATGTGTTTGACCGAGCATACAACGACTTCAGAAGACTTCACCACATTAAGGAGGTTGGCTCCTTCTTTGTCGTGCGTGCCAAGAACCCTCTCAAGTACCAATATGTCAGATGGAAGAGACGGATGCCTAAGAATGTCCTTTCGGACTCCATTATCAGGCTTACCGTTTATAAATCCAAACATGACTACCCGGAGGTGCTTCGTAGAATCGAGTACTATGATGATGAACAAGACAGTGTCTTTGTGTTCCTTACAAATGCGCTAAGCCTTGATGCTCTGGAAGTTGCGAACCTTTATAAAAGCAGATGGAAGATTGAATTGTTCTTCAAATGGATGAAGCAGCACCTCTATATCCAAAGGTTCTGGGGCGAGACGGAGAATGCTGTTCGCATCCAAATCTACGCCGCCATTACCGCTTACTGCATGGTTGCAATCATACAACACGAGACCAAAACCGAGTTAAGCATCTATGAAGTACTTGAGACCGTCAGCATGGTTCTGACCGATAAAACGCCACTCTACGACCTTCTATGCAACTCTAACAACAATATTGACAATGAACTTGATGAGTCGAGTGGACCGACTTTGTTTTAATTGTTAAACTTTATATAACCGTCCAAATTTTTAGTGGACACTAATGCACAGCGAGCTTAAAGAATCCTGTTGCGCCGGAATTGCTGAAATGGCACCGGGACTATGTTTTTGAATGGTAAGAACAGGCCAATAATAAGCATTATTATTGGCCTGAAGACATCATTTTTGACTAGTCAGAGAGATACCATCATTCGCTCCACGTATCATCTTGTGCTTTTTTTAGGATAATGGTTAGCTCTTTGGTATACATTCCCAGCATTTTTTCTTGCATCTTTGAGAAATCATCTGCTGAATAAGGTTCATTGGAACTTCCATGAACAATCATTAGTGCTTCTGGAAGAGTCATCCAATCATCCCTTGGAACAAAGCCATCACGTTCGTGACCTCCAAAGGCATGCCTCATTACATCTACAACTGGAACAAACTGATTCGTACGGCACTTATTAGGTAGCTTATCCTTCGGAAATCTATCCTTTGACCGTTCAAAGTGATTCCTGTAAAGGGCTGCACAAAAGTCCTCAAAATCGGTTTTTGTTGTACATAGAGTGCGCAGGTCTTCCTCAAGTGATCCACTATCGTTGACAGGCTCAAAAGTATAAGGATAGCCCTTATTTTTGCGTGTTGCATTTATGGTTTCAACCAAACGCACAGACTCCATCGCAAGTTTCTGACATGGGTTTTCAGCACTTCTACGCAGTTGGTCGACATAATCAGCGGAGCGTATGACATCTTTCATGAAGCCCATCGTTATTCGGTAACAATCTCCATCTCTAACAACAAGGCCTTTAATTCTGAGAGATTCAAGTGGTGGCGTTAAATGGACCACTTCCCCTCTCTCCATTATTTGAAGGAGGATTTTTTCATCTCTGTCTAGGGATGATACGATTTCATCGAGTGAGATATCAAAGTAGGTTGGTTCGATGCCACCGTTAACAACAAGGTATGCGCCAATACACTTCCCAAAGAACGGTATTCCACCTGACTTCTCATATGCGAATTCTTCTTTGCAAAGGATAATATCTCGGAGTCTCTGATCGGATATCTTAGAGCACTCAAATTGCCATAAATCATGGAACTCACCTGCATTCAAAGGAATTACTGGCTCTTCAACGTTCACCACATTAAGCTCACCTGATCCTAATTTGGAAATAACCTTATCCCATTTTTCATGACCGGCGACAATGAAAGTAAATGATAGCGTCCTGTCATTAACCATGTTTCGCATACGATAGAAACCAGAAGGCTCATCGAAAGCATACTTCATCAACTTTTCGTATTCGTCGAACATAATCAAAACAGTCTTTCCGAGTTCTGTATTGATCTTCTTAACTAAATTGTTGAATATGCTTTGCATCTTATTGGATGACTGTGCGCATAACACAGGATCCTCATATATGTCTTCGTAATAATAATGACTCGGGAATGTAACGCCACTTATCGTCAAATCTGAGTCAGCCCAAATACCGTCTTTATTAAGATCCGATACAAGTATGGATACAATATAACGATAGACTGCGCATGTATTCCCTTTTATCCCGGACTCCTTTATATCAATGTAGAATGGATAAACATTAGAATTCGGGTCTGACTTAATAGTAGATTTCAGTGTGGTTAGAACACACGTCTTACCACTTCTCCTAGATCCGACCAAGTTGACATTATCCTGTCGCTCAGCGTATTTGCGAAGTTTTGTTATCAGATTTGTCCTTCCGAACAACTCAGACAAATTATCGATTGTCCCCTGTGAAAAAGCTTCCATATGCTACATAATAGTTGAAAGTTCCTTTTAATATCTTGATGATGAGTCTCCCACCAGCGCCTAAATAGATCAACAGATAGTTTATATACCTGTCGGCCTTCATCTGTATACTCTTTAAGCACTTTTTTCTCCAGGAGAATACCGATAGCGTTAGATAACTTTTGATTGTATGCCTGAATCCCGTGTTCTCCCCAAAGCCTTACAAGTTCCTCCAAGCTAACGCCCCTGGCCGTTTTTTGACCTCGATTGAAGTGAACAATACTGGAAATTAACACGCCAACCTCCGGAGGGTCGAGTGGGCTAAACTGATTGTTCTGGAATTTATTCTCAGGCAGTTCTAGCACCATCGAAGCGGGCAAAGATGCCTCTTTGCCGACAAGGATATTGACGACTTGTTCCAACTCTGGATATCCTATGTACTTTCTTCTGTTTTCCACTGCGAAGAATGCACAATTCTTACAAAGAATCTGAACAAAATACGGGATATTCCCTGAAAGAATATGGATGTTAGATTTCGCCTCATCAGTAAATACAATCCCCTTATCTTTCATAACATCCATAAGTCTTTCCGCAGACTTATCATCTATTCTGTCAATCTGCTCGTCATGTGCCGTAACAAGAGCGCCAGTAAACCCGTATTTAGAATCCTTTAAAAGAGATTTAATATCGTAAGTTCCGGCATATATAAAGCTGGCTAACCCGTTTAGAGAATACTGACGTAATGAATGAAGGAATGCGGTATTGACAATATCCTTTTCAATGAGTGTCTTAATATATGAGAACTCATCGATTAGGAACAGAGGGTATAAGCCAATTGATTTCAAATCATTTAACAAAATGCCAAAATCTTTTGCACGAGGATTGGACTTATTGAAATGCCAAAAATTATCGTCAATTCCAAGTCCTTCTAATTTCTTCTCGTAAACGCATTCGTTAATGACGTAGTCCCAGAAATCAGATGCCTTCCCATATCCGGCGCCGGTAGAAAAATCAATGAAGAAAGGAATAATTGTATAGGTGCTTCCTTCACTTTTGAATTCCGTGCCATTGATGTTGTCCGCCAGATAATTGAGGATGGAACTCTTACCTGTTCTAGTTAAGCCATATAAGATGTAGGGCTCATGCTTTTCTATTGAACGATAATGACGAGCAAGTCTTTCTAATATTTCTTCGCGCCCCACAAACAACTGGGCTGTGGGTGTTTTGGAATCACTCCACAATATATCTTCAAGCTGAAGCTGTTCACCATCAGGCTCATTTTCAACCGTGAAACTGTGTGTTTGCGGTTCAACCGGATTCGATAGGTAATAAGGTGTTACCTTTACCTGAATATCTACCGTCGGGAAATCAGCCACTCTTGAATCCGTGACGATAACTGTTACTGATTTCTTCTCTCCTGCCGCAAGAACCTCATTCTCTTCCGTTCTTCTTATATCGCTGTACCCTCCAGCTGTCATAGCTATCTCTAACAGATACTTATCAGCGGAGGATTCTCCATCGTTAGTTACCAATAGATTAATGATTTTTTGATTGGCAGTCTTAAGGATATACTGGGGATCAGCCTGGACGCTTAAGATAGGATATGTTCTCTTTATCCTTTCATCAAGCATACCCTTCAAATCACTTCTCCATTTTGAAAGTAATGAAAAGAAAAAGGTTCTTCCGTAGTAGGTTGTATTGTCGTTTATGAACTTAATCTGCTCTTCGATCTTGTCTTGGGCTTGAATAAGAAGGTTGGTCCTTTCAACATCCTTCCTAGAAAGATAGGGCTGGAGAATAGAAAGGATAAGATCCACTTTTTGTTTGGTCTCAGTCTCGGTTTCGGAAAGAAGCCACCACAGATCAGTCATCGATAACCACACTCTAGAAATAGACTCTATCGAATGGGGCTCCAGGGTTCCCTCCTGCAGAATTTTTGAATTCTTCTCCAATCGTTCTCTGAAATCAGACTGTTTTTGAAAACATTCCTTAAAGAATAGTCCAGGAGAAAGACTCTTATCGATATTAGAGTTCAAAAGATTATTCAGCAGGCTATAAACATGCTGTCGTTTGTACATGGACTTTAAGATCTGATACAACACTCCTGTTCCATTAGGCAGCTGAGCGAGTTTATTCCACGTAGCAATACTATTAGAGCCTATTTGCAACACTGTTTTATATGCAATTTTCTCTAACTCAGCATTTTTACTATAAACGCATTGGCTAAAGATCTCTTTAAAGTTTGCGTCGAAGATGGCATTGAAATTCGCCTCTTTACCGGTCTGGAAATAATAAAAGGCAACGTCCAGTTCCAAATAGTTGGCTAAAACTTCCAATACTACCCTGGTGGACTCATCGCTACTGTCTAAAGCTCCGCCTCTCTTCTTGTCTTTTTCAAGATAGTCAAATACGTCAGGAGAAATGGAAGACCACAAATCTAATGTCTCCAAATAGTAACTTTGAGCGGAGTCCTTAAGTCTTCGAACCAATATTATTGTGCTGTCCTGTGGTTTAGTTCCACTAGAGACGATTGCTTTTCTTACAGAGCCGAGTAGATGGTTGCCTTTTAGCCTGGAATAAGAGGCTATGACATAAAGGTAATTCTGCAAATTGTAGCTTCCTACTTTTAATCCGCGATATGCTTTTGCCGCTTCCAAATACTTCGGATATGTTTCGGGATCTGTTGATTTAACCGCCTCATCATAAAGACTCTGTGCTATGGCAGGTGTTGGTACACCGTTATTCTCTAGTACCTCCTTATTGGTAAACCGGAATTCCTGGATATCAACGTCTATCATCTTGCTGATATAGCCCCCCCCTCGCTGTAGATGTAATAATCAAAGAGTCCTCTGAATCGCCGTTCGAATCGAGAGTGGCAGTAGTTTGAGCGGAAATAAGTTTTCTTAAATCAGCAGCGAACTTGTTTGATGGATTATAATTAATAGCCGCATCCAATGCTTTAATCGCCTCATCCATATGTGTGCCATCGAGACTCAAAAGCCGAGCCAGCTCACAATACAGGTGGCTTAAGTTATTCTTACTTGCCCCGCTACTTTCATTAAATGAAATGAGTTCTCTATATGCATCGCAGGCTTTGGGCACATCGTCTGCCGATGAATATAGTTGAGCCTTTGTCAACAGCAGTGAGCTGATATATTTATTTGAGAGTCCTTCATTCTCAATTGCCTCATCAATAATCTGAGCAGCACTAGCCGTCCCATCAACACCCTCTAGCGCTCTCTTGATTTTCATCTCGATTCTTTTATACGCCATCTTGTCAGAATCTTCGCTCAATGTAATTCCATCTAGTCGGAGAATCGGCAAATCGTACTGTGTAAAAGCGATTCTCTTAAGCTCATTGCGAACAAAAGTCAAATCCTTTTTAACAGTAGATTTTTGAGGCGCTTTGATCAGCTTATTATTTAATATAATATCAAGCACCAATTTGGCGAAAACGTAGTTCTTCTCATATAAAAACTCCCCAAGCATATTGAGATACTCAACCGTAGGATACGTTCCGGTGAGTGCAGCAATATTCTCCTTGTTTGAATTTTTGAGTTCATATGAAAATATCAAGACAGGGACTTTCTCGCCCGTCCAGTTCACCTTAAGGTTATAAAGCAGTTTGGGATCTGGTATACGAGAGAGATAGCACTTCAGTTCTGTACCATCCAGCTTTTCTACTAAACAGTAAGTAGGTTTAACAGCTGTAATATACGCATTTTCTTCAACGGGCCCCTTGTTATCATAAAGCGCAGAAGAAAGATTGTCAATAGCACTGAGCAATTCATCATCTTCAATGCTATAACGGGAATTCAGCTCTTCAAGTTGTTTGCTAATGTAATCCTTAAAAATGTCAAGACCTCTGTCGGATGAATCCTTGGCCACGGATTGAACTAGCGATATTTTGTCGTTGGGGACTGCCGAAGGAGTCAAATCAGTATCCGATCCTTCGTTAACTTGAACGCTTGCCCCAAATTCTTTTTTTACCAATTCATATGCATCCTCGGTGATTTTTGTATTTGGAGATGGATTAAACTCAATCCCGTGTTCATCAAGAAAATCCTTGAGAGTAGCCTGCCCGATATTAAACTCCTTCATGACTTTATTAGCACGTATAACCCCGGCCGGAGTATCGGCAATAACAGGTGAAGACACTTGCTCTTTATGCTCTAGAAAAGTCGTATTGTCTGTGGCTGTCTTTATGTGCTGTTTAGGATGGGGCTCAATTTTAGACAAATCAACATATCCAACAACAGTGAGGCCCATTGGGGGACGTTCGGGCCTATAAACATCCTGATTATCAGTCTCCCCACTATTACTATTTGATGTCTGATTGTCAGATATCTCTTCTTGGGTTTCTAGTGAATCTGAAGACTGTTCAGTTGGGACCTCCAGTGCGACCTCATCAGCTGAAACCGATTCGTTTTTATGTTCAGCCGTCGTTTCTTCTACGGCCTCAATTGCATCAGCGGGAGCTGCATCATCGTCGCCAAAACCGGATATCATCTCTTCAAAGACGGCATCAGGCCTTTTTGCATTTGTCCTTCTCAAAAGAATATAACCGTCGCCAATATCCTCAACGACTCCGCGAATATCTCCCCCTCCGGAGTTGCGATAAATAACAACTCTGTCGCCGACACCATGGCTTAGCTTAAATACATCAATTTTTCCCATATCAAAAACTTATTTATTCATTGAAACTAAACTGCCCCCATTAATGATAACTCACATTTAATAAAATGAGAATCAGTAACTTCTGCTTGATACTTTTTCTTATAATCAAAGAAGCGGGGGTAATCTATGACTTTGCCGGTTAATGGACTCATGCCTTGAATATTGGGAACTGGAATCCCTTGATGCAGGGAAAACCGCACCTCAACAACATCCCCCTTTTCGACAAGGTTAATCCTCTCTAAAGCCTCTGTTTTTGCAGACTTTTGTGTGACAAGAAACAGACGTTCTGGGCGGTATGCTTTTCTGACGGTTGCCTTTAAAACATCTCCCAAATTATATGACTGGTTAGCGTACTCTTTAGGTAATAATCCTTTGAACACATCTACTGATAAAAGATAGTGGTTCTTATAAACCGCTATAACCTTGAAAGAAAGCGAGTCTCCCACATAAGAATAGATCTCTTTTTTCCTCTGCTTAATTAACTCTTTTGCCGCCTTTTTGTTAACCAGCTCCATAAGCTTTAGGTATCCGCCAGAGATAAGATCTTCAGCTTCTTTATCGCTCATGACCTCCTCTTCATGAAACACAGTTTTATGTATTAATCCCCATACAATATTGCCTCCAAATGACTTCTTCATGTTGTCAAGAATATCTTCCAGGTTGGGGATCTTCCGTACATGCCAAATGCCATTCTCCTCTTCATCTTGCGAAATGGCTTTGTACATTGCATAATATGCCGCCAGGTTTCCTTTAATTCTAGACAAGATCGAAATCTTCTTGCTGTAGTCTGCTTCAAGAATGGAAAACAAGACATCAAACCCTTCAGGCATTGTTATATATTGGGCCTTCTCTTCAAGTAATGATATGGATTCACGGGTAAGAAGAGTTTTGAAAGGGATCAGAAAATCTATGCCCTGTTGCACCTTTTCCTCTTCTTCAAAAAGAAGGTTTACAACATGATCTATCACTTCATCAGAGCAATCCAGTTGAGAAACATCCACGTAATCTTTTACTGAGTCAGCCAGCGGTTTCCTAAATAATCTTGAATTTGATTCAAGGATAATGGCCACCAGTTCCCAGAAGTCGTCTTCAGGAACTCTTTTACTACCAAAGACGGTTAAAATAGCATCTCTCACTTGGGGTATATCCTTCCCCCCCCCACAGTGTTCAAGCCATTGTCTCAGCTCTGCTTGCCTTCCTTTTGAAATCCAGGTCGTGAGCTTCTCTTCGGCCGATTCATTTGAGAAATCGTAATCTTGGGAGACAGGTTCGTTGTGATCAATACGCTCTGCCTCAATCTGTTGTCGCGAGCCTCCCGTTTTCGACACATCATCCGTTGACAGTTCATTATCAGTTTTAACTTCAACTGATTCCATATTAGGAGCAGCGCCAACATCCAAGCATGAGTCATTCGTTGAGAGGAACGGCTTCTTGTCCTCGTCATCTTTGCCTACAGAACGTTTTTCTAACATTCTTCTCTCAATAAAGAGGACAAGATCGTTTCCTTTCAAGACACGGGTCTCATTCCCTTGGCGCTGAAAGAACTCATTATGAATAGAGATTGGACGAATATATGGCGGGATCGACATCTTACAGACCTTTTTGCCATTGTCATCAATAAACTCTATGTTTATAGTACCGTTGACGTCTTTGCCAAAGGACTGGACAATATTCTGCCGAATTATTCTCTCATACCTGTCTGTGTTACAATCAAGTTCGACTAAATCCGATGCAATTCCGGAAGCATATCCTGAATCCAATACGCCAATCCATATAGTGCCGCCTTTTGCATTAAGGAACCCGCAGACAGTCCTCATAATGACTGATAATTGATTCTCTAAATCAGGAAGCGATGACTCGGGACTAAATACAATGGAAGACTTAAACTCTTGCATCTGGTCCTCGACACCATAATAGGTTTCTAGAGAGGCTAGCATGTCTTCTTGTTTATCGTCCGAATAATTATCCATCTGGTCATCTGCTGATTCTGTAACAGGAGCAGCACCTAATTGTTCGGCAATAAACTCTCTGATACCGTCTAATACTTCTTTTGGTCCCCCATATCCCTTAATTAGGTTAGAGGCTAAAACCAGACTGGCTATTTTGGTGATACTCGATTTCTTATCGTGACTTGTAACCGAATTAAACAAATAGTCAGTTTCTCCTTCATCACCTAATGCTCTTAAAACCTCGAGAATGTCTTCCTGTTCTTTTAATGAAGGGAAAGAGGATGCCAGGCTTTCAGTTCCTTCCACATTCTCATCAATACTATCGCCTGCAGCAAACGAGGATAAGGACTCTAAATAATGTATTTTTGATGAATAGTACTCGAATAGCTGACTGCTCTCTGCCCTAGCTATAACCCTCATTGCTTGATACAGGTTGTATCGTACGATATTATCATCCACAAATCGTAAGTACTGATCAACAATTAAGAGAACGTGAGGCATCTGCTTGTATTGTACAGAGAGAGAACTAACGCTATCGCCTCCAATGCAGAGCATGTTTAACTGATTCTTGAGGAGAGATATTTGATCTTGAGTAAAACTTGATGAGCCAAGAATAAAAGCTGATGGATATCCGTATAATTCATCATCGGATCTCATACACAGGGTATAAGCATGCCCGGCCTCAATTCTGTAGTGCGAGCCACTAACTCTAGAAACGCAAATAGCTCCAGAGTCAGTAATAAAGAATGCCCATCTTCCTCTTTCTATTCCCAAGCAAACGGCATTATGGCTTGCAGAGCGATCTTTTGCTGCAATCTGTTTTGATAGTTCTCTAATTTCACGTTTAAGCGAGAAGTAGACCTTTCCTCTTTGTTCGTGATAAATAACACGAAAGCGCATTCCTCTCTCAAAAACATCGTTGATGTCATCCAAAAAAGAGGATGGCAGGTATTCAAATTGCGAAATCACGCCATCAACTCTATTGTCTGTTCCCTCAACGGTGCAAAACACCATATTCTTGAGATTATTGACGTCCTTCACCCTCACAGTAACAACTTCTCCTTCGGATGGAACGTTGTTTTCCACGTCCCAATTCGTCAACTCTTCCCATTTTTTCTTGTAATATAAGATTGTTGCATTTTCGTCCCATGGCTTTGCATCCTCAGCTCCAGAAGCCACACAAATAGATGTTCCGACAATGCGTAGTACGGGGTGCTGGGGCTTAACGACCTTAATGTGAGAAGCTGACGGCATAATAGTTAGACAGCCATCGTGATACTGAATTTGACTGTGGCCGCTTAACGATGCTCGCAATATGCCATCGTTAATAACGGAGACGCTTAAAATATCTTGGGTAAAGGCGTCAGGGTCAGTCGCTACAGATAAGAGGTTTGTGACATCAAGAGAAATGGTATCACAAATACCCATTGCAACCTCTAATGCTTTGTCTATTAGAAGTGCAGCCTTATCCTTATCGGTCAAGAAAGCTAAATATTTACAAAGCTCAGCAAATGTCCCTTTTAAATCTATGCTATCTTTCTCATCCTTTGACTTTTCAAAAATCATTAGAAGCGTACCAAGACCTACCGTAATATCGGCTAATTGCTCACGGTTAATCTCAGTAGACCTCTGATAATGTATTCTTGAATTGATTTGTTTCTTTAAAGCAATGACTTTACGACGGAAGACTTGAGTGATCATATTCAAACTCTCCTCATCGTTGACTTCTTCAGACGACAATGCAATTATCTCAGCTATAGCATATAACTGGGTATCTAAAAGATCCGGATCTATGATAATAAGCCTGAGTAATCTTCTGTAAAGAGCATCGTGTTCAGAACCTGAAACTCCGCGAATTGACTCAAGAATACTTTTCAAATATTCTTCCTGCTTGCCATTTTGAATATATAAGAGGACTTCAAGGTCAATTTGAGCGTTTGCGATAGTGGTAACGATTTTTAGCCGAGTCTCCTCTCGGGTTGCTGCACTAAATTTGGCAAGCAGCCCAGAACTCAAAATCCATTCTTCAATATCAATAATCAGGGAATTACAATCAATTGCTACTTTCAGATTCTCTTTGGTCCTTACTGTAGCCCAGTGCTTTAACAACTTTAGGTAATCGAATACCCAAAGCCTGTTTTCGCGCTCGATTTTCTCAAGCATTTCATCTTGAATGACTGCCAAGTCATTTGTAACCGGAACGAAGTCCTTAAAGTACTCATCATAGAGTTCACAATGAGGAATGCTTTCAAACACTTTTTCGGGAGCGAAGGCGTCGAAGTCTGTATCTTCAATGTAAAAAAACAGACGCGGAACGCCATACTTATCTTCTTTGATTCTAGTTTGCAGTCTTATCTGGTCACCGACTTTATACTCCTTCTCGTCGAATGAGAAAAAGCGATGCTCGAGTTCTGTATCCTCGTTAAATACCACATAAGTTGGTAGTCCAGAACTGTCGTTGGGGAGTTCTTTCAATACCGTAAAAGTGTAGTACACTCCAGGTTTATAATAATCGCGGAGGATAAACTCTAAATCTTGGGTTAGTTTCACGTATCCATTATCAGCAATCTCCTTAATTCTGCAACGAAGCATTTTTGGCGGATTTGCAAGTTGATACTTACGAGGAATCACATTGAATGATTCTCCGTCTCGGGTAATCTCAAACATCTGCAATCCACTTTTTATGGAGAAGGTTTTTACATATGAAAAATCATATGTTTGATCATAGACAAGTTCCATCTATTAGTGTTTATGCTTTCTTATGGGTGTTAAACATACAAATTTACGATTTGTTTTTGGTATGTTTGTTTTGTTTTTCCTATTTTTTCTGGCTTTCAGTTTAGAATTAATTGTCGATATTGTTATTATAACAACTGGAATTTTGCTTTTGGAGTGTTTTAAAAGGCTGCCTTGAATTTTCAATTTGTCAAATCACTGACAGCATTCGTCAATTACTGACTCATATTCAGAGAGTAATTGGGTCATCTTGTCAAAATCCACGACACCTTCTCCGAAGATGCTCTCTTCATCCACCACAGCAATGGTCATGTACGTCCCGATCCCGAACCTATCTGGCCGGTGAATTTCAGGGTACCTGTCTTTCGCCAGCGCCATTATTTTTGAGTAGTTGCGGTATCTAACCTCAGAGCGGTCTTCCTCACCTTCATACGAGATTTTGAAGCACAGTTTACCCTGTTCGAACTGGAGATACATTGTGCAGTCCCCCACTTCGACGAAGTGCCACCAGGCACCAAGGAATCCGCCGGATGGATTGGCGACGTAGCTCCAGGAGTCGATATCAACCCTCGACTCCAATTCCTTGTAAAAGCCCTGCCATGCATCCCAGCCCCATTCCTTCTCGGGAAGACTTCTGAATGAGTTAACACGCGCATCTATCTCCCTCAGATGCTCTCTGTAAGAAATCAGCAGTGAGTCAGACCCCTTGTAATCCTCCAGGCATTTCAGGATGGCGGCGCGGTTGATGGTTCGGAAGCCATATCGCTCGATACTCTTGAGTACAGAACCCGGTTCCTCTGCAGTCTTCACATAAGCATAGCAGAGATCCGTTCGTTTTCCGGCATACTCCTTCTCAACCGATGCTTTGTACCTTTCCAGTTGGTCATCGTGTATGGACGTTCCGGTCTTGTCCTCAACAATCAAGAATGTATTATCGTTAATCTCGGCCCAAATGTCGATATTTTCCCACTGGCGACCGACGTCAACGCAGGCAATTTTGAAATCGGATTCTTTCCCGGCAAGAAGCCTTACGAAGTTTTGCCCTATGTGATGCAGCTCTGGGTCTGTCCCGGCGAACTCCGGGGCAGACCAACTGATCAACCAGGCAAACATGGCATCTTGAGACAACTCAGATGTCGCGAACGAGAAGATGTTTGGCGTTTTCTTTCTCATGGCATCCGTTGCGATTAAATCCCAGGGCGGCGGCTCAGTTCATCTATCAGATCCGCCAGAGATGACTGTTCTTCGCCAAACCACAGTGCCAACTTGTGAGCCGCTCTACGCTCTATCTCTGGGGTGATTGATGCCTTTATGGTGTCGTATGCCAGCTTGATGGCTGCGGCATCATCAGCAAGGCCTAGAACAGGAACCACGTCCGGGATGAGATCAATCGGGAGGATGAGATACCCCAGGGCTCCCATGATGATTGCTTTGTTGCCCAGGGAAACCTCGTCCGACTCTAACGTGTAGTAGAGGAGCAGAACATACCACAGGGTTTTCTTCCCAAGATTATTGGCTACCGCTGCGAGTTTCTTCCAAAGCTTAGCTCTGGAGTAATTGCCTGCGTAGTTGGGCAGGTCTTTAGCGTTGACTGCGTTTTTCATGTGCGTCGTCGTTTTTGGTTTATCGTATTTGTTATTTGTTTTTTCTGTCTTTGTGCGTTAGTGCTTGATGATCAGCTTCGAGTTGATGTTGTCCACAGTGAATGTCCCGAACTTTTGCAGGACGCTCTCGCCGAGAAGCAGCGGGGCTTTCTGACTCTTGACTACAGAGGCATCCACGTTGTGGAGTACCGCATCACCAATCCTGACCTCTTTCAGGGTGATAACGGTGCCTTCGGATATCCCACCATCGGCAACCTGGTAGTACTTCTTCCTCTTGATGTCGTCTTTTGAAAGGTAGTTGTTCTTGAGCATGAAATCCGCCTCAACCTTGCTGATGGTCACATCGCTCGCACCAGTATCGAAGATCATGCTTAGGGGCAGTCCGTTCACACTGCAATCCACGTTGAATGTGCCTCCAGATCGTCTGGTAATGGCCACTTCGGTGATTTGCTCCTCCACATCTGCGGGTCTCTCCTGCTTCATCTTCTCTATCCTAGCAGAATGCTTCTCCTTATACTTGGCAATTATCTCTTTGAAGTCTGCCCGGTTCCGGATGGCATCCAGATCATCATCGTACTCGATGTGCGCGAACTTGCAGTATCCCATCTCAAGGCCTCTCTCTAGCGCCTTCACGGCCTCGTCAAGTTTTCCCATCCGGGAGTATAAGCAGGCCTTATCGTAGTAGCGGCCGATGTTGTACGGCTCATCGTCAATGAGCTCCTGCATCCACTCTTCCGCTTCCTGGTCCCGGCCAAGGAAATGCAGGGCGTATTGACGGCAACTTCCATCGATTACGGTCGTGTCCATCTGAAGGACCTTCTCAAAATCCGCCGCGGCCAGAGCACTCTCTCCCCTCTTCCTGAATAACTGTCCCCGCATCAGGAAAATATAAGGGTATTTTTTGTCGACGTCAATCCCCTGGTCATAGCACTCCATTGCCGATGAGTCATCACCGGAGAGTTCATGGCACCAACCTTTGGCGTAATATGCGAACGCATTTGCGGGATCTATCTCAATTGCCCGGTCAAAAGCCTTGATTGCCTCCGGGAAACGGCCGGCGGTTCGCAGGATCTGTCCTTTCCGGCAACTGTTGTAGTAGTCGTCATTCATGGTTATGGCGGCCTCTATCTCACTCAAAGCCTTGTCGGTGAGACCAAACTCGCTGTAGCAGTCAGCCCAGTGGTAGTATATGAACTCATCCTTTCCGTAGTCGTTTTCCAGGGCATCGTACTCAGCAATGGCATTCTCGTACTCTCCTGCCTGTTCGTAGATGGCGAGCATCAACACACGCCACTGGCTCTTGTTATCACTGGACCTCATCTTTGCCTTCGCCTTGGCAATGGCATAAGACCGGTGTTTCATCATCACTTTTACCAGAGCAGTACCAAAGGCGTCGCTGTCCTTTTCATACCAGGTAATGGCATCATCAATTGCCTTGTCCGTCTCTCCAAGCCTATCGTATGCCCGGCTGCGGATTTTGTAAGAGCTGGCGTAGTCAGCGTCATACTTAACGCTCTTGTCAAGCATGCCGATAGCGCCCTGGTAATCTCCGCGCTCAATCATGTTGCGCGCTAGGCCCACCATCGCTGCAACATCACTTTCATCCTCTTTGAGCATCTGACGGTATACGATATCCGCTTCATCCAAGCGTTTCAGTTCGAAAAGTCCCTGAGCAAGGTCAAAGGAGATGCTCTGCACATTATCCTTGTTGTCTTTTCGGGCCAAATCCAGCGACTTGCGCAGGCATTCCACCGACTTCCCGGTCTCACCCAGGGCATCGTACACCGATCCCTTCCACCACCAGAGCGTGGAGTTATAGAAGCCGGATTTCTTGGGCTTGTTGACCTTGATGGCCTCATTGACGGCAGACAGCGCAGAACCGTATTCTTCGCGGTTGCGGTAGATGCGGCACAACAGCATCCAGCACTCCACGTCATCAGGCGTTGACCGCAGCTGCTCGGTGAGCAATTTAATGGCTTGTGCCTCGTCCTGGTCTTCCTGAAGGACTTCCCAGGCTTTCTGGAGGTTGTACGGTTTGTTGTCTTTCTTTGTCTGGGCCGATGCGGTCTCAGAGCAAGAGCAGCTGACGGTGCAGAACACCACAATGAACGCTGCGATGGAGGTGAAAAGTTTTCTCATGTCTTTATGTTTTTCAGGTTTATTCCATTATCTGATTGTTCCGTCCGGATGAAGGAATCCGATCTTGCGGGCGCTGTTTTCCCCTTTCCCGTTGCGTATCTCCATGATGTGCTCCTTCTGGCGGTCTTCTGCAAGATCCAATATCTCGAGACACATCGGAAGATAGGCAGAGAACTCTTTTGCGGAGACGCAGAGGGACTCCGTAGAGAAGGCTATCCTGCTGTTCCCGTTGCCATCACGAACCGTCACCTTCGCGAGGTATACCTCTTTCATTGTCTCCAGTGCAGCCTTCTGGTTCCCCTCGATCGCGGCAGGAATCGGCGGCAGGTCGTACTCGCGTGAGATTTCGACCTGACATTGGCTGCGGACACGCAGGATGCACTCCTTCCCGTTACTTGTCCAGCGAATATCATCGCCATTGACAACAGGAGAGAAGCCTCGCTTCCTGAGGATGCAGCAGACTTTCTCAGCATTGATCCCGCCGCGCTTGCGTGCAGCCCTGATGGCTACTGGAACGAGGAATGCGAGAGCACAGATGCTGGCTACGGTATACTTCACCCACGGAAGGCTGGCCCGCATGACTACGGCCAGGCCTGCAGCCATGACCAGCATGCTCATCTGCTCCACCGGGCCACCCAGGCAGATGCGGCGGTGTTTCTTTTCCTTCTCCACCTTGTTGGCAGGTTCCTGGCTGTTTTCTTCAGCCTTCACTTCGTTTGCGCTTGCCACCTCAACCTCGTTGATCTCGGGCATCTGAATGTTCTCCTTGTTCTCCATATGTTTAGTTCGTTTTATTGGTTTTCCGTTTAGCTGGGCTGCTGGGTCTCTGCCTGGTGCATCATGAATGCCGCAATCGACTCGGCCTGCATAGCCTCCGCAACACTATCACGGATTTCCGCGAATCTTCTTACAGATTTCATCAACTGTTTGAACAAGGCGTCAAATATTCCCTCGAATTCCCCGCGTGTCTTGCAGAAACACTCTGCCGAGAACCATATATACATCTCCTCGCCCTCCGGACAGAGGAACACCTTGGTCAGCGTCGTGCTTGCCATCGTCATACTGGCAAGGAAGAGTTGCTCGTCAATCTCGTCCCAGCCTGCAGGCATTACAACGGCAACCGAAATCCTGCCGCGTCGGAAGCCAATGACCAGGTTGCTCTCGAACCCAAGATCCACGTAGTAGGAATCGCCATCTCTTGTGGCTTCCATCCCCATGCTCTTAAGGCACCTCCCGATGAACGGGAGGGTCGTGCTCATCAATGCCGGGTCCATCGTTGTGTTCACTGCCGTCCTCATGCTGCAAGTCCTCCCTTGAAAATGGTTTCCGGTTTCAGCCAGGCCTCGTCGGGCATCGCAATGAGCCGCGCGTTCTGGTAGGCTCCCTCGATGGGCAGGATGGTCTCCGGCAGATAGATGCCATCTTCCGGTGTCAGTACCAGAGCGAAATCAGGTGCTTGCTTGTAGCTTCCGTTGAGGTAGATGGGCATCAGGAGCTGAATGCCGTTCTTCTGGGGACGGTACATCGGGGTGATGTACTTGAAGTTCCTCTTGGCCATCCTCTTGGCGAGCTCGATGGCCTTCTCAAGGTCACCAGCCACTTCAGCAGGATTCTTTCCCTGGTACTCTTTGGGGAACCGGGAACGGTTGTCCTGGATGATGTGGAAGAGGTGGTCGAAGTTGGCATCGATCTGCCAGCCGGACTGGAAGATGACCTCGTTGACGTCCACGAAGAAGGTGGCCGGCTCCGGCTTTGCCTCGTCCTTAAACCCGTATTGGCGCCTGCCGTAGATGCCGGACTTGTTCATGATGGGGTTCTCGTAGTACTCCTCGCCATTGGACTTCTTCCGTACCTCTGCAAGGATCAGGATGTCGTTGCCGAAGGTGTCGGGAAGATTGGTGTTGAAGAGGATGTGCTGGCCATCCGCGCTGTACACAATCTTGTTTGCCTTCCCCTCGGCTGCTTCCTTGCGGAGCTTGCAGAAGATGTTCTCAAGGTAGGACTTGAGAATCGGGTACTTGCAGGCGCACTCCTTGCCGGTAAAGTTCCAGGGCTCCGGAACTGCGCTCGACGCGATGCTCTCGAGGAAGGCTTCGAAGGCTTCCTTCGAGGCAAAGTAGATGTCACCCATGTGGGGCTTCCCCGCAAGGTTGATCTCCACGCGGATGCCCCGCCAGGTAGTCCAGGTCACCCCGTCGTAGGTGTTCCGTTTCCGGTTCCGGGTGAACAGACCGACAATGTCCTCGCCAGAGATGGTCTTCAGGCCGGTGTTGATGACCTTGTAAGCCGCATGCTCCTCATCGATTGGCGCACCGTGGAAGTTGTTGCACCCGTAGGAGTTCAGGTTGGTCGCCACCAGAGGGTCCACGATGGTATCCACCTCATAGGCTTTCATGGTCTTGCCCGTTCCCTGGAGGAGGTGATTGAGCTGCGCGAGCTGAGCGCTGAAGTTGCTGATGTAACCGAACTTCTTGAGTCCGAAACCGATCTGAGTTGCAAAGTTTTTCATTTTCTTTTTCCTTTTTTTGATTTGACTTATGTTCTTGGCCGCTGAGGCCGCACCGGCCTCTGCATCCTTTAACGTAGAAGCCGGTGCTTTCTTACAACCAACGTGTTCTTTTTTTAGAATGCCATCGGAAGTTTAAGCCCGTTGATGAAGTGGCGGTAGTCATCCCATCCATCTGTCTTTTCAGCGCGGTCAGCCCGCAGCTGCTGGAGGAACTCCTCATCGCTGCGCTCCTTGTCCAGAGCCATCTCGATGAGCTTGCACTCTTCGGTCTCTTCCTCTCCCTCCTCTGCCTTCGTCTCCTCCCTGTAAGCCTCGATCAGTTCAGGATGCAGCCACAACATCCACCGAAAGGCCAGATGGTACTTCTCGTAGGACGGATTCTCCGCGATGAGATTACGCATCACGCCAAGACCAGGGTCACCGTACTGCCTCTCGTTCAAGATTGCCAGGCGGTACTTCAGTTTCCGGAAGGAGATGGAGTCGAGTCCCATCTCCCTTGCGGAGTTGAAGATGGCAAGCATCCGGTAGTAGACATCCTCCAGTTCAGCCCACTTCTCCTTGTCTTCAAGGCATCGTGCCAGTAGGTAGAGTCCCAGCAGGTTGTTGTCGAGCCAGGTCTGGTCAATGTTCCGGAGGATCGCCTCGGCTGCGTCTTTCTTCCCGCTGTAGTACAGGCCGCAGGCATTCATCACAGAGTAATCTTTCCCTGCTCCGTTCACAGTCGTCCACCATTTCCCCTTAAGGCAATCGTCATCGACTGTGAAAGCCATCGCGCGGGTCAGGTAGTCGTACGCCCTGTCCGAATGACCAGCAGCAGCTTCCACCGAAGCCATCTCATACAAGGTGACGGCGGCCCCGTCGTAATCCTTGCTTTTCTCGAAGGCGCTGATGGCTTCGCCGATGCTCAGTTCCCGGTCGATGGCATCACTGTCGTTGAAGTCTTCCGCAAAGTCGAGCACCGCCCTGGAGACCCTGACGGAAGCAGGGCTCATAGGCCGCACCAGCTCCAGACCGTCAAAGGTCCTGGCACGGCTCAATGCGACGTAGGCCTGGCCGTTGGAGAAAGCACCGCGCCCAAAGTCGATGGCCACGTGGTCGAAAGTCAGGGACTGGCTCTTGTGGATGGTGATGGCCCAAGCCAGTCGGAGCGGCAGCTGCTCCACTTTCCCGGTGACGGTCTTGATGCAGCACTTCTTCTCGTGATCGTACTCGTAGTCGATGCTCTCCCACTCGTCCCTCTCTACGATGTACTGTTCCCCGCCCTCCAATTTCACCGTCACGTTATCCTCGCCAAGCTCGACGATTTCACCAATGGTGCCGTTGACCCAGCGGCGGCCCCTGTCGTTCTTGGTGAACATCACCTGGGCGCCTACCTTGAAGGTAAGGAGCTCTTCGGCAACGTCTGAAGTAATCCGAGTCTTTCCGCTGTAGATGGCCTGGTAGGTCTTCTCATCAGAATCGATTTCAGCAAGACGGCCATCGTTGATCCGCTTGGCATCGGCATTCGTGGAGCAAAGGGTGATTCTCATCCGTTCGTCTTCGCACAGGGAGACCCGGCTGTTGATTTTGAGCAAGTCACGGACGGTCATCTTGCCAAGCCGCACGTGATCGAGCAGCTCGATGAAGCCAGGATCGCTCTGCCGGTAAATCTTCAGGAATTCAATCTTGGGCAGGTTGATCCTTTCGATGGCGGCAGCCTTGTAGAAGTAGAAGCACTCGTGGCCGTAGATCTCCTTCAGGGTTTCCCGGTCCTTTTGGGTGGCGATGGGCTCCAGCTGGAACATATCGCCGACAAAGACCATCTGTATACCGCCGAACGGAGCAGAATTGCCCACATAGTGCCGGAGTGTCCTGTCTATGGCGTCGATGATGTCGCAGCGGACCATCGACACCTCATCGATGATGATGGTGTCGAGATTCCTGACCAGACCGATCTTCGTCCTATTCATGCTCCCAATCTCTCCGGGCCCCAGGACCCCGAAGTTAAACCCGAAGAACGAATGGATGGTCTGTCCTCCAGCGTTGATGGCAGCCTGTCCGGTAGGTGCCAGGATGACGAACTTTTTCCGAACACCCTCCTGCACGTTCTTCAGGAAAGTGGTCTTACCGGTGCCTGCGCGGCCGGCAAGGAAAAAGCTGTTGTTGGTGCGTTCAATCATCCGGTAGGCGGATCTCTGCTCGTTGTTGGTGCTGTCGAATTTTGCTTCCATCGTATTTCGTCGTTTAAATTGGTTATCGTTCGATACTGCTAACGGCGTCTGCGGACTTTTCTTACAACTTTCTATGCTGCCAGATACGAAAAGCCTCTGACCGGCTGACCGAATATCTTCTGCGTAACACGCGAGACATACTTCTTGGTAGCAGCGCGGTGTTTGTTGCTTTTATCCCCGATATTCTTCTGGAGTTTCCAGTACTCCTTGCAGACCCTCTTTTCCACAATTCGGCGGACCATACGCTTTGTAGCGCCGTCTTCAATGCCTATAGACAATGAGCCCAGCTCTGCGCCGTCTTTGAACGCCAGTTTCTCCTCTGCGATTGAGCGGCAGAGAGAATGAGACTTCTTCTTGTTGTCGGATTTAGAGGCCAGATTGCGGCCGTAGATGTAATGGTTCTTAATGTTCTTCATGGTATTGTCGTTTTGCTTACACAACCTATAACGGATTTGCGCAGGTGATTCTTACAGGCGGGGGCAAAATAAATCCGCCAAGGCACCAGGCCTCGGCGGACCGGACTGCATCGGATACCTACGCTGAAAGGCTGTAGCCAGCCTCCAGCAGATCGGCACGCATCTTCTTGAGAACACGGCACTTGCAGGTATCGACGTTGCCGCCGCTCATCTGCGCTTCTGCCATCATCTCTTCCTTGGTGCGTTCGCCAATCAGCATCTCCGCAACAGTCCGGTCTCGCCCGACGTACGTTGACACGATCCCCTTGAGGGTCTCAAGCATCTCGTGCCAGTACAACTGGTCGCTGCAGTCTCCGACACTCCCGAAGGATTTGCGGTAACTGACCGTGTCGCTGTACTTTTTGGCGTCGTCTTCGTTCTTCGGCTGGTCCTCGTGGAGAAGGCCGGTCATGTGAAGAGGGTCGTTCTGGAGCTTGTCCAGCTCGTCGCTTGCGAAGTTCTGAGCCACCTTCTTCGCCCAAGTGCTGAACTTGGCGTCTTTGGAGGGCTTGTACTTCTCGCGCTTTTCGATCACATGGAACCAAGCGTTCTCAGCAATCATCTCTCTCTCGAAGGATGATACCATGCCGAGATGGTCTCTGCCATCGATGTAGAAGAGCACGCTCTTCTTGATGGTTTCGCCAAGTTCGTTGGTGAGGGTTGCCTGGAAGTCCGCTGCTGCCGCTGCGATGGAAATGTTTTTTTCATCTTTCTGTGTTTTTGAACGACCTTGTCTCGGGCAGCACCGTGCTACCCTACATCCGGCCCAAAATACAGATTGACCAAACAGCTGACAGTGTTCAAACAGAACGGATGAATCAAATTATCCTTTGCTCGTCCTATAGTATGGACTATACCATTTCAAAGAACTTATTGTGAGGGAAATCACGGTGCAAAGTTACGAATTTCTTCTGAAACTCACAGCTTTGCCCGCTTCCCGTATCGTTATGAGGCCAAAGCCAGGTCGAACAGCTCGACCGGGATCCTCTGCAGCCGGATGCCCGGCCACTCGATGGGTCTGTTGGCCGCAGACCGGATGAAGGACCGGGTCGTATCCGAGAGACGGATATTGTGGTAGCTGAACACCAGGCCATCAACCTCGAAGAAAACGGCCCTCTCCTTGCCGTCGTAGTAGGCTTTCACACCTTTGACCGGGTTCGCGATCCACTCCTCGAAGAGGTCGGTCGCCCGTCCTTTGATAAAGCCGTACGAGAGCTGGCGCTTCCACCGCTTGTCCTTGATGGCCGAGTTCTGGAGGTTCAAGGCACTGAGTGCCCTGAAGAAGCCGTCCTGGGTGTCGCACTCCTCTGTTGCAACGTCCAGCGCCTGCGTGATGACCATCTCGTCAATGCCCTTGTCCGTCCTGTTCTCGTTCTCGCGGTAGATTTTCTCCACCATCTGCGTTTTCATTTCGTTTTTCATTTTTCGTTTCTTTTGCGTTTCTACATCCCCTAACGGAAGTCTTGCAGGATTCTTACAAAGTTTTTTCACTTTTTTTCAAAATCTGGTCGACCATCCCGTATTGGCGTGCCTCCTCGGCATTCATCCAGTAGTCGCGGTCCATGTCAGAAAACACCCTGGAACTGTCCTGCCTCGTGTGTTCGGCAATGAGCGAACAGAGCTCTTCCCTGGTCTTCTCAATCTCCTTGGCAGCAATGAGAATGTCGGTGGCCTGTCCCTGCACACCGCCGAGCGGCTGATGGATCAGTACCCGGGAATGAGGCAGGCAGGAACGTTTGCCCTCCGCGCCGGCGCAAAGGAGAACGGCTCCCATCGATGCTGCCATGCCAGTGCAGATTGTGGCCACATCAGGTTTGATCAGCTGCATGGTGTCATAAATACCGAGTCCGGCGCTCACGACCCCCCAGGCGTATTGAGATACAAGGAGATGTCTGCCTTATCATCAACTGATGCAAGGTAGAGCAGCTGCGCCTGCACGATATTGGCTACGTCCGGATCAATCCCCACACCCAGAAAGATGATGCGGTCCATCATCAGGCGCGAGAAAACATCCATAGCAGCGATATTGAGTTTGCGCTCCTCAATGATGAAAGGATTGATATAGACGTCAAGCGCCGATCCATAGCGGTAAAGGGCCATCGAACTGATGTTTCTGTCACGGTTTGCGAACTTTTCGAAATCTGTCATAGTCGTTTATTCTTATCGTTTCCACCTCCTCTCACGATACCCCGGCCGGATTCTTACAACACAATACCGACAAATACCGATATTTTTCTTCCATAACGCGTCCATGGAACGGTAAGGAGATTTTCGTAAATTTGCAGAAGCAGCCACAGTTATTCTTAAAGAACGATAATGACATTATGGAACGCTTTAGAATTGTCCACGGAGATATGTTTTCAAAATATGATTCTGGAAGTCTGTCCCGTTCCAGGGACAAACAAGTATCTGATGCAATTGCCAGACTCTCGGATGATTATGTTCTGAACGTAAATGAAGAGGATTACATTCAGTACTTGATAGACGAATATACACTTTACATGCCCGTCATTCATTTTGACGATGTCAGAATTGAGACCAGAAAGGTGTTGGTTGATCCTGATACCTCCCTAGGTATTGGGGCGCACAGAAGGCTATTGAACGAACAATGGTTCGGTATATTATCCCTATCAGCGGAGACAGCAATCTGCTGTATTTCTGTCCATCATCATTTCTTATTTCTGGCTCTGGCAATTTCCACGTTATATCCAATGAAATCTACACAGACATTCTGGCTATCAATGATGATGCAGAGCAAGTCAAGCGGGAGTATGAATCAGCGAAAGACAGCTGTATGAAAATGCTAGGCTTTCTGGAGAAAGATGCGTGCGCATATAACAACGGCCTGCCTCAAACAGCTAGAGACTATTTTATATCACGCAAAGAAAGAATCAAAAGAGAGAATTCCTTTGTTGTCAACCTTCCTGACTTTGACAATGAGGCACCCTACGCGAAATTGGGGTCAATCAGCGGCCTG
>UQYV01000005.1 GCA_900545245.1 uncultured Bacteroidales bacterium
GAGGGGTAACGTGGACAGAAAAAGTGCGTGGGGTTTGAGAGGTTGATAAATGAGATAAGTTTAATATTCGCAAGAAGTTGGAATACTTGAGAAACTTAAATTGATGAGAATATGAAAGGATATATGAGGATAGTTGTGCTGGCTGCTCTTTTCTGTGTCTCGGCATTTGCTCGTGGAAATGACAGAACCGGTGCAGATGAGACTGAGTTCGTGCTTGTCGAGGCAGAAAGTTTCGTGCAGAAGGGCGGCTGGTGTGTCGATCAACAATTTATGGATCAGATGGGGTCTCCCTATCTGATTGCACACGGAATGGGCGTGCCGGTGGAGGATGCGACAACCTCTGTGCAGCTGAAAAAGGGCCTCTGGAATGTCTGGGTGCGGACCTACAACTGGACGTCTCCCTGGACTGACAAGGAAGGGCCGGGTGCGTTTTCTCTTTCCGTGGGCGGAAAGGCCCTGAAGACCGTCCTCGGCACGACGGGCAGCGAATGGGGCTGGCAACATGCCGGGGCTGTGAGAGTCCGAGGCGGGAAAACGGAGATACGCCTTCATGACCTTACCGGATTTGACGGGCGCTGCGATGCTGTGCTGTTTGTCTCCGGAGGCGCCTTGCCGAAACTCCCGGCATCGGGAGAGAGACTGGACGAGTTCAGAAAGGGGCTTTCAGGGGCGGTGGCACCTGCTCGGGAGAAGTTTGACTTTGTCGTTGTGGGAGGCGGCATCGCCGGAATGTGTGCTGCCGTGGCTGCCGCGAGAAACGGGCTGAAAGTGGCCTTGGTTAACGACCGCCCTGTGCTCGGCGGCAACAACAGCTCTGAGGTCCGCGTGCATCTTGGCGGAAGCGTGGAGGTCGGTCCAAACGAGGGCCTCGGACGGATGATCCGCGAGTTCGGGCACACGAAGAAAGGCAACGCCGGCCCTGCATCCAACTATGAGGACGACAAGAAGCTGAAGTTTATTAACGCGGAGAAGAATGTGCGGCTCTTCGCCCCATATCATGCGGTTTCCGTGGAGACAGACCCGTCGGACGGACGGATTATTTTCGTGACGGCCAAGCATATAGAGACCGGTTCTGAACTTGTTCTTGAGGCTCCGCTTTTTGCGGACTGTACCGGAGACGGGACAATCGGCACTCTTGCCGGGGCTGACTGGACTCAGGGACGCGAGGCCCGCTCGGAATACGGTGAGTCTCTCGCTCCAGAGGAGGCGGACAGCATGACGATGGGGGCTTCCGTTCAGTGGTATACCCGTAAGGATAGCCATCCGACCTCGTTTCCGGAGTTCTCCTACGGATTGGAGTTCAATGACAATAACTGTGAAAAGGTCACTATGGGCGAGTGGACATGGGAGACAGGGATGCACCGCGACCAGGTGCTTGAGGCCGAGTTTGTGCGCGACTATGGTCTGCTCGTCGTCTACTCCAACTGGAGCTGGCTCAAGAACCATTCAGGCGACCCGAAATTCTCCGACCGCAGCCTTGACTGGGTGGCATACATCGCCGGAAAGCGGGAATCGCGCAGGCTTCTCGGAGACTACGTCTTGACACAGAACGATATAGACGGAAACATAGCCCATGACGACGCTTCATTCACGACGACGTGGAGCATAGACCTCCATTTCCCGGACAGCGTTAACTCAAGGAACTTTCCCGGTGGAGAGTTCAAGTCCGCGACCGTGCATAACTGGATTTATCCCTACGCGGTGCCTTACCGTTGCCTCTACTCCCGCAATGTCGGCAACCTCTTCATGGCGGGACGTGACATCAGCTGCACGCACGTGGCACTCGGAACTGTCCGCGTGATGCGCACGACAGGGATGATGGGCGAGGTGGTCGGGATGGCCGCATCGCTCTGCCACAAGTACGGCTGCCTGCCGCGCGGAGTCTACAGCGGGCATCTTGACGAATTGAAGGCAATGATGAAGGCCGGGGCAGGACGCCGTGACGTGCCGCTTTCAGACCAGACTTTCAATGAGCAGAATTGTCTGCTTGCAGCTCCTGCGAATGAAGTTCCGGAGAGGAAGACCATTCCTACACGCAAGTTCTACGGCTGCCGCGCAACTTTGGAGTCAGACACCCTGCGCCTTTCCAATTCATTAATCGAGAGGACTTTCCTTTGGAACGGCGGTGACTTGATCAGCCTGTCCATAAAGGATCTGAAGACAGGGCGAGTATTCGCGAACAAGTCTGCCGAGCCGTCCTTTGTGGTGACTTCGGAGACAGTTCCGGCGACTGACGGAAAGTTCAGCACACGTATGGTTGCCTCCGACGGCATCCATCCTGTGCATCTTGAGGCGGAAGTCTCGTATTCTCTCGGCACAACTCGTATTCTCCGTGTGTTCCGTCTCTACGACAACTGCCCGGCAATCGCCTGTGACAACTACGTCTGCGGTGCGGACACGTCCGTTGAACGCGAGGGTGGCAATGCCGCAGACAACAAGAACATCGAGTCTGCGGCCGATATGAAGCAGAAAAAGAAACGTTCTCCTTATCTTGAGACGCTATCCCTTGACGGTGTCCACTGGCATTGCCGCGCTGTCGAGTTCTTTGACGTGACCGACTGGAACAACAATCTCGTAGCCGAGCGGGACTTCATCCCATACCGCAGGACGGGCTACCGGGGCAACCTCCTCTTTGCCCGTGACGGCCGTGACGGGAACGGGTTCTTCTTTCTCAAGGAGGCTCCGTGCTCAAGCGTCCAGCTGGGCTATCCCGGCTCGGACTTCATTTGTGAATTCGGCAATTTCACGGTCTCCGGCATAGGCGCTTCGGAGGCTGACCTCAAGTCTTCCGACTGGGTGAAGCTCTACTCCTGCGTGACGGGCGTCTTCGGAGAAGGGGAGCTCTCTCCGCTCAAGGCTCTGCGTGCCTATCAGAAAAACATCCGAGAGCACTGTCCGGAGCGTGACGAGATGATAATGATGAACACTTGGGGCGACCGCAGCCAGGACTCGAAGGTGAACGAGGTCTTCTGCCTCGCGGAACTTGAGAAGGCCGCGCGTCTTGGCGTTACGCATTTCCAGATTGACGACGGCTGGCAGGAGGGCAAGAGTCCCAACTCCGCTGTGGCAAAGGGCTCGTTCCGGAACATCTGGGACAACCCTCTCTACTGGACTCCTGCAAAGGACAAGTACCCTCACGGGCTGGCTCCGGTGGTCGAGAAGGCAAAGAATCTCGGAATCGAGCTCGGCCTCTGGTTCAATCCGAGTGTCCAGAACGACTTCGAGGACTGGGAGAAGGACGTTGAGGCTGTCGTGAAACTCTACAGGGAATATGGCATCCGCGTATTCAAGATAGACGGCCTCTCCGTCCCGACTAAGAAGGCCGAGACCAATCTCCGCAAGTTCTTCGACACTGTACTTGAGGAGACTGACAATCAGGTGGTTTTCAACCTTGACGTGACGGCAGGACGTCGTGGAGGCTACAATATGTTCAACGAATACGGAAACATATTCCTTGAAAACCGCTACACCGACTGGGGCAACTACTACCCCTACCAGACTCTGCGCAATCTCTGGCAACTCAGCCGCTATGTGCCTGCGGAGCACCTTCAAGTCGAGTTCCTAAACAAATGGCGCAACTCGGAAAAGTATGCCGGAGACCCGTTTGCCCCGTCCGCATATTCATTTGATTATGTTTTTGCGACCTCTATGGCCGGCCAGCCTCTCGCGTGGATGGAGGCGTCTAATCTGCCGGAGGAGGCATACGGGATTGCAGGCCTTGTAGGGGCATATCGCAAGGTGATGAAGGATTTCCACAAGGGGACGGTGCTTCCGATAGGAGAGGAGCCTTCCGGACGTTCTTGGACAGGTTTTCAGTCAGTTTCCCCCGACGGCAGGAGCGGCTTCGTTCTCGTCTACCGTGAGCTGAATGAACGGGGAACAGCGGTTCTGGACACATGGCTGCCTGAGAACGCTGTCGTGGAGTTCACCAAGGTTCTCGGCAGCGGAGAGGACTTCTCCGTGACGGCAGGGCGGCACGGAGCCGTTGAGTTCAGCCTTCCGAAGGCAAATGGTTTTGTTATGTATAAATATAAAATTGTAAAATAATGAATGTAAGGCATTTGCTTGTTTTATTCGCGTCTTTTGCCATCTCTGTCCTGACGATGTCGGCTCATTCTGGCGATGACTCCGTGCAGGCAGCGAAAGACAGGGAGACTTACGGCTCTCCCGAACTTATGCAGAATGTCTATGGGCGTGATTATGAGCTTCTTAACGGTAAGTGGGACGCAATAATCGACCTCTACGACCTTGGGAGGAGCAAACAGCTGTGGCTTAACCGCAAGCCGGAGACAAAGACAGAGTTTTTTGAATATTCGTTTGACGGCGGCCTCCGGCTCAATGTCCCGGGGGACTTCAACAGCCAGATTCCTCAGCTTCAGTATTATGAGGGAACGGTTTGGTATGCAAGGCATTTCAGCGCATCGCCTGCATGCGCCGGAGAAAGGCTCTTTCTCTATTTCGGCGCGGTCAGCTACCGCTGCACCATCTGGCTCAACGGGCACGAATTGGCAAGCCATGAGGGAGGGTTCACCCCTTTCCAGATTGATGTCACCGACCACATCATTGACGGGGACAACTTCATCTGCGTCGAGGTCAACAACCGCCGCAGTACTGATGCGATTCCCGCCATGTCCTTTGACTGGTGGAACTACGGGGGCATTACGCGCGACGTCATGCTCGTCCGCACTCCGCAGGTTTACATCAAGGACTATTTCATCCAGCTTGACAGGACGGCTCCTGACGTGATAAACGCCTCTGTGCGCATGTCGGCAGGTGTTCCGGAGGGTTCAGCAGTTGTCATTGACATCCCGGAGCTCAAATGTAGTGTGAATGTCGCCCTCAATGCCACAGGGCGCGGCTCCAAGTCGTTTAAGGTCAAGAAATTGCAGCGGTGGTCTCCTGATTCTCCCAAGCTCTATGACATTCATCTGTCATATTTTTCAGGTGCTGCGGAGGCCGGCGATTCCATATCCGAGAAAATCGGTTTCCGCAACATCACTGTGGACGGCACACGCATACTCGTGAACGGAAGTCCGACGTTCATGCGCAGTGTCTCTTTTCATGAGGAGATACCGCAGCGTATGGGACGGGCTTTCTCCGAGGCCGACGCCTGGCAGCTCCTCTCCGAGGCAAAGGAGCTGGGCGTCAATATGGTACGTCTTGCGCACTATCCCCAGAACGAGTACACGGTGCGTCTTGCCGAGAGACTTGGCATAATCCTCTGGCAGGAAATCCCGGTTTGGCAGGGCATCGACTTCGAGAATGCTGCGACGATGGACAAGGCTCTCCGAATGTTCTCCGAGATGCTTTATCGCGACAAGAACCGTTGCGCAGTGGGATTTTGGGGCATCGCCAACGAGACCCGTCCGAGTCCGGCACGCAACGCCTTTCTTCACCGCACTCTCGAATTTGCCCGCGGCATGGACTCCACAAGACTCTACACTGCAGCCTTCGACAATGTTTACTACAAGAAGGAGTTCGGAGAGTTCCGCATCGAGGATAACTTCACGGAGGAACTGGACGTCGTGTCGTTCAACAAGTACATTGGCTGGTATGATCCGTGGCCGGTCGAACCGTCGCTGTGCCGCTGGAATGTGGTTCCTGACAAGCCTGTGATTATTTCTGAGTTCGGCAGCGAGGCTCTTTACGGACAGCGCGGCAATGCCGAGTGGGCAGGCTCATGGAGCGAAGACTATCAAGCAGCGAATTGCCTCAGAAACCTTGAAATGTTCGAGCAGATTCCGAATCTTGCCGGTGTGTCTCCGTGGGTGCTCTATGATTTCCGCTCTCCGTACCGCTTCCATCCGACCAATCAGGACGGCTGGAACCGCAAGGGGCTGGTTTCTGATCAGGGGCAGCGGAAGAAAGCGTGGTATGTCATGCACGATTATTATATGAAAATGAATAAATAAGCAATAGCTGCGTTACGCTCCGCCCGTTTCTTCATTTTCAATGGCTAAGCATTTGTTGAAAATAAATTGTTGAAATATAGATTGTTATGAAAGTACTGATTATTGCGGCATCGTGCATGGCGTTGGTCTTCGGACCGGCGGATGTGGCGTCGGCGTCAGCGAAAAGGGAGAAGATTCCGGTGTATAAGGATGCTTCGGCGCCAGTTGAGAAGCGTGTTGAGGACTTGCTGTCAAGGATGACGCTGGAAGAGAAGATAATGCAGATGAACCAATACACGCTGGGGCGCAACACTGTGGAGAACAATCTTCGTGAGATGGTTGGCAAGGTGCCTGCGGAAGCCGGCTCCGTGATTTATTTTTCCGATGATGCGGAACTTCGCAACGCGATGCAGAAGCGCTGCATGGAGGAGTCCCGTCTCGGCATCCCCATGCTTTTTGGACATGACGTCATCCACGGCTATCGGACAATGGCTCCGGTTCCGCTTGCTCAGGCTGCCAGCTGGAATCCATCTCTCGTGGAGGCTGTTAGTGCTGATGCCGCCCGCGAGGCCTCAGCCTGCGGTGTGGATTGGACATTCTCGCCGATGGTTGATGTCGCCCGCGACCCGCGATGGGGTAGGGTCATGGAAGGCTACGGGGAGGACGTGTTTCTCACTTCCGAGTTCTGCCGTGCCGCCGTGCGTGGCTATCAGGGCTCCAGTCTGTCGGAGGAAGGCACAATTGCAGCCTGCCTCAAGCACTTTGTCGGTTATGCCGCATCGGAGGCCGGACGTGACTATGTCTACACTGAAATCTCCGGCCAGACACTTTGGGACACCTATCTCCCACCGTTCAGAGCCGGAGTAGATGAGGGCGCGGCGACGGTGATGAGCGCATTCAACAACATAAGCGGCATCCCTGCCTCTGCCAACCGCTACACCATGACAGAAATTCTCAAGGAATCCTGGGGTTTCGACGGCTTCATCGTCTCCGACTGGGACGCCGTCATCCAGCTGTGCAATCAGGGATATGCTGAGGATGGAAAGGAAGCAGCGGAGCTTGCGCTCAACGCCGGAATAGATATGGACATGATGGATGATCTCTATAACAAGCACATAACCACGCTACTCAATGAGGGGAAGATTGACCTTAGGACCATTGACGAAAGTGTCCGGCGCATTCTCCGCGTGAAGTTCCGCCTCGGACTTTTCGAGCGTCCCTACACGGATGCCCGTCCTGCAGACGAAGTCTACCTTCAGCCTTCCGCCCTTGCGAATGCCGAGGAACTGGCCCAGGAGTCAATGGTCCTTCTGAAAAACGAAGGCTCCCTGTTGCCTCTGCAGAAAAAGGGACGCATTGCCCTCATAGGGCCTCTTGCCGACACACAGTCCGAACTCATCGGTAACTGGGTGGCACGCGGCAAGGCTGCCGAAGTGGTGTCTATTCTGAACGGAATGAAGTCGGAGTTCGGCTCTTCAGCAGAGGTTGTCTCGGCGAAAGGCTGCGATTTTGAGACGGCTTCCGAGCCGGACCTTTCTGAGGCAGTTGCCCTCGCTGAAAAGTCGGATGTCACTATTCTCTGTCTTGGAGAGAAGAGCCGTTGGAGCGGGGAAAACTGTTCGCGCTCGTCAATAGCGCTGCCTGCCGTTCAGGAGGAGCTGCTTGCCAAGGTTAAGGCTACCGGCAAGCCTGTAGTGGTGCTGATTGCGAGCGGACGTCCGGTTGACCTTTCGCGCATCGAGCCTCTTGCCGATGCGCTGGTTGAAATCTGGATGCCGGGAACCACTGCGGGAAATGCCGTAGCGGGAATCCTGAGCGGCAAATACAACCCATCCGGCCGCCTTCCGATGACATTCCCGTATACGACAGGTCAAATTCCAGTCTACTACAACCACCGCAACAGCGCACGTCGCGGAACTCAGGGGCTCTACAAGGACATTCAGAGCGAGCCGATGTACTGGTTCGGTTATGGCTTGAGCTACACCACTTTCACCTACTCTCCGGTCAGGCTCTCTTCAGACAGCGTTTCCGAGGACGGCACGGTCACTGCAACTGTCACCGTCACCAACACTGGCAATGTAGCCGGCAAGGAGACCGTTCAGTGGTATATCTGCGACCTGTTCAGCCACAGCGTCGCGCGCCCTGTCCGCGAACTCAAGCACTTCGAAAAGCAGCTTCTCCAACCTGGAGAGTCACGAGAATTCCGCTTTGAGATTAATCCCAAGCGCGACCTCGGCTTCGTTGACAAAAACGGCACTCCCTATCTTGAGAAAGGGGAGTACCGCGTAATTGTCGGAGACTCAGTGGTAAGTTTGACCGTGAAATAGGGTAGTTACTCCCCGTCCGCCATGAACATCGGGTCCCATGACGGGAGCTTGACTGGGGTCTGATTGAGCATCTCGAGGATGTCCTGCGGGACATATTTCTTGGCGACGACGAGGCGGAACATATACTCGTTGAACCACTCGTCGGTCATAATTAGACAGCCCTTGTAGCCGGCGGATGCGCCCCAGCTGTTCTCTACCATCCATTTCTTCGGAGTTCCTGTGGTCTTGTCCACATCGACGGCAATCAGCGTCATCGCGTGCGACGAGCCGCTGGCGTGGGTCTGCACCCTTTCCCGTTTGTTCATGCCGAACTTTACTCCAGTCAGGGACTCGTAGTCGAAGTTAGCGAGGTCGAGTGTGCCCTTGCTGCGGCTGAAGAATTTGCCAACGTCGCAGGAGAAGTACATCGCCGTGTTGTCCCTGATGCTCGCGATGGCCATTTCCTTGATGCGCTCAACGGGCAGGTTCACGTAAAGCCAGTTCTTCCCGTCATAGACGTGGCGGTCATACTCGATTTCGTAAACCTTACCATATTCGCGGCACGGGTCGTTCATCACCATGATGTAGCCGTTCTCCAGGTCTTCGCTTATATATTTGGAGTAGAACGACTTCGGTGTGAATTTCTCCACACTCACAATCTCTCCCTTGCTGTTGCAGCGCGTCCACTCGAACTCCGCAGGCGGTTCTCCAAGGCAGAGGGCGAGAATTCTGTATATGTCCTTGAGCATCTCAATCTTTTGCGATTCAAGTTTTTTCACCATGGCTTCCTCCGCTTTCTTTCCTTTGGGAGCCGCCTCCGCGTATGCCTGACGCAGTCTGAGTCCGTCCTCGCGGAGCTTGAGTTTCAGAAGCATAGCCATCTGAGAGGTGTTGTTGCTGCAGAAGGTCTCAGGCATCGCCTCGGCCGGCACAACGCCATATTTGGTGAGCAGGTCGGACACCCCCGTGAACTGCCCGCCGTCGCTCAGCGGATTGCTGAACAGCCAGTCAACCTGACGGTCATCGTCCGGAAGCGCCCGCGTGTCGATGATGCCCTGCAGAAAGAGGTTGGCTTTCTCAATCTGGTCGTAGAAGAAGACATAGTTCTGCGAGAGATGGAACTCCGGCAGGTCATATTCCTCAATCATCCGCGCCCTCAGTACATTAAGCCCCGTGAACAGCCAGCACCTTCCGGACGACTTCTGGTCGGTGATTCCCTTTGTCTTCACCCTGTCCGAGAAATGAGTGTCAATCATTGCCGCATTTTCGCTGTTTACCGCCAGCGTCGCAATCGAGGTCCCTGCCAGCGCATTTCTCAGCGCTTTGTCTGCCGCCGTGTTCCGGTAACTCCCGGCAATTTCCTTCAGGTTTTCTTCCGTAAGCCCGCCGCCCGTCACGCTCTGCGCAGTCGCACTCATTCCAAGTGCCACCGCAGCCAATGTCAAAAAGATTCGTTTCATATATTCATCGTTTTTTCGTTTCCCATTCAAGCCTCCCGGCGCATCATCCTGCGCTTCAGAACGCCCACAAACGCCCAAAGTTACGAAAATTATTACCCTCCTGCGGATTTTTGAAAAATATTTGCGAAAGTTCACGGAACTCGGTAACTTTGCACCGTAATTGCGAACAGAAGTAAGCGGTTTTGCCTATGACACCGGATGTTGTTAATATTCAATCTGTTGTAAATCTCCTCTGGGGGGGGGAAGAACTATCGTCATCTTGTGGTGAACATTCGCTGAACATAACATATAGGAATTACGTACTCAGGCGGGTACTGAAGCCATTTTAGGCTCCAGTACCCGTTTGTCGTATGTTGCGCTCTACACGGACGAAGCGTAGTACATTGAAATTATAAAGGTTGTTGAGCCCCGCCGTTGGGAAACGCCAGTGATCGTCCGCACAGGGGCTCATTTTTACGGAAGGTGCAGCAGAACAGTGTAGTGTACAATAAAAGTTTGGAAATTAACCTTATAAACACAGTAAATATGAACAGAACAAAACCAATCTATGAGACTCCTCTGGTACGTGTCGAGGCGGTCTCAACCGAGCACGGCTTCGCCGGAAGTGGGGATGGCCTTTCTAATTTCGAAGTGGGCACGAATGCCTATGACCAGTCAGGTGAATGGAACTAAAAACGGATGCATTATGAAAAACTTCAACAAAATTTTCTTTGCAGCCGTCGCAGCTGCATTTGGACTTGCTTCCTGCTCCCAGGAACTCACTCCTGTTGAAAAGCCGCAGGGCAATCTCGTAACAGTAAACTTTGGCGCTGAGGCAAGCATCACTTGTCCCACCAAGGCTACCCTCACAACTGAGGATGAAAAACTCTTTACCTCCGCTTGGGATGATGGGGATGCTTTGAGCGTTAAGTATAGTAATGATAATGAAACTAATGGAGCAACAACAAGTGGTGTTGTTTCAGCTACTTGGACTACTGACCATTTTGAGGCGAAGATGCCGGAGTATCATGGTATGTGGGATTATAATGTCGTTTATCCTGAACCGGATGCAGAAGGAGTGGTTGATTTTGGTTCTGCTCGTACTCAGAAAGGAAATGCTTACAATAGTAAGTATGACTTGATGAAGGGCAGCGCTATCGCTGAGGGCGCAGACGCCGGAAAGACCGTAGATGGAAAGAATATTGTCTTTAATATGACTCGTCAGACCGCTGTCGCTTATTTCCACCTTACAGGTACTCTTGATGAGGAAGTGGTGTCTGCAAAGCTTTCCGTGACAGACGGCAAAATCGCCAGTTCCTCAGTAAAACTTTCGAGCCATACAACTGGTTTTGACCTTTCAACGAAAGATTTGGATGAAATCACCATCACATTTGACGAGGGAACAGCTCCGAAGGCCTCAGATTTCCAGCTCTGGTTCAATGTCCTTCCGACAAAGTATACCAAGATGACCCTCACTGTTGAGACTACAGGGCATACTATGACCATCAGCCGTAATACTCCAGAAAAAGATGAGTATGTAGCCGGTAATTTGTACAAAGTCGTCAAAGCAATCCCTGCAGAGAAGTGGGTATCCAAGGCTGCTTATACCGGCGGAGACCTCGTATTTGATTTTAAAACAGTACAACCCAAAGGTTGGCCTACAACAAGTACAACAGCTAGCGAAGGTACTTATAAGTATGCAATTAATGGGGTCGATTATAGTTTCATTCATGGCACGGGAATCTACTGTGCTGGTACAACACCAACATCCGCATATCTTATGATTGCAAAGAGTAGTTCATTAGGTTTGCCGGCAATTATGGGATATAGACTTGTAAAAGTCGTCGGAACCTTAAATGACACAGGTAGTCCTTCCACAAAAGCCCAAATTAGTATAACAAATGGAACTGATGTTGTTTCTGGAGGAACCGCACAAACTTGGAATACAAAGGGTGCTGATTATACATATACGTTGACCGAAACCGAAGAAAATACCATTTATTATCTGTCAGTAAGTAGCACAGCGAACTGTCAGATGATAAAATTGGTACTTTCCTACGAGCCTGCTACACCTAAGACCGCTCTCGAGACTCCTGCAAACCTTGCCGTTAGTGCAGCGAAAGTGGTTTCTTGGGACGCAGTAAGTGGTGCTGCTTCTTACGAGCTTACTATCGGAAAGGACATTTTCACTTCCGAGACTAATTCTTATGACGCAACTGCTGTCGTTGATGACTACTATGATGTAGCTGTAGTAGCTATTCCATCCGATAAGGAGAACTACAAGAACTCCGCTGCTGCTACTCTTGGCGGAGCTAAGTTCGGAACACCTACGCTTGCTACGCCGACATTGAAGGAGGGCGTTGTAGACGGAGCTTCTATCAGCGTGAGCTGGACAGTAGACGAACGTGCTACCGCAGGATACAACTGCGAACTCTTCAAGGGTGAGGTGAAGGTAGGTGAGGGCCAGATTGTAAATGCCGGCACCGTTACATTCACGGGACTTGACGCAGAGACAGCGTACGTAGTAAAGGTTAATGCGGTAGCTGTCGAGGGAACGAAGGCTTATGCCGCTTCTCCGGTTGCTACTCTTGAGGTAACTACTAAGGCTGCCACAGCTACAGCTAACGACGGTTCATTGGAGCGTCCTTATACCGCAGCCGAAGCTATTGCTGCCATCGATGCTAACACCGGCTTGACAGGCAAGTATGTGAAGGGTATTGTAAAGGCGGCTCCTTCATTCGATGCAAGATATAACAGCTTGACTTATGATATTGAGTCTAGCGCAAAAACCTTGAATATATATAGTGGAAAGGATCTTGGAAATGCTGGTTTCGTAGGCGCTGAGGACTTGAAGGCCGGTGATGAGGTTGTTGTCTTTGGAAACTTGAAAAAGTATAACAAGGTTTACGAGTTGGATAAGAACAATTACCTTATCTCCATCAACGGCGAGACTCAGATTTATAGAGGCCTTGCAGTTTCTGCGCCTAAGACAGCCTTCACAGTGGGTGATGCTTTCGAGTTCGGAGGAAAGGCTCTTCAGGTATGGCGCGGTAAGGCGGATGTGGATGTCACCGCATCTGCTACCTTCAGCGGCTACAATATGTCTACGGAAGGCAAGCAGACCGTCACCGTCACCGTAGGTGAGGAGACTGTGACTTACGAGATTAATGTGCGTGCTGCTGGCGCCGAGACTCCTAAGACATACACTTTGCAGTTTGGAAGTGAATACAATGGTGCAGAAGCGAATGGATATTCCAATAATTGGTCAGTAACTTGTGATGGTTTCACTTGGAAGATGACTAACTGGAACAACTACAATAATGGCTGGACTTATGTAAAGGCAGGGCCGAAAGGGAATACAAAAGCACACGCAATGATTGAAACTGCTGCTATGCCGGAGGCAATCAGCAAGATTTCCATAACTATTGATGCTGTAACAAATGGAAACATCACTTCCATCGTTCTTAAATCATCTCCAACAAATGATTTCACATCAGGAACTACTATTGAGACGAAATCTTCTATTACAACCGAAGGAGAAGTGGTGTTCAATATTCCTTCGCCTCAGAATGGACTGTACTATCAGCTTGATTTTACCTTGAATAATACAACGTCAGGCAAAAAAGCTAAGAATGGTGTAGCTCAGGTTTCTAAGGTAGTCTACACTAATTTCTGACTCCCGTCCGGCGGCGCTGATGTGCAATAACCTACGGAAGTGTAAGCCAACGCGGATGAAGCAATAAAAACCAACAAATTGAACCCGACAGACCGGACTCTGCCGGGTTCTTTCAATTTACCCACTCCCATACCCACTCCCATACTTCATTCACCTAACATCATACTCACATAAAAAGACTGCAACCGACATCACACTTATGCAAGTTGCATTCTCACTATCTAAATACGCACCTTAGCGAGTGCTTACAAAGAAGGTGTCGACCAACGAGAGACTTACGAGAAAAAATACGGCCCGATAACCGCTTCAGAATCGCGTATTTCAGCAGCGGACATCATCCGGTCAAGAAAAGAAAAAAGTAGGTAAAAGTTTCTCATATAGGAAACTTTGTTTATATTTGCATAAAAAGGAACAGACATGCCGACAGCTATAATAATAGATGGAAAGAGGACCAACGCCTCAGGAAGCATCATCCGACAATACCGCAAGATGAGGGGGCTGACCCAGGACGAACTTGGTGAGAGGCTCCGTGTCAAGAAATCAAGAATATCCAAAATCGAGAATGACGAGAACCTCGACATCAATGTGCTGCTTAATGCGTTGAAGCATCTTGATGTTGAAGCGCAGGTTGTCGTCACAGGCAGGAACAAGTCAGAGATGGCGGAGGTTTATTCGTTCATTTCATCATGCGTAGAGGCGTTTGCGAAATCTAAGGGACTTACAAGGAAGTCCGCATTCAACTACCTCAATCTTTTCAAGGGAATAAACCTCCTCGTGACTTGTTATGATGTGGAAGTCACCCTTCCACTGGACGAGATCCTAAACGACCTCACTCTTGTATGTCAGCGTAACGGCGGAGATGTCAGATGATGAAGTTGTATCATGGTACAAATGTGGCATTTGACCGGTTGGATCCGGCCAGAAGTCGAAGCGGGTTGGATTTCGGATGCGGTTCTTACTTGACTCCTGACATTGAGCAGGCCTGGGGTATGGCAAGGAGGAAGCAGAGGGTGTTTGGGGGACACCGTATCGTCATGGAGTTCGATTTCGATGATTCGTGTTTCCACACCCAAGACTCCATAGATAATTACTTGAAATACATCACGTCTTATGAGCAATGATTCAAAGGAAGTGGTTGCCTTTGTAAAACAGGCAGCACTTTACATAGCGGAATTGAAGTCCTTGTCAGTAGAGGACGCCTTATCAATTGTCTATAATTCAGAAACATTTCGCCATATTGACGAAAACTCGCTTGAAGACAAGACTTTGCCACAACTGTTGGATATATTCAAGGAAGAGATTGTCTCCGGGAAGGTGCAATAGGCTTTCAGAATCGCGTATTTCAGCAGCGGACATCATCCGGTCGAGTCACCAAAATCGCCGTTCCGAAGCCCCGCTATATACAAAAAATAATCGACAAATTTGTGCGCTATTTGTTGCACAATCGCAACAATCTGTTTGTTTTTTTATCGAACGAATATATGTTCATTTGCAGTCAGAGAAAACGTACCCCCGTCCGCGATGATTCCCCGGCGGAAAGGACACGAAGACAAGACGAAGTAACATATAATTCTTAATGAAAATGGTAAAGAAATTTCCACCTCTGCCTCCGGAATACTCCGGTGCCGCCAGGACTGCGAACAACGCTGGCAACAATGTAAACAACAACGCGACCGTCTCCGGCTACAACACCGAGGACCTCCTCTGTCTCCTCGAAGACGGCCCGGACGATTTCGGCATCGACTTCTCCGAAGACGAACTCCGCTACCTCGACTCACAAGTTTATGTGGACCTTCTCAGCGACCCCGGGTTCAAAACGGTGTTCTGCTCTCCCGACAACAGCGACCTTCTCATCGCGCTCATCAACGTTATGCTCCCCAACGACCGCCACGTTGAGAAAATCATCAACATCCGCAACGAGGTCGCCTCTCCTTCGATCGACGGCGGACGCGTCGTAATGGACCTCACCTGCATAGACGAGCAGGGCAGAGTCTTCGACATCGAGGTACAGAAAGTGAGCAACGACAGTCTATTCAAACGCTTTGTCAACTACGCCTGCAAGACCTACGAACTCGGTCTGCGCCGCCCGACGGATGCCGACTCTTCAAAATCCGACAGGAGGAATGTGCGTGACAACATAAAGGCGATGAAAGATGAGTTCGAGAATGAAATAGTGCAAGATGAGTTCGCAAATGAAATCGACGAAATCGATGAAATCGATGCTGCTGAGACTTCATCCACCGCTGCCGAAATCGCCGTCCGCCCGCTATATCGCCCATCCATCTACAGCCGTCTCAAACCGGTCTATGTCATAGTCATCCTCAAATCGAAACCGATGCCCGAAGATGGGGTCACCTACGGACAGCGGCTCTTCTCCCACTACACTCTAAAAGAATATTCCACAAATGAGTTTGCACCGTCAACAATAAATATTATATTTGCGTCGTTGGGCTTTTTCGACAAGAAGCCGGGAGAATGCACGACCGACCTTGACCGCTGGTGCTATATGTTCAAGCACTTGGGAAAAATGAAGAATCTTCCCTCTTGGGTTGAGGACAAGGTGATGGCCCGCCTTCTGAGCGCGTCGAGAGTTGCCAACTTCAATAAAGTACAGAAGAAATTATATATCAAAATGTCAATGGACAAGGAAGCACTCATAGACGACCTCAACTCTGTTTGGAACTTCGGCGTGAAGAAGGGTCTCAGCAAAGGTCTCAAACAGGGTCGTAAACAAGGCATTCAACAGCAGGCACGCAATGGCGCTAAGAATCTCATCCTTGCGGGCGTTCCTTTTGAAACCATAGCCTCTTGTATGGGCCTCAGCATTGACGAAGTCAAGAAACTCGCCGAAAACTAAACTGGCATTTGCCAATGTAAACAATACCCAAAGGCGGGAGCACCCAAACGATTTTCACTCGCGAAGGTCTCCCGCCTTCGGGATTTATTTATCCTTATTGTTTACTATAGACAGCTGTCTCCGTTTCTAGGTGTGTCAATGGAAAATCGCGAGTAAATTTAGTGGAGTATTTCAGCCCGTGCTCAGTTTCTATTGTCAGAATGAACGAGTGTCTTTTAAGCGTTTCCGGTTTCGTTCTAAATGCCAATTTACCGAAATCCTTCATTAATCTAAGACTCTCATTGGTTAATTCATTCAAATTCAAGGTCTTAGTCTTTGGTCCATAGGTATAGCCACTGTCAATAAACTCTTGGAAACTAGTGAATTCAAGTCCGACGCAGTCTTTAAGGGATGTTCCGGCGGGATGCGAGGCGTCATAATCCGACTCGCAGGTAATTTCATACGAGATCACGTCAGGTGTGAGGAAACTATTTGATAAAATATCATTAATCAGATATATGCGTCTATTGTATGACAAGTCTTTATGGGCCACACACAATGAATCGTAGAGTTCTTTTTCTTCTCCGGTTGATTTGAAAGATACGCGGTATTCAATTGTTTGAGGAACAATATGAATCATATCTCTCTCAAATTCCGGTCGAACATCAATGCTTTCTGTTTTGACGTATTCGTGCACATAAGATGTTACCAGATAGGATGTTGAGGTCGTGCACCCATAACAACTGACGCTCAACAATAATAAAGCGGCTATACGTGTCTTACTTATTGGGATTATCATAGGTAATAGTCTTTAAAAACCGATTGTAATGTTGTAGAATTATGCCTGTCGGACAAGCTGGTGGAATACTGATTAAATAGTTTCTTTAAAACGAATGCTATAACAAAGGATATAGGTTTGTGTTTAGGAACTGATTTGAACAAAGATATAATAAGAAAGAATAATCAACAAAAAATAATTGTCATAAATGTATTTCGCTAATTGATAAATAATTATGGATACTACAACAAAAATATTGGCTTTGGGGCAAATGAAACAACGTTGATTTTTAGTCGATTAATAATACTCTATTTGCTTAAAATATGACATTTATCCATTGAGCCTGTTATATGTTTATATTAAAACAACAGTTCAGCTGTTACCGAAAACGAAGTACTCTTGTTACTCAAAACGCTGCACTACTTCTTACCCGTGTGGAACTTCGGTGTGAAGAAAGGCCTCAAGCAGGGCCGTAAACAAGGCATTCAGCAGCAGGCACGCAATGGCGCTAAGAATCTCATCCTTGCGGGCGTTCCTTTTGAAACCATAGCCTCTTGTATGGGGCTAAGCATTGACGAAGTCAAGAAACTGGCAGAAAACTAAATCGGCCTCCGCCGTCTCAAATCCCGTCTGACTCTTTAGGAAATCCGGTGGAGTCGGTGTGAGCCCTTCTGTATTCGCTGGAGGACATTCCGGTGAATTTTCTGAAATCCGTGTGGAAATTGCTGCCGTCGCTGTAGCCTACGGCTTCACTGACTTGCCCCGCCGTCATTTCTGGCTGTTCACGGAGCATCGTACAGGCATCGCGCAGGCGCAGTTGGTTCCGCCACGAGCGGAAGTCCATTCCATTCTCGATTTTCATAAAGGCGCGCATCGTCGCTGCGTCGGTGTCGAGAGTTTTGAGTATGTCTTTGTAGGGAATGTCCTTCTCCCGATGTTTTCCCTCGGCCTCCCATTGACTAAGCCTTTCACGGAGAGCATTCAGCTTCTCCTCAGGAATTGAAGCGCCTCGCGAGACTCCGGCGGCTGTCGTCTGGGAGACATCGGGCCTCGTAGGGGAAACCACTTCGGATGCAGTGTCCGCGATGGCTGGAAGTATGAATGATGCTTCGCCGATATAGCGCTGCATGCACATGGCCACGAAGGTGTAGCAGATGAGATAGGTCGGGACAAAGACGATGTAGAACCACGGCCCGGTGAAGAGAGTGCAGAGCGCCATAACTCCGATGGCGAGCATAAGGATAAATCCTGCCTTTATCCGGCTTAGTCTCGGGGCGCACTCCTCGGCATAGTAATCGTTGGCTTCTGATAGGGTGTCGCTGAGCGAACGGAAGAATCTGATGCTGTAGATGATAAGCTGGAGGATGAGAAGGACTGCAGCTCCGCAGAAAAGCGGTCGGTAGAGTGCCGGGGCGAGGAACATCGCCGCATACAACAGGGCGGACATAGCAGTTATAGCCGCAGTTTGGCTCCAGACCCATTTCTTGGTTACTACATCGGGGCGTATGAACACCAGAAGCGTACCCGTTAGCAGCAGGGCCTGATAGGAGGCGACAATCAGTGTGTTCAGCTTGTCGAGCGCACTGTCATATCCTGTGAAATAGCAGACGAAGTTCAGCGCTGAAAGCGTGATGAACGATGCTGCCAGTGTAGTCCTGGATTTCCTGAACTTGGAGAACTCCGGTTTTTGCGGAATCTTCATGCCCAGAATCATTACGGCCAGCACCGCGATGACTCCCGAGGCGAACAGCATGAGGTCACAATATATCTTGTCCATTATCTTGTCTTTCTTTATCCCGCAAAGATACACCTTTTTGACTTTGTTTTATCAAAAACAGTTAAAATGCCGCCCTGGGCACGGCAAACGAGAAGTCCCGCTTCTCGCTCCGCCGTGTGAGGGGCTGAGAAGCAGGACTTCGCGTAGAAAGAACAAATTACAACGAAAACTCGATTGCAAATCCGCCGCCGGGGGCTGCCGCGATCGTGAGAGTGTCAGTTGAGCTGACAGTCTGCTTTGAGATGACGTAGGCCTGCGGGTTTGTGCGGTAGTCGGCGTCCGGGGCATCCATCCAGATGGTCGCAGTGTAGCTTCTGCCCTTCTCAAGGAAATCGAGCGGGACATTGAACTCGCGCCTGTTCTCGTCCGTGACGCCGCCTGCGAACCATTGGCCGGTTCCTTTGGCCTTTCTTGCAACCACCAGATAATCACCCGGTTCAGCTGCGAGATAGCGGCTCTCAGACCAATCGACTGCAACGTCCTTGATGAATTGGAACGCATCCATAAACCTGGAGTAATTCTCCGGCAGGTCCGCTGCCATCTGGAGAGGGGAGTAGAGAGTCAGGTAGAGCGCCAGCTGATTGGCTATGGTCGCGTTTACCTTGGACTTGTTGTTTGTGAACTTGCTCAGGTCCATTTCGAAAATGCCCGGAGTGTAGTCCATCGGACCTCCGTTCAGACGGGTGAACGGGAGAATCGTGACGTGCTTTGGAGTTGTGCCTCCGAATGCCTGATACTCAGTGCCTCGTGCCGACTCGTTTCCGATGAGGTTCGGCCAGGTCCTGCACAGACCGGTCGGGCGCACAGCCTCGTGGGCATTCACCATAATCTTATGACGCGCAGCCTCCGTGACCGCGTAAAGATAGTGATTCACCATCCATTGCCCGTAGTGATGTTCACCGCGCGGGAGTATGTTCCCGACATATCCCGATTTCACGGCATCATATCCATATTTGTTCATAAGACTGTAGGCCGTCTCCATGTGACGTTCATAATTCCTCACCGACGACGAGGTTTCGTGGTGCATAATGATCTTGATACCTTTTTTATGGGCGTATGCGTTGAGTGCGTCGATGTCGAAATCCGGATATGGAGTGACGAAATCGAAGACATAATCCTTGCTGTTTCCAGCCCAGTCTTCCCAACCGACGTTCCATCCCTCCACAAGAAGGGCGTCAAATCCGTTTTCTGCGGCAAAATCGATGTATTTGCGCACATTCTCATTGTTCGCACCGTGCCGTCCGTTAGGTTTTGCGGAAGCATAATCTGTCTTGTCGAGGTGTACGGACTGGAAATCGGCGGTGTAGGCCCAACTTGAGCAGCCGGCAATCATCTCCCACCACACACCCATATACTTCACCGGGTGAATCCAACTTACATCCTCCAGCGCACAAGGCTCGTTGAGGTTGAGCACCAGACGGCTTGCAAGCATCTCTGTGGCGGTTTCTGTGACCTGAATGGTTCTCCACGGCGTTGTGCACGGGGTCTGCATATATCCCTTCATTCCCTGTGCGTCCGGAGTGAGGAACGACCGGAGAGAGTGGTTGCGGCTGTCCACGAGAAGGTGCATGCAAGGGTAATCTACCAGCGCCGCTTCGTGAATGTTCACATACAGTCCCTCGTCAGTTTTCATCTGCAAAGATGTCTGGACACTGTTTTTCGAGAACGGGGTCTGCGACATGTTCCCGCAAATGTCGAATTTTTCCGGGACCTCGGAAATGCGTCCTTCTATATACTCATATTCTTGAGTGTCAAAGTCTCCAGGAATCCACCAAGCCTTCCAGTCTCCCGCAAGGGCGAACTGGGTCATCTCTTCTTTAATTACGAAATAGCAGAGTTTCTGTCCGTCCGGAAATTCATAACGGAAGCCGAGTCCGTCGTCGAAAAGCCTGAACCTCACAGACATAAGATTGCCTGTTTCGCTTTGCCGAAGGTTCACAAGCAGTTCGTTGTGGTTGTCGCGGATTGAGTCTTCCTCTCCCCATACCGGGTGCCACACCTCATTGGCAGAGCAACGGGTCTCATCAATAAACTCAAATCCCCGCATCATTTGTCCCTCACGCAATTCGAATCCCAACGCACTCGGGAGAATGACGTCCTTATCCCCATGTTTGAGAGAATATTCCGGAGTTCCGTCGCCCCTGAGGGTAAATGTCATTTCAAGATTTCCGGATGGCGAGGTCAGTTTCGTGTCATATTTGTCCGTACCGGTTTCCGAACAGGCTGCCGCCACAAAGGCGACGAGCGCAAGAAGCATTGTCTTTGTCTTCATACGTTCATCTTTTGGTTTTAGTTTGTGTTTTTTTGTTGCGCGGGGTTTGCGGCAAAAGGTGTTCCAAACTATCGCTGACGTGTGCATCCGAAGCCGGATTTGTTTTTTGAGGTGGGAGTCACTTTAATCACAACGCAGGAATGAGGCTCCAGGCTTCGTGAAAATCCGCCCTCCATAATCCCGAGTTCAGAGTGTTCCCAAAGGTCCCGGATCCGCGCCGTGCCGCTTTCTATTCCAAGATTTTCGTCGAAACGGATGCCATATTCCATAGTCTTGTTTTCTCTGTTAAAAAGTGCTACGACAAAACTTCCGTCGGATAGTTTCCCCACCCAGGTCGAACTTTTTATGTCCCGTATGTTGCGGCTCAATGGTTTTGCGACAAATCCCTGCTTGTTCAGCTCAATCAGTTCCCTGTTGCGATAGATTTCCATCGCATCGTCCGTAACCGTGTCGAATTGGTCGGCAATCGCGAGCGCCGAGCCTCCCATAACCATAATGGAAAAGAGAAAACGGCGTTCTGCGGTATTCGCAAGGCGGTTCAAGCGCATAAAATCCCCATCGGCAATCATTTTCCCCTTTTGAATGATGTCGGAAAACCCAATCATCCCGTCGAAGACATTAGGATACATCGGCCAATGGTTCTTTACCTCCCCACGCCGTCTCGCGCTGACGAAATTCCAGTCTCCCTCGAAGCAGTCATCGTCAATCCTGATCATATCCCCGTAGAGCAGTTCGGTCGCGGCGTGTTCGTAGCAGTTCGGCATCACGAGACTCAGGAAAATCTCATCCCCGGCCTCCTCCATAATCCATCGAAGAGCCTTCGCGTAACGCTGTGTGCCATATTGCCTCTCGTAGTTTTCGAGAAAATCGATGCGCAGGAAACTGAATCCGAGGTTTATGAAATGGCGCACATATCCCTTCACCCACGCCTCGGCTCCATCCTTGTCGACATCAACCCAATGCAACTCTCCGTTGAAAGGCTTGTCGCCGGCGATATCTTGTGTCTTTTTGTCGCTTCCGAGCACCGGACAGTTTTCGGAATATGCAGCGCGTGTCATCCAAAGCGGGTTGTAGTAGATTCCTGCCTTCATTCCTTTGCCGAAGATGTACTTGTTCCACCATGCGAAATCGTGTTCCCAGGCGCTGTTGTATTTTGTGACGAAACCATTCGAGTTTATGCTTTGTGCCGCCTCAATCCATCCGTCGGTGGAAATCATATCGTAGCCGTAGTCCTTGAGCTCCCGCGCCATCCAGTCGATATTCGCTCTCCAACGCTGTTCCATCATCGGGACATTATGGTCGTAGCAATACTCGTAGGCGATCCAGTACATCGGCCCCGTTCCCTTTCGGGTGAACTTGCTGTCCCTTGCGCCGAGTCCGATGGGCGCAAGGATCAGCAGTGAAAGAAATAGGAATACAATTTTTTTCATATTCTTGAACTATTTTATGGCTTCAACCTTGAAGTCGAGAGTTTTGGTGTTGAGGGTGATCCTATATTTACCCTCATCGGTAAATTTGAATTTCTGGTCAGGGCTGCCTTCTTCCATAAGTACGACTTTGCCGGTATATCCCGCTTTCGTCACCTCGGTGCCGTTTTCGTCCGGAGCCATATAGGTCGGGCAATTCCAGGAATATTTCGTCGGGAATTTGACTTCTCCGGCTTTCATTTCGCCTTCGAAGGTGTGTACGTCGCCGTTTTTGTCCATAATTGTCGGCTGGTTGATGTCCCATCCCGCAGGAGTCGCGTCTCCGACCATATATACACGTCCTTCTTCCCACTCACGAAATTCCGGCTCCACGATTGAAGAGAGTTTTGTGGCCTTGAGAGTGAGTTTCACCGGGTTCACTTCCAGGCGGTACTTTCCGCTTGTGCCTTTTGCGAGTCCGAAGAAATGGTCATCTACGGTCATCTCTCCAGTTGCGGCGTCTTTCAGAACGGCTTGGGTGAGGCGCAGTTTGTTCTCGCCCTCTTTAAGATAGCAATAGGATTCGCCCTCAAGTACGGTTTCCGGAAGAAGGAATTTAGCCTTCTCCCAACTGTCCACGCTCACGCAGAATTTGATGAGTTTGTTTTCTGCACTCCGCACAAGGTCGATTTCGTAACTGAAGACATCCGGGTCGTCTGTCGTGTTCATTGGCATAGGGTCGGTGCTGTCCCATTTCCCCGGAGCGCCTCCAAGCATATAGACCATTTTGTAGTGCTGCTCAATGTCGATTATACCGCCTTTGTCGGTTTCCTTCTTTTCGCAAGACAGAAGTGTTGCAGCAGCTCCTAAAAGGAGCAGAATTGATTTGGTGAAAGTTTTCATAACATTTTTTGTTTTAAAGTTTCGTTTATTCTATTTCGGGATATCCCGGGTTTTGTCTGAGTTTGCGATTGCTGCTGAGAACGTCGCGGTGCAGTGGCATTATTTCAGTGTGGTTGTCTGCATCAGGAGACTTGTCCCACCAAATCTCGGAGCAGAATTTGCCGAATCTGATGAGGTCGGTCCGGCGTCTGCCTTCGGAAACGAACTCGCGTCCCCATTCGTCGAGAAGTTCGTCTTCAGTGAGAACTGCCGGTCCGTCAGGGATATATGCGTAAGAAGGCCAAGCGGCGGAAGGGTAATTTCTCTGTCTCACGCTGTTAAGGAGTTTGCCGGCACCGTTCACATCGCCGCTTCTGAATTTGCATTCGGCAAGGGCATATATGACTTCCGGCAGTCTGATTTCCACATAGTCCGCTTCTAATTGCCCCTCGTCATCATCTCCGTAGAGCGGATATTTTATGTAGCGTATGCCCGAACAATGATCTCCGTGAAGCATATCCGATGTCGGGTCGGAAGGTGCGCTGCCAGGGGGCGTGCTGCCGAAATTGGCTACCGCATCTCTCAGATAGAGTTCATAACCTCCGGTAGGGGAGACCACTCTTTTCGTGACACCGTTCTCGACATATTCGAGATAGCCGAACAGCAACATACCCTCTCTCTTGTTGTTCCCGAGGTTTTTGTAGAGTTTCAGGCGATAATCCTCGGGGTAGGTGCGGAATTTTTCCGCTGTCCTGCCGAGCTTAGTAGTGTAGGGATTGCCGAGCGGGTCGAAACTTGGTGCAAAACCATATTTGCAGTTGTGGTCTCCGTTCCCGGCCATTGTGTCTCCAAGATAGTTTGCGATTGTGCGTGCAGGCACCGTCCACCAGAACATATCCCCGGAATAGACATAATGACTATAGCCTTTTGCAGAAGGGAAGGCGAAAATCACTTCCGGGCAGTTCTCGTTGTTCCAATCATAAACCTCGTCCCAACTCTTGCCAGGCGAGTAACTTCCATATTTCCCGTCGAGAATATCCTGCGCATATTTCGCGCACTCCCCGAATCTGTCCTCTCCAATCCATTTCTCGGCATTGAGGTAGAGCCTTGTCAGAAGAGCGGCAGCCCCGGCCTTGGTCCATTGCCCCTGATTCACTCCGTTTCCCCCGGCTCCGGTTTTAACAGGCAGTTCCTCCACACATTCCTTGAGTTCGCTTTCGATGAAATCGAAGATTTTCTTTGGCTCAACCTGTCCCTCCGAGTTTTTTGAAACGTCGCGGCTCACGGCGAGAGGCACATTCCTGTACATCCCGAGAAGTCGGATGTAAAACCAAGCCCTAAGTGTCTTGCACTGGCTTTTTAGTCCATCGAACTCCTCCTTCTTGAAGCCGAATTGCTCTGCGCTCAGTCCCTCAAGGTCGTCAATCACGGAGTTACACTGCATAATGCCGGTGAAGCAGCCGTCCCACTCGGTCTTGAGCACCTCATCCTCAATGGTCCAGCTGTGATAGTGGAGCCGGCTCCATTTCCCTCCGTCCTCCCACCAGTCGTCTTTTTTCCATGTGGCAATCTGGTCTGCCGAGAGTTCCTCGATAACCTGCCTGGACTGTACACTCCAATAGGCGTGCTCGAAAGGGCGATAAACGGCGCGGATGACGTCCATTTTTGTGTTATAGTAGTTGTCGCTCGAAACCTGGTCGTAAATCGTCTCACTCAGATCCGTGCAGGCTCCTGCAAAGAAAAGTGCGAGAGGAAGGAGCGCAATTTTTATATGGCGTGTTTTCATATTCGTAAACATTTATAAATCAATAATCCGGAAACTTTTCTCGTATTCTCAGAAATCAATCTGTACTCCGAAAATCATCTGCCTTGTCGCAGGATACCAGTTGCGGGAGCCGGTCGCTCCCGGAGTGAGTCCGTTTACATTGTAGCTCGCCGGGTCAACCCCGGAGAACTTAGTGAATGTAAGGAGATTACGTCCTGTAAGATAGAGCCTTGCCTTTTGGATATATTTCCTGTTGATGTCGAATGTATATCCGAAATTCACCATATCCAGTTTGACATAATCCCCTTTTTCGAGAAAATAGTCGCAGACGACAGGATTTCCCTTGATTTGTTCATTTTTCGTATATGCAATCTTCATCACATTTCCCACTTCATCCGGGACGCCGTAGTAGAATTCGTGTATATTGAAAATGTCGAATCCGAACGCTCCACGGAAATACAGCGACAGGTCGAAACCTTTGTATCTGAAAGTATGTGTCATCGACGCCGTGAATTTCGGAAGTCCGTTGCCCACCTCCATTCTGTCGGCATCCGTTGCGTCCGCAGCAAGTTTGTAATCTCCGTTTTTGTCATATATGATGAAATCTCCCGTCTTGTTGAAACCTGCGAATTTCCAGATATAGAATGTTCCCAGTCTCTTTCCTTCCTCGATTCTCTGGAGATAATGGAATGGGAACGGGTCTTCAGTGCCCGCGACATCGTAGTATTTCTGACCCACATATTCCGAATTCGAGAATGATACGAAACGGTTGTCCATAGTCGAACCGCTGAAGTCTATCGTGTAGCTGAAGTCTTTCATTTTCACCGCTTCGGCGTGTATGTCGAACTCGAAACCGCTGTTTTTCATCGTGCCCACGTTAACGAAGGTCGTCGAGAAAAGATAGGGCGGAATCGGCACGTTGTAGTCGCCGAGAAGGTCTTTCTGTGTGCGGTTGAAATAGTTGAGGGAGCCGCTCAGCCGGTTGTCCAGCAGCGCGAAGTCCAAACCTATGTTCCAGTTTATTCCTTTTTCCCAGCGGAGGTCCGGATTTACATTTCTTGCCGAGCCCCAGACAGTGACGTATTGGCCATTGTAGTAATAGTCTCCGAAACTTGTCATTGTGTTGAGTGACAGGTAGTTGTCAAAGTTTTGGTTTCCCGTCACTCCGAAGTCCGCACGCAGTTTGAGGTCGTTGAGCCAGCCGGATGCTCCGCTCATGAATCTCTCCTGTGAGATTCTCCAACCGAGCGACGCCGCAGGGAAATTACCCCATTTGTGGTTCGCTCCGAATTTTGAGGAACCTTCGTGCCGAAGGGATGCCGTGGCGAGATATTTCCCCTGATAGTCATAGCTCACTCGGCCGAAAAAGGCAATGAGTTTCGAGTCGTTTTTGTACGAGCCCATCCCGACGAAACCCTCTTCCTTTGCCCAGGCTCCGCTTGCGAGGTTGTTGTAGCTCAGACCATCGTTGGAGAAATTCTTGTTTTCGGCGTTCATTCCCGAATTGAGGAAATATTGGTATGAATAGCCGATCATAGCCTTGATGTTGTGGCCTTTGATTTCTTTGTGGAAGTTTCCTATCCATTCTAAAAGCTGCTGGCTGCTTTTGGAGTATTTTTTCGAAGCTTCGCCCTGATAGCCTTTGCTGTTGCCCTCGGTGTTGGTGGAAGGTCGGAACCAGCTGTCGTAATTGTCAATCTGCTGGTCGGCGAAAGTCAGCTGCGTGGAGAGCCAAGGGGTGATGTTGAGTTTTACGCTGGCGTCCCAGTCAAGCATCTTTATCTCCGTGTCATCAAGCACGGTTTCGTTCTCTTCGACAGGGTTGTAGCTTGCCTGCTGACCGAAGAAACTGAAATACTTTGACGGGTCTTCGGGATTCCTTATCGGGGAGGTCGGGTTTGCTTCTACAGCATTGTGGAAGGTGTTCCAGTCCGCTTTCTTGCCCTTTACGATGCGGGGCGCGATGTTGGTGGTGAAGGTGAAAAGCCCGCTGCCGGTGGTGTGGCTCAGTGATGCCCGTGCCCCGTACTCACGCCTTTGAGAGCGGCGGTCAATGCCCTTTGCGTCCCTGTAATCGACACTGGCTCTGTAGTTTGTCTTGGCATTTCCGCCGGACATCGTGAGCGTGTGCTGATGGGTGACCCCGACCCTGCTGACGGCTTTGAGCCAGTCCTCGTTTCCGCCGTAGTCAGTGCCTTTGCCTGCAGCGACCCTCTTTTCGCGAAACTCGTCTGCGCTGAGCATTTCCAGTTCTCGAATCATAAAGTTCGCTGCCACAAGACCATTGTAGGATGTGTGGATTGCCCCGTCTTTCGAGCCCTTTCGAGTCGTGACAAGAACGACACCATTGCTCCCCCTGGTGCCGTAAATCGCCGAAGCCGCACCGTCTTTGAGAATGTCAATGGACTCAATGTCATTGGTGTTTATGTTCGCAAGATTTCCTCCGGGCACACCATCCACGACAATCAGCGGACCCAGGCCGGCAGCTCTTGAAGAGATGCCGCGGATTTGGATGCTCGCGCTGTTGTTCGGGTCGGCGGCCCCCGTGTTTACGACGGAAACTCCGGAGACCTTGCCCTGAATCATCATAGATGGGTCTCCTCCGCTTACAGACAGGAAATCTTTGGAGGAAATGTGGGCGATGGCGGAGGTGAGTTCCTTTTTGTCCATAGTTCCGTAGCCGATTACCACCACCTCATCGAGAAATGTCCTGTCTTCTTCGAGTCCGATGTCGATGATTTCTCTTCCGTCCACGGCGATTTCGGCTTCCTTATACCCAATGCAACTGAAGACAAGCATTCCGTCTCTGCCTATATTCTTGAGAGTATAGCGCCCTTCGCTGTCCGTGCCTGTTCCCAGGCTGCTTCCTTTTAAGATTACTGATACGCCTGCAAGAGGCTCTCCGCTGTCCTTGTCGCAGACAGTTCCCCTGACGTTGTGGCTCTGTGCGTATGATATCGCGCCCGCAAGGGTCAGTAGAGTTGTGACAATCAATTTTAGATGATTTTTCATTTCGGTTATCTTTTTGTGGTAGGGCAAAGTTCGTCCGAGTGCTTCCCGAAATCAAGCGATTAATGCCGAATTAAGATAAAATAAAAATTCAACCATCTGATGCTTAGGTGGTTGAATCGTGGCATTATCTCACTCAATTAAGACTCTTAATTGACGGGATTTTGCCCTTCTACGAATCCTTCGGCGATTTCAGGGTTTCGGTATCGCCCTTATCATAGAATCGAATTCCTCTTTAGGGACGGAAGATTTGGATTTCACTTTCGTCTTATATACATATAAGGTATTGACCGAAATGTTGAGATACTCGGCAACCTCGGCGGAGTTTTCGATTCCGAGCCTCATTAGCGCGAAAATCCTCACTTCCATAGGCAAAGCCCCATTGTCATCGAGTCCGATTTTGAATTCTTCGGGAAACAGACGGTTGAACTCATCAATAAAATTAGGGAATAGTTTCAAGAAGGCCGAATCGAAAGCGGCATATATCCTCTCCCTCTCTTTCTTGATGCCTATATTGCTGAGCAGCCCGATTACATCGTCATATTGTTTCGCCATTATTTTCCTTACTGCAAATTTCGTCTGCTCTTCCACCTCATTGACGAAGCCGAAATTCCCACAAAGGGATTTGGCGATGTACTGGTCTTTGATTTCGTTCGCCTCGTTCAGTCTTTCGTTCACATTGCAGAGGTTTCTGTTGGTCTCGGACAGTTCTTCGGCACCCTTTTCAAGCCGTTGGTGAAGTTCGGCAAGCCTTGTGTTGCGGCTGCGTAGTTTCAAAAAGAGGCTTACGGAGAGCACGAGCAGCAGAGTGACTACAATCACAAGTATGAGAAAGGCTGTCCTCTGGTTCCAGACCCAGTTGTACCTTGCGTTCTCGATGACCGGAAGCACCGTGTTGATTTCCACCTTCCTTATCCTCGAATTGTATGCCTCGGCGTCCCTCAGGGCCTGATGAATGTATGAACTGGCTCTGGAGATGTCTCCTGCATCGTACATATATTCTGCGAGGACTTTTGCCGAAGTGGTTTCTCTTGTGCAGGATATTATGTCGGAAATGGCAGAAAGCGCTCTGTAATAGATGGCTTCGTTGGTGTAGCCCCTGCAACTGTATGCCGCCGCGAGTATGGAATATTGGACAGCCTCTTCGTGCTCGCTTATGTCGTGCCGGTTTATCAGCCTTTTTCGCGCTTCAATGGAAAGAGAATCGGTCGGATGTTCGAAAAGCTCTATTTCGAGCCCGGCAAGCTCGTGGGCGAAACTACCCTCGGGGGAAGCTTGGTAGGCCATCTGATAGTAATGCCTTTTCAGAGAATCGTATTTGTGGGTGAGTTCGGAAATCCCCCAAACATAGGAACTCTGGTTCAGATATGTTTCCGCGCAGAGAAGATAGTAGTTCACGAGCATCTCGGGAGGAAGGTCTTCGGTGCGGAAATCCCGTATGATTTCATTCGCTTCATTGAAAAAGCCGACTGACTTGTAGCAGAAAAGCAGTCCCGCCCTCGCCCGGGCCATACCCTCTCTGTCTGCGCTTCTGATGGCGAGTTTTTCAATTTTCCTGGCATAGCACCAGGCGGAATCGAACTGATAGTATTTGTATTCTTCGAACAGCCTGTCGTAGATCTTGAGGCTGTCGGAGGCATTGTGCGCCCTTTTCATCTCATAGTGGAGGTTCGTAACCCGCCATTCTTTCTTTTTGGGATAATTGTCCCTTTCTGCAATGGTCGCGTCGAGTTCCTTCAGCACGGTTTTGACTTCTTTCGGGCCAATGTTCTCACCCATCGGAGCGATATTCTCCCGCATCCCCGCAGAAGCAGAGATATGTCCTGTGCACAATAGCGTCAGCAGGCAGATTGTTTTGGTTATAGTTTTCATTTCATGTGGTTTTTGAAGCTTGTGAATTGTATCCTTCAATTATCTCCTTCCGAGCGTTCTAGTCGCTTCAATCCGTAAAGATAGGCTTTTCCCTGACAAATCAATCGAAAATAATAATTTTTCTCGTAATCCATTGAAAAATAAAATATTAATCGTATATTTGCAGCCCGCAAAAATGCTTTGCGGAGGTTAATGTATTTATAATCAATTAATTAATCAACCAATGCCTGGATTAATTGGAAAGAAAATCGGAATGACTTCCGTTTTCGGTGCTGATGGAAAAAATCTTCCATGCACCGTTATTGAGGCTGGTCCATGTGTTGTCACGCAAATTCGTACAGTCGAGAAAGATGGTTATGCCGCTGTACAGCTTGCCTATGACGAAATCTCAGAGAAACATGCCAGCAAGCCTCTCAAGGGGCACTTTGAAAAGGCAGGAACCACCCCTAGGCGCAAGCTGGTCGAGTTTAAGGCCGACTTCGCTCAGGATCTCAAACTCGGCGACACTCTCACGCTGGCTGATGTTTTCGCGAACACCACCTTCGTTGATGTTGTCGGAACGTCCAAGGGTAAGGGATTTCAGGGCGTCGTGAAACGCCACGGCTTCGCAGGAGTCGGCGGCACTACTCACGGTCAGCACAACCGTCTCCGTCACCCGGGTTCTCTCGGTGCCTGCTCATGGCCTTCCCGCGTATTCCCTGGAATGCGTATGGCCGGTCATATGGGCGATGAGAGAGTTAAGGTATTCAACCTTCAGGTAATCAAACTTATCCCTGAAAACAACCTCATCGTTGTCAAGGGTTCAGTGCCTGGAGCAAAGGGTTCTTATGTAATTTTGGAGGACTAAGCTATGGAATTATCAGTATTAAAGATTGACGGAACAGAATCCGGAAAGAAGGTAGTCCTCAACGACGAAATCTTCGGCATCACTCCGAACGATCACGCGATTTACCTCGACGTGAAACAGTTCCTTGCGAACCAGCGCCACGGCAACGCCAAGACAAAGGATCGCAGCGAGGTTGCCTACAGTACCAAAAAGCTCATCCGTCAGAAAGGTTCAGGCGGTGCACGTCACGGCAGCTTGAAGGCCAATATCTATGTGGGTGGTGGTCGTGTATTCGGTCCTAAGCCTCACTTCTACGGCTTCAAGCTCAACAAGAAGCTCAAGCAGCTCGCACGCTTCTCTGCCCTTTCCTACAAGGCTCAGGAGAATGCAATCGTTGTTGTCGAGCCGTTCACAATGGACGCGCCAAAGACAAAGGAGTTTATCGGTATCCTTAACAACATCAAGGCCGGTGACAGGAAAGTTCTCTTCGTTCTTCCTTCAAACTCCGACAACATTTACCTTTCATCACGTAACCTTCCTGAAGTAAATGTCACTACCGTTGACGAAATCAACACTTACGCGATTATGAACTCAAATTCACTCGTGCTCGTTGATGGCGTACAGGACATTCTTGCTGCAAGGATCAAACGCTAAAAAGAGATGGGAATTTTAATTAAGCCAATAGTAACTGAAAAGATGACGGTTCTGGGCGAAAAGTTGAACCGCTACGGCTTCATCGTTGATCGTGAGGCCAACAAACTTCAGATTAAGGCTGCCGTAGAGCAGACCTACAACGTGTCGGTTGCTGATGTCAACACCATCAACTATCACGGCAAGAAGAAATCCCGCTACACCAAGGCCGGTATGCTTCGTGGTCGCATGAACCACTACAAGAAGGCTATCGTAACCCTTGCCGGCGAGGACAAGATTGATTTCTACAGCAACATCTAACAGGAGGGAACGGTTATGGCAGTAAGAAAATTCAAACCGGTAACTCCGGGACAGAGAAACAAGGTAATCAGCGCATTTGACGATATTACCTGCAAGAAACCTGAGAAATCACTCCTCGAACCTCTCAAGAGCTCCGGCGGACGTAACAATCAGGGTAAGATGACCATGCGCTACATTGGCGGCGGTCACAAGAAAATGTACCGTGTAATCGACTTCCTTCGCTCGAAGGACGACTGCAAGGCTACAGTCATGACAATCGAATATGACCCGAACCGCAGTGCGCGTATCGCGCTCGTGCAGTACGAGGACGGAGTGAAGAAGTACATCATCGCTCCTAACGGACTCAAGGTCGGTCAGGTCATCGCTTCCGGTTCAGGAATTGCTCCTGAGCTTGGTAACACTCTTCCTCTTGGGGAAATTCCGCTCGGTACACTTGTTCACAACATCGAGCTTCGTCCTGGACAGGGCGCCGCAATGGCACGTTCTGCCGGAACTTACGCTCAGCTTGCAGCCCGCGAGGGCAACTACGCCATCCTTCGTCTCCCTTCAGGTGAGACCCGTATGGTGCTTTGCACTTGCCGCGCAACTGTCGGAACAGTGTCAAATCCGGATCACAGTTTGGAGTCGCACGGAAAGGCGGGACGCAGAAGATGGCTCGGCCGTCGTCCACGCAACCGTGGTGTAGTAATGAACCCTGTAGATCACCCGATGGGTGGTGGTGAAGGTCGTGCATCCGGTGGACTTCCACGTTCACGCAAGGGTATGCCGGCTAAGGGCTACAAGACACGTAATCCTAAGGCTACTTCAAATAAGTTCATTATTGAAAGAAGGAAAAAATAACGGAATAAAACTTAAGAGATTATGAGTCGTTCATTAAGAAAAGGTCCTTATATTCAGGAAGCCCTTGAAAAGAGAATTCTTGCTATGAATGAGGGTAGCATGAAGAAAGAGGTTGTCAAGACTTGGTCACGTGCAAGTATGATCTCTCCTGATTTCGTCGGTCACACCATCGCAGTTCATAACGGAAATAAGTTTATTCCTGTTTATGTCACTGAAAACATGGTCGGACACAAACTCGGGGAGTTCGCGCCTACCAGAACATTCAGAGGCCATTCGGGCAATCGTAAATAATTTTAAATGAGAAAGTAATTATGGGAGCTCGTAAAAGACAAATGGCCGAGAGGCAGAAAGAAATAAAGAGGCAGACAGCCATCGCGAAGGCAAATGATGTTCCTACATCTCCGCGCAAGATGCGTCTCGTTACAGACATAATCCGCGGCGTTGAAGTGAACCGTGCCCTCGATATCCTCAAGTTCAGCAAAAAGCACGCTTCTATCACTCTCCAGACTCTCGTACGTAGCGCAATCGCTAACTGGGAGGCTAAAAATCCGGAGAACACGAAGGAACTTGACAACGGTAACGTTTACATCAAGACCATTATGGTCGATGAAGGTCGTACACTCAAGAGAATCCGTCCTTGTCCGCAGGGTAGGGCCGGCAGGATCCGCAAGCGTTCCAACCACATTACTGTAATTCTTGACGTTAAGAAACCATCAACAACAGTGGAGGAATAAGAATATGGGACAGAAAACAAATCCTATCAGCAACAGAATCGGTATCACCCGTGGTTGGGACTCTAACTGGTGTGGTGGTAACTATGCGGAGAAAATCGCTGAGGACTACAAGATTCGCAAATACCTTGAGAATCGTCTTGCAAAGGCAAGCCTCTCAAAGATTGTGATTGAGAGAACCCTCAAGCTCATCACCGTGACAATCCACGCGGCAAGACCGGGTGTCATCATCGGAAAGGGCGGTACAGCTGTTGACCAGCTCAAGGAAGAGCTTAAGAAGGTGACTTCAAAGGATGTTCAGATCAACATCTATGAAGTGAAGAAGCCTGAGGTTGACGCTCACATCGTGGCTGATTCAATCGCACGCCAGATCGAGGGCCGTGTTTCCTACCGTCGTGCCATCAAGATGGCCATCGCTTCAACTATGCGTGTCGGAGCGGAGGGTATCAAGATTCAGATCAGCGGTCGTGTAGGTGGTGCCGAGATGGCAAGAACCGAAATGATAAAGGAAGGTCGTACACCGCTTCACACTTTCCGTGCGGACATTGACTATGCACTTGCTGAGGCTCACACCAAAGTCGGTGTACTCGGAGTGAAGGTGTGGATCTGCAACGGCGAGGTTTACGGAAAGAAGGATCTTTCTCCTAACGCAGGCATCGCTGCACAGCAGGCTCAGAGCGGAAACTCAGGCCGTGGCGGCGAGCGTCGCGGAGGCCGCGGTGGTGATCGTCGTGATCGTCGTGAACGTCGCGAACGTAAGTAATACTGGATCGAAGAAAAAGCGAACAGCTATTTCTAATAGTTAAAGTCGGCTAAGAAATTGGCCGACTTTTTTGGTGCCGTCCAGCTTGGCATATTTCTGTGCCTCTCCCTTCCTTCGCTCCCGGCCTCGTCTCCTGTTGTCAGGACGCAGGACAGCTTCTCTCTCGTCAGCTCTCCCTGCCACTCTCGCCTGCCTTCGAGCCTCCTCAAGATAAGGCGGATTTGACTTTTGCGGCGAGCGCTTTGCCAACGAGGGCGGCGATGTCCTTCTCCGGAGCAGCGGCGATGCGGGCGACTGAGCCGAAATGCAGGAGGAGGCGCTGTTCGGTCTTTGGGCCGACTCCTGGGATTTTGCTGAGGGCTGACTCAATCTGGGCCTTGCTGCGGAGTTTGCGGTGGAAGGTGATGCCGAAGCGGTGGGCCTCGTCGCGAATCTGGCGTAGAACCTTGGAGGCCTGGGAATTCATATCGAGGAAAAGAGGGTAGGGGTCTCCTACGCGGATTACCTCCTCCAGTCTTTTTGCGAGACCGATGACCGTCAGCCTGTCAGTGAGGCCAAGCTCGTACAGAGCCTCGTAGGCCGACGAGAGTTGCCCCTTGCCTCCGTCAATCACGATGAGTTGCGGAAGGTCGTCAGGGGACTCGGTGAGCATTCTCGAATAGCGCCGGTTAACGACTTCCTTCATTGACGCAAAGTCATTTGCCCCGACCACCGTCTTTATCTTGAAATGCCTATAGTCCTTCTTCGACGGAGCTGCGTCTCTGAACACCGTGCAGGAGGCCACAGGGTTCGTTCCCTGGATGTTTGAGTTGTCGAAGCACTCGATGTGGCGCGGCAGCTCCTTCATCCCGAGAGCATCGCGCAGTTCCTCCATCACCTTCATCCTAAAGTTATCCGGGTCGGTGTGCTCCCTCTGCTTCATCTCGTTGAATCTCATTTCCTTGGCGTTCTTCGCGCTCAGCTCCAGCAGCGCCAGTTTATCGCCGCGCACGGGAATCTTAAACTCTACACCTTCAATCTCCACGTCCGGCAGAAACGGCACGATGACCTCGTGCGACAACCGTCCGAACTTTGATTCAATCTCTCCGATGAATGTCCCGAGCACCGTTTCCTGTCCTTCTTCGATGTTCATCTTGAATCCGAGGTTCAGCGATTGCACCACGGCTCCGTCCACCACCCTCATGAAGTTGCCGAAGGCCTCTCCGGGGTCCATCACGAGCGAGAACACGTCGTAGCTTCCCGGCATGGAACTAAGAATGAGCGACTTGCTGTAGTGTTTGTCGAGCGCCTGCATCTTCACCTTGTACTCCTGTGCTGCCTCGAAGTCCATCTTTTCTGCCGCCTCGGTCATCAGTTCGCGGTAGTGCGCAATCATTTCCCTTCCTCCGCCGCGGAGCAACTTCACGACTTCTTCGATGTTGTCGTTGTATTCTTTCTGTGAAATCCCTCCACAGCAGCACCCTCGGCACTTTCCTATGTGGAAATTGAGGCAGGGGCGTGTCTTTCCACGGAGAATTGACTCTGAGGTGATTTTATTATTGCAGGTGCGGATGGGGTAGATGTCGTGAAAGAGGTCCACAAGCGTCCTTGCGTGCATGGCGCTTGAATATGGCCCGAAATAGCGCGAACCGTCACGCACGAGCCGTCGCGTGAGAAAAACCTTCGGGAATACATCGTTGCTGACGCATATCCATGGATAGGTCTTCGAGTCCTTGAGGAGTATGTTGTACTTCGGTTTATATTGCTTTATGAGGTTGTTTTCAAGCAGCAGGGCGTCCGCTTCGGTCTCCACGACAGAATACTGGGCATCGGCAATCTTCGAAACCATTATCGCCGTCTTGCGCGTCAGCCTTTCCGGCGGAACGAAATACTGGGCCACCCTCTTGTGCAGGTCCTTCGCCTTTCCAACATAGATGACGTTGCCATCCGAGTCATAGTAGCGGTAGACGCCCGGCTGGTGCGGGAATAACGCAATCTTCTCTCTGACAGTCAGTTTCTTTTCCGACATACACATATTTTGCAAAACATCCTTAAACCTTCGCCTCTCCCCGTTCAAGGCGTCTCCAGTTGACAAGCCCGTTCACCGAGTTCATCAGATAGAAGACATACATTATCAAGGTCGGCACGGAATGTTCAGTTCCCTCGGCCGCGAACACGGACCACATTATGACAGTGAAAACGTTGAATACAATCCACAGCCACCACTGCTCCACAAAGGCGAAAGTCATCAGAGCCTGTGCCGCGATGCACAGAACCGTCGTGAACGAGTCAATCCACGGCTGTTCAGCTCCGAAATGCTTCAGCACAAATGCCAGCGCGACGGTCACGACAGCGATTCCAGCGGCAATCAGCGCCCTCATCTTCCAGGACAACCTCCTCGACTCTACGGCATTTCCCGCCTCAGTTCCCGTTCCGGCCCCTCTGCGACTCCATTGCCACCACCCTATGAACTGCATCGGAAAATAATAGAGCGCGTTCACTGCCGCATTTCCATAAGCCGTTGATTTCCAAGCTATATAGGCATAGAGTGAGACCTGCACAATCCCGAAGGCATAGTTCCAGATGCTTCCCTTTGCCGCGAGCACGACGCAGAGTATTCCTGCCACCGCTGCCGTGAATCCGAGGACATCGAAGCCTGACGATGCCGTGGCTATCGAATATATTACGTTACATGCGACAACTCCTGAAATCAGGAACCAATCGAATGCTCCGAGTATATTTTTCTCTTTCATATCTATTGTTTATGTCATACCGTTCGTGTAGGACGAACTCATTCCGCGCAAAGTTATATTATATCCCACCATTCTGCAAATTTCCTTTTTTAATTTTTTTTCATAACTTTGCCCCGATATTTCGATTAGAGTAATCGTAGGTGTTTTGATTAGAGTAATCGTAAAAACAAATATAAACTAAAAAGATTCAATTATGTCTACAATTGCAGAAGAAGTAAAGGCAATCATCGTTGACAAGCTCGGCGTTGAACCGTCAGAGGTTACCGATAGCGCAAACTTCACAAACGATCTCGGCGCAGATTCACTTGATAGCGTCGATCTTATCATGGCTCTTGAGCACAAGTTCGATCTTGAACCGGACGACGAAGCAGAAGGCAAGATTGTTACCGTTGCCGACGCAATCGCTTACGTTGAGAAGAAAGTCGCTGAAAAGCAGGCTAAATAACAAACCTGAAAGTGAAAAAGGGTTGATTCCGCTTGGAGTCAACCCTTTTTTTAGTCTTTCTTTTCCTCGGAGCTGCCGTTCGTTCCGTCTTCTCCGCCTGTTTCACCGCCATCACCTCCTGAAGGTTTCGGGCGGATTACATTGAGAGTCCTCTTGAACTCCTGGCTGCGGCCGAGGTCGTCCCGGGCCTCAAAGAGGATAAGGAAAATCGAAGTGTCCTTTTGTGTCTCGTGAGCGTGGTAGTCAAATCTTTGCTTGACTTCTTTTCCCGTAGTCTGACGCTCCTCAATAAGTTTGAGGCCAGTCTCGTCGCTCATTTCCGTCAAAGAGACCGAAACAATGTTGCCGTCACGGGATTTTGCCGTCACATCATAGAGCACGTGTCCTCCCGGCGCCACTTTGTCTCCGGTCGAGGACCTCGCAAAAATGATAACAGGAGACTCCTCCTCCCCCTTGCACGAGACAAAAGAGAAGACCGCCGCCAAAAGCAGCGGCAGTCCCGAAATCAGAAAGGATATGCTCCTAAAGCGGCGCATACTATTTGAATTTATATGCTTTAACTTTTGCGGTCAAAACTCTCTCAGAGCCGAGGAACAGATTACGCTTAGTCATTTTCTGGTTCGTAATCATAAAATATTCGGCCTCAGGGAATTCCTGAAGAATCTTTGGTGTGGCCCGCCTAAGTTTGCGTGGGAGCACTGTGTTTCCTTTAATAGTCGCAGTCTCGTAAACTTTCCCATCATACGGCTCGCCGTTGATTTTGTCAATTCTTGAGAAGATTCCGAGGTAGGTGTCATACTCTACGCTGATTTCTGTCTCGCCAAGAAACACCAAGTCAGAAAGTTCAATGTTCATCTGGATCCTGTCCGGGGCATAAGCTCCGTGCTTGACGACGCTGCAAGATGCAAGGACCGTCACAGCCAGGGTGCAAAGCAGTAATTTAATCGTTTTCATAGGCACAAGAACTATTTGAAGTAGTATGACAATGTCAAACGAACCTGCTGTCCGAGGTTTCCTCTCTTAGCCTGAAGTTTCTCGAACTGGTTGGCAGGAGTTACAAGTGAACCGTTGATGTCGGATGTGTAGAAAACCTGAGTAGTTCCGGCTGATGTCACAGTGTTCTTATATTTCAGACCGAGGTCGAACTGTGAGCTGAGTCCATACTCGACGCCGAGAGCCACAGGAAGGTTGGCAATAAAGAACTGGAGACCGATAAACGCACCTATTCCGAGGGTGCATGCGTTCTTTGCCACGAGTGTCTCCATATCGGCAGTCTCATCAACTGCCCTCTGCTTTGCTCCTGACCATCCGATTGGGAGTTCTGCTCCCGCGTAGACGTCAACGATGTTGCTTTTGGCAAAATGCCAAGCCACACCAGGCAAAACGAGGAAATGTCCTGAAGACTGGCCTTCGCCGAGTTTCTTTTCTGTAGTCATAAGTTTACCCATCGCTTTCTGGCTGTACGCCTTTGCGTCAATGCTTGCCCTGACTTCGAGCTGGTCCAAAGCAAAGAACTTGAGGTTCACGATTGGGAAAGGAACAAGGTCGCCATACTTGATGTCGTCCACGTAATTGTTAATCGGAAATCCGATGTAGAGTCCGAAGTCTCCGGCCTGAGCACGGTTACCGGTACGGATTTTCTTGGCTGACGGTTCACCTGTTGTCAACTGGGCGAATGAAGCCAGGGAGAAAGCGCACAAAAGCGCTGCGGTCAGAAAAACTTTCTTTTTCATAAAGTTGGTTTTTAAAATTTGGTTTATAACATACATACTTCTATTCCGTTGGGAATGAATAGGTGATAGTCATCGTCGGTCTCTTCTCTGATGCCTTCGGCCCATATAGCCGGCAGCTGTAGTAGCGGTCCTTGTCCAGTTCCGTGGTTTTGCTGGTGCTCGTCGTGCTCGACTGTGAGGCATAGGCCGCCATCATCATGTAGTTGTAGTAATTGTTGTAGTAACTGTTGCCATATCCGCCGTAACCATATCCATATCCGCCATATCCGTAGCCGCCGTAACCATTGTAGAGGCTGTTGTAGTAGGAACTGTAGGCGAGGGCATTGAGATAGTCGTTGTAGGATGAGTTGTTCGAAGATGACGCTGCCTTGTTGGTCTCGGAATGCATGATGAGCATCCAGATGTCATACTGGCTTTCCCTCTTGGCGAAATCCTTGTCACTCTCGCCGTCTTTTTTGGACAGGCGTAGAAGTTCCTGAATGTGGTGGCTGACGTCCGGTTGATAGCAGGCGAGCGAGCGGTTGATGTCTCCCTGATTCTCGCTGGACACGCTGGCGTCGGTGAGTCCGGCGTATGAGACCACTTCTTGTTCTGTGTTCCCGTCCGCTCCGCTGACTGTCCGCTTGCCGACGAGTCTGCAGGTCGGGCTGAGCATCAGAGGATAGTGGTCTACTTCAGAATAGTCGGATGAAACCTTGTACGGAAGCCTTATGGTGGCTTTGTTGACGACTATCCTGCCGCCATTTATTATCTCGTCAACAATGTCCTTCTTTTCGGCATCGCTCTTTGTCTTGAACTCCTCACTGATGCTTTCGAAACGCTTGATCATTGATGTGCGGACGGCATTCTCCACGGAAACTTTCAGCCCCTTGGCACGCACAACGGGCTTATAGCCGCATCCTCCCTCGATGTGCAGCTCGTCAGTTGATACGTGTTCCGAACCTTCCCGGCGGCAGATGTTGAACGCATACTGGGTCGGGAGCGAGGACGTGCCCTTTCCGATGAAGGAAGACGCTCCCGCCATGAACACGAAGGACGTGTCCACCGGCCCGCGTTCTTTGTCGAACACGGAACGTACCTTCAGCTCCACGTAGTTTCCGGTGAGGTAGCCGTAGTCGTTGGTGCTCACCGCAACTTTGAACATATTGATTCTTCCGCTTCCGGAGGCAGGTCTGTCGGCGACTATGCATATTCCCGGAAGTTCCTTCTTCCAGTCGTCCATCGACCAGCTCTTGCGTCCTTTCAGCGCATCAACATATTTTTGCGCGAACTCTTTCTTGAAGTCGAAGGAAAGGGAGTCGCCTCCACTGTAAGTCGGTATACCTTTGGTGATCACTCCCTTGCTTTCGTCATACAGCCCCTCATTGCCCTTCCCGGCGTAGAGAATGTCGGAACCGAGCGGTTTCTGGAGCTCATAGACCCTGATGTTCTGGATGATGTGCTCCTGCGAGTCATCTCCGAACGAAAGCGTGTCCTTTGCCGCGGCGAAATGGAATGCGTAGATTTCCTGCACATCGCCTATGTCGAGTTTTGCCGTGTCTGCAATGGGTATCAGCGGGAAGGCTGCAACACTCTCGTTCCGGACGCCGCCCTCTTCGGTCACACCGCCGACGCTGAGCCGTCTGGAACTGTAGCCTCCGAGATCTTCGGTCTTGGCCGACTCGATGGCGGTGATGTCAAGTGATGTGCTGACTACCTGCCAGCTGTGCGATGTGGGGATGTAGTCCTGTCCGAGTGTGTCATCGGCATTTATGCACGAAAAACAGCAAAATGCCGCAACGGAGGCGACACCTATCGAAAATATTCCTTTAAGAGACTTCATTACAAGCTGTCGTAAAAACGGTTATAGGCATCGATATACGAGCCGTTCTCCATTGCGGAGGCATCGAACGGAAGCAGCGGGAGACCTTCGGAGGCACAAAAACCGGTCAGTTCGGCCGGAACATCCCCGTCACCGATGATGACACCGTCAGAGTAGCGGACGGCGAGTTTAGCAAGGTTTATGCCGCTTGGCTCCGCCAACAGTTCCGTGTCCGCGTCCGTGATGTTCCCGAATTTCACGAGTTCGCGGAATTCCGGAGCGAAAGGCATGGTTGGCGTGTCTCCATAAAGCGAAGTGACAATCTTGCTTCCGGAGAATATCGGGTCGTCGATGTATGCTTTCTTCAGATAGATCGGGAGTATGTGGGAAATCCATCCGTGGCAGTGGATGATGTCCGGGGCCCAGCGGAGCTTTTTCACGGTCTCAAGTACACCCCGGGCGAAGAAGATGGCCCTTTCGTCGTTGTCTGCGAAAAATTTTCCGCTTTCATCCGCGAAAGTTTGCTTGCGGTGGAAATAGTCCTCATTGTCAATGAAATAGACCTGCATCCTGGCGGCTGAGATAGAGGCTACCTTGATGACGAGAGGTCTGTCGACGTCGTTGATGATGATGTTCATCCCTGAGAGGCGAATCACCTCGTGGAGTTGGTTTTTCCTTTCGTTGATGCATCCGTAGCGGGGCATGAACGAACGGATTTCCTTCCTGCGTTCCTGAATTCCCTGTGGAAGGTATCTTCCGATGTTTGCGATTTCGGACTCCGGCAGATATGGGAATATCTCCGAATTTACAAAAAGGACTCTCTTGGTGGAATCTCCCATAGCAAGTTTTATTTTAACAAATCTCCACAAAGATAATAATAAATTTTCATAAAATCACTAACTTTGGCGTCTGCATGTTGTGATAGCGGGGTTTAATGCTACTGTGTAATAATAAGTTATGGATTTGGACAGCAATAGGATAATCAGAAAACGATATGTCAGGGCGTTTCTTTCGTCCGTTGTGAGCATTTCTCTGGTGTTGCTGCTCGTGGGCATTGCCGCGTTCCTGCTCGTTTCCGAGAGAAGCGTTTCGGACTATCTTAAAGAGAATATGCAGGTCAGCGTGATGATGAAGCGCGACGTTGGGGAGTCGGCGGCCCTTCGCTACAAGAAAGTGATGGACACAGAGCCTTTCGTGCGCAGTTCGTCCTATGTGTCGAAGGAACAGGGCGCAAAAGAGATGGCACAGCTGCTCGGGGATGACTTCCTCGCTGTTTTCGAGACGGCCCCGATTCCGGTTTCCATAAACCTTACGCTGAAGTCAGAGTATGTCTCCCCGGATTCTCTGGAAGTGGTGAAGGCGGTTCTGGAGAAGGCTCCTGAAGTGGAGGAGGTGGTCTATCAGCAGTCTCTCGTGGAGGCGCTGAACTCGAACCTTAGCAAGATTTCGCTGTTCCTGGCCGTATTTATCGCGCTGCTCCTATTCATCTCGTTCGTTCTCATCAATAACACCGTGCGACTGAGCGTCTATTCGAAGCGCTTTACGATTCACACGATGAAGATGGTCGGGGCGACGCGCCCGTTTATACGGAGGCCGTTCATGTACCAGTCGGCTTTTCAGGGCATCTTCGCCGCCTTGATTGCGACGATAATGATCATTATCGGACTGTTCTTGCTCAAGGGGCAGTTCGAACAGTTGTTTTCGGTGTTCACCCTCGGTATGTTATTGGCTGTCATCGGAATAGTTGTCGCAAGCGGGCTGGTTATATGCGTGGCGAGCACATATTTTACGGTCAATAAGCTTGTCTCGCTGAATAAATCGGAATTGTATTATTAAGTTGAAAGATATGAACTTGAATGAATCGAAGAATATGGCGATGACGCCGAAGGGGCTGAGGCTTCTGCTCGCCGGACTGATTGTCATGGCGGCCGGGTATATTCTGATGTGCGGCGGAGCAAGTCACGACCCCAAGGTCTTCAGTTATGAGATTTTTGACTTTCAGAGGCTTGTCGCGGCTCCGCTTGTGATTATCACCGGAATTGTGGTGGAGATTGTCGCCGTTATGGGCGTCAGTAAAAAGAAATAAGAATGGAGTGGTTTGAAGCTATACTTTTGGGACTGTTGCAGGGTTTGACGGAGTTTTTGCCCGTGAGCAGCAGCGGTCATCTGCAAATCGGAAAAGAATTGCTGGGGATTAAAAACTCCGGCGACCTTGTGTTTGAGGTGGTAGTCCACGCGGCGACGGTGCTGAGTACGATTGTAGTGTTCAGAAAACAGATTTGGGGACTATTGAAGTCTCTTTTTGTGAAAGACGGACTTTTTCGTAGCATCGCACATCCGTCAAAATTCAATGACGGAACGGACTATGTGCTGAAAATTCTGCTTTCGATGATACCGGTTTTCATCGTCGGGATGTTCTTCAAGGATGCGGTCGAGGGCCTGTTCGGCTCGTCAATCCATGTGGTGGCAGGAGCCCTGCTGGTGACGGCGGCGCTGCTTCTGCTCTCTGATAATGCAGGCAAGATTTTTGGACGCTGCTGCCGACGTTGCAAATGCGCGGAGGCTGATGCGGTCTCTTGTAAAGGCTCAGAGCCTGCAAAAACAACCGATAAATGCGCGGAAGCAACAGAGGTTGTTGAGACTGTCGACAAAGGCACACGCAACGGCATTTCCTATTGGCAGGCATTTGTCGTGGGACTCGGACAGGCCATTGCGGTCATCCCGGGGCTTTCCCGTTCCGGCACCACCATTGCGACAGGGTTGCTTTGCGGAGTGAAACGCGATGTCGTCGCCCAGTTCTCATTCCTGATGGTTCTGATTCCTATTCTCGGTGAGGCTTTCCTTGAAATCGTTGGAGGAGATATGGCATCTTCGACTGTCGGAGCGCTTCCTCTGGTTCTGGGTTTCATTTCCGCCTTCGTCGCAGGACTTTTCGCCTGCAAGGTGATGATTGCTCTCGTGAAGAAGACGAAACTCGGCTGGTTCGCACTCTACTGTGCAGTTGTTGCCGTTCTTATATTCATTTTCGCATGAGGCAAAACCTCACATATTTCGTCGCTGACGTTCACCTCGGCTGTGACGTTCTGAACCCGCAGGATAGGGAGGCGCGTTTCGTGAAGTTTCTCCGCTCTCTTCCGTCGGAGACCGAGAGCCTCTACCTGCTCGGTGACATCTGGGATTTCTGGTATGAGTACCGCGACGTCGTTCCCAAAGGCTATGTGCGCGTGTTTGCAGCGCTGCTCGACCTCATCGATCGAGGTGTGAATGTCTATTTCTTTCGCGGCAATCATGACGTCTGGAGCTATTCCTACTTCGAGTCTCTCGGGATGAAAATGCTTGAGCAGCCCTACATAACGACCATTTCAGGCAAGGTATTCTGCCTCGGTCACGGCGATGGCCTCGGCCCCGTTCCGCGCGGCTATCGCATCCTTTCCGGCATCTTCCATTGCCGTCCGCTCCAGAAGATTTTCAGCACGCTGCATCCGTGGTTCGCGTTTCGTCTTGGCAACAGCTGGTCGAAGAACAACCGTCTGAAGCACAAGACCGAATATGTCTTCCGAAACGAGGACGAGCCGCTATACAAGTTTGCCGAGTCTTTCGGCGAAACCCGGCACATCGACTACTTCATCTTCGGCCATTTCCACACTCGGGTTGACCTTCGACTTCCGTGCGGAGCGAATTTCCGCATGGTCAAGGACTGGTTCCGCTCCTCGCCCTACCTCGTCTGGGACGGCCATTCCCTCACCTCCGGGGAGTACGCGGAATGAGGGTTTGGGGGCGGTCGGGGTGTTGGTGTGTCAAAAATCTAAACTTTTATGCCAAATTTTTGATAGTGGAATCTGTGATGGTGGCTATATTTGCAGCGATTATTGATAGCACTATTATGAAAGTAATTGTATCACAAGTCACAATGGGGGGGGGATTGTAGTCTGAACGGCAGATGGAGCGGTTCGGGATACCGTCTTTCATTGTCTCTGACAGAATCAGAAAAATCAATTAAATATATTATGTAGCCACATCCGTGAAGATTTGCGGATGTGGCTTTCTGCGTGTTCACCGGAGCGCGCGGAGGTCTTTTCGCATATCTGCGCGGTGTGTTTCTCTCTTACGAAAAACAAATTAAACCACACTGTTATGAAAAGAAATCTTCTGAAACTTTTAGTGCTCTGCTCGCTCGCGGCAATGCCTGCGGTCAGCTGCTCGAAGGATGAACCTAAGGACCCGGGGACTGAAAAACCGGACGACGGCGGCAAGACTGACCCGACTCCGACACCTGAACCTGAAAAGGCAGCCATAACCGGCTTCACCCCGGCCGAAGGTGGCGCCGGCACCGAGATTACAATCACCGGAACCAACTTCGGCGAGGATGTGAATGCCATCACCGTCATAATCAACGGGCGCAAGGTCAAGGCCGAGACCCTCACCGCTTCCGAGGACGGAAAGAGCCAGAGCATCACCTGCAAGGTGCCCCGCGGGACGACTGACGGCGCGGCGACGGACGCCGAGGTGCGCCTCAGTATAAAGAAGGAAAGCAAGTACGACAACTGTGCGGCCGCCGCGAAGTTCAGGATTACCATGCTGTCGAAGGTGGAGACCGTCTGCGGCTACACCGACCCTACCGGAGAGCAGAGAGTGCAGGACGGACCTTTCGAGCAGAGCCTCAACGGGGCGGGATTCGCGGATTTCATGAACGACATCGTCGTTGATCCGGTTAACCATAACGTGCTTTGGGTGCTTGAGTCATGGGGCAATCTCAGAAAGGTTGACCTTGCTGCAAAACAGGTGACGACAGTAGCCAAAAGTTCATTCTACACCGGAGACGGCAACATCTACTCGATGGCGTGGCTTGACGAAAATAACCTTCTCGTCGCCATCTATCAGGACCGCTCGGAAACCGAGGTCGGCATCATGAAGCTCACGAGAGACGGCGACGGCTTCAAGGGTGAGGTTGTCGTGACGGACAAGCTTATCCGTGCGATTGCGGTTCATCCGGTCAATCACGAGGTCTATTATCTTCAGGACGGCGATGCCGGAAAGAACGTGAAGAGGTATGACCCTGCGACTGGAGAAGTTTCAGAGACGCTCTTCCAGTATGACGGCATGCCGCTCGGAGAAAACGAGGACTGGGACGGAATGACCGGAGTCAAGATTGTCTTCCATCCGACCGGGAACTATGCCTACATCATCCATGCAAAGTCGTCAATCATAATGAAATGCGAATATGACTGGGCTAAAAAGGAACTTCTGACGCAGAACTCATGGGCGGTTGGCTGCGATTACGGAGGACACCTTGACGGAGTAGGTACGGAAGCCCAGCTCAACAGGCCTTACGGCGGCGTGTTCGTGAAGAACGACTACTATGTTTCCGAAGGCTTTGAGGACCAATACGATTTCTATGTCGCCGATTCATGGAACGGCTGCATCAGAAAGATCACTCCTGAATATGCCGTGTCAACCTTTGCCGGCCGCGGAAGCGCCAATGCTCCTGGTGATGTCTGGGTCGGTGACCAGGACGGTGACCTTCGCAAGGAAGCCCGTTTCGCCATTCCGCAGGGCATAACTTATGAGCCTGCCAGCGGAACATTCTACATCGCCGACCGCCACTACCGTCGCGTGAGGAAGATTACATATCTCGACTAATCTCCTGTGTTTCAGGAAATCGTGGACTGAAAACGGAATTTGTTCATGGGAATTAAAAGAATCATCGCAACATTGTTTCTGCTGTGCGGCATCCTCGCTTCTGCGGCCGCGCAGCAGAAAATTACGCTGACAGGTCTCGTGACCGACACGAAAAAGGAACCGCTCATCGGCGCCGGAGTCGTGGTCAAAGGCTCGGTCGGCAACTACGCCATAACTGACCTCGACGGCCGCTTCACGCTCGAAATGGAGCCCTACAACCGCATCGAGGTCTCTTTCCTCGGCTTCAAGACCAAGGAACTGCTCATCAAGGAAGAGAAATATGTGGAGGTAACTCTTGAGGAGGACGTGTCCCTCGCCATCGACGAGGTCGTCGTGACCGCCAGCGGTGCCCAGCGCAAGCTCACCCAGACAGGTGCCGTGACCCCCGTGAGCGTCGATGCGCTCAAGACATCCGCCACGGGAAGCATCACCAACTCCCTCGCCGGAAACGCACCGGGCATCATCGCCCGCCAGACAAGCGGACAGCCGGGCTACAATGTCTCCGAATTCTGGATTCGAGGCATCTCCACCTTCGGCGCCGGCTCAAGTGCGCTTGTGCTCGTGGATGGCTTCGAGCGTGACCTGAACCAGCTCAACGTGGAGGACATAGAATCTTTCTCCGTGCTCAAGGACGCTTCCGAGACGGCCATTTACGGCTCTCGCGGAGCGAACGGCGTCGTGCTCATCACCACCAAGCGCGGCAACGAGGGCAAGGTAAACATCGACGCGAAGTTCGAGACAGTCTATAACACGCGCACCTACACGCCTGAGTTCGCGGACGGTGTGACTTACTCCCAGATGGTGAACGAGGCTCTCACGACCCGAAACCAGGAGCCTTACTACACGAGCGAGGAACTCGGAATCATCGCGGCCGGAACAGACCCTGACCGGCTTCCGAACACGGACTGGATGAAGCTCCTGATGAAGGACGGTGCGATGAGCTACCGGGGCTCGATTAACATCAACGGTGGCGGCCAGAACGCGCGCTACTACCTCTCCGCCAGCTACCTCAACGAGGGCGGTATGTACAATGTCGACAAGAACCTCAAGAGCCGCTACAACACCAACGCCAACAACGAGAAGTGGAACTACCGCATGAACGCGGACGTGAACATAACCCCGACGACCCTTCTCCAGATGGGTGTGGGCGGTATGTATCAGAAACTTGACGAGTCGGGTTCCACGTCTTCGGAGATTTGGAGCTCGCTCATCGGGCAGACCCCGGTTTCGGTTCCGGCAATTTATTCCAACGGGCTCTATCCGGGAATGAAGGTCGGCGACGAGACCTATTCCGAGGTGAAGGTCAATCCGTGGATCCGCTCCACCCAGACCGGATACACCCAGCAGTGGTGGAACCGCATCCAGACCAACTTCACCCTCACGCAGGACTTCAAGTTCATCACCGAAGGGCTCAAGTTCGTCGGCCGCTTCGGATTCGACACCAACAACTACAACCAGATTCGCCGCTACAAGATGCCGGAGCTCTGGAAGGCAAAGCGCTACCGCGAGCTTGACGGCACCCTGCTCTTCAACAGGATTGACAAGCCGGTCGAGATGAGCCAGACTTCCTACAGCAGCGGCGACAGGAAGGTCTATCTTGAGGCCGAGCTCCGCTACGACAGGATTTTCGGCGACGGGCACAATGTCAGCGGACTTCTCAAATATCTCCAGGACTCCACGACCGAGACCATGTCCACCGACGGAGCGGATATGAAGAAGGCCCTCGCCCGCAGGCATCAGGGACTTGTCGGACGCGCGGCATACAACTGGAAATACCGCTATTTCGTCAACTTCAACTTCGGCTACACCGGTTCCGAGAACTTCGCCACCGGCAGCAAGTTCGGCTTCTTTCCAGCTGTCTCAGTGGCATGGAACCTTGCCGAGGAGCCGTGGCTCAGGAAGCTTCTCCCTTGGATGAGCATGACCAAGCTCCGCTATTCATGGGGACGGGTCGGAAACGACCAGCTGATGGACTCGAACGGCAACAGCCTGCGTTTCCCCTACATGTACACTCTCGGCTACCTCAAGGGCTACCAGTGGTCGGACTTCACCCAGAGCAACATCTACGACGGCAGCGGCATCGGCTACACCGGCACGGCTCCCGTTCCTCTCGTGACATGGGAAATCGCCGTGAAGCACGACGTCGGACTTGACCTCGCGTGGTTCAACGACAAGTTCACGATGACGGTTGACTGGTTCCGCGAGACCCGTACTGGCATCTTCCTCAAGAGAAGCTACCTCCCGGGCACGGTGGGGCAGGATGTCGAAGTCTATGGAAACGTCGGCGCGGCCCTTTCGACCGGCCTTGACGGCAACTTCGCCTTCAAGCAGATGCTCGGTCCGGTGGAGATGACCCTCAGGGGCAACATGACATACACCCGCAACGAGGTTCTTGAGAAGGACGAGGGATATGCGGTCTATCCGTACCAGCAGGAAAAGGGCTACCGAATCAATCAGGCGAAGGGTCTGATTGCGCTCGGCCTCTTCAAGGACTATGACGACATCCGCACCAGTCCAAAGCAGACTTTCGGAACATACCAGCCGGGTGACATCAAGTACAAGGACGTGAACGGCGACGGCGTGATTGACGAGGGCGACTATGTTGCAATCGGAACCACAACCGTGCCTTCGCTCATCTACGGAGCCGGTCTTTCGCTCCGCTGGAACGGAATTGATTTCAACATGCACTTCCAGGGCGCGGGCAAGTCTTCGTTCTTCATCAACGGTCCGGGCGTGTATGCCTTCAGCCAGGGAGAATGGGGAAATGTCCTCAAGTCCGTGGCGGAATCCGACAGGTGGATTTCAAAGGACATATCTGGAACCGAGGCTACGGAGAACCCGAACGCGTCATATCCACGGCTTTCATACGGCGGAAACGCAAACAACTACCGCCCATCGACCTACTGGCTCCGCGACGGCTCATATCTCCGTCTCAAGACCCTCGAAATCGGATATACCCTTCCAAAACAGATTGTCAGCAAGGCGAAGATGAGCGATCTGCGTTTCTTCATCATCGGCTCGAATCTTCTGACATTCTCGAAGTTCAAGCTCTGGGATCCGGAGCTCGGAAGTTCGGACGGCGCGGCATATCCGCTCACGAAGTCCGTGACTGTCGGGCTTAACGTTAAATTCTAAGGAGGGGAGATTATTGACATGAAGACATTTAGCAGAATTTTCATACCGGCGGCGCTTGCCGTCATCGGGGCGGGAAGCCTCGCGTCATGCTCGTTCCTTGAAGTTGACAAGTATTTCGACGAGCAGCTGACAATAGAGAAGGTCTTCTCGAACAAGGACTACACCGAGAACTGGCTGAACAACACGTTCTCGTACATGAACTATGTGGTCGATGTGTCCAACCAGTTCGGAACCGTGGAGAACTTCGCGGACGATCTCTGCTTCAACGGCAGCGAATACACGAAGTTCAAGACCGTCTCATACGACGAGAGCTATCGCCAGAAGACATGGACATATTGCTGGCAGGGAATAAACAAGGCCTGCGTGTTCATCGCGCACATCGACGGCAACACGGCTGTTTCCGAGGCGGAACGCGCCGACTACAAGGCCCAGGCCCGTTTCGCCCGTGCCTACTACTATTGGGCTCTCCTGCGCAAGTACGGCCCGATTCCGCTTCTTCCGGAGGAGGGTGCGGACTATTCGGACAGCTACGACAACCTCTCCATTCCCCGCCGCAGCTACGAGGAGTGCGCGGAATACATCGCTTCCGAGTTTGCCCTTGCGGCCGCCGGCCTTCCTCTGAGGAGGGACGCGACCAATGCCGCCCGTCCGACGCGCGGCGCGGCTCTCGCCTACCGTGCGAAGGTGCTTCTCTATGAGGCAAGTCCTCTCGCCAACGGCAACGACGACGCCTACGCGCAGAGACTGCTTGACGATCAGGGAAACAGACTGCTTTCTCAGAATTATGACGAAAGCAAATGGGCGAAGGCTGCGGCAGCAGCCCGTGACGTGATAGAACTTGGACAATATGACCTCTACACTGCAAAGCGCAGGAACTCGGCCAATTCGGACTATGAGCCGAAGACCGTGACTCCGTTCAACGACGGGGAGTTCTACAGTCAGAACTGGCCGGACGGCTATGCTGACATCGACCCGTTCGAGTCCTACCGCTCGCTGTTCAACGGAGCGGTGAAGCTCAACGACAATCCGGAGATTATCTTCTCCCGCGGAAAGAACGGCGCGAACGGCTGGAACGCGGCGGAACAGGAGCAGGAGGCATACGACCTTGCATATTTCATTCATGAGATGCTTCCTGTCGCTGCCGGCGGCTCAAACTGCATCTCGATTACTCAGAAACAGTGCGACGCCTACTATATGTATGACGGCAGGGACCTTCCGGGCAAGGACAGCGAACTCGGCAGGGGCGACGGCTCGGCAAGGCCGGGGATGCTCTCCGACTCCGAGGCAGCAAACCTCAGCTACTCTCCGCAGCTCGGAACGAACGCCGAGGTGAGGAAGAACATCTCCAAGCAGTATGCCAACCGCGAGCCGCGCTTCTATGCGAGCGTTGCCTACAACGGTTCCGTGTGGTACCGCAACAGCGAGGTCTATACGACTCCGCAGCCGCTCACTTCCAAGCAGTGCTGGTACTACCGCGACAACGTGAACGGAAAGAAGGCGGGAACATCCTCATGGCCTCTGACCGGAATAGGCTTCAAGAAATATGTCCATCCACAGGACTCGAACCTGACTTCGGACTCCAAGATTCTTGACAAGGCCGAGCCTGCGATAAGGTATGCCGACATCCTGCTCTGCTACGCCGAGGCCCTCAACGAACTTGACGGCTCCTACAGCGTTCTTTCTTGGGACGGCAAGCAGACCTACACCATAAGCCGCAGCATCACGGAGCTCGAAAGGGGAATCCACCCCGTGAGAATCCGTGCCGGTCTGCCGGACTTCGCCGACGAGGTTTATGGCGACAAGGTCCTTTTCCGCGAAAAGCTCAAGAGGGAACGCCAGATCGAGCTTCTCGGCGAGTGCCAGCGCTACTACGACCTTCGCCGCTGGAAGGATGCCGAGAAGGAGACGATAGACCCGATTTACGGCTGCAACATGAACATCGCGCAGTCCGGTTCCAACTCTTCCGAGGCAAGGCTCCTGTTCCATACTCCCGTGGAGATTCCTTCCGTGCCGGCGGTATTCGTCGAGAAGTCATATTTCTGGCCTTTCGCGAAGGATGAACTCAAGCGCAACAAGCGTCTGACGCAGAATCCGGGATGGAACGTAAACGACTAATCTGTAACATAATGAATAAGAATATTCTGAAAATATGCATTGCGTTGCCCGTTCTCGGGGCGGCTCTCGTCTCCTGCAACAAGGAATGGGTGGAGGAACAGTACGAACACTACATCTCGTTCGCCACTCCGCTCGACTACACTGCGGGCACGAGCAGCATCTATGTCTCCTACAAGGAAGACGGGAACGTGACCTACAAGGTTCCGGTTATAGTGAGCGGCTCGACCGAGCCCGACAGCGACCTCGACATCCGCGTGAAGGTCGATAAGGACACGCTCGCGCTCATCAACGACGACCATTTCAAGCAGCGCGCCGACCTCTACTACAAGGAACTTCCGTCAAGTTTCTACAGCCTCGGCGACGCGACTGTGCACATTCCGGCAGGGGAGTATCAGGGGACGCTCGACGTGAACTTTTCCCTCAGGGACATAGACCTCACGGAGAAATGGGTGCTGCCTCTGATGATTGATGACGGGAACGCCTCCTACACGGCGCATCCGCGCAAGGACTACGCGAAGGCGATTCTCCGCGTGATTCCGTTCAACAAGTACTCCGGAAAGTACAACGCAACGACGATGAACGTCTATATGGGCAATGAGACGTCCAACGCCATCTGCGTGACTGACAGGACGCTCTATGTCGTCGACGGCGAGTCCGTTTTCTTCTATGCCGGGCTCACCGACGAGGAACTCACGACATCGAAGCGCAACCGCTACAAGATTGTCGTGCGTTTCGAGGAGGACTATGACGAGGACGGAATGGGCAATGTCTTCCTCTCGGCGGCCGACCCGTCCCTGAACCTAAGGACAAGCGGCAGGCAGACCTACGAGATAACCGAGCGCAAGGACGCGCTCCAGCCCTATCTCGTGCACCGCTACGTCACTCTGCGTCTGAACTACTACTACGACGACTTCACGACCTACTCCGACAAGGTGCTCACGTACCACGCGAAGGGCTCGATGATGACCGAGCGCAAGATTAACACCCAGATTCCTGATGAGGATCAGGCAATCGACTGGTAATGCGGAGGATATGAGGAGTATGAATTTGACAATCCTATTCGTGTCCCTGCTCTCCTGTCTGACGCTTTCCTGCAGGCAGCCGGAAATCGCCGGAACAGACGATCCCGGGCAGCGCGAGCCATCCCCGCAGCCGGAGCTGACGCTTGAGTCGCCGGACGGGCAGATTCAGGTGGAAATCACTGTCGGCAACGCCGTGTCCTACCGGATTTTCCGCAACGGGCAGGCTCTCACCGCAGATCTTACGCTCTCGATGACTCTCTCCGACGGGAGGGTCTGGGGACGCGGCTCTAAACTGACGGACACCCGGCTCAGTCATGTCTCGGAGAAAATCCGCTCGCCGTTCTACATCCGCAGCGAGGTTGACGACCGCTACAACGGCGCGGTGCACAGTTTCGCCGAAGGATTCGAGGTCGAGTTCCGTGCCTACGACGATGCCGTGGCCTACCGCTTCCGCAGCACGGGCGACGGGGATTTCACCGTGATGTCCGAGGAAATCGAATACCGTTTCCCTCGCTCGTTCACGATGACCGCCGCGCCGAGTCCGGGAGGCACAGGCTCGAAGTACGAGAATGCCTGCAACTGCTTCGAGAGCTATTATCAGAAGGATGTCCGAGACTTTCCTTCGGGGCGCATGGGACTTCTTCCCGTGCTCGTTGACATGGGCAGCCAGAAACTCTGCATTGCCGAGGCCGGTGTGCGCGGCTATCCCGCGATGTTCCTCACCAAGGGCAGCGGAAACGCCCTTGACGGCTTCCAGACCCGTGTCGTGAAGGAAACCTCCCGCAATGAATACACCGTCAAGGTTCCGAAATCGTGGGAGAACTACATAGCGAAATGCCACGGTGCAATGGACTTTCCGTGGAGAATATGCATGGTCATCGACAGCGACGCGCAGCTTCTTGACAACGACGTCATCTACCGTCTTGCCGAACCTTGCAAACTTGCTGACATCTCGTGGATTAAGGGCGGAATGAGCACTTGGGACTGGGAGACGTCGTTCACTCTCGACGGCGTGGATTTCAACTCCGGAAGAAACGTCGAGACATATAAATATCATGTCGATTACGCCGTGAAGACGGGCATTCCGTACATCACGATCGACGCGGGTTGCATCCCGACGAACGGCAGCTCGTATTCCTACGCCCCTTATCTCGTTCCGACGCTCTCGTATGCGAATGAAAAGGGGATAGGCGTGTGGGTGTGGATGGAGGCCGCATGGTTCTCCGATGTGCTCCTCTCCGGCAACACCGGGCGTTTCGAGACCCTTTTCCGCGACCTCGCGTCAATCGGAGTCAAGGGAATCAAGATTGACTTCTTCGAGAGAAACGACCAGGAATACATCGACCTCCAGTGGAAGATTGCCGAGGAGGCCGCGAAGAACCACCTGATGCTCAACTACCACAGCAGCCCGATTCCTCACGGAATGAACAGGACTTATCCGAACGTCGTGAGCTACGAGGCGGTGCGCGGACTTGAGCACATGAAATACGGAAACTATGATGTCGTCGCCGGGGCAGGCCCTGCCGATCAGGTGACCTACGACGTGACTTTCCCGTTCCTCCGCGGAATGACCGGCCCGGTCGATTACACTCCGGGACTGATGCGCAACGCCTTCCTTGACCGGTGGAGCGCGAGCGACCCGCGTCCGATGTCGATTGGCACGCGATGCCGCCAGCTCGCGGCCTTCGTTCTCTTCTTTTCGCCCGTGGGTACTATGGCCGACAACATCACGACCTACGAGAAGAACGCAGAATGCGCAAAGTTCATCGCTTCCGTTCCGACAGTCTGGGACGAGACCGTTCCGGTGAAGGCGAGCCTCGGCGAGTACATCGTCCTTGCCCGCCGCAGCGGTGACGACTGGTTCGTTGCAGGAATGACCGACTGGACAGCAAGGAGCATGACCATCGACCTTCCGTTCCTTGACGGAGGCGACTGGGAAGCCGAGGTCTTCGAGGACAGCGCCGGCGCCGCCACTTCATACCGCAGGTCGGTCAAGACCGTTGACGGCGCAAGAATGCTTAACGTGAAGATGCAGGGCGGGGGAGGCTTCGCCGCGCATCTTCGCAGAAAATAGAAAAATCATTTAATAAATTTAGTTAACTTTATGAACCACAAATTTTTAACAATCGCAATGGCGTTCGCGGCTGTGGCTGCGGCCTCTTGCAACAAGGACAATCAGCCGGCAGGACCGGAGACCATTTCAGGCGACTTCTCGGTGAAGGCAACCATAACTGACGCTTCATGGGCGGAGAACGCCTCTATCGCGCTTTACCACTCGGCAGGCGACGCGCTCGTTTCAGACGGCGAGTTCAAGCTTTCCGGCGACGTGTTCAAGGGAAGCCTCGCCGAGGCAGTCGAGGACGGCAAGGAGTACGAGTGGATTGCCGTAAGTCCCTATGCCACGGGTGCTGAACTTTCGGCATATCCCGTTGAACTCGACGGGACGACCGCTCCTCTTTTCGGAAAGGTGACGGCCGCTGCTTCAAAGACAGCCGCTCCTGAAATCGCTATGACTTCTCTTGCGGCTTTCGCGAAGGTTAATGTCAAGAATTCGACTACGGCTGCGATTGAAGTCTCATCTGCGTCTATCACTGCTCCTGAGTCAGAGAAAATCGCAGGAAAGTTCACGGTTGACCTTACGGCTGCGGCGCCTGCGCTCAAGGCTGTGGAGGCTTCCAATGTCGCGGCATATACCGGGAATGTTGAAGTCAAGGCCGGTGAAACTGCCGAGATTGTATTTGCTGTCGCACCGGTGACTTTCGCCGCCGGAACTGAGCTTACGCTCAAGGTCGGTGAGAACGAGCACAAAGTCGCTCTTGAGGCCGAAACTGTCCTTGCCGCCGGCAAAGTGACTGAACTCGCGACAGTTGAGGAAAAACCTGTCGAGGTTTATCTCTGCGGTGACGCATTCGTCTGCGGATGGGATTTCTCCGATGAGTGCAGGCTCACTCCGAGCGAGTCCAATCCGAAGATTCTCAGCTGGACCGGCGATGTGGCCGGAAACAAGCAGTTCTTCGCTTCATTCGTAAAGTCTTGGGACGGCACTTTCATAACTCCGGAAATCACAGGCCAGGAGAATGAGGACGCATATTATATCGTCAAGACGGAAATGGAAGGAAACCTCGTCTTTGACAGAACGGCGGAGACCAAGAAGCATTGGAAATTCGAGGTCGGCGGAAACTACACATTCACAGTAAACCTCGAAACGAACACATTCTCCATAAAGATGAACTCATGTGCCGCATACGAGGCAATTCCAGCTCCGTCAAAGGCCTCTCTCCGCGGCGAGGCGTCAGGCTCTTGGGACGAGCACGAAGGCTACATCATGACGCAGTCTTCCACGGACGCGAATGTGTTCACATGGGAAGGCAATCTTGTCACAGGAAAGGGCGGCGACGGCAAATTGTTCGCGCTTTGCGTGGTCTGCACGGGCTCTGACGGCGACCACTGGTGCCAGACATTCGGCGAGGTCGGTCAGGCATTCGTTCCGGAGACCGGTTCACTTTCCGGCTACCTCTACAGCAAGACCGGAGGAGATGTGTTCCGCATTCAGAAGGACGGTACCTACAGCATCGTCTTCAACGCCGCGACGCGGCAGATAAGCATCACTGCGAAATAGTTTAACGTTTATTCAGAAGGCCGGTGTCGCGGGTGTGAAACTCCGCTGCACCGGTCTTTTTGAAATTTCTTATTCTGTTATGTGTAAATTTTTCGGCCGATTTTCGCTCTCCGCTTTTATCGGAGTTCTATTATTCCCGCTGTCCGTAGGATGTTCGTCAGCACATGATGCTCCGGCGGCGGAAGAAACTCCTGTTTCCTACAATGTGCTCTGCCTCGGAAATTCCATCACTCGTCACGAGTATGCCGCGAGCGTCGAGTGGTACTCCGACTGGGGTATGGCCGCCTCAAAACCAGAGAATGACTACTGTCATGTGCTGGAATCGCTTCTTAACGGGAAATATCCCGGCTCGACCGTGACCCCTCTTAACATCGCCGCATGGGAGCGCAGTCTTTCCGATGACATCGACGGCTTCATCGGGGAATATGTCAGGGATAGGGACATAATTGTTGTCCGTCTCGGTGAAAATGTCACCGCCGAGCGGGCCTTTGCGCCTGCTCTTCAGAAACTTGTCAGTTATTGCGTGGCTCATGCGAAGTATGTCCTTATCACCGGAACTTTCTGGAAATCGGAGATTAAGGAGGCGGCAATCGTTGAGACCGCCCGTCTCTACGACATTCCGTATTACCCGATTTCGCAGCTCGATGTTCCCGAAAACCACCCGAAGGTAGGGGACACGTTTCAGGACATAAATGGCGGGACATATCAGATTTCAAAGGATTTCATCATCACGCACCCGAACGACAAGGGAATGCATGAGATTGCTGAAATCATTTACGTCGGCATAGAAGAACTCGTCGGCGGCAGAATCGGCGCGAGGGACATTGCGACGCGCAGGCATATTTCCGAAAAGATGCCGATGTCAACCCGCACGCGCACGGTGGATTCCCTGCCTCATCTCGGTCTTCCGTCTCCGTTCAGCGTACCGCAGGCCCAGGGCACTACATTCATGGATTTGTTTTATTGGGACACATATTTCACGAACCTCGGACTTCTGAGCCTCGGGGACATTCAGCAGGCGAAGAACAATGTCGATGATATTCTCTATCTTATTGATAAATATGGGTATATGCCCAATGCCGCGAACACGGGACTTCTGAACCGCCTCAGCCGCCTTATGCGAGTATGATGGTGCGCGACGTCTATGAACGGACGGACGACAGGGGGTGGCTGCGCGGTGCTGTGGAGACTCTGAAGAAGGAATATGACTTCTGGATGACGGAACGCGTCACTCCGAGCGGGCTGAACCGGCACTTCAACAGCGCGACGAGGACGGAACTGCTTGAATTTTACGGCTATCTCTGTTCCGAGCGTTTCCCGGAGATGGATGTTCCGCGGTCTGACGACGAGAAGGTGCGGATTGCCTCGAACTTCCTTTCTGAGGCGGAGACCGGCTGGGACTTCACACCGCGCTTCGGGGGCTGCGAGGAGGACTGCAATCCGGTGGATCTGAATGCAAACCTCTATGTCTATGAGAAGAATTTCGCGTGGTTTTGCAGGGAATTGGGGCTGAAAGGCGCGAAGGCATGGGAAAAGAAGGCGGAGAAGCGTCGCAGGCTGATTCAGAAATACTGCTTTGAGCCGGGCGACGGACTCTTTTACGACTACAACTACGTCACCGGACGGCGCAGCGACATCTTCAGCTCTGCCGTCTTCAATCTTCTCTGGGCGGGCATTCCGACAGAGGAGCAGGCCGCGTCTCTCGTGAAGAACCTCGGAAGGCTGGAATGTGCCAACGGGGTTGCCGCGTGCGAGGACGGTGAGCGCAATGCCGTCTATCAGTGGGACTATCCCAATGCCTGGGCGAGTTTCAACACTCTGGCGGTCGTCGGGCTTGATAAATATGGCTATAAGGCTGATGCCGCGAGACTTGCGGAGAAATATCTCAACTCAGTAAGTTCCATATATGGCAAGACCGGACAGCTATGGGAAAAGTACAACGCCGTCACCGGAGACACCGACGTCAGGGATGAATACGCCATGCCCGGCGACTTCATGGGCTGGACCGCCGGCGCTTTCCTCGTCTGCTTCGACTATCTGTCAAAAAACTAAAATCTTAAATCAAATAGTGCCGTTCTTTGCGGAATTATATTCCTACATTTGTAATGATTAGACATCTGATTCAACACTAAAGTTCTCTATGACAAAATTCCAAACATTTCTTGTCACGATAACCATTCTGCTCTGCGGAATAGGAATCCTTGACGCGCAGGAGCGCGACGTGCGCGTCAGAACCTACATCTCGCCGGCCCGTGTTGTCTGGCAGAGCGGTGAGGGCGTGCAGCTTGCCGACGTGCTTCTGAAAGAGGGCAACGGGCAGCCCTACTGCAACAACGACACTCCGACATCCTACTGCATCCTCTCTTCGGAGAACGGTGCCGCCCCCGGAGTGCTGCTCGACTACGGGAAGGAACTGCACGGCGGGCTTCAGATTGTGACGGGGTGGTTCCCGGGCGGTCCGGTCAAGGTTCGTGTCCGCTACGGAGAGTCGGCGTCCGAGGCCATGTCCGATGTCGGCGGCAAGGGTGGGGCGACGAACGACCACGCCATGCGCGACCAGACAGTCTCGCTTCCGATGATGGGCGCGGTGGAAATCGGCAATTCCGGCTACCGTTTCGTGCGGATTGACCTCGCCGAGCCGGACAGGACAGTGAAGCTCAAGGAGGTGCGGGCAATCTCCATAATGCGTGACCTTGAATATGCCGGCTCGTTCCGTTGCAGCGATGAGCGTCTGAACCGTATCTGGGAGACAGGAGCCTACACCGTGCATCTTTGCATGCAGAACTTCCTCATCGAGGGCATAAAGCGTGACCGTCTCGTGTGGATGGGCGATTCCTACCCGGAGGTGATGACTGTGGCGACGGTATTCGGCGGCAACGAGGTCGTCCCCAAGACCCTCGACTGGATGCGCGACGTGACCCCTCTGCCGAATTGGATGAACGGCGAGTTCTCCTCCTATTCAATCTGGTGGATGCTCTGCCATCAGGCGTGGTTCCGTCACACCGGGAACAGGGAATATCTTCTTGAGTCGAAGGGATATATCTCCGGACTTCTCCGTCAGCTCATCGGATGCATAGGCCCGGACGGCCGCGAACGTCTCGACGGAATGCGCTTCCTCGACTGGCCTTCGCAGGAGAATGAACTGGCCAAGAATGCCGGACTTCAGGCCCTGATGGTGTGGGCCATGCAGGCAGGGCAGGAATTTGCCGGAATCTTCGACGATGCCGCGCTTGCAGCCGAGTGCGCGGATGCGGAGAGACGGCTGTCGAAGGCCGCTCCGAAAATCTATAAGGAGTTTCTTAAGTCAGGTGTCGCTCCCGACGCTCCCGGCTCTAAGCAGGCGGCGGCTCTTATGACCCTTGCCGGGGTGACGGACGCGAGGAAGGCCGACCGCGACATCCTGAACTTTAACGGCGGGCACGGCTTCTCCACATTCTACGGCTATCTGATGCTTGAGGCGATGGCCCGGGCGGAGGACTGGCAGGGCGCTCTCGACATCATCCGCAGCTACTGGGGCGCGATGCTCGACCTCGGGGCGACGACGTTCTGGGAGGATTTCAACCTCGACTGGCTTCCGAACGCCGCCGGCATTGACAATCTTGTGCCGGAGGGTATGAAGGACATCCACGGCGATTTCGGTGCCTACTGCTATGTCGGATTCCGTCACAGCCTCTGCCACGGCTGGGCATCCGGCCCGACAGCGTGGCTCAGCCATCATGTCCTCGGAGTGGAGATTCTTGAACCGGGGTGTTCAAAGGTCCGCATAACCCCGCATCTCGGCGACCTCGAATGGGCGGAAGGCACGTTCCCGACACCGCACGGCTCCATTCACGTTCGTCACGAAAAACAGGCCGACGGCAGCATACATACGGATGTCACTGTTCCGGAAGGAGTGGAACTGAGGTGAGCATATCCTTGGAAACCTGTCTTTGAAAATAAGGGACAAATTCTGAAGCAGTTTATTTTTTTATGATTCTAAATCAATTTGTTACGAAATATCATGGCACATAAATATATCCTTTTTCTGATGAGTCTTTCCGCGCTGGGTTTCGGATGCGGAGTGTGTTTCGCGGGGAACGGCAGAATGTCGAAGAATGCCGGGAATATGGAAGTGAAATCCGTGAAGGTCGGCGGATATGTCGGCGTGAGGATTGACGACTGTTTCCGTCATCGAGTGATGGAGCAGGATGTCGATGAGATTGTCGAGCCGTTCCGTCACAGGGTCGAAAGCTGGAAATGGAACAGCGAATTCTGGGGAAAATGGACGCTCGGTGCAATAGGCGCATATCGCTATACGGGAGATTCCGCACTTTACGACAAAATCGCGAAATCGGTCGATGACATCATCGCGACGCAGACTCCTGACGGCTACATCGGGAACTATGCCCCGGAATTTCAGACGAAAAAATGGGATATATGGGGACGGAAATACACGATGCTCGGACTCCTGAGCTGGTATGAACTCACGGGCGACCGCAGGGCACTTGAGGCGGCTGCAGGTGTTGCAGACCACCTTCTTTCACAGATTGGGCCGGGCAAGGCCGACATTGTTTTGACTGGAGACTACCGCGGAATGCCGAGCTCGACGGTGCTTGAGCCAATCATGAGTCTCTACAACAAGACCGGCGAACGGCGCTATCTTGACTTCGCGTCATACATCGTCGCGCAGTGGGAAACTCCGGAAGGCCCGCAGCTCATCAGCAGGGCCGACGTCCCGGTTGCCATGCGTTTCCCGCATCCGGACAGCTGGTTCTCATACGAGAACGGTCAGAAGGCCTACGAGATGATGTCCTGTTACGAGGGGCTGCTTGAGTATTATAAGGTTACGGAAAACAAGGCCGACTATGACGCCGTCCTGAAGACGTATTCGCACATCCTCGCGGAGGAAATCAATGTCGCCGGTTCGGGGAGTGCGGTCGAGTGCTGGTACGGCGGCAGGGCTCTCCAGACAGTCCCGACCTATCACACGATGGAGACCTGCGTGAGCTTCACGTGGATGCAGTTCTGCAGCCGGCTTCTCGCGCTGACGGGAGACTCGCGCTATGCCGACAACATCGAGCGCACTTTCTACAACGCCATTCTCGGCGCGCTGAAGGACGACGGCTGCCAGATTGCCAAATACACCCCGCTTGAGGGCTGGCGCGTCGAGGGCGAGAGGCAGTGCGGACTGAACATCAACTGCTGCAACGCCAACGGCCCGCGTGCATTTGCCATGATTCCCGCCCTTGCCTACCGCGCCGACGGAGACTGCCTCACGGTCAATTTCTACGGTGAATCCGAGGCTGATGTCCGTCTTGGCAAGCGCAGCTCGCTTAGGGTTGTTCAGACCGGCGGCTATCCCGTGTCTGGCGACGTTGCCGTTGAACTGTCTCCGTCAAAGCCCGCAGACTTCACGGTCGCCCTGCGCATTCCTGAATGGAGCCGCAACGCGAAGGCACGGATAATCAGCGGCACCGATACGCTCGCTGTCAGTCTCGGCTCGCTCGCCGCTGGAGAGTATGCAAGGATTTCCCGCAGATGGAAGGCCGGTGACAGGGTGGAGCTTTCCCTTGACATGACGGCCCGCGTCGTGGAGCGGAACGGCTGCCAGGCCATTGTCCGCGGCCCGCTCGTGCTTGCGAGGGATTCCCGTTTCAATGACGGTTTCGTGGATGAGGGTGTCGTGATTCAGACCGCCTCCGACGGCTCTGTTGAACTTACCCCGGTCGTAGGCGACGGCTTCGCGTGGATGGCGTTCACCGCTCCGATGGTTGTCGGCACCGACCTCGAAAACAACGGGAAGCCGCGTCAGGTTCACCTCTGCGACTTCGCCTCCGCCGGCAACACCTGGGACAAGTCCGTGCGCTACCGCGTCTGGCTTCCTAAGACCCTCAATGTCATGCGCGGCGAGTACCGGGCATACAACGACGGACCCGCAGACTCGGCTCTCTAACCATTGCCCGTGCCATAGTCATCGCGCGGGCGACCGGGGCTGCTGTCCTTCGCCTCCTACTCCTCCGCCGGCTTCCAGTTCCTGTACTTCTCCGGAATCTCGACTACCGGCGGGTCTTTCCAGAACAGCGACCAGTAGAGCATCGGAAAGTCGCCGTCCTTCCACAACTGGACAAGTTCCTCCACCTGCGCGTCCTCGCCCTTCGGGTCGTAGGGCTTTTTCATGTCCTCATCGAACATCTTTGCCACACCCTGCCAGAATCCTGCGGTGATTCCGCCCTTGTAGCCGCGTATCAGCTCGTATGACGTTTGCCCGCTCTCGCGGTCTATCAGCTTCATGATCAACATCCCTTGGCTTACGGTGAGATTTCTCATCTGCTTTTCGAACACGCCGAACAGCTCCTTCTGGAGATGGTTGATGTAGCGCTCCTTCTTCAGCCCCGTAAGATGGTCGGCCGCAATCACGCTGTCTGTCTCCTGAACCATCCTCTTCGCCACGAGCGCATAGGGGTAAGCCTTGCTGAAATTGTGTACGAGCCGGTAGTATTTCCTCCATTCTTTACCCTTCTGCTTGGGCATCTTCTGGAACACGCGGGCCGGCCTGATGCTGTCGTAATAGACGGTGTCCCCGTTTTCTACGGAATATTCCAGCCATCCTCCCGGCTTCGTTGGCCTGCTTTGCGCATTCGACCTCACGGCATCCGCACCCCATAATGCGAGGATGACGAGAACCGATATGAGCCGGAGGCGTTTCATGAGGTATATATAATATGTATTCTATTTTATATTGCGGAGTTCCCGCACAGCCTGCAAAAATAATCATTTCCTTCGTCATGTCGTCAACCGGATTGCAAAATGTGTGGCGAAATGTCTCGTGCCATCTGTTTGGTGGCATCGTTTTCCGTGTGGTCGAAAACGGATGAATATATTTTTTATCAATCTGTGTAATACTCTGAAAATGGAAAAGTTAATATGCAAAAAATGCGGTCAAAAAAGTTTGAATTTTTTGCAGAAAAAGTTGTCGTTTCGATATTTTTTCGTATCTTTGCAGTCCCAAAATTGAGGGGTAGTATGCCCAACTGTCTATCTTTCAATAATTTAAGGGAAAGGTTGAATAATTTATAATTCAAAAGTAATAAGACAATGTTACAACCAAAGAAAACAAAATTTAGAAGGCAGCAAAAGGGCCGCATGAAGGGTCTTGCCCAGAGGGGCAACCAGCTTGCGTTCGGTTCTTTTGGCATCAAGACCTTGGAAAATTGTTGGCTTACAGGTCGTCAGATTGAGGCTGCCCGTCAGGCGGTGTCCCGTTACATGAAGCGTGAGGGTAAAATCTGGATCAGAATCTTCCCTGACAAGCCTTATACAAGGAAACCTGCCGAAGTCCGAATGGGTAAAGGTAAGGGTAATCCGGAGGGATTCGTATGCCCTGTGACCCCGGGCCGTATTCTTATTGAGGCTGAGGGTGTTCCGATGGAAATCGCCAAGGAGGCACTCCGTCTCGGCGCTCAGAAACTTCCTGTCACAACAAAGTTTGTGGTTCGCAGGGACTATGTCGAATAATTTAATGGAGAGCAGAAAGTTATGAAAATTACAGAAGTACGTGAAATGTCGGTTGCAGATCTTCGTGACCGCATCGCAGTTGAGAAAGCGAACCTTTCTACAATGAAAATGAATCACGCCATCTCTCCGTTAGAGGATACGTCAAAAATCAAGAAGGCACGGAAGGACATCGCGCGCATGATGTTCGTCCTTGCAGAAAAAGAGAAACAGAACTAAATTTGAATTCTCATGGAAAGAAATCTTCGCAAGGAAAGAATAGGTGTTGTGGTCAGCAACAAGATGGACAAATCCATCGTCGTTGCCGTAAAGACTAAGGAAATGCACCCGATGTACGGCAAGTTCGTCAAAAAGACCACCAAGTTCGTTGCTCATGACGAGAAGAACGAGTGCAGTGTCGGTGACACTGTCCTCATCATGGAAACCCGTCCTCTCAGCAAGACAAAGAACTGGAGATTAGTTGAAATCGTAGAAAAAGTTAAGTAGCAATGATACAGCAGGAATCACGTTTACAGGTGGCAGACAACAGTGGAGCAAAGGAAGTCCTTTGTATCCGTGTTCTGGGTGGTACCCGTCACCGTTATGCAAGAGTGGGCGACAAGATCGTTGTTGCAGTCAAGAGCGCTATCCCTGGCGGTGACGCAAAGAAGGGCTCGGTGTCAAAGGCTGTGGTTGTCCGCACAAAGAAAGAGATTCGTCGTCCGGACGGTTCATATATCCGTTTCGATGACAACGCTTGCGTTCTTCTCAACAATCAGGGTGAGGTTCGTGGAACACGTATCTTCGGCCCTGTTGCAAGGGAGCTTCGCGAGAACTATATGAAAATCGTTTCACTGGCACCGGAGGTCCTCTAATTGATTTAGCATTATGAAAAGAATTAAAAAAGGCGACACCGTATTTGTAAATGCCGGTAACGACAAGGGAAAGACCGGCAAGGTGCTCGAGATTCTCACGGAGAAGAACCGTGCCATCGTCGAGGGCATCAACATCGTGTCAAAGCACACCAAACCAAACGCAAAGAATCCTCAGGGAGGAATCATCAAACAGGAAGCTGGAATCCATATCTCCAACCTTCAGCTCGTCGACCCTGCGAAGGGCGGAGCAACCCGCGTGGGCTTCAAGATTAAGGAGGATGGTACTAAGGTCCGTGTTTCCAAAAAATCAGGAGAGGAGATTAAGTAATGGCAGCAAAGAAACAGACAGCCGCTCCGGCAGCACAGACAGTACCTGCAGGATATGTCCCTGCACTTAAGAAACTCTATAAGGAGGAGATCGTCGACAAGCTCATGAAGCAGTTCGGCTATTCTACCGTTATGCAGGTTCCTAAACTTGTGAAGATTACCATCAACGAGGGTGTCGGCGATGCAACCGGTGACAAGAAACTCGTCGAGGTCGCACAGCAGGAACTCACGGCAATCACCGGACAGAAGGCAATCGTCACGACTTCAAGGAAGGATATTTCAAACTTCAAACTCCGTAAGGGAATGCCTATCGGAACGAAAGTTACCCTTCGCAATGTGAAGATGTACGAGTTCCTTGAGAGGCTCATCCGTATTTCTCTTCCGCGTATCCGCGACTTCAACGGTATCTCAGAGAAGATGGACGGCAAGGGCAACTACACTCTCGGTATCAAAGAGCAGATTATCTTCCCTGAAATCGACATCGATAAGATTACCAAGATTCTCGGAATGGAGATCACTTTTGTGACTACCGCCCAGACCGACGAGGAGGCTCACGCACTTCTTTCAGCATTCGGTCTGCCTTTCAAGAAAAATAACAAATAAAGACACATAAGATGGCAAAAGAATCAATGAAGGCTCGCGAGGTTAAGCGCGCTAAGCTGGTTGCTAAATACGCCGAGAAGAGGAAAGCTCTCAAGGAAGCCGGTGATTGGGCAGCTCTCGACAAGCTCCCTAAGAACTCAAGTCCTTGCCGTATGCACAATCGCTGCTCTCTTACAGGAAGACCTAAGGGTTATATGAGGATGTTCGGCATCAGCCGTATCCAGTTCCGCGAGATGGCAAGCAACGGTCTCATTCCGGGTGTGAAGAAAGCAAGCTGGTAATAACAGAGATACAATTCATTACAATATTTATTAACAATTCGGATATCGGGCACCTTACGGGTGTCGTGAAATCCCACTAAAGGATTTAAAAAATGACTGATCCAATTGCAGATTACCTTACAAGGGTTCGCAATGCCTATTCAGTAGGCAAGAAGATCGTTGAGATTCCGTCTTCAAAGATGAAGCTCGCAATCACCAAGATCCTCTGCGAGAAAGGTTACATCCTCAGCTACAAGGTAGTTGAAGGCACTCCTTTCAACACAATCAAAATCGCTCTGAAGTATCATCCTCAGACAAAGACCGCTGCAGTCAAGCACATCGAGCGCATTTCAAGGCCGGGCCTCAGAAAGTATGTCGATGTCGAGAACATGCCGCGCGTTCTGAACGGACTCGGAATTGCGATTATCTCAACTTCAAAAGGCGTCATCACTGACAAGGAGGCAAAAGAGCTTAATGTCGGCGGTGAGGTGCTCTGTTATGTTTATTAATTTAAAACTGAAGAATAATGTCAAGAATTGGTAAATTGCCTGTACACCTTCCTGCCGGTGTGACTGTTGAAGTCGCTGCCGGAAACGTGGTTAAGGTTAAAGGACCTCTCGGACAGCTCAGCCAGAAGGTTGACCCTGACATCACTGTCACCGTAGAGGGTAATGTAGTTACATTGGCACGCCCGACAGATCTTCCTCGTCACCGCTCTATGCACGGTCTCTACCGCGCCCTCATCCACAACATGGTGGTCGGTGTTTCAGAGGGTTACACAATCCGTCAGGAGCTTGTCGGTGTGGGTTACCGTGTCGAAGTTGCCGGTCAGATGGCAGTCTTTGCCCTCGGTTTCTCTCACGAGATCCACTTCCAGCTTCCGGCTGAAATCAAGGCAGAGGCCGAGCCGGTGAAGAAGGGACAGAATCCTGTGCTCGTTCTCAAGAGCTGCGACAAGCAGCTTATCGGACAGGTCGCAGCCAAGATCCGCTCATTCCGCAAGCCTGAGCCATACAAGGGCAAGGGTATCAAGTTTGTCGGCGAGACGCTTCGTCGCAAGGCCGGTAAATCAGCAGGCGCTAAATAATAGGAGGACTAAGTTATGGCATTGAATAAAATTGAAAGAAGAAAAAGGATTCACTACCGTATTCGTAAAGTCGTTAATGGTACTGCTGAGAGACCGAGAATGGTTGTATTCAGAAGCAACAAGCAGATTTACGTTCAGGTTGTTGACGATTTGAAGGGCATCACCCTCGTGGCTGCCGCTTCAAATGACAAGGAACTTGCGGCTGACTGCAAGGGCAAGACCGGTGTCGAGGCTGCCGCAATCGTCGGAAAGAAGATTGCAGAGCGTGCCCTCGCAAAAGGAATCACCACGATTTCCTTCGACCGTGGAGGCTACCTCTATCACGGACGTGTTAAAAGTTTGGCTGATGCTGCCCGTGAAGGTGGCCTGATTTTCTAAAAATTGAGACTATGGCAAATACAAATGTTAAGAAAGTAAAGACATCTGACCTTGAGCTCAAGGACAGACTTGTTGCCATCCAGAGAGTGACCAAGGTTACTAAGGGTGGTCGTCACTTCAGTTTTGCAGCCATTGTTGTTGTGGGTGACGAGAACGGCGTTGTCGGTTATGGTCTCGGTAAGGCCAATGAGGTCACTACAGCAATCTCCAAGGGTGTAGAGGATGCGAAGAAGAATCTCGTGAAGGTTCCTGTTCTCAACCACACTATCCCTCACGAGCAGGAGGCAAAATTCGGTGGCGCTCGCGTTTTCATGAAGCCTGCTGCCCCTGGTACAGGAGTTAAGGCCGGTGGTGCGATGCGTGTCGTTTTCGAGTCAGTCGGAATCCACAATGTCCTCGCGAAGTCAAAGGGCTCTTCAAACCCTCACAACCTCGTGAAGGCTACCGTTGCGGCTCTCACTGAGATGCGTGACGCCTACACTGTCGCAGGACTCCGCGGCATTCCTATGAGCAGAGTGTTTAAAGGTTAAGGAGGACTGAACTATGGCAAAAGTAAAGATTACTCAGACTAAGAGTAGGAGCGGTGCTACAAAGAGACAGATTGCGAACCTCGCGTCACTCGGAATCCACAGGCTCCACCAGACCGTTGAAGTCGAGCTCACCCCTGTAACCAAGGGAATGCTTGAGAAGGTTCTTCACCTTGTAACGGTAGAAGAAGTAAAATAATTGGAGGGACAGAATATGAAATTGAATAATTTGACACCTGCAAAAGGTTCTAAAGGAAGAGAGAAGAGAATCGGACGCGGTGAGGGCTCAGGACACGGCGGAACATCAACCCGCGGTCACAAGGGTGCTCAGGCACGTTCAGGCTACTCTCGCAAGAACGGATTCGAGGGAGGTCAGATGCCTATCCAGCGTCGTCTTCCTAAGTTCGGGTTCACAAACCCTACACGTGTTGAGTACAAGGCAGTCAATGTCGCTGTCCTTCAGGCAATAGCTGAGGAGAACAAGCTTGAGGTCATCACGCTTGACATTCTCAGGGAAGCCGGATATGCCGGAAAGAACGATCTCGTGAAGATTCTCGGCAACGGCGAACTCAAGGCCAAAGTTGAGGTCACTGCAAATGCGTTCTCAAAGAGCGCTGTAGCGAAGATTGAGGCTGCCGGCGGAAAAGCTAACACAATCGAATAGCAATAATGAAGAAGTTTATTCAGACAATCAAGAACATCTTCAAGATTGAGGAACTCAGGAAGAGAATCGGCTACACGCTTCTTCTCATCCTTGTCTATCGTCTCGGAAGCTTCATCGTGCTTCCGGGCATAGACGCTTCCCAGCTCGCCAAGATGCAGGACTTCGCTCAGGAGGGTCTCGTTGGCCTTCTTGATATGTTCTCAGGCGGTGCGTTCGGTAATGCCTCTATCTTTGCGCTGGGTGTGATGCCGTACATCTCGGCTTCCATCGTCATCCAGCTTCTTGGTGTTTTCGTCCCTTACTTCCGCAAAATGCAGATGGAGGGCGAAAGCGGACGGAGAAAGATGAATCAGTACACGAGGTATCTCACCATCCTGATTCTCTGCATCCAGGGTCCTGCCTATATGGCTGCGCTTCACCAGCAGGTTCCTGCCAGCGCTTTCGTAGCTGTCAATCAGCTCGGCTGGTCAAACTTCTGGTTTAACCTCGTTTCAACTGTAATCCTCATCGGAGGAACGATGTTCGTGATGTGGCTCGGTGAGAGAATCACCGACCGCGGAATAGGCAACGGTATCTCTCTCATCATTATGGTCGGAATCATCGCACGTCTGCCTTTCGCACTCGGTGCCGAGGTTTCAGCAAAATGGGGAACAGCTGTCGGTGGTATCCTTCTTCTCGTCGTTGAGCTCATCATCCTCTTCTTCGTGTTTGTCGCAGCCATCGCGCTCGTTCAGGCAGTGAGAAAGGTTCCTGTGCAGTATGCGAAGAGAGTTGTAGGGAACAAGCAGTATGGTGGTGTGCGTCAGTACATCCCGATGAAGATCAACGCAGCCGGCGTGATGCCTATCATCTTCGCTCAGGCGTTGATGCTCTTCCCGCTTATTTTCTCACGTTTTGATGCAACCAGAGGTCTCGCAGCAGTTTTCAGCAACTACACCGGATTCTGGTACAACTTCGTGTTTGCGATTCTTGTAATCCTCTTCACTTATTTCTATACAGCCGTAACCGTCAATCCGACGATGATGGCCGAGGAAATGAGGAAGAACGGTGGATTCATCCCGGGTGTAAAGCCTGGCAAGAAGACCGTGGAGTACCTTGACTCAATCATGTCGAGGGTGACTCTCCCGGGCTCAATCTTCCTTGCCCTGATTGCTATTCTCCCGGCATTCGCTATGATGCTTGGAGTCAACAACAAATTCGCAAGCTTCTACGGAGGTACTTCCCTCCTGATTCTTGTCGGAGTCGTTCTTGACACTCTCCAGCAGATTGAAAGCTATCTTTTGATGCGTCATTACGACGGACTGATGAAGACCGGTCGTCTGAAAGGACGTTCAGGTATGTAAAATCGATAAAGTTCATTGGAAATGGTTGCGCCGAAAACAGAGGAAGAAATAGAGCTGATGCGCGAGAATGCTATTCTCGTTTCCAAGACATTGGCGGAAGTCGGTAAGATGGTCGCTCCTGGTGTGACAACTCTCGAGTTGAATAGGGTGGCTGAGACTTTTATCCGTGACAACGGAGCTATACCAAGCTTTCTCGGGTTTGATGGTTTTCCGGCGGCGCTCTGCATGTCTGTAAACGATGTTGTCGTGCACGGTTTCCCGTCCGACTACGTCCTCAGGGACGGAGACATCGTGTCGGTGGATTGCGGAACTTACTACAGAGGATACAACGGTGATTCGGCCTACACTTTCCCGGTCGGGGAAGTGGACGCCGAAACTGCCGAGCTTCTTAAGGTGACGAAGGAATCTCTCTACAAGGGCATTGCAGCAGCGGTTGACGGAGCCCGCGTCGGTGACATAGGACACGCGGTGCAGTCGTATGCGGAGTCGTTCGGTTTTGGTGTTGTACGTGAGCTTGAGGGCCACGGTATCGGCACGCAGATGCACGAGTCGCCCGGAATTCCCAATTATGGGAGACAGGGGCATGGCCCGAAGCTCAGAAACGGAATGACAATTTGTATCGAGCCTATGATTACGGCAGGATCCAGAAACGTGTATTTGGACAAAAATGGTTGGGCAGTCCACACGGCGGATCACCGGAATGCGGCTCACTACGAGCTTACGGTTGTTGTCAGAAAAGGTCACGCAGAGCAGCTGTCTACCTTTGACTTCATCGAGAACAGTGTTAAATTTTAATGTGATATTTTATGCCGAAACAATCAGCAATCGAACAAGAAGGCGTCATTATCGAGACTCTGCCGAACGCAATGTTCAAAGTCGAGCTTGAGAATGGTCACGTCATCATCGCCCACATCTCCGGAAAGATGAGGATGAACTACATCAAGATTCTGCCCGGTGACAAGGTGAAAGTTGAAATGTCACCTTATGATTTATCAAAAGGAAGAATTTCTTTCAGATATAAATAAAATATTAGTTATGAAAGTTAAAACATCCATAAAGAAGCGCAGCGAAGACTGCAAGATCGTAAAGCGCAAAGGTCGTCTCTACGTGATTTGCAAGAAGAACCCGAAGTTCAAGATGCGCCAGGGATAATCACTGATTTGTTAACAATTTAAGTATTAGAATAGTTATGGCAAGAATAGCCGGTGTTGATTTACCTAACAACAAGAGGGGAGAGATAGGCTTGACCTATATCTTCGGAATCGGCCGCAGCACAGCAAGGAAGATTCTTTCCGAGCTCGGTATCGATTATGACATCAAGTGCGGTGACTGGAACGATGAGCAGGTTGCGGGCATCCGTAGCATCATCGCCAACGAATACAAGATTGAAGGTGAGCTCCGTTCAAGCATCCAGATGAACATCAAGCGTTTGATGGATATCGGTTGCTATCGTGGTATCCGCCATCGTCTTGGACTCCCTGTCCGTGGTCAGAGCACCAAGAACAACGCCCGTACAAGAAAGGGTAAGAAGAAAACCGTTGCCAACAAGAAGAAGGCAACCAAATAGTCGATGAATTATGGCAAAGAAAACAACAACAGCAAAAAAGAGAGTTGTAAAGGTTGACGCTTGTGGCGAGGCTCATATTTCATCAACCTTCAACAACGTGATCATTTCTCTGACCAACAGTATCGGACAGGTGATCAGCTGGTCCTCTGCCGGAAAGAGCGGTTTCAGGGGATCAAAGAAAAACACTCCTTATGCAGCGCAGGTTGCGGCTGAGGATTGTGCAAAGACAGCCTACGACCTCGGTCTCCGCAAGGTAAAGGCGTATGTGAAGGGTCCTGGTGCAGGACGTGAGTCCGCAATCAGAACAATCCACGGTGCAGGCATCGAAGTTACCGAGATTATCGATGTTACTCCTATGCCGCACAACGGATGCCGCCCTAAGGGACGTCGTAAGGTTTAATGTGTAACAATCTAAAGCAAGAATTACTATGGCAAGATATATTGGACCAAGTACCAAAATTGCGCGTAAGTTCGGCGAGCCGATCTACGGAACGGATAAGGACTTTGAAAAGAGAAATTATCCTCCGGGACAGCACGGACTTGCAAGCAAGCGCAAGAAGAAATCCGAGTACGGCACTCAGCTCAAGGAGAAGCAGAAAGTTAAGTATACTTACGGCGTTCTCGAAAGGCAGTTCCGCAACACTTACGAGAAGGCGTCCCGCATGAAGGGACAGAAAGGTGAGAACCTCCTCTTCCTTCTTGAGTCTCGTCTTGACAACATCGTGTATCGTCTTGGTTTCGCTCCTACAAGGGCGGCAGCAAGACAGCTCGTTCTCCACTGCCACATTACGCTCAACGGGGAAGTTTGCAACATTCCTTCTGCAACAGTGAAGCCTGGTGACGTTGTTGCCGTGCGCGAGAGGTCAAAGAGCCTTGAGGTAATCACTGCAAGCGTCGCTTCCGCAGCGAAGTACTCATGGCTTGAGCTTGACGCGAAGGCGCTTACCGGAAAGTATCTCAATGTTCCTGTACGCGAGGAAATCCCTGAGAATATCAACGAGCAGCTTATCGTCGAGCTTTACTCCAAGTAATAATTAAACACCCAAAAAGCAATTATGGCAATCTTAGCATTTCAGAAACCGGACAAGGTGATTATGCTTGAAGGAACCGATACCGTCGGCCGCTTCGAGTTCAGGCCTTTGGAGCCTGGCTACGGACAGACCATCGGTAATGCCCTCCGCCGTATTCTCCTGTCATCATTAGAGGGGTTTGCTATCAACTCAATCAAGATTTCCGGTGTAGACCAGGAATTCGCCACAATTCCGGGCGTCGTTGAGGGAATGCAGGACATCATCCTGAACCTCAAGCAGGTGCGCTTCAAGAGAATGGTGGACACCGTTGATTCGGAGGTGGCAAACATCGTTATCAGCGGAAAGCAAGAGTTTACCGCTGAGGAAATCTCAAAGGGATTGTCTTCTTTCACGGTGTTGAACCCTGACCTTCACATCTGCACTCTCGAACCGTCCGTGAAACTTGAGATCTCTCTCACGGTTGCAAAGGGACGCGGTTTTGTTCCGGCTGACGAGAATAGGGACGAGAATACGCCTATCGGAACCATTCCGGTGGACGCCATCTACACCCCTATCCGCAACGTGAACTGGACCGTCGAGAACTGGCGTGTGGAACAGAAGACCGACTACGAGAAGCTGAATCTGGAGATTGTAACCGACGGTTCAATCACTCCGAACACGGCTCTGCAGGAGGCTGCAAACATCCTTATCTATCACTTCAAACTGTTCACCGACGACAAGAAGCTCACTCTTGAGAGCACCGTTGAGTCTGACTCAAAGGAACTTGACGAGGAGTCACTCCATATGAGACATCTCCTTCTCACCAAGCTTTCCGATATGGGACTTTCAGTGAGAGCATACAACTGTCTGAAGGCTGCTGACATCGACACTTTCGCTGACCTTGTTTCCTACTCAAGGGCTGAGCTTATGAAGTTCAGGAACTTCGGAAGGAAATCCCTCAACGAAATCGACCAGTTGGTTGACAAGATGAAGCTTTCATTCGGTATGGATGTTACCAAGTATAATATTGAACAAAAGAAAAAGAACGTATAAAGTATGAGACACAATAAGGCTTTCAACCACCTTGGTCGCAAGAGCGGTCACCGCAAGGCTCTCCTCGCGAATATGGCCACTTCACTCATTCTTCACAAGAGAATCGAGACCACTGTAGCCAAGGCAAAGGCTTTGAAGATGTACGTTGAACCGCTCATCACAAAGTCAAAGGACGATACTACTGCATCCCGCCGTACCGTTTTCAGCTATCTCAAGAACAAGGAGGCAGTCACGGAGCTCTTCCGCACCGTTGCCCCTAAGATTGCTGAGCGTCAGGGAGGATACACAAGGGTTCTCAAGACCGGTTTCCGTCAGGGTGACGGTGCTGACCTCGCAATCATCGAGCTCGTTGACTTCAACGAGGCAGCTCTCGCTTCAACTCCTAAGAAGGAAACCAAGAAGACAACTCGCCGCAGCCGCGCAAAGAAGGCAGAGACCGTAGAGGCCGCTCCTGCAACCGAGGCTCCGGTTGAGACTCCGGCAGAGGCACCTGCAACTGAGGAATAGTCCGAAACCGACTCTAAAACCCAAAAATCCCCCGAAACCGCAAGATCTCGGGGGATTTTTGGCTCTGGGGCGTACGGAGGCTGAAATTACAGGAGTCTCCTATTCTTTGGGGCGACCGACCGATTCGCGGAGAATAATCTCTGTGGACAGTTCTATTTGTGAACTGAGAGTTTTTTGACTTCGTATGCTTCCGATTAGGAGCTTTACTGCCATTCGTCCCATTTCTTCAACCCTTTGACCGATGCGGGTGACGGCGGGAACGAAATAATCGAGGTAGATGTTGTTGTCAAAAGAGACTAGTGAAATGTCATCCGGTATCTTTAATCCGGCTTCCCTGATGGCGCGAATAGCTCCGAGTCCTATGGTGTTGCTGAGCGCAAAAATGGCTGTCGGTCTGTCGGGACTATTCAGGAGCAGTTTTGTTTCAATGTAGCCGTTCTGTACAGTAAAATCGTTGCCAACGATTTGCTTGTGTTCCTCCAGTCCGGCTTTTTTCAGTGCGGCAAAGTACCCTTCTGTCCTTTTCTTGTTCGGCATCGAATCCAGATTTCCTTGAATACAGGCGATTTTCTTGTGCCCGTTCCTAATGAGAATGTTTGTCCCATCTACGCCGCCCTGCCAATTATTTGTCACGACATAGGGAAGTGGCGAATTTTCGAAGTATCTGTCCACAAGGATAATGGGTGCAATCCGTTTATTGAGGTCTTCAAGGTAATAGGGGTCAGAGCCGCAGGGAACGATAATCATTCCTTCCACCTTTCGGGAAACCAAGGCACAAATGGAATCTTTTTGCGCGGATTCATTCTCCATCGTATCAGTGACTATTGTCGTGTACCCGTGTTTCTTCGCTTCTGCAACGATGACACTTGAGATTTCCGCAAAATAGGGATTAGACATATCCGGGACCACGAGCCCGATTGTTTCTGTTTTCCCGTTGCGCAGGTTTTGTGCTAAAATGTTTGGTGTATAACCGAGTTCCGCAGCAGTTTCCCGTATGGCTTCCGCGGCTGTCTCTGAAATTCTGAATTTCTCTGCTTTCCCGGTTAGAACTCTTGATACAGTGGATGTTGAGTATCCAGTTTTTTCGGCAATTGTTTCCAGTGTCGGTTTCATACTTGTGGTTATTTTTGCTCGTGTTTATTGCAGCAACATTTCGATTGCGCAACAAATTTGGCTTGTTTGTGCAAAAATATTCACTTTTTTCATCCCAAAATATGGTTTTGAGGAATAATTTCAGAAATATCGTGAATATATTTGCGCAAACGATTGTGCAAAGTGTCTGCATTCTTTCCACAATCGAAATGAATAACCGCTAATATAACACTAATATATGGGAAAAATCGTTGTGATCGGGAGTGCGAATACCGATTTGGTAATCAATACCTCGCGCATACCGGAACCTGGTGAAACAGTTCTTGGAGGCAAGTTTATGATGGCTGCCGGGGGAAAAGGCGCAAATCAGGCTGTGGCGGCGCAGAGACTCGGAGCGGACGTCACTTTTGTCGCTTGTGTGGGAGATGATCTTTTCGGCCGAAATTCACTTGAAAACTATCGTAAAGAAGGGATGAATACCGCTTTCGTTTCCGTAAAGGAGGGTGTTCCATCCGGAGTCGCCTCAATATTTGTCGACGCTAAGGCGGAGAATGTGATTGTGGTCGCTCCTGGAGCAAATTCCGAACTGCTCAAAGCGGAAATTGATGCGGCAACTGCAGAAATCGCTTCAGCGGATTTTGTGCTTATGCAGTTGGAAACTCCGATGGAAACTGTTGAGTTTGCTGCAACTAAGGCTGCAGAAGCCGGAACAAGAATAGTCCTCAACCCGGCTCCGGCTGCTCTCCTTTCAGATGCGTTGCTCTCAAAACTATGGCTGATTACTCCGAATCGCACTGAAGCCCAGCTTCTTACAGGGCTCCCGGTGACGAATGTGCAAGAGGCGGCAACAGCTGCCGAGGCTCTCGCAGCCAAGGGAGTGAAAAATGTGGTGATAACCCTCGGTTCAAAGGGTGCCTATGTGCTATCTCAAGACTTCCGTGGCATAGTCCCGGCAACTCCTGTGAAAGCGGTGGATACGACAGCTGCGGGCGACACCTTCAATGGAGCCCTCTGTGTGGCTCTTTCCGAAGGACGCGGAATCAAGGACGCCTGCACATTCGCCGCCAAGGCATCGGCCATATCCGTCACCCGCCCGGGTGCCCAGCCTTCGATACCATATAGAAAAGAAATAGTAGAATAAACAAACATATCGTTACATTGGGAAATTAGTAATCTTATAGTGTATAATGAAGATGGGAAAATATAACATCATGACATTTCTTCTGATGGCAATGGTGTCCTGCTCCACTATGAATGGACAGAGCAATTCGGGCTCTGAAGCTCTCGAACCGTTAACTGTGAGCAGAATATGCACAACTTCGGGCGACGATAAGCCTTATCTTGAAGTTGGCGGTAAGCCATTTGCCGTTTATGGCGCACAGATTCGCTTAGACATATTCCGTTCGGTTGACAAACTTGACTGGCCTTCAATTGAAGAATACTTCGCGCTTGCGTCAAGGCTTGGCGTGAACTGCGTGCAAGTTCCGTGTCCTTGGGCTTTCATAGAGCCGAAAAGGGATTCATGGGATTTCGACGCTGTGGATAAAGTTCTCGGATTTGCCAATAGTCACAATCTAAAGGTTGAACTCTTGTGGTTCAGTACCAATATGATAGGTGATTCCTATTCGTGGCTGGTTCCGACCTACATTTTGGCTACGCCGTCAATTCGCCTTAGGCGGGATGATGACGGGAGTTGGCATGGGCTCTATGGCTATGCCTATTCCTTACAGATGAACAGCGACTTTGTCCTTGAACGTGAGAAAAATGCCGTGACGCGTCTTTTTACCCACATCCGCGAATGGGACGAGGCCAATGGAAACCATCACCCGGTCATTACTTGTCAGGTGCATAACGAGCCCGATGCTCTCGTGCGATGGCGCCTTGCCGAGAAAAAGATTTCTCACAAGGACGGCACGAGGTTGACACAGAAGGAAGCTTGGGATATGACTCTCAAGTCTCTGGACGTTATAGGACGGGCAGTGAAGAATAGCGCCTATTCCGTTGCGACCCGTACCAACATCATTTCTGGCAATGGCGTCAACGATTTTCCTCAGACTCCAGGCATATCACCGAAGGACGTCTATGCTCTTGAAGGGATAGATTTCGTGAGTTTCGACCCTTATATGTCTGAGGTCGATAAGATTGCATACGAGGTGAGTCAGTATGCGTCCATGTTGGGGAATTATCCGCTTGTCGCGGAGAATCGGGGCGATTATTCGAATACTGCAAGCCTCATGCTTGTTGCTTCTGCGCTTGGCGGAGGCTATGACATCTATGACCTCGCCACTAGCAAATACATAACATCTCACAGCGAGCCCCCGTTCAACTCAGAGGGAATATACAATTCAGACTTCACTCCGAAGCCTCATGTGCCTTTGGTGCAAACACTGCTTTCGGCTCTTGTCGCTGCGGGAGAGGATATCGCGCTGACCGCCACTGATGACTTTGCCGTGTTCAATGTCAGGACTGATACCCCTCAGACGACTCTCTCTCAGACCATAAGCACGACAGGGGCAGAGCTGAAGTTCGAGACCTCTTCTGGAGCTCTTGCCTTTGTCCTTGATAGGGGAGACAGGCTCATCGCGTTCTCTACGGCAGATGCCGTGCTGAATGTTGGCGGCGGCAGTCTCACTAATAGGAACGACAATGCCATCGCCTTGAAAGGCGGGCAGTTGACTGAACTTGGTTTCAAGTCATCTGGAACAAGACAAAGTACTGTAAAACATAATATAGGGACAATATTTAAATAACCACTGTTATGAGAAATCCATACAAGATTGCCGTTATCACGGCGGCCATGATGCTTTTTTGTCACAGTCTGTTTGCTCAAAATGCAGTCACCGGAACAGTGACTGACATAAATGGCGAGCCGATACCTGGCGTATCTGTGGCTGTTCTTTCCAACTCTACTCTGACAGGTACCGTGACTGACATGGATGGGAAATATTCCGTCAATGCTCCGGCTACTGGACAGCTCGCTTTTAGTTCGATAGGCTATGTCTCGCAGACCGTGAATATCATGAATAGGGCCGTCATCAACGTTACTCTCGCGGATGACCTCAAGATTCTCGACGAGTCCGTTGTGGTCGGTTTCGCTACTCAGAAGAAAATCAACCTTACCGGTTCCGTTGCCACGGTCGATTCCAAACAACTTGAGGATGTGCCGGTGCGAAATGCCGTGCTTGCACTTCAGGGACAGGTGCCGGGACTCAACATCAAACAGGTGAGCGGACAGCTCTACAACAAGAATCCGAACATCACCTTGCGAGGTCAGGGCACTATCGGTCAGGGTTCTTCCGGAAGTGTGCTCGTGCTCATCGATGGGATGGAAGGCGATTTATTCTCCATCAATTCTCAGGATATTGAGAACATATCTGTTCTCAAGGATGCTGCGGCTTCATCAATCTACGGCTCCCGCGCTCCGTTCGGAGTCATCCTCGTGACAACGAAAAAGGGCAAGGAAGGCAAGATGCAGGTGAACTATAACAACAATTTTCGATTCAATACTCCTCTTAAGCTGCCGCATTCCGCGGACTCGTATTCATGGGCGCTATATTTCAACGATGCCTCCAACAATGACGGCAACGCGGACGACATCGGAGCCGCGCGTCTTCAGCGAATCAAAGATTATCAGGATGGAGTCATCTCCTACAACACTATTCCCGTCGGCAATCAGTGGGGCACGGCCTATACCGAAGGTAACGATAACATCGACTACTATGACGTGTTCTACAAAAAAGTTTCCTTCGCACAGGAGCATAATTTCAGCTTCTCCGGAGGCAATAGCAAAATCAATTATTTCGTATCGGGTAACTACCTCAAGGAAGACGGACTCTTCACTTTTGAGGGCGCTGATCTTGACGGCTTGTCAAGGGGAAATGTCTTCGGAAAGATTGAAGCTAGACCATTCGATTTCTTGACGATAGGCTTCAGCAGCCGCTTCATACGCGAGGACTATCATGAACCTACCGTTCTTTCGGACGAAACCCTTTGGTATTTCGGCCAGTATCTCTGGCCGGTCGCTCCTCTTTATGACCCCAACGGAAACCTTTTCAATGACCTTGCTCTCCGCTTCAGCCGTGGAGGTCAGAGAACCATATCCAACACTACTTCGGCAAATCAGTTCAACTTTGTTCTGACTCCAGTGAAGGGATGGCGGATAGTAGGTGACGTGAACTATAGGTACCGTTCCTATTTCAACAAGATAGTGGACAAGGAAGTATGGCAGACCTGCATCGATGGTGTCACAAAGGGCTCTTCATGGGACTATCACACAGGGGTTGCAAATGATGACGGCAGAAACCAGTATGTCAATATCAATGCCTACACCGACTATGAGAACAATATAGCTGGGAATTATTTCAAACTCATGACCGGTGTGCAGATGGAGTCATATTCCGTAAATTCTACATATGCCAAGCGTGAAGGGCTCATCGTTCCGGACATTTCTTCGCTTGACACGACGTCCGGACTCTTCAACGGTGAAAAGGTCAGTCCGATTGTTGGAGGCGGTTCTTCCGCTTGGAGGACTCTGGGTTTCTTCGGACGTCTGAACTACAACTATAGGGAGCGCTATCTTCTGGAGGGAAATCTACGTTACGACGGATCGTCACGCTTCGCTGCTGACAAACGCTGGGGACTATTCCCATCAGTTTCGGCAGGATGGAATATTGCCAAGGAGCCGTTCTTCGAGCCCGCACAGCGCTGGGTCAACACCCTGAAGTTTAGGGCGTCGTATGGCTCCCTTGGAAACCAAAACACAAGTTCGTTCTACCCGACATTCGCGCTTATGAACTTTGCAAATTCCCAGGGAAGTTGGCTCATTGACGGCAAGAAAACCAACATCGCCTGGCCGGCCTCACTCATAAGTTCTTCCCTCACGTGGGAAAAAGTGAAGTCGTGGAATGTCGGCCTTGATGTCACGGCCTTCGACGGCCGCCTCAATTCGTCGATAGAGGGCTATGTAAGAAGAACTGAGGATATGATAGGCCCGGCAGACGAACTTCCTGTAATACTCGGAACCGCAGTACCTTATACAAACAATACCGATCTCCGGACTACAGGGTTCGAGTTTGAGATTTCTTGGAACGACAGAGCCTTCGACCAACTTGACTATGGAGTGCGCTTTGTCCTTTCCGACGCAGTCACGAGAATTACGAGATATTCCAATCCTTCGCAAACTCTTTCTACCTACTATGAGGGAATGACTCTAGGAGAGTTCTGGGGGTATGAGTCCGTCGGCATCGCGCGCAGCGAAGACCAGATGCTCGAACATCTTATGACCCTTCCGAACGGAGGGCAGACCGCGCTTGGTTCCAACTGGCGTGCCGGCGATGTAATGTACAGAGACTTGAACGAGGACGGCAAGATTGACACCGGCTCATATACGCTTGATGATCACGGCGACCTTAAGATAATCGGCAACACCACGCCGCGCTACAATTACGCATTCGATATAAACCTTGCATGGAAAGGTATCGACCTGCGTATGTTCCTTCAGGGCGTAGGCAAGCGAGACTATTTCCAGAAAGGAAAGTATTTCTTCGGCAGTTGCGGATGGAGTAAATGGGGTACCATGGTTCTCCGCCAGCATCTCGACTATTTCCGTGATGATCCGGAAAGCCCTCTCGGACTCAATACGGACGGCTATTACCCAAGACCTTACCTCGATTCAGAGAAGAATGTCCAGTGGCAGAGCATGTATGTCCAGGACGCTTCCTACCTGAGACTGAAGAATCTTCAGATAGGATACACATTCCCGCAGACTCTGACAAAGAAAATAGGCATACAGAACCTGAGACTTTATTTCTCGGGAGAGAACCTCTTGACGTTCACTAAGATGACTAATCTCTTTGATCCAGAGACCATCGGTGAGAACGAGACAGGAAATGTCTATCCTCTTTCTCGGACATACTCTTTCGGCTTAAGCGTCACTTTCTAAATAATAACGAATATGAAAAGAATAATAAGATATTCCGGCGTTTTGGCGGCCATTTCCCTTGTGACTGTCTCATGCAATGCTTTCCTTGACCTGCAGCCGGAGTCAAATCTCTCTCCAACTCAGTACCTTACCACGGAGGATAATCTTGCGGCATACGCCACGGACCTCTACAATATGTTTCCGGTCCATGGTCAGACAAGCTGGGGAACATGGAAGAACGACAGCGATACGGATAATATGGCGTATGCCAACCCGAGCGATGCCTTTGCCCCTGGTTATTGGAAAGTCGGGCAGACCGGCGGCAGTTATGAATTTACGGGAATCTACCGCTGCAACTACTTTTTTGACAATGTCCTTGAAAATTTTGAGGCAGGGAAGATAACAGGAACGGCGGCGAATATACGCCACTACATCGGGGAAGTCTATTTTTTCCGGGCATGGCAATATTATCTCAAACTTCAGTCTCTCGGGGACTTTCCGATAGTCACTCGTCTTCTCGAAGATGATCTTCAGGCTCTTACGGCAGAGAGCATCCGCCAACCGAGGAATGAAGTCGCTAGGTTCATCCTTTCCGACCTTGACAAGTCCATTGAGTATATGGCCGATGTAGCTCCTCGCGGCGGTAGCAATAGGCTGTCCAAGGACTGCGCCCACCTGATGAAGTCACGTGTGGCCCTATATGAGGGAACCTGGCTGAAGTATTTCAAGGGCACGGCATTCGTGCCTGGAGGCGACGGCTGGCCCGGTCAGGCAAGTCATCCGGACTACCAATACCCTTCCGGCAACATAGATTCCGAAATCGCTGCTTTCCTCAAGATTGCAATGACCGAGGCAAAGATTGTGGCCGACCGGCATCCGCTCACCTCAAGCACTGGACATTTCCAGTCATCGGCTGAGGCGGTCGCGAATCCATATTTCGACATGTTCGGTGACACGGATATGTCAAAATATGGCGAAGTACTGCTCTGGAAGGCATATAGCGTCGCGGAGGGTGTGACCAACTCCGTCATTGAGTTCGCGTCGGCCGCCAATCAGGGTTATGGCATAACAAAGAGTATGGTCGATGCCTTTGTCATGGCGAATGGTCTTCCGATTTATGCGGCTGGGAGCGGCTACGCGGGAGATGCGGACCTTCTTAAAGTTACTGAAGATCGTGACTCTCGTGCGCAGATATTTATAAAGAGGCCGGGCGACACGAATCTTCACAGTGAGCCAGGTCCGGAGTCCTATCAGATGGAGCCTTGGCCGAACATTGTCAACTCCACGGCGTCGATGCGCTACACCACCGGATATGCTCTTCGTAAGGGCCTTAACTTCGATGGTTCCCAATCTGTCCGGGACAAGAGTTATGTCGGTTCCATTGTATTCAGGTCTGCGGAAGCATATCTGAACTACATTGAGGCCTGCTACGAAGCGACGGGTGCACTTGATGCCGATGCCGAGAGGTACTGGACTGCAATCCGTGACCGCTCGAAAGTCGGCAACTGGCAGACTACGATAGACAATACGGACATGGAAAAAGAGAAGGAGACGGACTGGGGCGCATATTCCGCTGGGAAACTTGTGGATGCCACCCTCTTCAACATCCGCCGCGAAAGGCGCTGCGAACTGATGGCAGAGGGCTTCCGCGCAGCCGATGTCCGACGCTGGAGGTCTATGGATCAGATGATCGACACACCTTATCATGTGCTTGGCGTCAATGTGTGGGAAAGCCTCAGCTCCAATCCGGACTTCCTTGTTGCCAATGGCAACAACCTCAAGGAAGGCGAGAACATTTCGCCGAAAGATTTTAGCAAGTACTGCGCTCCGTACCACATCCTCTCGAACAACCGTGCCTATGAGGGCTACAGATGGAGGATGGCTCACTATCTCGACCCTATCGCGGTGCAACATTTTCTGATAACTGGCGGAGGTTCTGCAGACAATTCGACACTTTACCAAAATCCAGGGTGGCCGCTTCAGGCCGGACAAGGTGCAGAATAGACTGAAAATGAGAAAGATTGCACTTCTTACGGCATCGTTTGCCATTTTGTTATCCTGTTCGGGGACAGCAAACCCCGGCGGGAATACACCTCCGGTTGTGGTCTCGCGGGAGTTTCGCCTGACCGTTGACGGAAAACCATTCCTTATGCTCGGGGCCCAACTCCGCACTGACTATTTTCTTCAGCTTGACGGGCGCGATGTCGATAATCTTGACGACTATTTTTCGCTTGCTGCTGGTCTGAACATCACCTGCGTACAGGTTCCTGTGGCTTGGAGTGATGTCGAGACCGGATTTGACGAATATTCCGACAAGATTGTCAATGCCTACATTGACTATTGCGAGAAATATGGGATGAAGTTGGAAATTCTATGGTTCGGAAGTTATATGTGTGGCTATTCGGTCGAGGGGTATATCCCAGCCTATGTCATAGCCGACACGGTGACATATCCAGAATTGAATCCGTCCGCGGCATATCAGGGATGGCTCGGAAAACAGTTCTATCTCAAGCCGGGAAATACGAAACTTGTTGCACGGGAGGTTAAGGCCATGTCGAAGATGATGGAATTCATCGATGAGCACGACCGTAGTAATGGGTGTCCTCACACGGTAATCGGCATTCAGATTGAGAACGAGCCTGATATGTTGGCGACAAGACACAATGCAGCGCACGGTTATTCTGCGACCGACCTTTGGCCGAGCCTTATGTACCATTTGAACGAACTCGGCAAGGCTGTCAAGTCTTCCTCTTACAACTGCTACACCCGTGTGAACCAGACCGTCACTTACGACGACTGGATTTCTTGGAGCAGGAGAATCGTTGAACGAGAAGGCATTGACTATGTGGGATTCGACCCGTATGTGAATGATGTCGGGACTCTCGCTGACTGGCTGTCGCAGATTCAGGGCATTCCGGGCAACTTTTCGCACATCGCGGAAAACGGCGGAGAGTTCATGAACAATGACCTTCTGACGCTTAAGGCTCTGACGATGGGCTGCGGATACGAGGTTTTTGAGGTTATCACCACTCCTCATCGATACCTTGTGGATTGGACGCTGCGCGGGGTCTATAATCCGGACTTTACTCCTAAACCGCAGACGCAAAGGCTTATAGATGCCTACGGAATATTTCGTGCGGCGTGGTATGACTTTGCCGTAGCATCTCCGGAGAAAATGAAAGGATTTAACCTTGGGTCTTCTGATGGGAAGAATACTGCTTCGGAGTCATTTGTCACGTCCTTCGGAAAAATCGGATGGGAAACCACCTCACGTGGAGTAGCTTTCGCGATAGAAGGCTCCGGATACATCACTGTTGGATCAACTAAGGCTGATGTCCTTTCTTTCGATTTCGCGGCTGCGTCAATAGGAATAGGTCATTATGATGCCGCAGGAAAATGGATTAAAACTTCTGATGTCGTGCCTCCGGCAGATGGAAGACTGTCTTTGTTTCCATGTAAAGTTTACAGAATAACGTTAAAATAAGAGATAATAATATGAAGAAAATTTGGTTTTTATTGACTGCCATAGCAGCGTTGATTACCGCCTGCAACAAGACGGAAATACCTTCAATCTTGACGGATATCGAGGAACTTTCTGTTACATCGGATGGCGGTATCTTTGACGTGAAAGTAACGTCAAATGTTCCTACAAGGACAGAGATTACATACGAGGATGGCTCTGATTGGATTTTCCTTATGCCGAAGGTTCTTAAAGGAGATGGTACTCTCAATTTCACAATAAGCAAGTTTCTCGACTATGACGCTGTCCGCAAGGCGACGGCGACGATTACCGGCGACGGCGTGGCTAAAGTCATCACGATCGTTCAGACTGGGCGTCCTAAGCCAGAGGTGACGGAACTGGATCTTGATTCATACAATGTGTATTCGGATGTTGAGGGGGGCTCTTATGAGATTTCCGTCTCGACTGCCGGAGATTGGATGGCAAGCGTTGGTGGGGAGGCTGCCTGGTGTACTCTAGAGAATGGTTCTGGTTCGGGAGTGGGAAAGTTTGTGATAAAGGTAGCTGAATCCACGGACTACCAATACCGCACTGCGGAGGTAAATGTCATCTCCGGACAACTTAAAAGGATGGTCCTTGTCCAACATGTCGGGACAAAAATAGGCAGTCTTGTATGGGCAAACGCGAATGTTGATGAACCAGATACATTCGGAAAGAACTGTCAGGTGCGCGGAAAACTCTATCAGTGGAATTCCAAGGTTGGATTTCCTACATATTCTGCGAACGACCATGGCGAACCTGAAAGACCGATACCTGGATACGTCGGTGGGGCGAAGGATGCTCATTCCGAGACTTGGACGGAAGAAAATGATCCTTGTCCTGAAGGGTGGAGAGTCCCGACAATTGATGAACTCTGCACTCTTATCGGGCACGAAAAGAGCGAAAAAATGTTCTGGTTTGACTATTGGATGACTAACGGTATGTCTGTTGCCGGTGTCTATGCAGGACTTGATAGGGAAGTTATGAAGGCCGAGTCTGGGCTAGGACATATGAAAGGTGCAATCTTCATCCCTCAGGCAGGTCTTATAGACAGGGATAGTTGCCTTCAGATAGACTGGTGGGATGTTGCCTTGTGGAGCTGTACTAATGTGGGGCAGACCTGGGATATGCGTGCCGTGTGGATGAATGGTGATCAAAATTATAGTGTTACTGATTGGAGAGGCAGTATGTGTGCTCTATCCGTCCGCTGTGTCCTAAAATAGTTCTTTGATTTTTTAACTTGCGTCCGCTTCCAATATGTACAGCAATTGGAAGCGGATGAATAATAATCTCTTTATGTGATGAAAAAGATTTGTATTACAAAGGAGTGGGAATTTTTTTTGATTTCTGTATTCCTATTGATGTTGGCATCTTGTACGCAGGTTTCAAAACCGCAGCCTGTTATCTTCGATACGGATATGGGAAATGATATCGATGACGCGCTTGCGCTCGCGATGCTCCACCGCTATGCCGATGAGGGGGAGATTCAGCTTCTCGGAGTTATGATTAACAAGAATGATCCTGCTTCGGCGGAATATATAGATATGGTGGACAGCTATTATGGATATGGCTCCGTTCCGATTGCGGTCGCGGAAAGACCGGCGGACTCAAGTGCGGACGGACGCAATGCCGCAGGGCAGAATTTCGTGGAGGCAGTGGTGTCGAAGTGTGATTTTTCTCGTAGTGTGAAGGATTATTCGGCGCTGCCTTCCGCAGTGAAACTCTACCGGCAGTTGCTTGCGGGACAGCCTGACCGTTCTGTTACAATCATCTCCACCGGATTCTCGACAAATCTTGCGGCTCTGCTCGACTCTCCTGCGGATGACATATCCCCGCTGACCGGGCACGAACTTCTATCGAGAAAAGTGAAACTTGTGTCCGTGATGGCGGGTAATTTTCGGGAAGAGGGGCAGGACAGATTTCCTGAATACAATGTTGTGAGAGACATTCCGTCCGCACGGAAATTTTTTGCCGAATGTCCTGTTCCCATCGCTGTGTCCCCATTCGAACTTGGTTGGGAAATTTGCTATCCGGCATCCTCAATTGAGTCCAATCTCGGCTATGATACGCTGAATCCGGTCGTTGAGGCTTACAAGGACTATCTTCCTATGCCGTACAACCGTCCGACCTGGGACCTGACCGCGGTTCTCTATGCCGTGGAAAAACCTCAAGAGTTCAGCACAGGTTCTTTGGGTACAGTTTCCATTGATGATTGCGGAATGTCAACATTCACTGCGTCTGAAAGTGGTCTGCATCGGATTTTGTCTGTAGATCCATCTGCCCGTCAATCCATTCTCGATCGTTTGGTTGAGCTTACGACAAAGGCAAATTGACGATATTATTGGATGACACTCAACTTCTTCAGTTTTTCCAAATCGAGATTTGTGCATTTGGCGACAATGTCGGCAGGAACACCAGCTTGAAGGAATTTTTGTGCGGTCTGGAGTACGGCTTCTTCTCGCCCTTCCCGTCGGGCGGCTTTAATCATACCTTTGGTTCTGAAATCTTCCAACATAATCCTTGTATATAATTGTTTCTGCTCTTTGTTGAAGTTGGCGACTTTCGCGGCTTTGAACAGTCTCAACATCATCCTGTCCTTCACCCAATCAGGCACTTCGGGCATTTGCCCCATGTTCTTGAACATATAGCACCAACGGTCAAGGTCGGTTTTGCACTGCTTGGGTGTCTTGTCGAAATGAGCCAACGCTGCAAATATAATACAAATCTTTCTTGTTTTTGCGCAAGTAATAGTGGACTTGCGCAAAATAATTTTGATGAGAAGTTGAATTTAATCCCTTTTGCGGGTTGTTTTTAACGAGAATTGTTGATAATTTTGCGCAAACGATTGTGCCGGATGTCGGCACATTTTGTTCAAGACCGATATATTATTAACACATCAAATCTGATACTATGTTTATTGCAAACAGTCAATTTTTGGCGGTCATCCTTTGTTTCATCACGATGCTCTGTTGGGGCTCGTGGGGAAACACACAGAAAATGGCCGCGAAGAGCTGGAGATATGAGCTCTTCTATTGGGATTACGTGATAGGAATGGTTCTGTTTTCCCTGATTCTTGCATTCACGCTCGGCTCGTTCGGTTCGGAAGGACGTCATTTCATCGATGACCTCGCTCAGGCCGACATCAACAGCATCGCGTGGGTTCTTCTCGGTGCGGTTGTTTTCAATGTCTCCAACATCCTTCTTTCGGCATCGACTTCCAAGGCCGGAATGTCGGTAGCTTTCCCTCTTGGAGTGGGACTCGCTTTGGTTATAGGAGTTGTCAACAACCTTATTTTCCATCCGAAACCTTCGACAAACATTCCGCTCCTGCTTGTCGGTGTCGCTCTCGTTGTTGTTGCAATCGTCTGCAACGGAGTCGCTTCGGGCAAGGTCGACAAATCTGAAAGAGACCCACGGGAAAACCGTATGGGACTGATTTATGCGGTTCTTGCCGGCGTGATAATGTCCTTCTTCTCGGCTTTGGTCTATAACGGAATCGATATCAACAACATACACAACCCGGCTGAGGGAATGCTTACTCCATATACCGGAACGGTGATTTTCGCCTTAGGAGTCCTCGTCAGCAACTTCCTCTTCAATTGTGTGTTCACGCTTAATGACTCCTCAAAGCCCGGTGTGAGATTCGCGGACTATTTCAAAGGTGATGCGAAGACCCATCTCGTCGGCATGCTCGGTGGTGCAATCTGGTGTCTCGGTACCGGTCTCAATTATGTGTCGGCAGGCACAGCCGGAGCTGCGGTCAGCTATGCCCTCGGTCAGGGTGCTCCACTTATTGCCGCCATTTGGGGCGTGTTCATTTGGAAGGAGTTCAAGGGTGCGAAAAAGAGTGTGAACTGGCTTCTTGCCCTTATGTTCGTCCTCTTCATCGCAGGTCTTGGCCTGATTATAGCTTCGGGTAACTAGGCGACCTTCAAAAAATAATCTGCATCGTCTTTCTCATCAGTCGTGTACATCCAGTACACTCCTTCTTTTACCAAGATAAGCGTCTGATTGTCAAGATTATATGTATAGTGTCGGTTAGAGACATCATTTTTTACAGAAAATGTCGTTTCTAACCGACATTTTGTGTATATTTGCAAAAACAATGAATTATGGACTCTCTTTTTTTGAAACATGACCGCTATTATGCCGAAACATCGACGGAAATTATTAGGGAATGCATCAATGATATAGATTGGGATGCTCGTCTAATTTCAATTCAAGGACCAAAAGGTGTTGGAAAGTCAACCCTAATCAGACAGTTTATCAGGCTTAATTATCCTCAGCATTCAAGAAAGGTTTTGTATTGTTCTATGGATTCCCTGTATTTCAGTAGCCATAGCATTAGCGAACTTGTAGAACGCTTTGTCGCTATTGGAGGAGAGCGGCTGTTTTTGGATGAGATTCATAAATATGCTGGTCCATGGGGCACGGAACTGAAGGAGATATATGACTTATATCCTCGTTTGAAGGTTGTCATTAGTGGTTCTTCACTTCTCAAGATATTGAATTCTGAAGCCGACTTGTCCAGGAGGTGTGTGAGATATGACATTCAGGGGCTTTCGTTTCGTGAATATTTAAGATTTTATCACGGTCTGGACTTCCCCAAAGCCAGTCTTGACTCAATTCTGACCTCTCCGTTTGAATTGGTCGATTCTGTCATTTCAAGTTGCCACCCACTGGAATATTTTAAGGATTATCTGAAACACGGGTACTATCCTTTTTATCTTGAGGGTTCAAGATCTTATTACATAAGGATAGAGCAAGCTGTTTCATATACCCTTGAAGTTGAATTGCCAGAACTTCGACTTGTGGATATTTCCGGTGTGATAAAGCTCAAGAAATTGATGAATATTATTTCAGATCAGGTTCCTTTTGAACTTGATGCCAGCAAACTTTCACGTGCGATTGGATCGACACGGGAAACAGTGGTTCTCTATCTTCACTACCTTGGTAGAGCAAAAATGCTGAACCTCTTGTTTTCCGGTTCAAAAGACTATGCCAAGCTTGCTCGCCCCGATAAATTGTATCTGGAGAACACTAATATGCTGTATGCCCTATGCAGTAACAGTCCCGAAATCGGTACGGTTCGTGAAACATTTGCCTTGAGCAATCTTTCCTTTGGACATAAAGTGGAATATGGCAAAGAAAAAGGGGATTTTAAAGTAGATGGCAAATATACATTTGAAGTCGGTGGACCAGACAAAGGATTCTCTCAAATAGCCGGTGTTAAAGAATCTTATGTCCTTGCCGATGATATAGAGTCACCATCCGGAAGAAGAATTCCTCTTTGGATGTTAGGATTCATCTATTAACTAAGCGAGGAATCTTTGTGATTTGTTTCAGCACAAAAGATTCCTCGCTTTGAAATTCTAATCAGACAGTATAAACATCATCCTGTCCATCCTCTTCTTTTCTAAGATCAGTCTTTGTTTTTGATCGGGACTTCGATGCCGCTTGGCCAGACTACCTTGTCGGGGTAGTGGGCGGTGGCGTCGTTGCCGTTGCCGGTCCAGTCTTTGACTGTGGCTCCGGCGCCCTCGTTGAACTTCCAGTAGGCGCAGAGGCCTGGGGTGGTCGGATCTACGTCGTACATATTGCGGTAGATTTCCTCCTGGGTGCGGACTGTGCGCCAGATGCGCACCTCGCAGATTTCGCCGTCGAGCATACGGGACATATCGTCCGGTTCGCCGTAGGAATGGCCAATCTTGAACATAAAATCCTTGCCATAGACCTGCTTGCCGAGGTTGATGTCCTCCGCCTTGCCGTAGTTGTCGATGGAAGAATAGAGCTGGCCGTCAACATAGATGGCTGCCGTGCGGGTCTCGGTGTCGTGGGTGATGGCGAGATGGTACCATTCGCCTGCCTGGAGAAGCTTGCTCTTGTCCGCTGCCGGGAACTTGATTTCGTGGACTGCGAACTGGAGCTGCTGCTGAGGGAAATTTGCATCACCGAAACGGAAGAGACAGTACTGCTCGATACCCATAATCGTCGATATGTCCTTCTTGTCGTCTCCGAAATCGTTCACACGCACTATCGCCTCGTAGGTCAGTTGCTTGAGGTCGTTGACCACTCCCGCAGTCGGGCTTCCCGGAGTGCCGGCCTTCTCGTCCGGACCGTCGAAACCACGGACCTCGAAATAGTTGTTCTTCAGGCTCACGGCCGAGGTGATGGCGCTTGAACGGCGCACCACATAGCAGACAGTGCGGGAACCTTCCAAAATCCCCACTCCGCCGGAAACCGCAGTGATGGTCACAGGGAGCAGGTAGCCCTTGTCAAGTTCGAGCTCCTTCAGGTCCATAAAATTGACCTTGGTGCTTTTGGACTGCGACTGTCCCGCAGGGATGTGCAGAGAAGTCTCGGAAAGACTGTAGTGCTTCGGATCGAGCGCAGCAAAGCCGCCGCCAAGCCGCGCGCTGTAGGTAGAAACGAGCGAAGGCGCCACCTCGATCTTCACTTCCACGTCTCCGGCATTAGGGTATGCCATCACAGCGGAAAGCGAACGGCTGCCTGTCTCTGTCACATTGTTGAAAGTGAACTGGCTCAGTTCCTTAACCTGAGCGGCATCGATATAGACTACATTTTCAAAAGGAGAATCCTTTGTGTAGTCCTTCCGGCAGGCGTCGAGCATAAAGAGCGAAGCGACTGCCGCAAAAAGTGAAAATATGTGTTTTGCTTTCATAGTTTCAAAAATTACCAATCTTTGCAATATGCGTTGTAATTGTTTTCTGCGTGTCTGGTCATCGGAAGCACTGTGTAATCATATTTATACCGCTTAACTCTCCATCTTCCGTTTGGCCGTAGTTCATAGTAGAGAGCTTCGTCCGCGATTAAGCCAATATATCTAAATGGACGATTATAAGGAAAGCCTTCATAATCACCAGCAAGTCGCCCTGTAATATCTGCATATACCACATACATCTTATTCTTCATTCTGCCATCTCTTTTCCAAAAGAAGACATTTAAGGACTGCTGCAGCTCATCGTCAAACGACATCCCGCTGCCTGCTGAAGTCCGAGGAACCACAATGCTGCCATATCTGTCCTGAGAGAGGCCGGCAATGGGTTTTCTCTTGAATGAACTATATGGGTTTTCTTTCTCCCACGGCTCTATAATCTGAAGAAATTGATTTTCTTCTGCATATCCGTGCCAGGCATAGTCGATGTATTTGCCCACTTCGACTCCTCCGCATAGGGTGGCATCGTGGAAATACTCCGTCGGCTCCTCTTTGTCCACAAGGGTGAGCAGTTTGTCAGGAAGGGCTTCGCGAAGGGACTTAATCAACTTGGGGTAGGATGTGGTGTTCATCGCAGGGAAACCTTCCTTGCCGTAACCACTGCCCTCGTCCCTGAGATTGACGCCATCAATTCCATAGCTTTCGACGACATTTTTTACTTGGGCAGTGAAATCCTCAATCTGGGCATCACTCATATTGCAGAAACCTATTCCCTTTCCTCCACCCTGGATGCAGATGCAGACTTTCCTTCCGGCAGCCTGGAGAGGACGGATGTAACGGGCCGAGTTTTCAAGAACATAGTTAAGGTCGGGACTTAGAGAAAAGATGACTCTCTGAGACTCTGGTACATATCCCACTGTGGATGGACGGAGATTCACGATATTTCCGGCAAGTGTATAATGTTTCTGTATATATCCTTCATCCATATGTGTTCTCATATAAGCCAAGACATTTGCGGCTTGAGGTTGGTATTCCTCCACATTAAGATAGAGAACAGTGAAAAGCTCCGGATTCATCTCTATCTTCTCTTTTGTTTCAATTTGCCAACTGTCTGCTGTTACAGACAATTTGTCAACACTGATTATATACTCCGATTTTATAACTGTGCCGTTGTCGTCGCTCAGCACTATCGTCAGAGGCAGAGAATAAATGGTTTCAGGGTCAAGTTCTTTGTTACTGAGCTTTATGACGATTTTATCGGAATCCGTCTTACCTGCCTTGATTGTAATAGTTTCAGCACTCATTTGCAAATTAGCAGTCGGGAAGAAATCACTTTTATACTCTGTTTTTGGAAAGTTTCCCAAGAGTTTTCTCCAATATGCATAAGCCTGCTGATTCCTTCGTTCCACCTCAGCGCGATATTCAGCCGAAAACTCGCTGCCGATGACGATTTCGGCCGTCAAATCCTTCGAGGCCGGTTTGTTGAGAGTGAGCACAAGTTCGTCGATGACTGTGGTCTGAGGCTCCTCGCCTTCTTCCTGGGCGAAAATGTCGATTATGGTGACTCCGGAGAACGAATGACCGCTGCGCATCGAGCTCTTGACTGCGGCAAATGATGTCTCATCCGGCAGCTTTCCGGTCTCCAGCGCGATGAACTCTTCGCTGCAGGCTGAAAGCAGCACCGCAAACGGGAGGGCGAAAAGGAGAGAACGGATTATATTGTTAGTTTTCATAACTTTAGCATTTTAAAATTACTATCTTGACGGATTCATCGAGCTGATGATCCCACGAGTGGTCGCATAGTTCGTCAGAGGGTTGCTGTAGTCTTCCCCGATGTTTTTGAGAGCTATGCCTCCAAGAGGTCCGAGAGAAGCTACATAGTCGAGAATCAACGGCACCTGAGGTTTCTTGGAGTTGTTCGAGTCGTAGATTTCTCCTCCGATGGCTGCCGAGAGCAGGACCTTTTCCTTGCTGACTCCTTCGGCAGAGAGAAGGGCGTTCATCATAAGCTTGAGACTCACGACGTTGTCGAACGAAGAACTCGGCGCAATGAGAAGGTCGAGTTTGGCGCGGTCTTCCGCAGTGAGAAACTCCGGCACGCCTTCGAAGATGAGAAGCCCCGTGCTTCCCGCTGCCGCCCTCAATTTGGAAACTATAAGGGCTGCGGCCTCCTTTCGGGCAGCGATCTGTTCAGGAGTGCCGTCGTAGAGTGGCGCACCTGTGAAGACAAAGCCGTCGAGGGAGAGTTCACGGGCTTGGGATGTGAGGCGGTCGAGACGGGATTGGAGAGCGGTTTTGTCGGCGAGGCTCTCTGTTGCCATTGCCGCATAGTCCAATTTGAGGACGACCTTCGTGCTCTTTTCCTTCAGGAGAGGGATGTCCTCGCGGTCGAAAGCGGAAATGGCGTCCGGGCGGGAAAGCGCCACGATGTCCAAAGAGTCCGGAAGCGAGCGCAGGAAACTGCCCTCATTCACCGGAGACTCCGCTCCGTTGTCGAACTCGGCGTAGGTGAGGTAGTGGCTGCTGCTTTTGTAGTTTAGCAGCACATCCATATAGCGGCTCCACAACTGCGGGTCGCGGTCTTTCGCTCCGCTCAGCTTCAATTGCAGCGCCTCCGGTTCATTCCACTTGGAGCAGGCTCCCAAAAGAAGGGCGGCGGCAAGCGGGAGAAGAGCCGTGAGGAAGGAGAATTTTATTCTATTGACTATCATATTCTCAGTTTTTAGTTTTGTGAATCTTTTACTCTTGTGTCGAGGGGAAACCTATGGCTTTTTGTCCCACCAGAGCCGGGTGCCTCCGTTGTCCGGACCGCCGAGAAGGTTGGTGACGGCGGAGCTAAGGTTGGCAGAGTTCTCGGAGTACTCGATTGGCGGATACCACAGACGTCTCGGCATTATGTTGGAGTCTATGGTTCCTCCGCTCTTATTTTCGACTACCGGAATGAGTTTAGGGTAGCCTGTACGGCGGAATTCGCTCCAAGCCTCCACGCAAAGCGGGAAGATTGCAATCCATTTCTGGGTAATGATGCGTTCGAGGTTTCTTTCGAGACCGCCCTCATCTTCCCAGGCGATGGTAATCTGGCTGCGCGGTCCGCCGGTGTCGTTGAAGGCCGAGCGCGGGTCGGTGTATGCCGCAGGCTTGAGTTCGGTGTTGGCGATGTAGTCAGCGGCCTTGTCAGAGACGCCGTACTGCTCGAAGGATAGGGCAATGGCGGAATTGTAGAGTTCCTTTGCCTCTGCGCCCATATTCCAGCCTCTCAATGCGCCCTCTGCACGGAGGAATGCCACTTCGGCGGCGTTCATCCACAGGAACGGACTCGATTCGTTGAGAACCGGAGATGAGTAGGTGGTGACGAAGAGGTCTTTGTTGGCGACGTCGATTCCGATGCGTATGCCATAGAAATCCTCTTTATTGTTCCACACGCCCTTGGTGAACATTTTTTCGCGGCGAGGGTCGGCATATCCGTTCATATAACTGATGATGTCTGCCCCGACACGGTGGTCACTCCAATCGTTGAAGACCATTGCGGAACGGTTTTCGGCGACGGTGAGGAAGGCGTTGTCGGCGTTGGTGGTGATGACTCCCGCAGCGACTGCTTCTTCAGCGACTTTTTTCGCGGTCTCGGGGTCGGCATAGGACATACGCACCGCCATCCTGAGTTTGAGGGAGTTGGTGAAACGATACCATTTTGTGAGGTCGCCGAAATAGACGTCGTCGAATTTGCGGAAGGCGTCGGCGCTCAGTCCGAGATTGTCGGAGAGAACGGCGAGGACTTCATCAAGTTCGCGGAGCATCTGACGATAGACCTCTTCCTGGGAGTCGTAGGCGACGGCGAGGCTTTCGCTGCTGTTGCCGCTGATGACTTTGGAGTATGGAATGGGACCGTACATATCTGTCATCCTGTGCATTATGCAGACACGGAGGAGTTTCGCGAGAGCCTGTGCCACCGGGTCATCGGTGGAGGAGAGGATGTCGCGGTAGTAGGGATAGGTCCGCGTGAAGACATCGGAGTAGGTCTTGTTCTGCCAGTCGACAGGCGGATTGTAGGTCTCGAATTTGTCTGTCCAGGCGACTGTCGCTCCGAAGTAGCCGGCGTAAGGACCGGCGGCAAGTGCCTCCACGAACTGGTAGAGGTGCTCGGCAGTCGGCACGACAAGCCCCTGCAAGCCCTTGAGGGTGGAGCCTATGATGTAGCCCTCCCGCTGGAGTTCTTCGCTGTCCACCTGGTAGCCTTTGCGGTTGATTTTGTCAAATTCAGCCGTGCAGCAGACGGAAACGAGAGCTGTGAGGATGAGCGCCGTTATTGTTTTATGTGCTTTCATATTCATAGCCGGTTTTAAAAGTTAATCTTCGCGTTCAGACCGATGCTGCGTGTGCTCGGCATCATAAAGTAGTCGATACCCTGGTAGTAGTTGCCGGTGGATGCGACGCTTTCCGGGTCGAACGGAGCCTTGTTGTAAATCATCAGGAGGTTGCGTCCCACGAGTGCGATGTGGATTGAGCAGACATTGCCCAGCCATTTGCGCGGCACTGTGTAGCCGATGCTCGCCTCTTGGAGACGGACATTGGTCGCGCTGAATGTATAGTACTGCGGAAGTCCGCTCTGGGTGCCGATGGCCGTGTACCAGGTCTGAGGATTGACCATAGTGCGGCCGTTGACGAGCACTCCGCCATTGTCTCTTGCGCGTGCGGAGGTCTCGGAAACTCCATACTGGTCCATTGCAGCCTGGGTTGCCGAATAGACGATTCCGCCGATGCGTGCAGTGATGAGTGCGCTGAGCTGCACTCCGTGCCACTCGAAGGAGTTCCTCCACGCGAGATTTGCCTTAGGGAAGACGCTTCCGAGCTTGATGTCCGGGAGGTTGTCCACTGTGACGAGGTTGCCGTTAGGGTCGATTTCGACCATTCCGTTTTCGTCTCTCTTGAGCCCTGACTGGGTGTAGAGGTCTCCGAGGGTCCCGCCAGGCTTGAGGATAAAGCGCGCCTTGCCGAGTCCGCCGACGTCGAGACGGTCTTTGTTGATGATTTCGCCGGTTTCAGGGTGGCGGTAGTCCTTGACGAGCTCTATTATTTTGTTACGGTTAGAAGACAGGGTGAAGCCCGATTCCCAGCCGAAGCCGTTGGCCCAGCGGTGGTTGTAGCGCAGGGAGAGTTCGACTCCGCTGTTGCGGACGTGTCCTGTCTGGAGGTAGATTGTCGAATATCCCGACGATACGGAGATTTTCGGGTCGAAGGTCTGGTTCATAGTGTTTGCCCTATACCAGCTGAAGGCAAAGGTCAAATCCTTGAAGAGTCCGAAGTCCAAACCGAGTTCCCAGGAGTTGGTGCGCTCGGGTTTGAGGTCTCCGATCGGGTAGTGGGTTTTCGGCTTCCAAGTCTGGGTGGTCTCGTCATATTCGTAGGTCGGAGAGGTGAGGTGACGCGGATATGGAGTACCGACCGAACTGAAGGATGCACGAAGTTTCAGATAGTCAATGGCTTTCGGCATCGGAAGCATTTCGGAGACAATGGCTGAGAGTCCCACCGACGGATAGAAGAAAGACTTGGTGGAGGAGTTCGCAAGCTGCGAAGCCCAGTCGTTTCGGCCTGTGAGGGTGAGGTAGAGCATATTCTTCCAGCCTGCCTCGACGGAGGCGAAGATGGACTGGGTCTGTTCTGCCCATCCTTCTTGGCGTGCCTTCTTCTTGGTGCTGTCTATGTCATAGACATTGAAGACATTAGGTATGCCGTTCTCGCGGATTGGACCACGGTAGCTCAGTTCGTCGTAGCGGTTGTCGGAGATGCTGGCTCCGAGGGTTGCGACGAGGGAGAAGTCCGCCCATTTCTTGTTGAAGTTGGCGAGGATGTCGGCATAGGTCTGCTTTTCCTGCGGGTCTGCAACGGCGTAGTAGCCCTGGGTGCTGCCCTCGGTGATGGTCGGGTTGGAGCTGGCGTAGAGTTTCTGCTCATATTTCGAGCCGGAGTTGTCCACTCTCACCCTTCCCGAGAGGTTGAGCCAAGGGGTGACGTCGTAGTTCAGAGCTGCCGAAAGCATATAGCGCTGGCGTTTGTTGGTGCGCAGATTCCGGTAGGAAATCCAGTATGGATTCTGCATTCTCAGGTCACCTTCGCCCTGCGGCCAGTACATTGTCTTGATTTTTCTTGCCGGGTCCCAGCGCTCGAAGACTTTGACGAGTCCGAAATCGTCTCCACGAGGGAAGAGATAGACAGGGGCAATCGGGTTGGAATATACTCCCTGGTTTGTCATATTACGGTCGTCCTGGATGATGTAGCTTGCACCTACGTCGAGTTTCATCTTCCCGGAAAGGAAGGATGTGGTGTTGCGTACGGTGAAGTTGAGACGGCTGTAACTGTTGTTAGGGACCATTCCGTCGGATTTTACGGATGCGGCAGAGAAGAAGGTCTGGTTGCGTTCCGTTCCGGTGGAGAGGGTGAGGGAGTTGGTGTAGACCATTCCTGTCTCGAAGAAGTCTTTAGGCTCGTATCCTTTGCGGGAGGCTTCGTTCAGGAGCGGCCCCCAGCTGAGGATGGTGGAGCCGTCGGCCTTTCCCCTGCTTCCTGTGCCGTAGCGGTTTTGGAACTGAGGAAGGACGAAAGGACGGACAAATTCGGTGTTGGTGGAGAGGGCGACTTTGAGTTTGCCCACATCTCCGCGACGGGTGGTGATGACGATGGCTCCATTTGCCGCATTGCTTCCATAGAGGGCGGCAGCGGCTGCTCCTGTGAGCACGGATACGCTTTCTATGTCGTCAGGGTTGAGGTCGGCGATGCTTTCGGTCTTTCCACGCGAGCCGAATTCGGTGTCCCCGCCGCCTCCGAAGTTGTACATCGGGATACCGTCGATGACGTAGAGGGCATTGCTGCTCTGTTCGATGGACTTGGTGCCTCGCATCACGACTTTGCTGGCTCCACCGATGCCGGCAGAACTGCTGTTGATGGTGACTCCGGCGACTTTACCGTCGAGGCTGTTGATGAAGTTGGCGTCTTTGACGGTGAGAAGCTGTTCGGATTTGACCTGCTGGACATTGTAGCTCAGGGCTTTCTGTTCGCGGCGAAGTCCGAGTGCAGTGACAACGACTTCGTCGAGGACATCGACGTCTTCGCTCATTTGAACGTTATGGGTGGTTTTTCCCGCAACGCCGATAGTTACGCTCTGGAATCCGAGGTAGCTGAAAACGAGTCTGTCGGTGGCGAAGGCTTCAATGCTGTAGCGTCCGTCAATGTCGGTGACTGTTCCCGTTTTTTTGCCTTCGACCGCAACGCCTGCCCCAACGAGGGCTTCGTCGTTAGCGTCTGTGACGCGCCCTGTGATTGTGAGGGGCTTAGGCTCCGGCGTCACGGGTTTAGGCACGATTTTGATGTAGCGGTCTTTGATTTCGAAGCTGCACTCTGTCCCGGCGAGGATTCGGGTGAGGGCTTCGCGAAGAGGGGCATCCTTGAGGCTGAGGTCCACGGGTGCGGCCCCCTCAAGTGCAGAGTCGTTGTAGCCGATGGAAAGCCCGGACTGACGCTCGACTTCCTTGAGCGCGTCAATCACCGAGATTCCCTGTTTTTGTAGGCTAATTTTGACATCGTCCTGTGCTTGTGCCGAGTTTGTCGAAAGGAACAGGCACAGAATACAAGCGAGTGCAGCGATTACCGTTGACGGTATTCGTCTTTTCGCTTTAATTTTGTAATTTTGCAGCATAGACTACTTGATAATTGGTTATTTATTAAGAGTGTTTTAGAAACATGAAAAAAATAAACTGTTTCAGATTTGTCAATTATTTTCGAGTATAGATTTCTTTTGGAAGAAGGAGTGTACTGGAGGTACACGACTGATGAGAAAATAAATATAGACCGAAAAGAATGAGAAAAGATGATGCAGGTTATTTTTTGAAGGTTTCCTAAGATTGGAACGTCGTTCTGATTTCCAAATTGTCACGGCGCCCAATTTCTCAGAACATTTTTTCTGATTGTCAGGTGGTCTTTTGTTATTTCAGACTCGGAATGGAAGGGGCGGAGTGAGTGTCGCCGGCTGTCATTTCGGGTCCTTTTTTTATCATAGTCCCGTGGTTTTCAGTTTTTATTTTTTAGATAATTTGCATATATCCCCGTCGATTTTGAATCGGAGGTTTCCGCAAACGTCGGTCACGACTTCCATAACTTCAGGCAAGGTCGCGTCTTCTTTGAAACGGAAGCTGTAGCGGTCGGTGCCGAGGTCGCGCAGGCGGTAGCTGAAGCTGACGTCGAAGCGTCTTTCGAGAGTGGTGAGTATTTCGGCGATAGTCATCTGACGGAAGACCAGTTCGCCTCTTCTCCAAGCGGTAATGTCCTTCATATCAGGCATTTTTAAATTTGCCCGCCGGTTTTCGCGATTATATATGAGTTGTTCGTTCGGTCGGAGGATGACACTTTTTTCGAGGTTGTCAAAATCGACTCTCACGCTGCCTTCGAGAAGGACGGTGCTGATTTCGGCGTTTTCAGGATAGGCGGCGACGTCAAACTCTGTTCCGAGGGCTGTGACCTGGAATCCGTCGGTCTTGACAACGAACGGGCGTTTTTTGTCGGGACTGACTTTGAAGCCGGCCTGTCCGATGAGAAATACGCTCCTGCCGTGTTTGCCGAATTGCTCCGGATAGAGAAGGGTGCTCCCGGCGTTGATTTGCACCTGTGTGCCGTCGGGGAGGGTGATTGAACCCATCTGAGCGTGGGGTATATGCTGCTGCACAAGGTCGATTTCAGGTCGCTCTTTAAGATGTAGGGAGATTGCAAGTGAGGCGGAGACAAGAAGCAGGATTGCGGAGGCCACAGGGAAAAAGAAGCGGAGTCTGCGGATTTTCGGTTTTTGCTCCACGCCGCTACGGGTGCGCCAAGTGCAGAGTTCTTTGTCGATGTCACATTCGCCCGGATGCCGGAGGGATTCGAGGTAGAGTTCTTCCAATGCCCCGTCTTTTTCTTCACGATGATTTTCGCCCACAAGATAGCTCCAGAAGCGCATTTGGGTCTTCTCGGGGTAGTCGTTTTTGACGAAAAGGGAAATGATTTTCCCGGCGTAGGTTTTCTTGTCCATAGTTTCGGGGCTTTCAGCGTACATATATAAGACGCATCATTGGCCCCCAACTACTTAAAAATAATTTGAATATCTTTTTGGTCTATATTTATTTTCTCATCGGTCACATACGCCCGGTATGCTCCCTCTTCGAAAATAAATCTATCCTCAAAAATCTGATTCAAATTGTTCAAGGGAATAGTTTGGGCGCTTCGCGAAAAAGAGTGATGTTAATGAATACCTATATGCAGCAGGAGCAGAAGGTAGATGATTTTGCGGAGCTCTTTCAGGGCGAGATGAATCTGGTGTTCGACGGTGCGGACGGAGAGTCCGAGTTTTTCGGCGATTTGGCTGTTGCTCAAGGAGTCGTAGCGGCTCATACGGAAGATTTCCTGCCGTTTTTTCGGAAGGCGTTCGACGGCAAGTTCGAGCAGAAGCTGCATTTCTTCGATATAAAGCGGGTCGAGAAGATTGTCCTCAAATGGCAGTCCTTCAAGGCGTTCCAGAGGAATCTCGGAAGGGACAGCCACGGCACGGCTTTTCTTGCGGATGTGGTCTATTGCAGCATTACGCGCCATCGCGTAAATGTATCCCCCGTGCGAAACCTCGTCATTTTCCCATATATCGCGTCTTCCCCAAAGCCGTACAAACAGCTCCTGGGCCAAGTCTTCCGCTTCAGTTTCCGATTTCAATATGGCGGCAATGAAGGTCTTCACCCCGGGAAAATACGAGATGAACAAACGTTCAAATTTATGTGTCAACAGAGCATTGTCCGTCATTTTCACAGCCGTTTCGGTAATTTTAGCTCCGCAATATAGTGATTATTTCACAAAACCAAGTCAAGAAGTCAATCCGGCATACAACAGATGAGGGTGACGGACAGAATAAACAGAGAGGCGAAATAGTGTTTGCAGCAAAAATCACATTGTGTTTGCGCAGCAAAAATTAAAGTGTACCTTTGCAACAAGAATCAACGTGTAACACCGCAGGAATATGGCAATACCTTCAGAAAAACTTGCACAGTCTCTTGACGTCTTAAGACAGTTACAAGAGTCGAAGAACAGTCCTGTAATCCGGTCTTCGGAAATCAGCAGGACCCACCATGAACGTCTTGCCCAAAACGGCTTTCTGATGAAAGTCGTCGGGGGATGGTATATTCAGTCAGATCCGGCAGCCGTTTCCGGCGATACTACGGCCTGGTATATTTCATACTGGAGGTTCATTTCCGAGTATGTACGGGAGAAGCTTGGAGAAGAGTGGTGTCTGCCGGCCGAAGCGTCATTGGACGTTCAGACCGGCAATTGGACAGTCCTTCCCCAATTGACGATACGCTCGCCGAAATGCAACAACACAAGTCTGAGTCTTCCTTTCGGCTGTAGCATCTTTTTTTTGAAAGCGGATTGCGCTACTAATGTTGTCAAGGAAAGCCGATATGGTCTGAATGTTTACAGCCTCCCCGAAGCCTTGGTGATGTCGTCGCCGATTTTCTTCCAACGCAGCAGCATTACTGCAAGAACAGCACTTGCCGCAATAAGGGATTCATCGGAAGTACTTCCATATCTCCTTGACAAAGGACGTTCATCACGCGCCGGAAGATTGATAGGCGCATTCAGGAATGTAAATATGCTTCCGATCGCTGATGAAATAAAATCCACGATGGATCGTTTCGGATATGTCATTCGTGAAGAAGATCCATTTTCCGACAAGTATGAGTTT